>NZ_CP054038.1:2400000-3000000 GCF_013282805.1 Microbacterium hominis
GGACGATGTCGATCGAGACCGCAGGCACCGAGGCATCCACCACCAGGTCGGCGCCGTCGAGCTCCGACAGCTCGGAGCGGGAGGTGAGCACGGCGGCGACCTCGAACCCCGGCTCGTCGTCGATGACCTCACGGATGATCCCGCCGAGCTTCCCGGTGCCGCCCACCAGGGCCACGCGCGTCGTCATGCGTTCCATCCTAGGAGGCGGCGCGACCGGGCCCGGCTTCGTGTCTCGCGGTGGCTGCGCGGTCGACGCCGGAGCGCCCGGGCCCGCGCCGTACAGTGGTGGCGTGGTGACCCTGACCCCCTTCCCCGTCGACACTCCCGTTGCCCACGAACTGCTGGCCGAGTACTTCCAGTCGCGCGAGATCGGCTTCGCCCACCAGCACGTCGTCTACACGACCCGGTTCCCGGAGCCGTCGGTGTTCTCCCCGCCTGCGGGCGTGTTCGTCGTGGTCGCCGACGACGAGGGGTCGCCGGTCGGTTGCGGCGGGATCCGCGCGATCGCCGATGGCCCCCTCGGCCCGCGGTACGAGGTCAAGCACCTCTACCTGCGCGAGTCGACACGCGGCCGCGGGTGGGGCCGCCTGCTGCTCGACGATCTGGAGCGTCGGGCGCGCGACTTCGGCGCGCGCGAGCTCGTGCTCGACACGCACCACTCGCTGGAGGCCGCGGCGGGCCTCTACGCGAGTGCCGGCTTCGTGACGATCGAGCCGTACAACGACAACCCCAACGCGACGCGCTGGTACGGCAAGACGCTGCCCGCCGAGCCGGGCGACGCCGTCACGGCCTGAGCCGTCGGACGGGTCTCACACCTCGACGCGGCCGCGATTGCGGCGCCGCACCTCCTTGGGAGCCCGACCCCCGACGAAAGAGCGCTTCGTGTCGACGAGGAATCCCTGTCGCAGGGCCTGACGGCCCACCAGCATGCGGAAGCCCATCTCGTCGCGGTTGGTCAGCGTCACCTCGGCGGTCACCGGACGGCCGTGCAGCACGATGCGCATGAGCACGACGAACCGCTGCTGCGTGTGGCCGGTGGACGAGCGGATGCGACGCCGGTCGTGCACCGGCAGCTCCACCGTGCGGGCGTCGGCGCCCGTCCGCTGCCACGGGTGGATGCCGAACCGAACCCACTCCGCTCCGTCGCGCTCGAACTGCTCGATCTCGAATGCGTGCAGCGCCGACGAGCGGGCGCCGGTGTCGATCTTGGCTTTGAGCCACTCGACATCCGCATCCGGCAGGCTCACCCACTCGCGCCACCCGATGATGGTGTTTGAATGGAGAGGTTCTGTCACCCGGCTATCTTCTCAGGGATCCCCCATGAAACTCGCGATCCTCTCGCGCGCCCCGAGAGCGTACTCGACCCAGCGACTCCGCGCTGCAGCGCTGCAGCGCGGACACGACGTGCGCGTGCTCAACACCCTCCGCTTCGGCATCGATCTGTCCGGCGCCGAGCCCGACCTGCAGTATCGCGGGCGGCAGCTGTCGGACTACGACGCTGTGCTGCCGCGCATCGGCAACTCGATCACCTACTACGGCACGGCCGTGGTGCGGCAGTTCGAGCAGATGGATGTCTACACGCCCAACACCGCGAACGGCATCACGAACGCCCGTGACAAGCTGCGGGCGACCCAGATCCTCTCCCGTCACAACATCGGGATGCCGGCCACCGCGTTCGTTCGCAACCGTGCGGACGTGCGCCAGGCGATCGAGCGCGTCGGCGGAGCGCCGGTGGTGATCAAGCTCCTGGAGGGCACCCAGGGCATCGGCGTGATCCTCGCGCCGGGCGTCAAGGTCGCCGAGGCGATCATCGAGACCCTGCACTCCACGAAGCAGAACGTGCTGATCCAGCGGTTCATCGAGGAGAGCCGCGGTCGCGACGTGCGCGCCCTCGTCGTCGGCGACCGCGTGGTGGCCGCCATGCGGCGCAGCGCCACCGGCGACGAGTTCCGCTCGAACGTCCACCGCGGGGGCACCGTGGAGGCCGTCGAGCTCACCCCGGAGTACGAGCAGGCGGCCGTGCGCTCGGCGCAGATCATGGGCCTGAAGATCGCCGGCGTCGACATGCTCGAGGGCAACGACGGGCCGCTGGTGATGGAGGTCAACTCCTCCCCCGGCCTGCAGGGGATCGAGACCGCCACGAACCTCGACGTCGCCGGGGCGATCATCGACTTCATCGCCAATCAGGTGGCCTTCCCCGAGATCGATGTGCGCCAGCGGCTCACCGTCTCCACCGGCTACGGCGTGGCCGAGCTCGTCGTGCACGGCGCCGCCGACCTGGTGGGGACCAGGCTCGGCGAGTCCGGGCTGTGGGAGCGGGACATCACGGTGCTCACGCTGCACCGGGGGACGAACGTGATCCCGAACCCCCGCAAGGGCGTCGTACTCGAGGCGGAGGACCGCCTGCTGTGCTTCGGCAAGCTCGAGGAGATGCGGTCGATGATCCCGGAGCGCCGCCGTCGGCGGGCGAAGGTGCGGCGGCTTCCCAAGGAGCCGATCCCGGCCGATCCGGAGACGCAGACTCAGACGGGGTAGGGCTCGGGGAGCCCGGTGCGCAGCTCCACCGGGAGGTGGGCCAGGTCGTTGTGGGAGACCAGCGACCAGGGCCTGCCCTGCTTCTGGGCGATGACGGTCAGCCCGCAATGGGCCTGATTGAGCGTCATCCATCGCCATTCCGGTGCCTGCAGCACCTCGCGGACGAACCACGCGATCACGAAGTTGTGGGTGATCAGCAGCTCGTGGACGTCTCCGGTGCGCCGCACCAGGAACTCGCTGACCGCGTCCGCCATCTGCGCACGCCCCGCCTCGATCTCGGCCTCCGTCACCGACCCGAAGAAGGGCTCGAACGCCGCCGGGGTCTCTTCGGTCATGCCGGTGGGGACGCAGTCGAACAGCAGCGAGGAGGGCTCGGGAGACAGCGACGGCATGCGCTCGGACACGGCGCGGGCCGTCTGGCTCGCACGCTCGAGCGGCGAGTGCCACACGGCGTCGAAGGGCACACCCGACAGGCGATCCGCCAGCAGCGACGCCTGGCGGCGGCCCCGCGGCGAGAGCGGCCCGTCGACGAGGCCGTGCTCGGCATCCTGATGCTCCCCATGCCGCACAAGATAGATGTAGTGCGTCACGTCAGCTCACTTCGTCGAGGGGGATTCGGCGCCCGGAGGCGCTCTTCCACCCTACGACAACGGGTCGTGGCGACCGGGCGCGCGACGCGGGCTGTGGATTACTCCGAGGCGCGCGCGATGTCCGACAGCTGAGCACGGCTCAGGTGCACCCCGATGCCCTGCACGAGCTCTTCGACATGCTCGGGCGCGTACGCGTTCACGATCGGCGCCGTGACGAGCTTCTGGGCAAGCAGCCACGCGAGGGCGACCGCCGCATCGGGAACGCCCAGCTGAGCGCCCACGGCGTCGAGCGCGCGCAGAGTGCGCGTGCCCCTGCGGTTCAGGCTCGCCGCCAGCTGCGCCCCTCGCACCGACAGCCCTCCGCGGGCGCGCGTGCGGTGACGGCCGGAGAGGAATCCGTGCTCGAGTGCGTGGGACGGCGTGACGGCCATCGCCTGGGCCCCCGCCACCAGACGCAGGTCGTCGTCGAACTCGTGTCGGCGCAGCACGTTGAACGGCACGTCGAGCACCGTGATCCGTGGGAACCCCGCGGACGCGAAGATGCGCGCCTCGACCAGCTGCGCGGCCGCGTAGCCGATCGCCCCGATCTGGCGCGCCTTGCCCGAATCGACCAGCCATTCCGCGGTCGCGAGGGTGTCTTCGAGAGCCGTGGTCTCATCGGCGGTGGCGTCGAGGTACAGCACGTCGATGCGATCGGTGCCGAGCCGGGTGAGCGACGCCTCGACCGCCCGCACGAGGTTCACCGGGCCGAGCCCGGGATTGTCGGGATGCCCGCCCACGCGCACACCGACGACGACGTCGTCGCGCAGCCCGCGCGAGTGCAGCCACTGGCCGATGATGTGCTCGCTGCGCCCGCCGGCGAAGCTGTCGGCGGTGTGGAGGGCGTTGCCGCCGAGCTCCACGTACCGGTCGAGGATGTCGTGACTGCTCTCGAGGTCGACGTTCCACCCGAATTCGGCGCCGCCGAGGATCAGCGGGAAGACGGTGGGGCCGCCCTCGCCGAGTGGGACGCGGACGCTCTCGCCGAGCGGCGGACCCTGCACCGGGATGGGCGCCGACGGATGCGGCGCACCGGCCTCGGGCGCAGCGGCGAGCGGACTCGGCACCGTGTGCGTCGACTCAACGCCGAATGCAGCCATGTCTCACCCCCCGCGTGATTCTGTGAATCATCGCGTCCGCGAATTTCCCGCACCCCCCGGTACGTACTTCGAGGGTAGGGCAGGCATCCGACAACGACGGCCATTGCGGCATCCGCGTGAGAAATATTTCATAACGCTTGGGTCACGACACGGCGAAAATGCGAGATCATGTCCCCCTTTCGGTGGACACGACGGCGAATCTGCCCGCAGACGACGGATGCCCGCCCCCTCCGTGCGGAGAGGACGGGCATCCGATCTGAACGGATCAGGCCTCGACGGGCGCCTCGGCCGCGGGCTCCGCCGCCGCCGCCTCCTCGAGCACGGGCTCGAGGGAGAGCTTGCCGCGGTCGTCGATCTTGGTGATGCGCACGAGCAGCTTCTGGCCGACCGAGAGCACATCCTCGACGTTCTCCACCCGCTTGCCGCCGGCGAGCTTGCGGACCTCGCTGACGTGCAGCAGGCCGTCCTTGCCGGGCAGGAGCGAGATGAACGCGCCGAAGGTCGCGATCTTGACGACCGTGCCCAGGAACTGCTCGCCGACCTCCGGGTTGGTGGGGTTGGCGATCGCGTTCACCTGGGCGCGCGCGGCCTCGGCCGACGGACCGTCGACGGCGCCGATGTAGACGGTGCCGTCCTCCTCGATGGAGATGTCGGCGCCGGTCTCGTCCTGGATGGCGTTGATCGTCTTGCCCTTGGGGCCGATGAGCTCGCCGATCTTGTCGACCGGGATCTGCACGCTGATGACGCGGGGCGCGGTGGGCGCCATCTCGTCGGGAGCGTCGATCGCGGCGTTGAGCACGCCGAGGATCGTGAGGCGGGCGTCGTGGGCCTGCTGCAGCGCGGCGGTCAGCACCGACGACGGGATGCCGTCGAGCTTGGTGTCGAGCTGGATCGCCGTGACGAACTCGCTCGTGCCGGCGACCTTGAAGTCCATGTCGCCCAGCGCGTCTTCGGCGCCGAGGATGTCGGTCAGGGCGGCGTAGCGCGTCTGACCGTCGACCTCATCGGAGACGAGACCCATCGCGATGCCGGCAACGGGGGCGCGCAGCGGCACACCCGCGTTCAGCAGCGAGAGCGTCGAGGCGCACACCGAGCCCATCGACGTCGAGCCGTTCGAGCCCAGCGCCTCGGAGACCTGACGGATCGCGTACGGGAACTCCTGGCGGTCCGGCAGCACCGGCACGAGGGCGCGCTCGGCCAGGAAGCCGTGCCCGATCTCGCGACGCTTCGGCGACCCCACTCGACCGGTCTCACCGGTCGAGTAGGGCGGGAAGTTGTAGTGGTGCATGTAGCGCTTGCTCGTCGTGGGCGACAGCGAGTCGATCTGCTGCTCCATCTTGAGCATGTTGAGCGTGGTGACACCCAGGATCTGGGTCTCGCCGCGCTGGAAGATCGCGGAGCCGTGGACGCGCGGGATGACCTGCACCTCGGCGTCGAGCGGACGGATGTCGGCCAGACCGCGGCCGTCCATGCGGACACCCTCCGCGAGGATGCGGCCGCGCACGATCTTCTTGGTGACCGACTTGTACGCGGCGGCGAACTCGACGGTGGCCACGGCCGGCAGCTCGCCGGACTCGACGGCCGCGAGCAGCTCGGCCTTGACGGCGTCCTTCAGCTCGTCATCGGCGTTCTGACGCTCCTGCTTGTCGGCGATCTGGTAGATCGGGACGAGCTTGTCGTAGGCGCGGCCGGCCACGAAGTCGTAGGTCTCCTGGCTGTACGGCAGGAAGACCGGGAACTCCTTGATCTCCTTCGCCGCGGTCTTCGCGACGACGCTCTGCGCCTCGACGAGCTGCTTGATGAACGGCTTCGAGGCCTCGAGACCCTGCGCGACGATCTCTTCGCTGGGCTTGGTCGCGCCGCCCTTGATGAGGTTCCACGAGTGCTCGGTCGCCTCGGCCTCGACCATCATGATCGCCACGTCGCCGTCGTCGAGCACGCGGCCCGCGACGATGAGGTCGAACACGGCCTCCTCGAGCTGCTTCACGGTCGGGAACGCGACCCACTGGTCGGCGTTCTCGCCGTGGCCGGGGATGAGCGCGAGGCGCACGCCGGCGATCGGGCCCGAGAACGGCAGACCCGAGATCTGGGTCGACAGCGATGCGGCGTTGATCGCGAGCGCGTCGTAGAACTCGCCGGGTGCGATCGAGAGCACCGTGACGACGATCTGCACCTCGTTGCGCAGTCCGTCGACGAACGACGGGCGCAGCGGGCGGTCGATGAGACGGCAGACGAGGATCGCGTCGGTCGAGGGGCGACCCTCGCGACGGAAGAACGAACCGGGGATCTTGCCGGCGGCGTACGAGCGCTCCTCGACGTCGACGGTCAGCGGGAAGAAGTCGAAGCCTTCGCGCGGGTGCTTGCCGGCGCTGGTGGCCGAGAGGAGCATCGTCTCCTCGTCGAGGTACGCCGCGACGGCGCCCTGCGCCTGCTGCGCGAGACGTCCGGTCTCGAACCGGACGGTACGGGTGCCGAAGCGGCCGTTGTCGAGGACGGCTTCGGCGGCGGTGATTTCAGGACCTTCCAAGAGGTCTCTCCTTCTTTTTTTCAACTCGCGCGCCCGTATGGCGCGCGAGTGCGTGCGAAGGAGCAGGAACAGGCAGATCTCAGCGCCGCGGCGGGGCCGCGGGTTGCCGCCATCGCTGGCCACCAGTAGAAATCCACCCGGCGCGAGGCGACGAGGAGACCACCACAGGGGACCAGCTTCCTGCCGGCCTGCTCCGTGAGCTCATATGGAGTTGAGCGGATGCCACACGGGCAACCTTTCCGATCCTACCAGCGGTTCCTCGCGCGCACCCGCCCTGGTGCCGGGACGGGCGCCTGCGTAGGGTGGGCCCATGAGCACCGACGACACGACGGAGGGCGCGGCGTCCGACGAGATGAAGCGCAAGTTCAAAGAGGCCCTCGACAAGAAGAACGCCCAGCACCGCGACGGTGAGGCCCACCTCGACGGAGATTCGGCCGTCCATTCGGCCCACGGTGCGATGACCCGCCGGGAGTTCCGCCGCAAGAGCGGCTGACACCTGCGCACACGTTCCGGGCATCCGGCGACAGGAGGAGCGATGAGCGACTTCCGCGAACGCATCCCCGACGACGAGCGCGCCGTGCCGGTCGACGACGACGTGGAGCTCGAGCTGCCCCCGCCGACGCTCGACCCGCTCGAGTCGGTCGAGGACGACATCGACGAGCAGGACGACGAGGAGCGCGAGGCGGCCATCGAGGCCGGTGAGATCGACCCCGGCGCGTAGCCCGATAATGGGCGCATGAGCCTGCGCGTCGCGATGCCCCTCCGCCTGTCCGACGGCTCCGCCGATGCCCGCATCGACGCGGCCAACCGCATCTTCGACGACGTCGCGGCCCTGGCCCGCGCCGCCGGGCTCGACGTGGACCTCGTCGACGTCGTCGACCTGACCGGGGTCGACGGCGTGATCCTCCCCGGCGGCGGCGACGTCGATCCCCTCCGCTACGGCGGGGCCGTCATCGACGCGCTGTACGACGTGAATCCCGAGCAGGACGAGCTGGACTTCGCGATCGCGCGCGCCGCGCTCGATGCGGGACTCCCGGTGCTCGGTGTCTGCCGCGGCCTGCAGGTGCTCAACGTGCTCTACGGCGGCACGCTGGTGGAGGATCTCCCCCCGACGTCGATCGTGCACACCGACGACGATCGCGGGTGCGCCCCCGGCGACGAGATCGCGTGGTCGTGGCATCCGGTCGAGATCGCTGCCGGGTCGCTGCTCGCGGCGCACACGGGGGCCGGCGCGATCTCGGTGGCCTCCGGCCACCATCAGGGCATCGGCGCGCTGGCTCCGGGGCTGACCGCCGTCGCCACCGCTCCGGACGGCCTCGTGGAGGCCGTGGAGGATGCCGCGCGCGGCGTGATCGCCGTGCAGTGGCATCCCGAGGCCGCCGCGACGCCCGCGCACCTCGCGCTCGCACCCTTCGCCGCCTTCGCGCAGCTCGTGCGCCAGCGGTCGACCGCCGCCGCCCTCTGAACCCATCGCGACGCGCCCGCGTCGCTGCTACGGCGCCGGCTCCAAGACGTCGCCTCGCCCGCCGACCACGACGTAGCCGGCGTACTTGGCCGCACGGCCGTCGCCCGCCGTGCGCCCGCGCAGCCGCCGCCACACCCACGGCAGCGCGTCGCGCCGCAGCCAGGTCCCTTCCGGGACAGGTTCGTCGTCGGCATGGAACGAGGCATCCAGGCCGCCCAGCGTCTCGGCATCGGGGACGCCGAGCGCCTCGGCCGCCCGGTAGGCGACCAGGCGGTGGCCACGCGAACGCAGGTGGACCCGATCGGCGGCCCACAGCGCGGGGTCGCTGACCTCCGGGTGGGCCTCGAGGTCGAGAAGGCGCGCGCCGGTCGCCGCCGCGACACGGCGCAGCTCGGCGTTGTAGGCGCTGAAGCGGCGGGCGAAGACGAGGGCGAGCCGCCGGCGGGGCAGGAACGGCGTCACCAGCAGCACGTCGCACCCGGCGGCGCGCAGCCGCGCGATCGCCGGCACCAGCCGCCCGGCGAGCGCCACCGGGTCGACCCGGCCGCCGACGAGGTCGTTCGCGCCGACGAGCACCGAGACGAGGTCGGGGCGAAGCGCCAGGGCGGCCGGCACCTGCACGTCGACGACATCGGCGATGCGGCGGCTGCGGACCGCGAGGTTCGCGTAGCGGAAGCGGTCGCGCTGCGCGTGCGCCAGCAGGTGCGCCAGCCGATCGGCCCACCCCCGGAACTGTCCGGGCGCCATGCGGGAGTCGTCGCACAGCCCTTCGGTGAGCGAGTCTCCGAGCGCGACGTAGCGTCGCACGGCGCGCGCGGGGCGGGCAGGGGCGGTCTCGGGTCGGGACGCGCCGCGCACGAGCAGGTTGTCGTCGATGGTGCGCAGCTGCACGGCGTGCTCGTAGTGCCCGACGAGCGCGCAGACCATGGCCTCCCAGGTGCGTCCGCCGATCCCCTCGCGCGCCGCCGCCGCGAACGCGCGCCGCTTCGCGCCGTCGCCGGTCAGGTCGGCCACGCGCGCCCGCATGTCGGCGAGGTCGCCCGGTCGGTAGAGCCAGCCGTCGATGCTCGACCGCACGAGGTCGACCGGTCCGCCCACGCCCGTCGCCACGACCGGCACCCCGCTGGCGAGGGCCTCCTGGATGGTCTGGCCGAAGGTCTCGCTCTCGCCGGGATGCACGAACACGTCGAAGCCGGCCATCGCCTCGGCGAGCGCCGCACCGTCGAGGCGACCGGTGAACACGGCGCCGGGCAGCGCACGCTCGAGACCGGCGCGGGAGGGTCCGTCTCCGACGATCACCAGGCGCGTATCCGGGATGTCGGCGAGCGCCCGCAGATCGTCGACCTGTTTCTCGGGGGCGAGCCGCCCGACGTAGCCGATGATCGACTCCCCCGGCGCGATGCCCGCCCGCCACGCTGCGCTGCGCCGGTGCGGGGCGAAGCGCTCGGCATCCACTCCTCTCCCCCACAGCCGGAGGCGGTCGACCCCGAGCTGCTCGAGCTGGCGGATCGATGCCGACGAGGGGGCGAGGGTCACGGTGGCCCGGCGGTGCAGGCGCGAGATGTGCGAGGACACCAGGGCTGTGGCATGCGGCATCCCGTACCGGTGGGCGTAGGCGACGACGTCGGTCTGGTAGATCGCCACCGTCGGCACGCGCAGCGCATCGGCGGCGGCGAGCCCCTGCCAGCCGAGCACGAACGGCGACGCGAGATGGATCACGTCGGGGTCGAACTCCCGGAGGATGCCGGTCAGCCGCGAGGCACGGGCGAACACGACCCGCACCTCGGGGTAGCCCGGGAGCGGGACCGAGCGCAGCAGCTCGGTGCGCGCCCCGCGGAGGTCTGGCGGCAGATCCGGCTCGTCGCCGGCGGCGCGGGGGGCGATCACCAGGGTCTCGTGCCCCGCGCGCTCCAGGTGGCGCAGCACATGCAGCACGGAGCCGGTCACCCCGTTCATGTGCGGGAGGAAGGATTCGGCGAGGACCGCGACTCTCACGATTCCAGGGTGACGGGCTCTGCGCGGCCGGGCGGCCGCAATGGGGTGCGGTCGACGAGAGTTCACCGGATGCACCGCGGCCGGTCACCGCTGGTCCGTCGTTCGGATGCCGTTCACCGCCGACCGGTCGGAACCGCGGGACCGCGGGCACGGCATCCCCCGCAGAGCGAGGCGGGTGTCGGCGCGCCACGCCAGGATGGAGAGGTGCTCCCCCACCTCGCCGCCCCCGGGTACGATCCCGGCTTCCTCACCGCACGCGTGCCGCTGCCGACGCCGACCGACGCGCGCGCCACGCGCACGCTCACCTACCCGCGCTTCACGGTGCTGCTGGATCCCGCGCGACGCCTGGCCGTCATGACCGGCGTGAACATCGACGGCGCGCTCCTGCGCGACGTGCCGCGCTCCGGGGACTGGGATCTCGACCCCCGCGTGGCGGCCGACGAGCAGGCCGGTCCGGCCCTCTACGCGCGCAACGACCTCGACCGCGGGCATCTCGTACGACGGCGCGATCCCGGGTGGGGCGGCGCCGCCGAAGCGCGGGCGGCGACCGAGGCGACCTTCGTCTACCCGAACGCCGCACCGCAGGTGAACGTCTTCAACCAGTCGAAGGATCTCTGGCTCGGGCTCGAGGACCACGTGCTCGAGTACGCCGACGCCACCGACCAGCGTGTGTCGGTGTTCACCGCGCCGGTGCTCGCCGACGACGATCCCGAGTACCGCGGCATCCGCGTGCCCCGTCGGTTCGTGAAGATCGCCGCCTGGGCCGGGGAGGCGGCGGCGGGCCCGGCGCTGCGCGCCGCCGGCTTCGTGCTCGATCAGTCATCGCTGCTCGACCGGGTGCTCGGGATGCCGCGCGCGGCCGATCTCGGCGCGTATCGCACCTTCCAGGCGCCGATCGACGAGATCGCCGCGCTCGCCGGCCTCGATGTCGAACCGCTCGCCGCGGCCGACGTGCTCGCACCCACGGCGGTGCGTGGAGGAGACGCGTGGCGTCCCCTCCACGCACCGGAGGAGATCGTGCTCGGCTGAGGGCCTACTCGCCCGCGAGCCCGCCCAGGAGGTGACCGAACGACCGGCCCTCGCCGAGGTAGTTCGCGGGGTCGAACGGGTCGGCGCTGGCCGCCGGCTGACGGCGCTCGATCGCCTCGGCGAGCTCGCGGGCACCGCGCTCGATGCGCTCTCCCAGGGGCGCGACGCTGTCGGCGGAGGCCCCCAGTCGCTCGACGCGGCGAAGACCCCGGTCGACACCGGTTCGGCGTGCAGGTACGTGAACAGCGGACGGATCGCGTAGTCGATCGCCAGCGAGTGACGGGCGGTGCCCGCGTTCGCTCCGATGAGCACCGGCTTGCCGGTGAGCGCGTCCGGGTCGAGCACGTCGATGAACGACTTGAACAGACCCGAGTAGCTCGTCGAGAAGATCGGCGTGACGGCGATCACGGCGTCGGCCGAGACGACGGCGTTGACCATCGACTCCAGCGCGGGCGGCGCGAAGCCGGTGAGCAGGTTGTTCGTGATGTCGTGCGCGTAGTCGCGCAGCTCGAACGTGTCGATCTCCACCTCGATGTCGCGCTCGGCGAGCTTCGCGGCCGTCGCGCCGGCGAGTCGGTCGGCGAGCATCCGCGTCGAGGAGGGGTTGGAGAGTCCGGCCGAGACGACCGCGATGCGACGGGCGGAGGCGGTGGTCATCTCAGGCCCCCTTCCGGCCGAGTCCGAACGCCGAGCCCGCAGGCGCGGGGGTGTCGGCGTACGGGCTGTCCCCGACGAGGTTGTCGCCGCGATTGGCGCCCGGCACTGCCTGGCGCGGAGCCTCATCGCCGTACTTCGCCTTCACCAGGCCGGCGTGCGTCGGCGCGTCCGGAACCTGCGCGGGGCGGTTCTTCTGGAGCTCCCGGCGGAGCACCGGCACGACCTCGCCGCCGAGGATGTCGAGCTGCTCGAGCACGGTCTTCAGCGGCAGGCCGGCGTGGTCGATCAGGAAGAGCTGACGCTGGTAGTCGCCGTACGTCTCGCGCATCGACGCATACCGGTCGATCACCTGCTGCGGCGAGCCGACCGTGAGCGGGGTCATCTCGCTGAAGTCCTCGAGCGAGGGACCGTGTCCGTAGACGGGGGCGTTGTCGAAGTACGGGCGGAACGTGCTGACGGCGTCCTGCGAGTTCTTCGCCATGAACACCTGTCCGCCGAGGCCCACGATCGCCTGCTCGGGGGTGCCGTGGCCGTAGTGGGCGTACCGCTGCCGGTACAGCGTGATCAGGCGCTGGTAGTGCTCCTTGGGCCAGAAGATGTTGTTCGCGAAGAAGCCGTCGCCGTAGTACGCGGCCTGCTCGGCGATCTCGGGCGTGCGGATCGAACCGTGCCACACGAACGGGGCGACGCCGTCGAGCGGACGCGGCGTGGAGGTGAAGCCCTGCAGCGGGCTGCGGAACTGCCCTTCCCAATCCACCACGTCTTCGCGCCACAGCCGGTGGAGCAGGTTGTAGTTCTCGATCGCGAGCGGCAGGCCCTGGCGGATGTCCTTGCCGAACCAGGGGTAGACCGGACCGGTGTTGCCGCGGCCGAGCATGAGGTCGGCGCGCCCGCCGGAGACATGCTGCAGCATCGCGTAGTCCTCGGCGATCTTCACCGGGTCGTTCGTCGTGATGAGCGTGGTCGCGGTGGAGAGCACGAGCCGCTCGGTCTGCGCGGCGATGTAGGCGAGCGTCGTGGTCGGAGACGACGACCAGAACGGCGGGTTGTGGTGCTCGCCCAGGGCGAAGACGTCGAGGCCCACCTCCTCGGCGTGCTTGGCGACGGTGAGGGTGTTGCGGATCTTCTCCGCCTCACTCGGCGTGGTGCCGGTCGTCGGGTCTTCGGTGATATCGCTCACCGTGAAGATGCCGAACTGCATTCCCGGCCAGGTGGTCTCGTTCACGAACGTCTCCGCTTCTCGCACGCTCCGCGGTGTCTCCGCTCGGCGTATCTATTCAAGTGAATGTACCTGTGAAACGCGTGCACCGCCAATGTATTCCCGCCTCGCCGTCAAGCCCACCGTGCGCACGATCGGGAGCAGGATAGGGTCGAGGCTCGCATGACCGATCAGACCCGCGACGCCGCCGCAGCGGCATCCACTCCTCCACCCACGACGCGCGCGACCGGGACGCACCGGACCGTACGGCCGAAGCGGCGCACGCCCTACTGGGACAACGCCCGCTTCGCCTGCATCGTGCTGGTCGTGCTCGGTCATGCCGTGCAGCGCCTCACCTACGACTCCGACATCGCGCTCGGGCTCTACCTGCTCGTGTACGCCTTCCACATGCCCGCCTTCGCCATCATCTCCGGGTACTTCTCCAAGTCAGAGTCCCCCGGCCCTCGGCAGATGGCGCGGGTGATCACCGACATCCTCGTGCCGTACGTGATCTTCGAGGGCCTCTGGGCGCTGACCAAGTGGCTCGTCGAGGGCCAGGCCGACCCGAATCTCACCCAGCCGTCGTGGACGCTGTGGTTCCTGCTGGCGCTCGGGATCTTCCGACTGGTGCTGCCCTACCTGGCGCTGCTGCGCTGGCCGCTGCTGTGGACCCTCGTCATCTCGATCGGCGCCGGCTACCTGCCCAACATCGATTCGACCTTCTCCTTGTCGCGCACCCTGGGCCTGCTCCCCTTCTTCACGCTCGGCTGGTGGCTGCGCGAGCACGACATCGTCGACCGGCTAGACCTGCTCCGACGGCGCCCGTGGTGGGTGACGGGCACGGCGATCGGCGTGTTCGCGGCGGCCGGCTGGTCAGCGTGGTTCTTCATCGACAGCTGGCGCGCCATGAACCTGCGCGAGTGGCTGTTCTACGACGAGAACTACTCCGCCATCGGCGGGACCCAATGGTGGGCCGGCGGGGTGCGGCTCGCCCTCATCGCGGTCGCGCTCCTGCTCAGCATCGCCTTCTTCGCCCTCGTACCCCGCGGCGCGCACTGGTGGACGACCTACGGCCAGTACACGATGTACGTCTATCTGCTGCACTCCTTCGTGCTCTACCCGTTCCGCGAGTCGGGCGTGCTGCGCGGCCTCGATCCGACCTGGCTGTGGCTGCCGATCGTCATCGTCGCCTCGGTGCTCATCGCCCTGGGCCTGGCCACCAAGCCCGTGCGCACCGTCTTCCGGCCCCTCATCGAGCCACGCCCGGCCTGGCTCTTCGCCGACCCGACGCTGGCCGCGCGCGAGGGGCGCCGCGACGACCCGACGGGGTCGCGGCGAGCCGGCATCCGCCGCCCCTGAGGATTCCGCGCACAGGGTCTTGTGCGCACCCCGCGGTAACCGTCTGCAACACGCGGGCGGCAGGACCGGGCATCCCCCTAGCCTCGGGTCATGACCGAGCTCACGCTGCCGATCCTCGACCTGTCGCTGCTGGACCGCGGTCCCGACGCGGCCGCGGAGTTCCGCGCCCAGCTGCGCGCGGCGACGCACGATGTCGGCTTCTTCTACCTCACCGGCACCGGCATCTCCCCGGAACTGGAGGCGCGGATGCATCGCGCCGCGCGCGCGTTCTTCGCGCTGCCCGAAGACGAGAAGCTGGCGATCGAGAACGTCAAGAGCCCGCACTTCCGCGGCTACACCCGCATCGGCGGCGAGCGCACCCAGGGGCGCATCGATTGGCGGGAGCAGATCGACATCGGCTCGGAGCGCGAGGCGGTCGCCGCCGCGGACGCACCCGATTTCGCGCGACTCATCGGCCCGAACCTGTGGCCGGCCGCGCAGCCCGGGCTGCGCGAGGTCGTCGAGGAGTGGCAGGACCACCTGATCGGCGTGGCCCGCCGGCTGCTGCGCGCCTGGGCGCTGGCGCTCGGCGCCGAGGAGGAGTACTTCGACCGGCACTTCGGCGAGCCCTCGACGCTGCTGAAGATCGTGCGCTACCCGGGCACCGACGACCCGACCCCGGCTCAGGGCGTGGGTGCGCACAAGGATTCGGGTGTGCTCACGCTGCTCTGGGTCGAGCCGGACAAGGGCGGGCTCCAGGTGCAGCGGGAGGGCGAATGGGTCGACGCTCCCCCGGTGCCGGGGGCATTCGTGGTCAACATCGGCGAGATGCTCGAGTACGCCACGCAGGGATATCTGATCGCGACCGACCATCGCGTGGTCTCTCCTCGGTTCCCCGAGGACCGCATCTCGGTGCCGTTCTTCTTCAATCCGGCTCTGGATGCTCGGCTGCCGCTCATCGACCTGCCGGCCGCGCTCGCCGCCGATGCCCGCGGAGTCACGCGCGACCCCGCGAATCCGATCCACGCACTCTACGGCGAGAACGCGCTCAAGTCACGGCTGCGCGCCCACCCCGATGTCGCGGCGATCTGGCACGCAGACCTCGTGGCTGACCGCGCGGCGGCATCCGCCTGATCGAGCCTCTCCGCGCCGGAGAACGACGAAGGCCTCCCCACACCGTGGGGAGGCCTTCTCAAGAATGTTTCGCGCGATTGAACGCTGGTGCGCTGCTTATCGACGAAGACCGAGACGCTCGATGAGCGAGCGGTAACGGTTGATGTCGATGTCCTGCAGGTAACCCAGCAGGCGACGGCGCTGACCGACGAGCAGGAACAGACCACGACGCGAGTGGTGGTCGTGCTTGTGCTCCTTGAGGTGCTCGGTGAGGTCCTTGATGCGCTGCGTCAGCATCGCGACCTGCACCTCGGGGGATCCGGTGTCACCGGGGTGCGTCGCGTACTCTTCGATGATCGCCTTCTTGACGTCTGCTTCCAGTGCCATAGGTGATCCCCTTCCTCTTTGCTGCGCGGCGCCCGACGCCTGATGCGCGGGCTCTCTTTCTCCGCGGCCGATCTAACGGCAACCTGAAGAGTCTACCAGCGCGTGGGCCCGGGGTCGAATCCCCTGCGGACCGTAGCGGAAGCGGCATCCATCGGCGGATAACGGACGTGGCACTGCCCGACCGGCTCCGAGGTCGCCGGCCCGGACTACAGTCGCCGACATGGCCACCCTCTCCGCTCCCGTCGTCGCGCCGCGCGCCGTGTCGAACGCGTCGATCGCGCTGCAGTTCTCGCTCGCCGGCATCGTGTGGGGGTCGAGCTTCCTCTTCATGAAGGTCGCGCTCACCGGCATCGGCCCCGCACAGGTGGCGTGGTCGAGACTGGCGCTCGGGGCGCTCGCGCTCGGTCTGTTCGGGCTGGTGCGCCGCGAGTCGCTCCCCCGCTCGCTGCGGGTGTGGGGGCACATGACGGTGCTCGCGATCACATTCTGCGTCGTGCCGTTCCTGCTGTTCTCGTGGGCGCAGCAGCACGTCACCTCGGGGCTCGCGAGCATCTACAACGCCACCACGCCCATCATGACGGCGGTGATGGCCGGGGTCGTGCTGCGCGTCGAGCGCCTGCGGGCGGGACAGATCGCCGGCATCGCTCTGGGCATCCTCGGGGTGATGGTCATCATCGCGCCCTGGCAGGGGCTCGATCTCTCGCAGAGCATCGTCGCCCAGCTCGCGATCCTCGGCGCGACAGCCTGCTACGGCTTCAGCCTCGCCTACATGCGCCGCTTCACATCCGACACCGGGATGAGCGCGCTGACGTTCTCGTTCCTGAACATCGGCATCGCCGCCGTCATCATGACCCTGCTGGCACCGGCGATCGCGCTGCAGCCGGTGCGCCTGGACCCCTGGATCATCGGGAGCGTGCTGCTGCTCGGCTGCCTCGGCACGGGGGTCGCCTACGTGTGGAACCAGAACACCGTGCGTGCGTGGGGCCCGACCCGGGCATCGACGGTCACCTACATCACGCCGCTGGTCGGCATCGTGCTCGGGGTGTTCGTGCTCGGCGAGCGGCTCAGCTGGAACGAGCCGGTGGGTGCGCTGGTGGTGTTCATCGGCATCCTGCTGGCGCAGAACCGCCTGCGGCTGCGGCGCCGCGCGCCCCTCGACGCCGCGGGCTGAGACGACGAGAGTGGATGCCGCGCCGGGCGCGGCATCCACTCTCGTGTTCTGCGTCAGGCCTGGAACGAACCCTGCAGGTCGAGCGTGATGGTCACGTCCTTGCCCACGAGCACGCCGCCGGTCTCGAGCGCGGCGTTCCAGGTGAGGCCGAACTCCTCGCGGTTGACGACCGTCTTCGCGGTGGCGCCGGCCTTGTAGTTGCCCCACGGGTCAGTGCCGAAGCCGCCGAACTCGACCTCGAAGGTGACGGGCCGGGTGGTGCCGCGGATGGTGAGGTCGCCGTCGACGAGGAAGTCGCCGCCCTCGTAGCGCGCACCGGTGGACGCGAAGGTCATCGTGGGGTGGGCCTCGGTGTCGAAGAAGTCGGCCGACCGCAGGTGGTTGTCACGACCCTCGTCGTTGGTGTCGACCGAGGTCACGTCGACGCTCGCCTCGACCTTCGCCTCGAGCGGGTTCTCCGGCGCGGTGATCGTCGCGCTCTTCACACCGAAGGTGCCGCGCACCTTCGAGATCATCATGTGGCGCACGCTGAAGGTGACCTCGCTGTGCGAAGGGTCGAGAACCCAGGTGCCCGCCTTGTAGCCCGGGACGTCGATCGTGGTGGTGTCGGTAATGGTTCCTCCGTGTTGGATGCTGGGGGCGCCGCGATGGCGTTGACAGGGGCCAACGACGCACGCCCGGCAGTCTATTCCCATGAATGGAAAATTCTTCGCGGACGTCCGGTGACCGGCGGCCGGGAACGACAGAGGGGTGGATGCCGCACGCGCGGCATCCACCCCCCAGAAGCGGTGTCGGCTCAGCCGACGGCGATGAGGTCGATGACGAAGATGAGGGTCTTTCCGCCGAGGAAGTGACCGCCGGCGGGGCCGTAGGCGAGGTGCGGCGGGATCACGAGCTCGCGCCGGCCGCCGACCTTCATACCCGGGATGCCGTCCTGCCAGCCCTGGATGAGGCCGCGAAGGGGGAACTGGATGCTCTCGCCGCGGTTCCACGACGAGTCGAACTCCTCGCCGGACTCGTACTCGACGCCGGCATAGTGGACGGTCACGGTGTCGCCGGCCTTGGCCTCGGCGCCGTCGCCCACGATGATGTCGCGGATGACGAGGTCTGCGGGGGCCGGGCCCTCGGGGGCGTCGATCTCGGGCTTTGTGCGGTCGCTGGTCATGGGTTCCATCCAAGCACGACGGGCGTGCGCGCGCAGGTCTGTTCGCTGTGCGCGGGATTCCGCGGAAGCCGCCGCAGGAGCCTCGGCCAGGGGTTGACACCCCCTCGGGGCGTCGGCATGCTGAGTACAAGACAAGAGACCAACTCAGCGCCCGGGAGACACGCAGGCATCGCCGCGGCACCGGGCGCTGAGTCCTTTCCCGGGCCGTCGATCTGCGGAACCCGGCCCGGAACCCGTCCGGCAGCCGCCCGGCCGCGGCTACGGCGCGAAGAGCGCCGCACGCGCGGCGGCCGTGCGGGTCAGCAGCACCCGTTCGTCGTCCGCGGCCTGCGGATCGCGGCCCGTGAGGGCGCGCTGGCGGGCCGCGGCGAGCGCGGTCGCGTCGGCGATGAACTCCGTCATGAGCGGGCGGCGGTCACCGCGCAGCGTGCCCGCCCACGCCATCGCGGCGCGCCGGCCGGCGGGCGTGGCGAGCATCTCGGCCTCCTGGGGCGTGAACCAGCCGGCATCCGCGTACTCGCCGAGCCGGCTGCGCGTGAGCCGCGCCTCCTCGCGCCGCAGCGCGATCACGCCGATGATGAACAGCACGAACAGCGGCACCTGCAGCGTGACATACAGGGCGAAGAAGTCGCCCAGCACCGCCGAGCCGTTCCACAGCGCGTGGAGCACGATGGCGCCGGTGACACCCAGCATCCACGGCACGATCGCGCCGCCGGCGCTCGCCCCGCGACGCGCGGCGAGGCCGACGGCGAAGCCGGTGACGCTCGTGAACATCACGTGGGCGAAGGGCGAGAGGATGCCGCGCACGAAGAACGTGGTGGTGAGGTCGGCGGCGCCCCCTTCGATGAGGGCGATCGCGAAGTACTGGATGTTCTCGGTGAAAGCGAATCCGGCGCCGATGAGGGCGCCGTAGACCACGCCGTCGACGGGACCGTCGAAGGTGCGCCGCGCGGTGGCGAGGATGAGCAGCACGCCCAGGCCCTTGCCGACCTCCTCGACGATCGGCGCCTGCACGATCGCGGTGACCGCCTCGGCCGCGGGAGTAGTGTCGGCACCGAAGACCAGCGACAGGAGCAGGTCGACGCCGAGAGCGATCGCCACAGCCGCGATGCCGCCCCACGCGAGGGCGAAGATCACCAGGCTCCAGGGCTCGGGCTCCCAGCGGTCGACGATGCGCACCGCCCAGACGACGCCGACCAGCGGCACGATCGCGACGATCATTCCGACGATGGATGCCGCGGGCCCCAGCGCATCGAGGAAGTAGCCGACGAGTCCGACGAGCACCAGCACGAGCACGCCCAGCAGCCAGATCGGCGCCGTGCGACCTGCCCGCGGACGCACCGGCACGGTGCCGGCGGTGGCGGGGGCAGCCGGGATCGGGGCGGGCCGGGCGACCTGCGGCTGCGCGAACGGCGACGCGAACTCGGCGGGCGGCGGGGTCAGCGACGGACGGGACGGGCCAGAGTCGGGTTGGCTCATGCGCACAGCCTATGGGTGCAGGAGTTGCAGGGGCCCACACCTCCGGCATCCCGCCTGCCGAGGTAGTTTTGAAGGATGCGTGTCGCCCATATCGTCCTGCCCGAAACCACCGAGCCGACGCTGGCCGTCGTGCTCGGGCAGGAGGCCGTGATCGTTCCGGAGCTGTTCGACGCGGCGCCGCGCACCGTCGAGGAGCTCATCGCCGGTGGCGCCGAACTGCGCGCGCGGGTCGAGACGGCCGCGGCGGGGGCCGCGGTGCGGCATCCCCTCGACTCCGTCTCGTACGCCTCCGCGCTCCTCACTCCCCCGGTGATCCTGGCGGTGGGGCTCAACTACGCCGCGCACTCCAGCGAGCTCGGACTCAAGACCGACGCCGCCCCGACCGTCTTCGTGCTGTGGCCGAACTCGCTCGCGGGCCACGAGGCCACGACCACGTGGCCGCGGGCGCTCAGCGAGTCGGTGGACTACGAGGCGGAGCTCGGCGTGATCATCGGCCGGCCCGCCAAGGACGTCACCCCCGAAGAGGCCCTCGACTACGTGTGGGGGTACACGGTCGTCAACGACATCACCGCGCGCGACATCCAGTTCTCGGAGGCGCAGTGGTCGCGGTGCAAGTCGTTCGACGGGTTCACCCCGACCGGCCCGTTCGTGGTGACCGCCGATGAGATCCCCGATCCGCAGGATCTGCACATCTGGACCGTGCTCGACGGGCACACCCTGCAGGACGCGTCGACCGGCCAGATGGTGCGCACGGTGGCGAGCCTCATCTCCCACCTGTCGAAGTCGGTCACGCTGCTTCCGGGCACGCTCATCTCCACCGGGAGCCCCGGCGGTGCCGGCTACTCGCGCGAGCCGCAGGTGTTCCTGCGCGACCGGTCGACGGTGACGGTCGGCATCGACGGCATCGGCGAGCTCACGACGCACTGCCGCATCCTGGACTGATCACCTCGAAGACGACGACGGCGCGCCCCCTCCGGGGGCGCGCCGTCGCTCTTGTTCGCGGAGCGGGACTCAGCCGCAGTCGATCTGGCCGCCGCCTTCGAGGATGTGGATGCCGGGGCCGAGCTCAGCGCAGGCGACGCCGAATCCGGCGATGACGACCGAGAAGACGATGACGCCGATGATGATGCCGACCACCATGAGCACGGAGCTGATGATGATCGCCGCGAGCGCCAGGCCGTTCTTCTGGCCGGCCTTGCGGCTCTGCACGAGCGCGACGATGCCGAGGATCAGGCCGAGCAGCTGGAAGAAGAACGACAGCACGAACGCGACGATGCCGAGCGTCTTTCCGGGCACCGTGGCGGACGCCGGGGCACCCGCAGGAGCCGGCGGCGCCGCCTCGTAGGCCGGCGGCGGTGCCGGGGTGTACGGCGGCGGCGTCGGCGCCGCGCCGGCGGCGGGCGGGGTCTGCGGGTCCTGCGGGTTCTGAGCGTCGGTCATGGCGCCTTCCTGGTTCGGGTTCGGATCGAACCTAGCGGCACCGGACGCCCCGTGTCACCTCGCGGTGCCGGGGTGCCGAGGGCCGCCGCTCAGGCGCCGTGGGGCTGCTCGACCACGTTCTCCGCCGGCTGCACGATCGGGATGGCCGCGGTGATCGCCTCCAGCCCCGACAGCCGCGCCGGCGAGAGCTGCTTGGTCACCTCTTCGCGTGACATCAGCCCCGCCTCCACGACGAGGTCGCCGACGTTGCGGCCGGTCAGGAGCGCGGTCTTGGCGAGGGCCGCCGACGCCGCGTAGCCGATGAACGGCGTGAGGGCGGTGACGACGCCGACCGATGAGCCGACCATGGCGCCCAGACGCTCCCGGTTGGCGGTGATGCCGTCGATGCAGTTCACCCGGAGGGCGTGCATCGCCCGTCGCATCCACGTGATCGACTGGAAGATGGAGTGCGCGATCACGGGCTCGAAGGCGTTGAGCTGCAGCTGCCCGCCCTCGACGGCCATCGTGACGGTGAGGTCGGCACCGGCGACGGCGAAGGCGACCTGGTTCACCATCTCGGGGATGACGGGGTTGACCTTGCCGGGCATGATGCTCGATCCCGCCTGGCGCGCAGGCAGGTTGATCTCGCCGAAACCGGCCTGCGGGCCGGACGAGAGCAGGCGCAGGTCGTTGCAGATCTTCGAGAGCTTGATGGCGTTGCGCTTGAGGGAGGCGGAGAACGACATGAACGAGCCCGTGTCGCTGGTGGCCTCGACCATGTCGCCCGCCAGAGCCAGGTCGAGCCCGGTGATCTCCCGCAGGTGGCGGAGCACCGCGGTCGCGTAGTCGGGGTGGGTCGTGATGCCGGTGCCGATGGCGGTCGCGCCCATGTTGATCTCGTACAGCAGATAGGCGTTCTCGCCGAGGCGCTGGTGGTCGTACCCGAGGGTGGTGGCGAACCCGTGGAACTCCTGGCCGAGGGTCATCGGCACGGCATCCTGCAGCTGCGTGCGGCCCACCTTGAGCACGTCGTGGAACTCCACGGCCTTGGCCAGGAACGACTGGCGCAGCAGGTCCAGCTCCTCCAGGAGGGTCAGCAGGTCCAGCCCCAGGCCCACCTTGATCGCCGTCGGGTAGACGTCGTTGGTCGACTGGCTGCGGTTGGTGTGGTCGATCGGCGACAGGTAGGCGTAGTCGCCCTTCTCACGGCCCGCCATCTCGAGCGCGATGTTGGTGATGACCTCGTTCGCGTTCATGTTGGTCGACGTGCCGGCACCGCCCTGGATCACACCGACCACGAACTGGTCGTGGAACTCGCCGTCGATCACACGCTGGGCGGCGCGGTCGATGAGGTCGGCCCGCACCGGGTCGAGCGCGCCGATCTCGCGGTTCGCGCGCGCCGAGGCCTGCTTGACCATCGCGAGTGCGGTGACCAGGTCCTTGTAGACGGAGATCGGCCGGCGGGAGATGGGGAAGTTCTCGAGCGCCCGGGCGGTGTGGATGCCCCAGTAGGCGTCGTTCGGGATCTCGAGCGATCCCAGCGAATCGGTCTCGGTGCGGGTTCGCGTCATTGCGTCCAGGGCCATGGTGGAGAGTCCTCGTGGGTAGATCACGGCGGTGTGGTGGATGCTTCGAGCCTACCCGCGGGCACGGAGAGGGGGCCTGTACGCCGTGTACGGTTCCCTCGCCCCGCTGTACAGATGGGCGGGTTGCTCACCGCTTCCGCGAGAACTCCTCCAGCCGCTCCCGCGGAGACATCGCCGCCATGCGCGCGACCCACTCGGCCGAGAAGAAGTCGCCGGTGGCGGCATCCACCACGGGCACCACCGCGTGCGTGATGGTGTCGTCGTACACGTGCACGAGATGGAAGGACTGACCGGCATCCATGCCGTTGACGGCTACCGCGGGGCGCGCGAGGTTCATCGTGTAGCAGGTGGCCGCCGCCACGCTCACCGGGATGCCGGCGAAGGTGCCGCTGGTCGAATAGTGGAGGTGGCCGGCGAGGATGCCGCGCACGTCGGTGCCCGCGATCGTGTCGGCGAGGCGGCGCTGGTCGCGCAGCTCCAGGATGTCGAACAGCGGAATGTGGCTGGGCAGCGGCGGGTGGTGGAGGGCCAGGAGCGTCCCCAGCGGCGCGGGCTCGGCGAGGATGCCGCGCAGCCACGCGAGCTGGTCGTCATCGAGGTCGCCGTGATGCCAGCCGGGCACCGTGGTGTCGAGGGCGATCAGGCGCAGGCCGCCGAGGTCGTGCACCGCGGTGACCGGCTGCTGCGTGGGCTCGGCGCCGAGCAGCGCCTCGCGCATCGCGGGGCGCTCGTCGTGGTTTCCGGCGACCCAGACCACGGGGGCGCCGAGGCGGGAGGCCACCGGATCGACGGCGGCGCGGAGGGCGCGATAGGCCTCCGGCTCGCCGAGGTCGGTGAGGTCGCCCGTGAAGATGATCGCGTCGGGGCGGAGGTCCATTCCCTCGACGGCCTCGAGGGTGCGCGCCAGGTTCGCGGCGGTGTCGAAGCGCCCGCCGAGGGGCGGGTTTCCGGCGAGCAGATGCGTGTCGCTCAGGTGGAGGATCGTCCGTCGTGCGGGCGGGTACTGTCCGAACGGCACGTGCGCGGCATCCATGGCCCGAGTCTACGGTCGGGGGTGCGGTCGCTCCCCGGTCGGTGCGGGCGCGTCGTGCTCGCGCCGGGCGGCTCCGCCCGGCTCAGCCGGGAGGACGAGCATCAGTGGGCGAAGACGAGCATCAGTGGTTGAAGACGATCAGCAGCAGGCCGCCGAGCACGGCCGCCGCACAGACCGCGAAGCAGGCGTAGGCGCCGATCAGCGCGACGCGCTTCTGCCCGTCGGTGAGCGGGTTCTTCTTGGCCGCCTTCGCCGCCGCCTTCGCCGCCCGGCGCGCCTCCTTCTCGGAGATCACCGTGATCGCGTCGGTGAACTCCGCCGGCGTGACCACGGGAGCGCGGCCGGAGAGCACCATCAGCCGCAGCCCGAGGGCGTAGAAGAGCACGATCGTGCCGGCGCTCAGCAGCGCGGCGGCGAACACCTGCACGAAGGCGAACCAGTCGATCGCGATCATCGGTCCGCCTCCCCGTCGGTCGTGGCGTCGTCGGCGCGGTCCTGCCGCTTGGCGGCCTTCTTCTCGGCGGCCAGCACCCGTGCCCGACGAGTCGGCGGCGGTGAGGCCGGCACGTCGACGGCAGCACCGGAATCGGCGACCTCGCTCATCGCGTTGCCCGCGTTGACCGAGTCGCGGCGCGAGCGCAGGAACAGGCCGAGCACGATCACCACCGCCAGAGCGGCATCGATCATGATGCCCCAGAAGCCGAGCCACACCACGATCAGCGCGGCCAGTGCGCCGACGGAGCCGGCGGCGGGGAGCGTGAGCACCCAGCCGACCATGATGCGTCCGACCGTGCGCCAGCGCACCTGCGAGCCCCGTCGGCCCAGGCCCGAGCCGATGACCGAGCCCGACGCGACCTGGGTCGTCGAAAGAGCGAAGCCGAGGGCGCTGGAGGCGAGGATGGTGGCAGCGGTGGACGACTCCGCCGAGAAGCCCTGCGCGGGCTTGACGTCGGTGAGGCCCTTGCCGAGCGTGCGGATGATGCGCCAGCCGCCCATGTAGGTGCCGAGGGCGATCGTGATCGCACACGCGAAGATCACCCACGTCTGCGGCTCCGAAGAGGTCTGCCACCCGACCGTGATGAGCGCGAGGGTGATGACGCCCATCGTCTTCTGCGCGTCGTTGGTGCCGTGGGCCAGCGCGACGAGCGAGGAGGTGAAGATCTGGCCGTACCGGAAGCCGTCGCGTCCGTCGGGCTTGCCGTCGTGGCGGCGCGTCACGGCGTAGGCGATCTTCGTCGCCAGGAACGCGATGATCCCCGCCGTCAGCGGCGCGATCAACGCCGGCAGCACGACCTTGCTCATCACGACGCCGAAGTCGATGCCGGCCGCGCCGACGCCGACCAGGGTCGCGCCGATCAGGCCGCCGAACAGCGCGTGCGACGAGGAGGAGGGCAGGCCCAGCAGCCACGTGAGCATGTTCCACGTGATCGCGCCGATGAGCCCCGCGAAGATGATCGCGGGGAAGATGGCCGCGGAGATCTCGTCTTCGCGGATCATTCCGCCCGAGATGGTCTTCGCGACCTCCGTCGACAAGAACGCGCCCACGAGGTTCAGCACGGCCGCCAGCAGCACCGCCGTCCGCGGCTTGAGGGCCCCCGTCGCGATGGGCGTCGCCATCGCGTTCGCGGTGTCATGGAAGCCGTTCGTGAAGTCGAAGAACAGCGCCAGTGCGATGACCAGCACGATGATCAGGGCTGCGGTTTCCACCGTTCGCTTTCGTGTCGAGATGGAGATGTGATGCCGACGGAATCGGCGTGACGAACGAACAGTTCACCCAGGGTTCAGGAACCGGCAACCGGCCAGAAAGAATCCTCGCATCCTCACCGGAGGCGGTCAACTCGGTGGGTGCTGTGGATGGATGCCGCACCATGCGGCCGGCTGTCAGCGGCGCCCACTACCGTGGGAACGGTGAGCGACCACGCATCGTCCCTGCCCGCCGCCCCCCTCGCCCCCACGGCCGACGCACGCCCGATCGTGCGCAGCCACCACGGCGACGATGTCGAGGACCGCTACGAGTGGTTCCGTGCCAAGGAGGACGCGGCCGTCGTCGCCCACCTCGAGGCCGAGAACGCGTACACGGCCTCCCGCACGGCGCATCTCGACCACCTCCGCACGCGCATCTTCGACGAGATCAAGGGACGCACCCTCGAGACCGACCTCTCGGTGCCGACCCGCCGCGGGCAGTGGTGGTACTACGGCCGAACGGTCGAGGGCAAGCAGTACGGCATCCAGTGCCGCGCACCCCTGGCATCCACCGACGATTGGACGCCCCCGGAGCTGTCCCCCGACGTGGCGGTCGAGGGCGAGCAGGTGCTGCTCGATGGCAACGTCGAGGCCGAGGGACACGAATTCTTCTCCCTGGGCAGCTTCGAGGTGTCCAACGACGGCACGCGCATGCTCTACGGCGTCGACGTCGCCGGCGACGAGCGCTACACGGTGCGCGTGCGCGACCTCGTCACCGGGGAGCAGCTTGCCGATGAGATCCCGGACACCTTCGCGGGCGCATCGTTCTCCCCCGACGGCCGGTTCATCGTGTACACGACCGTCGACGACGCGTGGCGCCCCGACACCGTGTGGCTGCACGAGCTGGGCACCCCGGTGGCCGACGACGTCACGCTGTTCCACGAGCCCGACGAGAAGTACTGGGTCGGCGCGGGGTTCACCCGCAGCGACCGGTACCTGGTCATCGGCCTGGGTTCGTCCATCACCTCCGAGGAGTGGCTGGTCGATGCCGACGACCTGCGGTCCGAGCCGCGGGTCGTCTGGCCCCGCACCGAGGGCGTCGAATACGACTCCGAGCACGCGGTGGTCGACGGCGAGGACGTGCTCTACATCGTGCACAACCAGGGCGCCCTGGACTTCGAGATGGTGCGGGTCACGGCATCCGACCCCCAGGGTGCGCGCGAGACGGTGATCGCGCACGAGCCCGGTCAGCGACTGCTCGGGCTTTCGACCTTCCGCGATTGGGGCGTCGTCGCCTACCGACGAGCGGGACTCGCGCGCATCGGGCTACTCGACTACGCCACCGGCGCCGTCGAGGAGATCGCCTTCGACGAGCCTCTCTACGCGGTCGGCGGCGGCGGCAACCCGGAATGGGCACCGCCGGTGCTGCGCCTCGGGTACGGTTCGTTCGTCACACCCGGCACCGTCTACGACTACGACATCGTCAGCCGACAGCTGCACCTTCGCAAGCAGCAGCCGGTGCTCGGCGGGTACGACCCGGCGGACTACGCCCAGGCGCGGGTGTGGGCGACCGCGCAGGACGGCACGCAGATCCCGATCTCCCTCGTGTGGAAGCGCGCGTTCGGAGACGCCGGCGCAGCGCCCCGGCCGCTGCACCTGTACGGGTACGGGTCGTACGAGCACTCGATCGAGCCCGGGTTCTCGGTGCCGCGCCTGTCGGAGCTCGATCGCGGCGTGATCTTCGCCGTCGCCCACGTGCGCGGCGGCGGCGAGATGGGCCGTCAGTGGTACGAGGACGGCAAGCTGCTGAACAAGCGCAACACGTTCACCGACTTCGTCGACTGCGCGCTGCACCTCATCGACCACGGGTACACGACCGCGTCTCAGATGGTCGCCGAGGGCGGATCGGCCGGCGGGCTGCTGATGGGCGCCGTCGCCAACCTCGCCCCCGAGCTGTTCGCCGGCGTGCTCGCCGACGTGCCGTTCGTCGACGCCCTCACGACGATCCTCGACCCGTCGCTGCCGCTGACCGTGATCGAGTGGGACGAGTGGGGCGACCCCCTGCACAACGCCGACGTGTACGCCTACATGAAGTCGTACTCGCCGTACGAGAACGTCCGGCACGACGTGGAGTACCCGCGCATCCTCGCGGTCACCTCTCTCAACGACACGCGCGTGCTCTACGTCGAGCCGGCGAAGTGGGTCGCGCGTCTGCGCGAGGTGGGCGCCGACGCGATGCTCAAGTGCGAGATGGTCGCCGGCCACGGCGGCGTCTCGGGCCGCTACAACGCGTGGCGCGAGCGCGCGTTCGAGCTCGCCTGGCTGCTCGACGTGCTCGGCGTCGCCGACGCCTGACGCGGCGCGGGGCGGCGCGCGGGGCGGCGCGCGGGGCGGCGCGCGGGCGCGGGGCGCGGGGGCGGCGCGCGGGCGGGGGCGGCGCGCGCGGGCGCGCGGCCCAGCCATTTGCCGAGAACCGGTGATCCGACGTAGACAGGCCGGGAACGGCATCCACTCGCCTGTTCTCGGCAGATCACCTGATCTCGGCAAGAGTGCGAGCGGGTGCAGCTTCCCCACACCGCCGACCACGGCTCCGCCCGGCGCCCAGCCATTTGCCGAAAACCGGTGATCCGACGTAGACAGGCCGGGAACGGCATCCACTCGCCTGTTCTCGGCAGATCACCTGATCTCGGCAAGAGTGCGAGCGGGTGCAGCTTCCCCACACCGCCGACCACGGCTCCGCCCGGCGCCCAGCCATTTGCCGAAAACCGGTGATCCGACGTAGAAAGGCCGGGAACGGCATCCACTCGCCTGTTCTCGGCAGATCACCTGATCTCGGCAAGAGTGCGAGCGGGTGGGGCGCAGGGCTTCCTCCCCAGTCCACGGGGTCGTCGAAGCCATCCACATTCGTCGGTTCCAGGCGGGCGAGCGCTTCGGCGCGGGACATGCTCGTGGTCATGCCCGCTCACACTTCGCTCCCACGCGCCACCGAGATGCTCGTCAAGCAGGACCTCCGACGACGTCGCCTCCTGGCATGGATCGAGGAGCGGCACGGGATCGCGCACACGTCCGCCGTGCGAGCGGCGGGGTTCTCCCGGTACGACATCGCCGCGCTGGTCGAAGGCGGGCAGCTGCGGCGGGTGCGGAGATCCTGGCTCGTGACAGCGGCGTGCGATCCGCGGCGAGAGAGCGCGGCGTCGGTGGGTGGGCGGGTGACGTGCGTGAGCGCGGCCGCGCTGCACGATCTCTGGGTTCCCGACCACGAGGACACGCACGTCGCCGTGCCGGGCACGTCATCGCGCCTCGAGGCCGATGGCCTGCAGCTTCATTGGGCGATCGGTCCGGCGCCGGTCGGCCGCAACGACACCATCGATCCGGTCATCAACGTGCTCTTCCACGTCGCCTGCTGCCTCCCCCAGCACGACGCGCTCGCGGTGTGGGAGTCGGCCGTGCGCACGCAGCTCGCCGACCTCGGTGTGCTCAAGCGCGTGGCATGGCGCCGGGCGGCGCCGGCAGAGCTCGCCGAGCTCGCGTCCTCGCTGTCCGACTCGGGGATCGAGACCCGCTTCGTCGCCGGCATGCGGCGCGCCGGTGTCCTCGTGCGGCAGCAGGTGTGGATCGACGGCCATCCCGTCGATGCGCTGATCGGCCGATCGCTGGTCGTGCAGCTCGACGGGTTCGCCCATCACAGGTCTGCGGCGGATCGACGCCGCGACCTCGAGGCGGACGCGCGCCTCATCGCGCGCGGATACGTCGTTCTGCGGTTCGACTACCAGCAGGTCATGTTCCGGTGGGACTACGTGCTCGAGACGATCCTCACGGCGATCGCGCAGAACGCGCACCGTCAGCCCGTCGCCGAGATCAGGCGATCCGCCGAGAACAGGCCGTGTGCGGCATCCACCGTCCTGTCTGCGCCAGATCACCTGTTCTCAGGCAGTGGGTGCCGGGTGCCGGTGGCGGCCATCCCGCGCCGACGCGCTCGCCGAGATCAGGTGATCCGCCGAGAACAGGCCGATGGATGCCGCGAACAACCTGTTCTCGGCAGAACACCTGTTCTGGGCAAGTGGTGGCTGCGGGCAGGCCGAGCCCGCTGCCGGCCAGCCCGGCGCAGACCCCAGGCAGCCCGAAGCAGCCCCCGGGCAGGCCGAAGGGCGTCAGCCGAAGAGGGCGGAGGCCTCGTCGTAGCGGTAGCGGGGCACGGTGTTGAGCTCGCCGAGCGCCTCGGCGAAGGGGACGCGCACGATGTCGGTGCCCTTGAGGGAGACCATCTGGCCCCATGCGCCGTCGACGACGGCGTCGGCCGCGTGCAGGCCCAGGCGCGTGGCGAGCACGCGGTCGAAGGCCGACGGCGATCCGCCGCGCTGGATGTGGCCGAGAACGGTGGCGCGGGTCTCGATGCCGGTGATGCGCTCGATCTCGGGGGCCAGCACCTCGCTGATGCCGCCGAGGCGGGGGCGGTTGAAGGCGTCGAGGCCCTTGTCGCTGTAGGCCTCGTCCATGCCGGTGAGCGTGAAGCCCTCCGAGACGACGACCAGCGGCGCGCGACCGCGGTCGTGGGCCTTGGTCACCAGGTCGGTGATCTCGTCGATCGACTGCGGCACCTCGGGGATGCAGATGGCGTGGGCGCCGGCGGCCATGCCTGCGTGCAGGGCGATCCAGCCGACGTGACGGCCCATGACCTCGGCGACCATGCAGCGCTGGTGCGAATCGCCGGTGGTGCGCAGGCGGTCCATCGCATCGGTGGCGATGTTGACGGCGGTGTCGAAGCCGAACGAGTAGTCGGTGGCCCGCAGGTCGTTGTCGATCGTCTTCGGAACGCCCAGCACGTTGATGCCGTCGTTGGCCAGGCGGTTCGCCGCGGCGAGCGTCCCCTCGCCGCCGATCGCGATGATGCCGTCGATGCGGTGTCCGTACATCGTCTTGGCGATGTTCTCCGCACCGCCGCGGGGGCCCTCGTACGGGTTCGTCCGGCTGGTGCCGAGGATCGTCCCGCCGACCTTCGACAGACCCTTGACCTCGTGCCGCGTGAGCGGGAAGAAGTCGCCGTCGACGACTCCGCGCCAGCCGTCGCGAATGCCGACGAACTCGAGATCGTACGTCGTCGTGCCCTTCAGCACGACACCGCGGATGACGGCGTTCAGTCCGGGGCAGTCGCCGCCGCTGGTCAGGATGCCGATCTTCATAGCTGAGTCCTCGCTGTCGGGTGGAGATATCGGCGACAGTGCCATCCCCGACACTAGCGCCGGATGCCGCCCCCCTGCCACACGGCGGGGGACGGCATCCGATCTCAGACAGCGGGCCGCGTCAGTCGGCGCCGAGCGCCTGACGCAGCAGGTGCATGAGCGCCGACAGCTGCACGGAGTCGCTGGACTGCGGGTCGACAGCGTCGCCGTCGAGCGCGCGCTGGGCGAGCCCCTGCTTGGAGTCGATGAGCTCCGCGATCTTCGTGTCGATCGTGTGCGCGGCGATGATCCGCCACGCCGTGACGGGCTCGTCCTGGCCGATCCGGTGAACGCGGTCGATCGCCTGGGTCTGCTCGGCGGCGGTCCACGACAGCTCCGCGAGAACGACGTTCGACGCGGCCTGCATGTTCACGCCGACACCGGCGGCGGTCAGCGAACAGACCGCGATACCGACCTCGGGGTCGTTGTTGAAGGCGTCGATCGCCTCCTGGCGCGCGGGGGTGCTCTGATCGCCGCGGATCGAGACGCTCCGCAGGCCCGCGTTCGCGAAGTGCGCCTCCGCGGCATCCATGACGTCGACGTGCTTCGCGAAGAAGACCACCTTGTCGACCGAGCGCTGCAGCTGCAGGGCGTAGTCGGCCGCGAGGAGGGCCTTGGCCTGACCGATGCGACGCACCATCGTGAAGACGTTCTCCGAGCCCGTGCCGGCGGCCTTGGACTCCTCGAGCTCGTTGTGGGCGACCAGACGCACGATGTCGTCGTCGATCTCCCCCGGGGCCAGACCGCGGTCGCCGCGGGCCTCGATGATGCGACGGTACTTCGCCGCGAGCCGCTCGCCGAGTTCACGCTCGGCCTGGCGGATCGAGCGCCCGAACTCGTCGTCGAGCTCCACCGGGAGATCGGCGATGAGCTTGTCGGGGAGGTCCTTGGCCACGTCCTTCTTCTTGCGGCGGACGATGCCCATCGAGATGACCGCGCCGCGGGCCTCCGGGTAGAACGCCTTGTCGGCCGGCGTGAGACCGGTCGCGTCGAGCTTCTCCATGAGTTCGGGGCCGGGCTTCTCGCCGTTGGTCCAGCCGAGGAATCGCCAGATCGCGTCGAAGTCCTCGACGTCGTTGATCAGCGGCGTTCCCGTGAGGGCGAGCATGAGCGGGTCGCGCACCTGCTCGCGGATGCGACCGGCCAGCGCCAGCACGTTCTGCGAGCGCTGCGAGGTGAGGTTCTTGATGAAGTGCGCCTCGTCGACGACCATGCCTTGAAGCCCGATCGAGCTGAGCCAGGACAGGTGCCGGTCGAGGATCTCGTAGTTGACGATGAACACGTCGGCGAACGCGTCGATGTTCTCGCCGTCGCCGTGGATCACGGTGGCCCGCCGCTGCGGCGTCCACCGCTCGACCTCGCGCGCCCAGTTCATCTTCACGACGTTCGGCACGACGGCCAGGAGCGGATAGGCACCGGCGACCGAGGCCGCGAGCACCGACTGCGCGGTCTTGCCGAGTCCGGGCTCGTCGGCCAGCAGGAAGCTGCGGTGGCCCTCGCGCACCGCTTCGAGGAACCGCGACTGGTGCGGCATGACATCGAGGCCACGCGGCGACAGGCGATCGAACTCGGGCGTCGGGGGCAGCTCCATGGTGGCGGCTCCGCCGCCCGCCCCCATCTCGAACGACTTGTAGAGGGGCCCCATGAGCTCCCACCCGTCGAGACGGCGGCGGGGTGTCTGCTTGGCGACGCGCATCGTCAGGTCGGGCGCGAGGAACGGGTTCGCGAGCTGCCGCGACTCGATGGCGACCGGCACGACCTGGCGCTCGGCGAGCGCGGCCGGCACGACGGGCGCGGCGGCGGGCGCGGCATCCGTGATGATCAGCTCGTCGGGGGCCAGCTCGGCGCCCGACTCGAGCAGCCAGTCGCGGCGCATGCGGCGGGCGACCGGGGAGGTGGCCTGGTCGACCTCGAGCAGCTGGATGAGCGAGGTGTCGCGGGCCGCGGTCTTGGCGAGGATGGTCGCCACGCCGTCGAGGCGCTTGAGCAGCTCCGCACGGGCCGACTCCGCGATCTCGCCGTCGGCTTTCACGCGGGCGCGCTCCTCGCGCACCAGGAAGGCGATCACCTGGAACTTGACGCGGTTGGTCGGGCCGAGCTTGCCGCGCTGGGCCTTGGCCTCGACCTCGCGCACCTTGCGGGCGAGGATCGGGATGATGGGCGCCTCGTCGTCGCGTCGTGCGGACGATGTGCGGCGTCGGCGCTGTGTTCTGCCGTTCTGGGCGGCGGGTGCCGTGGTCGGCATGCTCCTCCTGAGCGTATGTGCCGGAATGCTCCGGCGTCGCCGGAGGCGGGCATTGCGTGCTGCGGGTTCCCGCGGGCGGCTCGGTAGCCGTCGCGAACGCGGGGTCGGAGTGCTCCCCCTGAGCCGCTGGCACTCGCTTCAGCGAGCCGCGACCGCCGTGGCGGGTACTCCGCGGGCAATTCTAGCGCGATCAGCGCGTTTCAGCCCCACAGACTCGCGATGATGTCGTCGGTGTAGCCCTCGGGGTGCGCGTTGAGCCACGCGGTGGCGATCCAGCCGCCGTCGCGGAGGAAGTGGTCCTCGCCGAGGAGGTACGGCTGGTCGTCGAGGGTGACACCGCGCTGTTCGATCCGGCACAGTGCGCCGCCGGCGACCGGTTCGCAGCCGAACCCGGCCTCTGCCAGCGCCCCCGTCACCGCGTCGACCTGGGCGGAGTCGAGTGCCGAGACGGTCGTCGAGACCCCCACCTCGCCGGGGCGCCCCCACGTGCAGCGCAGGGTCGGGATGCCGCTGCCGAGCAGCTCCAGTGCGGTCGCGTTCTGCGTCGAGAGCATCGTCACGCCCGGATCGTTCAGAGGCCCGACCTGGGCTTCCACCGTCGATCTCATCGACGCGGAGATGAGGCGATCGCACGAGTCGGGCACCGCGAACCCGGTCGGCACCGGAGGCGACGAGGTCGCGGCCGGGGCCGTCGCGGTCGGCGCGGCCGGTGCCGGCGACGTGGCCGCCGGGGTGGACGGGCGCGGCGAGGCGGAACTCGCCGCGGGGCGCGAGGTCGGGCCGGCCGAGGGCGTCTCGGGCGCGCACCCGGCCATGGCGACGAGCAGCCCGGTCGTCAGCACGGCGACGGCGATCCTGCCCCGGGCGCGCGTGTACGGCATCCCGCCCCCTTCCCGCGGGCGCCCGCCCCCGACGCGATCGACGCTACGGGCCGCCGCGCGCGCCGCGAGCGCCGACGCGCCGATCGCCCGTTGCGCGCCGCTCCACCCGATCGACTTCGCGCCGATCGCCCGCCGCGCGACGCCCCGCCCGACCGACCCCCGCCCGCGCGCCGCCCCGCCCGATCGACGCCCGCCGTCAGGGACGCGCCTGCACGAGCGCGGTGCGCTGCCACGCCGACAGCAGCCGAGGGTCGTCGGTGACGATGCCGTCGACCCCGAGCGCGGTCACGGCATCCCACTGCGTGTCCTCGTTGAGGGTGTAGACGACCACGCGCATGCCTGCATCGTGCAGCCGGTCGACGACCTCGGGGCGCGCCATCACGGCCTTGCGGGCCGCGATCACGCCGCGCACGCCCGCCTGTTCGGCCGCGCGCACGACGTCGTCGGGGAGGTGCTTGAGGATCAGCAGACGCGGGACGACCTCCGAGACCGCGCCGACCAGTGCGAGGGAGCGCGCGTCGAAGCTCGCGACCGACACGCGGCGCTCGAGGCCGCGGGATTCGACGGCGGCGATGACGGATGCCACTGCTGCGGCATCCCACTCCCCCTTCAGCTCCACGATCGCGCGCCCGCGGGCGGCGTCGAGCACGTCGAGGAACTCCTCGGCCGTCGGCACTCGCACGCCGGCGAACTCCTCGGCGAACCACGACCCGGCGTCGAGGGCGCGCACCTCGGCGAGCGTGAGCGCAGCGATCGGCCCGGTCCCGTCGGTGGTGCGGTCGACCGTCGCGTCATGCATGAGCACGGGATGGCCGTCGGCGGTGAGGGCGAAGTCCACCTCGACGTGGTCGAATCCGGCCGCCAGCGCGGCGGCGATCGCGGGCAGGGTGTTCTCGGGCGCCGCCATGCCGGCGCCGCGGTGGCTGGCGATGAACGCGGCATCACCGGGTGTGCGCGCCTCGCCGAGCGCCTCGGTGGTGCTCACTCTGGCGGGCGACGCCCCCAGGAACGCGATCACGAGGCTCAGCACCGCCAGCACGCACACCACGAGGAGCGCGTGGAGGCGATCGCGGGCGCGGTCGGGCAGGGCTTCGTCGGGCATTCGGGCATGTCCTCCGGGTCTTCGCCACGTCGTCATCGACGCGGTGCGAACACTCTAGCCCGACCGTTACCGTTCTGTGATCTTTTTTTCCCCGGCAGGTCTATCGTGTCGATCATGGCGACACGGATCGGCGCGCAGCGCCCGGTGCTCATCGTGGCGATCCTCGCGAGCGTCGTCGCCTTCCTCGACGGCACCGTGGTGCACGTCGCGCTCCCCGCGATCGACCGCGAACTCGGCGGCGGCCTGTCCACCCAGCAGTGGGTGGTCGACGCGTATCTCATCACCCTCGGCGCGCTGATCCTCGTCGCCGGGTCGCTCAGCGACCTGTTCGGGCGCGTGCGCGTGATGCGGATCGGCCTGATCGGGTTCGGCATCACCTCGGTGGCGATCGCCGCCGCGCCCACGGCCGAGTTCCTGATCGCGGCGCGCGCGCTGCAGGGCGTCGCGGGCGCTCTGCTCGTGCCTTCGTCGCTCGCGCTCATCACCTCGAACTTCCGCGACGCCGCTCAGGCGCGCGCGATCGGCATCTGGACGGGCGCCACCACAGCGGCGATGCTGGTCGGCCCCGTGCTCGGCGGGATCTTCGTCGACCTTCTGTCGTGGCGGCTCGCGTTCCTCATCAACGTCGCGCCGATCGCGGTGACCCTCGTGCTGCTCGCACGCCTCGGCCTGACCGAGCACCGCCGGCCCGACGCGCACGTCGACTGGGTCGGGGCGGTGCTGTGCACGGTCGGGCTCGGCGCGGGCGTGTTCGCCCTCATCGAGCAGCCGGCGCTCGGGTGGGGCTCCCCCCTGATCTGGGGCTCGCTCGTGCTCGGCGTGGGGGCGTTCGCCGGCTTCCTCGTGCGCCAGCGGTTCGCGCCGCAGCCGATGATGCCGCTGTCGCTGTTCCGCATCCGCAACTTCTGGGCGGGGAACCTCGCGACCGCCTTCGTGTACGGCGCTCTCTCGCTCAACGGCTTCGCCCTCGCGGTCTATCTGCAGCAGGGTGCGGGGCTCCCCGCCACCCTCGCGGGGCTCGCGGCGCTCCCCTCCACGGTGATCCTCGCGCTGTTCAGCGCCCGGGTCGGCGGGCTGGCGGGGCGCGTGGGTCCGCGGCTGTTCATGACGATCGGCCCCGCCATCATGGCCGTCGGCGCAATCCTGCTGCTCACGGTCGGCGACGATTTCTCGTACTGGACCCAGGTGCTGCCGAGCATCCTCGTCTTCGGCACCGGACTGTGCCTCACCGTCGCGCCCCTCACCTCGGCGATCCTGGGCGCAATCGAGCCGGAGCGGTCGGGCATCGCGTCGGCGGTGAACAACGCGGTCGCGCGGGTGGCGGGCCTCATCACCATCGCGATGGTGTCGGCCATCGCCGGGGGCGCCCTCGATCTCGACGGCTTCCATCGCACCGCGATCGCGACGGCCGTGCTCATGGTCGCAGGAGCGCTGGTGTCGTTCGCCGGCATCCGCAACGCGACGCGGACAGCCGTGCGACGCTGATCAGGACGAGTGGATGCCGCGCACGGCGTCCCACAGCGCCTCGGCCGTCTCGCGCTTGGTCCCGTGCGCCTCCCCGACGGTGCGCCCCTCCCGATCGAGCAGCAGCAGCGCGTTCTCGTCTGTTTCGAACCCCTTCTCCCAGCCGACCTCGTTGACGGCGAGCAGGTCGGCGCCCTTGCGGATCGCCTTGCGCCGGCCGCGCTCGGCGGCGGTCTCGGCGGCGGTGGGGGTCTCGGCGGCGAAGCCGACGACCGTCTGCCCGTCCCGGCGCGCGCGCACCAACCCCGCGAGGATGTCGTCGGTCTCGACCAGTTCGAGGGTCAGCCCCGGTTCGGCAGAGCGGTCCTTGCTGAGCTTGTGCGCCGAGACCTCGGCCACGCGGTAGTCGGCCACCGCGGCGGCCATCACCACCACGTCGGCGGCCGATGCCGCACGGGTCACGGCGGAGGCGAGGTCGGCGGCGGTGCCCGCCCGCACGATCGTCACCCGCCGATGGGTGGCCGGCTCGCCGAGCACGCCGTCATCGACGTGCGCGGCGACGAGCGTCACCTCGGCGCCCCGGTCGGCGGCGGCGAGCGCCACCGCGACGCCCTGGCGGCCGCTGGAGCGGTTGCCGAGGTAGCGCACCGGGTCGATCGGCTCCCTGGTGCCGCCAGCGCTCACCACCACCCGCAGACCCGCGAGGTCGCCCGGTGAGCTCGCGGCGTCGGTGACGGCGGGCGCAGCATCCACCGCCTGCAACGCGGCGGCGACGATGGCCTCGGGCTCGGACATCCGGCCCGGCCCGGAGTCTCCGCCGGTGAGCTCGCCGTCGGCCGGGCCGACCATGACCACGCCGCGGTCGCGCAGCGTCGCGATGTTGGCCTGCGTGGCCGGGTGCCGCCACATCTCGGTGTGCATCGCGGGGGCCGCCACGACCGGTGCCGTGGTGGCGAGTAGGGTCGTTCCCAGGAGGTCGTCGGCGAGTCCCGCGGCCATCTTCGCCAGGGTGTTCGCCGTCGCGGGCGCCACGATCACGAGGTCGGCCTGCTGACCGAGCGCGACGTGACGCACGCGGGCGACGTCGTCGTGGACGGAGGTGGTGACGGGATGCCGGCTGATGGCCTCCCACGTCGGCAGTCCGACGAAGCGCACGGCGTCGTCCGTCGGCACGACGTGCACCTCATGGCCCTCCTTCACGAGGAGGCGCACCAGGTGCACGGTCTTGTAGGCGGCGATGCCTCCGGTGACTCCGACGACGATGAACACCCTCCGATCTTGGCACGGCCGGGATCGCCCGAAGCCAGGAGCGTCCGCGATGTGCACCGTCGTCATCCGCGTGCCCGAGACCGCCGACGAGCCCACGCGCCTGCTCGCGATCCGAGACGAGGATCCCGGTCGGCCGTGGAACCCCCTCGGCCGGTGGTGGCCGGAGGCGCACGAGGGCGTCGTGGGGGTGCGGGATGTGCGCGCGGGCGGCGCGTGGCTGGCCGCCGACCCCGGAACGTCGCGGCTGGCGGTGCTGCTGAACCGTGCGGACGTATCCACGCGCCCCGAAACGGAGCTCGTCTCCCGGGGCGGCATCGTGCTCGACGCGGTCGCCGGCCGACCGCCCGCGCATGACCCGCGCACGCATGGCTTCAACCTCGTCGAGGTCGACGCCGCCCGATCGCGCGTGCGCACGTGGGACGGCGCAGCGCTGCGCACCGTGGACCTCGCACCGGGCACGCACATGATCGCGCACGACGACGTCGACGACCTCCGGACGTCCCGGATCGCCCGCTGGCTCGACGAGTTCCGTGCGACTCGCCCCGCCCCGGGCGAGGAATGGTGGATGCCGTGGCTCGCCGTGCTCGAGGCATCCGCGTCGCTCGAGAGCACCGACGACGAGGCGATCATCCGCGACAACCGTCCGCACGGGTACCCGACTCTGTCGCTGCTGGCGTGCGTGGCCTCGATCGGGCGCGACGGGATCGATGTGCGGTACGGCGAGCTCACCCGACCCGGCCAGTGGGGCGGGCTGGAGCTGGGCTGAGGGCCGCGCCGCACACCGCGGCGGCGCCCGATTAGACCATGCTCTTGGGGTGCCACACCGTCTTGGTCTCGGTGAAGGCGGTGATGCGGGCGAGGCTCGGGGCCGCGGCATCCACCCCGCTCTCGGGCGGGAGCACTCGGGTGAGGGTCTGCGCGGCCGCGATCTCGAGGTCGACCCAGTCGAGGTCTCCGGCGCCGACGAGGTCGAGCGCGTGCACGTCGGGATGGGATGCCAGCCACGGCGCGATCTCCGCGGGCGACCCGGTCAGCACGTTGACCACTCCCCCGGGCACGTCGCTCGTGGCGAGCACCTCGGCGAGCGAGATCGCCGACAGCGGGAAGCGCTGGGACGCGACCACCACCACCGTGTTTCCCGTCACCAGCGCCGGCGCCACGGCCGACACGAGACCGAGCAGGGCGGTGTCCTGCGGGGCGATGACCCCGACCACGCCCGTGGGCTCGGGCACCGAGATGTTGAAGTACGGCCCTGCCACCGGGTTGCCGTTGCCGGCGACCTGCCCGAACTTGTCGCACCACCCGGCGTACCAGACCCAGCGGTCGACGGCCTCGTCGACCTCGGCGCCGGCGACCGCGGCGCTGACGCCGGTCTGCGCGGTGATCTCGTCGACGAACTGGGCCCTGCGACCCTCGAGCAGCTCAGCGACCCGGTAAAGCACCTGCCCCCGGTTGTACGCGGTGGCCCCGGACCACGGCTTCACCGCCCCGACGGCGGCCGAGACCGCGTCGCGCGCGTCTTTGCGCGAGGCGAGCGCCGCGTTCGCGAGGAACCCGCCCTTCGCCGCCTCCACTGCGTACGTGCGACCCGACTCGCTGCGCGGGAACGCCCCGCCGATGAAGAGCTTGTAGGTCTTGGGCACCGTCAGGCGCTTGCTCATCTCATCCCGCCCTTCAGGTATGCGGCCAGGCCGTGCCTGCCGCCCTCGCGTCCGTAGCCCGACTCCTTGTAGCCGCCGAAGGGGCTCGACGGGTCGAAGCGGTTGAAGGTGTTCGCCCAGACGACGCCGGCGCGCAGGCGGTCCGCCACCGCGAGGATGCGCGAGCCCTTCTCGCTCCAGATACCGGCGGACAGGCCGTACGGCGTGTTGTTGGCCTTCGCGATCGCCTCGTCGGGCGTGCGGAAGGTGAGCACCGAGAGCACCGGGCCGAAGATCTCGTCTCGCGCGATGCGGTGGCTGGACTGCACATTCGTGAAGATCGTCGGCGCGAACCAGAAGCCCTTGTCGGGGATCACGCAGTCCGCCGTCCAGCGCTCAGCGCCCTCCTCGTCGCCGATGCGGCTGAGCTCGCGCACCCGCGCCAGCTGCTCGGCCGAGTTGATCGCGCCGATGTCGGTGTTCTTGTCGAGCGGGTCGCCGAGGCGCAGCGTCGAGAGGCGCGCCTTCAGCCGCTCTACCACCTCGTCGTGGATCGACTCCTGCACGACCAGCCGGCTGCCCGCGCAGCAGACCTGCCCCTGGTTGAAGAAGATGCCCGTGACGATCCCGTCGACGGCCTGCTCGATGGGCGCGTCGTCGAAGATGATGTTCGCCGCCTTGCCGCCGAGCTCCAGGGTCACCTTCTTGGACGTGCCGGCGACCGCCTTCGCGATCTCGCGTCCGACCGCGGTCGAGCCGGTGAACGCCACCTTGTCGACATCGGGATGCCGTACCACGGCCGCACCGGTGGCTCCGGCTCCGGTCACGATGTTGACCACGCCGGGCGGGAGGTCTGCCTGCTGGAGGATCTCGGCGAACAGCAGAGCCGACAGGGGCGTCGTCTCGGCGGGCTTGAGCACCACGGTGTTGCCGGCGGCGAGCGCGGGGGCGATCTTCCACGCGAGCATGAGGAGGGGGAAGTTCCACGGGATCACCTGCCCGGCGACTCCCAGCGGCTGCGGGTCGGGCCCGAGCCCGGCGTAGTCGAGCTTGTCGGCCCAGCCGGCGTAGTAGAAGAACCACGCCGCGACGAGCGGGATGTCGACGTCGCGGCTCTCCTTGATCGGCTTGCCGTTGTCGAGGCTTTCGGCCACGGCGAGCTCGCGCGCGCGCTCCTGGACGAGCCGGGCGATCCGGAACAGGTACTTGCCGCGATCACGCCCGCTCATCTTCGACCAGGTCTTGTCGAAGGCACGCCGCGCGGCCTGCACGGCGGCATCCACATCCTCTTCCGACGCCGCCGCGACCGTGGCGATGCGCTGCTCGTCGGCCGGGGAGATGGTGTCGAATGCGGTGCCCGATCCCGCGCGGAACTCGCCGTCGATGAACAGCCCGTACTCGTCGCGCAGGTTCAGGATCGCGCGCGACTCGGGGGCGGGCGCGTACTCGAGGAAACTCATATTCTCTCCCGGTGATGCAGCAGCCGGCAGCGGCCGGCGTGCCGAGATCAGTCGATCGTCACGTAGTCGGTCCCGGTGTAATGGCCGGTCGCGAGCTTCTGCCGCTGGCGCAGCACGTCGTTGAGCAGGCTGGAGGCGCCGTACCGGAACAGATGCGGCTGCAGCCACTCCTCGCCGGCGATCTCGGCGACGGTCACCAGGTACTTGATCGCGTCCTTGGCGGTGCGGATGCCGCCTGCCGGCTTCACGCCGATCCGCTCGCCGGTGGCGCGGTGCCAGTCGCGCACGACCTCGAGCATCAGCAGCGTCACCGGCAGCGTCGCGGCGGGCTGGACCTTGCCGGTGGAGGTCTTGATGAAATCGCCGCCCGCGAGGATCGCCAGCCACGACGCCCGCTTGATGTTGTCGTAGGTGGTGAGCTCGCCCGTCTCGAGGATCACCTTCAGCGACGCCGAGGACCCGTCGGCGCGGCGACAGGCCTGCTTCACCTGCGCGATCTGGTCGAAGACCTGCCCGTACCGGCCCGCGAGGAACGCCCCGCGATCGATCACCATGTCGATCTCGTCGGCGCCGGCGGCGACGGCCTCCGCGGTGTCGGCCAGCTTGATGGCCAGCGACGCGCGGCCGCTCGGGAACGCGGTCGCCACCGCCGCCACCGACACGCCGCCCTCGTCGGGGTCGCCGTGGGCGGAGCCCAGGGCCTCGACCGCGTGCGGCACCATGTCGCCGTACACGCAGACCGCCGCCACGCGGGGACAGGTCGGATCGGACGCGTCGGGATTGAGCGCCTTGGCCACCAGCGAGCGCACTTTGCCCGGGGTGTCGGCGCCCTCGAGCGTGGTCAGGTCGATGAGCTCGATGATCTTGTCGAGCGCCCACGCCTTGGAGGTCGTCTTGATCGACCGGGTGCCGAGGTCGCCCGCCCGCTGGGCCAGGCCCACGGCATCCACTCCGGCCAGGCCGTGCAGGTAGCGACGCAGGGTCACATCGTCGGGCTCCCCGCCGAGGAGCTCGACGGCACGCTCGGGCAGGGTCTGCAGATCTGTGCGGCTCATCGTTCTCCCCCCGTCGGGTGCCGGGTGGATCACGTCGGTGTGAGCCGCGGCGCGGGCACGCGGTGCGGGCCCGCTTCGATCGTAGGCGCGGGAGGCGGGAAGGTCTACGGATCGGCGCGCCGGTCAGGCCAGCGCCGCGCGCACCTTGTCGATGTCGTCGGTCATCTGCGCGATGAGCGGCTCGATGCCCTCGAAGGCCACCATCCCGCGCACGCGACCCGCGAAGCGGATCTCGACGGTGTGGTCGTAGAGATCGAGGTCGGCCTCGTCGAGCACATACGCCTCGACCTGGCGCTGCACCACATCGTCGAACGTGGGATTGGTGCCCACGCTGATCGCGGCCGGGTAATGGATGCTGCGCCCGGCCTCACCGCCGGAGGACGGCATCCCGTGGTCGACGAGCCAGCCGGCGTACACGCCGTCGGCGGGGATGAAGCCCTCGAGGTCGGCGCCGAGGTTCGCCGTGGGGAAGCCGAGTTCACGGCCGCGCTTCGCGCCGTGCACGACCTGACCCCGCACCGCGTGCGGACGGCCGAGCAGGCGCGCGGCGCCCACCACGTCGCCGTCGTCGAGGAGCTCGCGCACCCACGTCGAGGAGACGCGCCTGCCCTCGTCGATCGCCCGCACGTCGTCGACGACGTCGACCTCGAAGCCGAACCGGGGGCCGAGCTCGCGCAGCAGCGCGGGCGTGCCGGCCCCGCCCCGGCCGAACCGGAAGTCGCTGCCCACCATGACGATCTTCACCCCGAGCGCGCCCACGAGCACGTGCTCGACGAACGCCTGCGCGTCGAGGTCGGCGAGCCGCCGGTCGAAGGTGAGCATGAGCGTGGCATCCACACCGGAGTCGGCCAGCAGGCCGAGCTTCTGGTGCTCTCCGACCAGGCTGTCGGGGCAGATGTCCGGGCGCAGCAGCGCGAGCGGATTGCGGTCGAAGGTGACCGCGACGATCTTCGCGCCGAGGGCGGCGGCATCCACCCGCGCCCGATCGATGACCGCGCGGTGGCCCGTGTGCACTCCGTCGAACTTGCCGATCGCGGCCACCGAGGGCCCGAAGTCCGCGGGCACTTCCGCCGGATCGCGGAAGACGATCACGAGACCACCGCGGCGGCGCTCGGCGCGGACGCGACCGGCTGCGGGCGGTGCGACACCAGCCACCACAGGCCGAAGAAGGGCAGCACCAGCGGCACGAACAGGTAGCCCATGCCGAACCACGACCACACGCTCGGGTGGGCGAACAGGGCCGGTGCGAGCAGGCTCAGCGCGCCCACGACGAGAACGCCGACCAGCTCGAAGACGATGGCGACCCACGCGACGCGGTACCACCCGCGCGACCCGGCGAAGACGAGGGCGAGGGTGGCGAGGATGTACACGAGCGCCGACAGCGCCGACAGGGTGTAGGCCAGCGGCGCCTCGTCGAACCTCTCGACGATCTGGACGAAGGAGCGCCCGGTGGCGGCGAGCGCCATGATCGCGTAGACGATCACGAGGACGCGGCCGATGCCGGACATGCGGGGGCGGGTGGACGACGACATGACCCTACGATCTTAGGCCGGATGCCGTGCCCGCCCTCCCGCCCGGGCGTCAGGCCAGCTGCACGGTCCAGATCACGTACATGCGCCACACCATGATGGCCACCGACAGCGCGGCGATCCCCATGATGACGGTGCTCCACCGACTGCGCTCGAGCAGTGCCCACAGCACCGCGGCGGGCGGCACGAGGGCCGCTGAGACCAGGTAGACCCAGAACTCGAGGAGGCTCCCGGTGGGCGGGTTGCCGGCGAGCGGAGCGATGATCGCGATCACGATCTGCGCGATGAGAAGCAGCTCGACCAGGGCCAGGGAGCCGACGGTCACATCGCCCGGGCGGCGCCCGGCGAGCCCGGCGACGACGGCGATCAGCCCCGCCACGACGGCGACGGCCACCTGGACGATCGTGAACCACAGGATCATGCGGATGCCTCCTCGGGCATGTTCATCGCGCTCTTCACATCGGCTCCCCGCTTCTCGACGACCCCGACGAGCACGCCCTCGGGATCGATGGCGGCGGCGGGGACGGAGGGGAGGCGCACGGCGGCGCCCTCGAGCCGCTTGCCGTGGCGGAGGTCGCGCGCCTCGTCGGCGGTGACGGCGAACCGCCCGAGCACGGCGACCGCCGCGGCGGCGGGGGTCAGGGGCGTCGCATCGCCGATCGCGTCGGCGTCGGCCGCGGCGTCGAGCCCGAACGGGCCGATCCGGGTGCGGCGCAGGGCGGTGAGGTGGCCGCCGACGCCGAGGGCGGCGCCGAGGTCGCGCGCGAGCGAACGGATGTAGGTGCCGCTGGAGCAGTCCACCACGACGTCGAGATCGATCACCGCGCCCGCGCGGCGCTCCGCGACGACGTCGAAGCGCGACACGGTCACCTCGCGCGCCTTCAGCTCGACCTCCTCGCCCGCGCGTGCCAGATCGTACGCGCGACGGCCGTCGACCTTGATCGCCGAATACGTGCTGGGCACCTGCGAGATCGCACCGGTGAGCCCTGCGATGCGGGCGTCGATCTGCGCGCGGGTGATGCCCGCGGCATCCACCGCCTCGACGATCTCGCCGTCGGCGTCATCGGTGTCGGTCGCCACGCCCAGGCGGATCGTCGCCTCGTACGTCTTGTCGAGCCCCACGATGAAGGTGAGCAGGCGCGTCGCACCCTCGACGCCGAGCACGAGCAGCCCCGTCGCCATCGGGTCGAGCGTGCCGGCGTGGCCGATCTTGCGGGTGCCGAGGGCGCGACGCGCGCGGGCGACCACGTCGTGCGACGTCATCCCGCCGGGCTTGTCGACCAGCACGACCCCCGGCGGCGGCTTCGGGCGGTCGGATCGGGCGTGCGCGGGCATGACTTCCAGCCTACGTGGGGCCGCGGGCATCCCCGTGCCGCGGGTGCCCGTGCTGCGGGCGGGCGTCAGGTCGCCACCGGCGCTTCTTCGGAGATCTGCGATCGTTCGGACGGTTTCGGCTCGACGGGTCCGAACGAGCGCAGGTCTCCGAATGGCGGGGCGCACGGTTCACGCCGCGCGGTGCAGGCCCTGCGCGACCGCCCGCATGATGAGGTCCTGGACTTCGGGCCATCGATCGACCACCTGACGGTATCCGACGCGGATGACGTGGTATCCGAGCAGCATGAGCGCCGCGTCGTGCGCGATGTCCGCCTCACGCTGGGCCCCGACGTGGTGCCCGCCGTCCACCTGGAGTACGAGGCGTTCCCCGATGAGGAAGTCGACGCGGTGTCCGTGGATCCAGGCCTGCGGCACGATCGACAGCCGCAGCCATCGAAGACGCGGCGGCACGAACGACTCCAGGCCCGACATGGACCACGGCTGTGCTTCGTCGAGCAGCGCCTGCGCGGCCGTCGGCAGAGGAAGGCGGCCCAGGATCGCCTTGTCGGCCCGGGCCGAGTTCAGGGCGGACTCCCACACCACCAGCGCCTCGTCGTGCGGGCGGCATTGCGCCACGAGAGCGAGCACATTCTCGATCGGGTCGACGAGCGCATCGGGATGCCTCGGGATCACTGGACGGCTCCAGTGCGCGTGAGCGGTCGCAACCCGCACGTGGGCGTGCGGCGCCGCCGCAACATGGATCTCGGGCTCATCGAGCACCCATAGCCCGAGTCGGCGCGCCTGGGTCACGCAGGTGAGCACAACGCCGGCGCGCGCGGCGGCGACGAGCTGTGGGTCGGCTCCCGAGCGGGCGATCCACCCGCGGCACGGGCGGTAGGCGAGGCCGGACTCGACGAGCCGGGCCTGCGCATGTCGGGAGACCCCGTCGGAGAGCAGGGTCGACGTGCGCACCACGCCTCCCCGACGCGACAGCACTGCGAGAGGGTCGACACGAGACATGCCCCGATCCTCGTGCGCCCGCATGGCTCGCAGACGCGGGGAGCGCCCGTGTGGATGGGGGTGACGCCGCGCACCTCTGTGGAGGACAAGCTGGATGCCGCAACGGTGCGCGCGGCATCCATCTCGCCCCGGCCCGGCTGCATCTGTTCGGAGATCTGCCGTCGTTCGGACGGTTTCGGCTCGACGGGTCCGAACGAGCGCAGGTCTCCGAATGGCGGGGCGGCTGCGCCGGCGGCGCGGGCCTTACGCTGGGGGGATGCCCGAGCTCGCCGCCCCGCTGAACGCGTGGTTCCGGGAGAACGCGCGCGACCTCCCGTGGCGGCGGCCCGGGTTCGGGGCGTGGGGCGTGCTGGTGAGCGAGTTCATGCTGCAGCAGACGCCGGTGAACCGCGTCATCCCGCACCTCACCGCCTGGCTCGAGCGCTGGCCGACGCCCGCAGCGCTGGCGGCGGCGGCCCCCGCCGACGCGGTGCGGGAGTGGGCGAACCTCGGCTACCCCCGACGCGCACTGTGGCTGCACCGGGCGGCGACCGAGATCCGCGACCGTCACGACGGCATCGTGCCGCGGGACGTCGATGCGCTTCTGGCGCTCACCGGCATCGGGGACTACACCGCACGGGCGGTGGCGGTGTTCGCGTAGGGCGACCGGCATCCGGTCGTGGACACCAACACGAGGCGCGTGATCGCGCGGGCCGTGGACGGGCGCGCGCAGCCGGGACCGCCCGCGCGCGGCGACCTGGCCGCCATGGCGGCGCTGCTGCCCGAGGCCGAAGCCGAAGCCGCGGTGTTCAATGCGGCCGCGATGGAACTGGGCGCCACCGTCTGCACCGCCCGATCACCCCGTTGCGAGGCCTGCCCGCTCGCGAGCGCCTGCGCGTGGCGCGCGGCCGGTCATCCCGATACCGGCGACACCCGGCGCCGCCAGGCGCGGTACGAGGGCAGCGACCGGCAGGCCCGCGGGGCGGTGCTGCGGGTGCTGCGGGATGCCGCGGCGCACGCGGTCGCGCTCGACGAGGTCGTCGCGGACTGGCCCGACGCGCGTCAGCGCGATCGGGCGATCGACTCCCTCATCGCCGACGGACTGGTCGAAGCCGTGGACGGGATGCTCCGGCTCCCCCGCTGACAACCGATCAGCGGTCGTCGACCTCGACCTCTTCGTCCTCGAACTCACGAGGCTTCACGTAGGGGTCGGCGTCGCCCGCGTAGGCGGCCTTGGCGGCGATCCCCGCGACGGCCGCATCGCGCTCCTGCGCTTCGCGCAGCAGGTCGGCGATGTGACCGGCGCTCTCGGGGAGGGCGTCGGGGATGAACTCGAGCGACGGTGTGAGCCGCACGCCGAGCTTGCGCCCGACTTCGCTGCGCAGCATCCCGGTGGCCGCCTTCAGCGCCTCGGCGCTGGAGGCGCGCTCCTCGTCGGTGCCGTACACGGTGTAGAACACCGACGCGTGCTGCAGGTCGCCCGTCACGCGCACATCGGTGATCGTCACGAAGCCGAGGCGCGGGTCGCGCAGCCCCTTCTCCAGACGCTCCGCGATGAGCACGCGGATGCGGTCCGCCATGCGCGCCTGTCGTTCCTGAGACATGTTCACTCCTTACGGGGTGGTGAGGGGCGCCCGTGGACGCCCCCCACCAGCACCAGGGTCAGCCGCGCGGCTTCTCCACCATCTCGGTGGTCTCGATCTCGTCGCCGATCTGGATGTCGTTGTACTTGCCGAGGCCGATACCGCACTCGAAGTCCGTGCGGACCTCGGTGACGTCGTCCTTGAAGCGGCGCAGCGACTCGATGGCCAGGCCGTCGGCGATGACCACGCCGTCGCGGATGACGCGCGCCTTGGCGTTGCGCGTGATCGTGCCCGAGCGGACGATGACACCGGCGATGTTGCCGAACTTCGAGGAGCGGAACACCTCGCGGATCTCGGCGACACCCGACTGGACCTCTTCGAACTCCGGCTTGAGCAGGCCCTTGAGCGACTGCTCGACGTCGTCGATCGCGTTGTAGATGACCGAGTAGAACCGCACGTCCACGCCCTCGCGTGCGGCACGCTCGCGCGCCTTCGTGTCGGGGCGGACGTTGAAGCCGATGACGATCGCGTTGTCGATCGTCGCCAGGTTGATGTCCGACTCGGTGATCGCGCCGACACCGCGGTGGATGATCCGCAGCTGCACCGACTCGTCGACCTCGATCTTGAGCAGCGACTCCTCGAGCGCCTCGACGGCACCGGAGACGTCACCCTTGATGATGAGGTTGAGCGACTCGACCTTGCCCTCTTCGAGAGCGCGGGTGAAGTCCTCGAGCGAGATGCGCTTGCGGGCCTTGGCCAGCTGGGCGTTGCGCTCGGCGGCCTCGCGCTTCTCCGCGATCTGGCGGGCCGTGCGGTCCTCCTCTGTCACGATGAAGGTGTCACCGGCGCGGGGCACGGAGTTCAGACCCTGCACCTGCACCGGACGCGACGGGTAGGCCTCGTCGACCGCGTCTCCGTTCTCGTCGATCATGGCGCGCACGCGGCCGTAGGCCGTACCCGCCACGATCGCGTCGCCGACGCGGAGCGTTCCGGACTGGATGAGCACCGTGGCGACCGAACCGCGACCCTTGTCGAGCTTGGCCTCGATCGCGACACCGCGCGCCGCCTTGTTGGGGTTCGCGGTGAGGTCGAGACCGGCGTCGGCGGTGAGCAGGACGGCGTCGAGGAGCTCCTGGATGCCGGTGCCCTGACGAGCCGAGACGTCGACGAACATGACGTCGCCGCCGTACTCCTCGGCGACCAGGCCGTACTCGGTGAGCTGCTGGCGCACCTTGGCGGGGTTGGCCTCGGGCTTGTCGACCTTGTTCACCGCGACCACGATCGGCACGTTCGCCGCCTGGGCGTGGTTCAGGGCCTCCACCGTCTGCGGCATGATGCCGTCGTCGGCGGCGACCACGAGGATCGCGATGTCGGTGACCTGCGCACCGCGGGCACGCATGGCGGTGAACGCCTCGTGACCGGGGGTGTCGATGAACGTGATGGCACGCTCGATGCTGTCGTGCTCGGTCCACACCTGGTAGGCACCGATGTGCTGCGTGATGCCGCCGGCCTCGCCCGCGACCACGTTGGTCTGACGGATGGCGTCGAGCAGTCGCGTCTTACCGTGGTCGACGTGACCCATGACGGTCACGACGGGAGGACGGATCTCGAGGTCTTCCTCGTTCTCCGCCTCCAGCTCGGCCTCGAGGTCGAGACCGAAGCCCTCGAGGAGCTCCTTGTCCTCGTCCTCGGGCGAGACCATCTGGATCTTGTAGCCGAGCTCGGCGCCGAGGACCTCGAAGGTGGCCTCGTCGAGCGACTCGGTCGCGGTGGCCATCTCGCCCAGGTTGAACAGGATGGTCACGAGCGTGCCGGGCTGCACGGTGTAGCCGCGCAGCGCCTCGAGCTTGTCGGCGAAGTCCGCGATCGACGCGCCGCGGCGCAGTCGGATGATCTCGCCGTTGCCCTTCTGGACGTTGACGCCGCCGACGACCGGCGCCGACCGCATCTCGAATTCCTGCCGCTTCGCGCGACGCGACTTACGCTGCTTGGACTTGCCGCCGCCCTTGCCGAAGGCACCCGCGGTGCCACCGCCGGGGCCACGGCCGCGACCGCCGCCGCCACCCGGACGACCGGCGAAGCCGCCGCCCGCACCGGGCGCGCCACCGGGGCGCTGGAACCCGCCGCCGCCAGCACCGCCGGGACGACCGGGGCCGCCGGGACGCTGCTGGAACGGCGCGCCGGGACGACCGCCGCCACCGGGACGACCGCCGCCACCCGGACGCGGGGCGCCGGGGCGGGGTGCGCCGGGGCGCGGCGCCTGCGGGCGCGGGATGTTGCCGGGGGTCGGGCGCTGGCCCATTCCCTGAGCGGACGCGAACGGGTTGTTGCCCGGACGCGGTCCCGAAGGACGCTGGCCCATGCCCTGCGAAGAGGCGAAGGGGTTGTTGCCGGGGCGCGGGGCGCCACCCGGACGCGGAGGCTGCGGGGTCGGGCCCGCGGGGCCGGGCTTGGGGCCGGCGGCGGACTTCGCGGCCGGAGCGGCCTCTGCCGGGGCAGGGGCAGCCGGCGCCTCGGGGGCGGGTGCCTCAGGCGCAGCCGAGGCAGCCGGCGCCGGCGCGGGGGCCGGGGCGGCGGGCTTGGCCGGGCCGGGCTTCACGCCGGGCTTGGCGGCCTGCGCCGGGGTCGCGGCAGGTGCCGCGGGGCGCGCCGGGCCGGGGCGGCCGGCGGGACGCGCCGGTGCCGGCTTGCCGGCGGACGCGTCGGCCGGCTTGCTCGCGCTTTCCGCCGCGAGGGCGGCGCGGAGCTTGCGAGCCACGGGGGGCTCGATCGTCGACGAGGGGCTCTTGACGAACTCGCCGAGTTCCTTCAGCTTGGCCAGAGCGACCTTGCTGTCGACACCGAGTTCGGAAGCGATCTCGTGCACGCGTGGTTTGGCAGCCACAAATTCTCCTGTCTGGGTCCACCCCAGGCAGGGCAGACCATTAGTCGCGGACGGGTCTCATCTCGAGCCGTTCACTTTGTTTCCATAGCCGTTCAGCCTTTTCGCTGGATGTGCTGTTCGATGGTCTGCGTGTCAAGCGGGCCTGACACACGCAATGCCCGCACGAAAGCGCGGCGCCGCACCGCGGCATCCACGCATTCATGCGTCTCGTGCACCCACGCACCTCGTCCGGGCATCGAAGCACGCTCGTCGAGGACGAGGACCGAATCGATGGAGACCACCCTCAAGAGGGCGGACCGGGAAGCACGCGCGCGGCATCCGACGCACGTTCGTACCGGGTCCATGTTACACCTCCGCTCCGGGCGGCCGGGCCACCTTCGCTCAGGACTCGAGGATGCTGTCGGGCTGGATGTCGATCTTGGCCCCGGTCAGCTTGGCGGCCAGACGCGCGTTCTGGCCCTCCTTGCCGATCGCCAGCGACAGCTGGTAATCGGGCACGAGCGCGCGCACCGCCTTGCTGCCGACGTCCAGCACGAAGCTGGAGGTGACCTTGGCGGGCGAGAGGGCGTTGGCGACGAACTTCGCCAATTCCGGGTCGTAGTCGACGATGTCGATCTTCTCGCCGCTGAGCTCCTCGGTCACCGCGCGCACGCGCCGGCCGAGCTCGCCGATGCAGGCGCCCTTGGCGTTGATGGTGGGATCGTTGGCCTTCACGGCGATCTTCGTGCGGTGGCCGGCCTCGCGGGCGAGCGAGACGATCTCGACCAGACCGCCGGCGATCTCGGGCACCTCGAGCGCGAACAGCTTGCGGACGAGGCCCGGGTGCGTGCGGGACACGGTGATCGAGGGGCCCTTGGCGCCCTTGGCGACGGAGGTCACATAGACGCGCAGCCGAGAGCCGTGCGTGTACTCCTCGCCCGGCACCTGCTCCTCGGGCGGGAGGATCGCCTCGACCGAGCCGAGGTCGACGTGCACCATGCGGGGATTCGGCCCCTGCTGCACGACGCCGGCGACGATGTCGCCCTCCTTGCCGCGGAACTCGCCGAGCACGGCGTCGTCGGCGATGTCGCGCAGACGCTGGCTGATGACCTGCTTGGCGGCGTACGCCGCGATGCGGCCGAAGTCGTCGGGGGTGGACTCCTCCTCGCCGATGACGGCGCCCTCCTCATCGAGGAGGGGCACGAAGATCGCGACGTGGCCGGTCTTCGGGTCGATCGCGGCGCGGGCGCCCTCGGGAAGCTCACCGGTGGGGGAACTGTGCTTGGCGTAGGCGATGAGGATCGCCTGCTCGATGATGCGCACGAGCTCGCCGAGAGGGATCTCCTTCTCGCGCTCGATCGTCTTGAGAAGTCCGAGATCGATGTCCACGCTTTTCCTCCGTATTCAGCTCTCACCGGCCCGCTGTGGCGGACCGGAACCCTACAACGTTACCGGATGCCGACGCCGCCGATCCTGGGAGGAGCCCGTCATCGCGGCATCCCCTCATTCGTCGCAGTTGTCGACGGGGGGCGGGTCGCCGTCGAACCGCTGCTGCGTCCAGTTCACGAGGACCGGCACGAAAGACGACGACGGCAGCAGGATGCCGAGGTGGTCGTATCCGCGGTACTCGAGCCACCGCACCTGCGCGCCGGCCTCGCACGTCTCGGCGATGAAGCGGCGCTGCAGGTCGGGCGGGATCACCTCGTCGTCGCTCCCCCACGCCACCAGCAGCGGCTGGTTCCAGGGGCCGGTGGCCGCGTTCTCGCCGAGGCGCCGGCCGAGCGAGCCGGTCGTGAGGTCGCCCACGAACAGCGGCCGGTCCTCGGAGACCCCGATGGCGGCGAGCACCGAGACGATGACGCCCGGCTCGCTGGGGCAGCGCTGGGCCATCTCGCGAACGATCGCCCGGGCGCCGGGGACCACGTAGTCGTCGAGGCTGACGTCGGGATAGGTGTCGGCGTACGGCACGAGCACCCACGAGATGAGCACCGAGAGCGTGGGCGTGGCATCGATGGTGGTGAGCTCCTCCGCGAGGGCGAGCGGGTCGGCCGCCGGCGACAGGGCCGCGGTGCCCAGTATGCGCAGATCCGGGGCATAGTCCTCGGCGACGGCCGCCGTCCACAGCGCGGCATGCCCGCCCTGCGAGTGCCCCCACACCGCCACGTCGCGCGTGAGCCAGACGCCCACCACCTCATCGGCCGCGCGCACCGCGTCGAGCGCCGATCTCGCCTCGCCCACCCCGATGAGGTACGGGAAGACCCCCGGGGCGCCTTGGCCGATGTAGTCGGGGGCCACCACGATCCAGTCGTTCTCGATCGCCTCGTCCAGGCCCGGGATCGCCCACCTGGTGGCCGACGCCTCCCGAAGGCTCGGCGCGCAGCCGCGCGCGACCCCGGTCGTGCCGTGGTTCCACAGCACGACGTCGCGCGGGTTGAACGAGACGCGGTCGGGGATGATCACCAGGGCGCTGGCGACCGCGTCTGCCCCGCGCGCATCCTGGGTCGTGTAGAGGATCCGATGCACGCTGGCCCCGCGCGGCTGGCGCCCGCCGTAGTCGTCTTCGCGGATGAGCACACCGCGCCCGTCGGGCAGCTCTGCCGGCGGATCGTAGAAGCCGTCTACCACCGGGGCGCCGTCGGCGAGCCAGTCATTGACCCACCAGGCGGCGCCAGCCGTGACCAGCAGCAGGACGGCGAGCGCAAAGCGGCCGGCGTCCGCCCATCGGCGGGCGGCGCGCGAGGGTTCGCGCTGCGCCGCCCCGCGCCCGGCGGCGACCATCTGGCGGGTGCCGCGGATCGCGAGCGCGGCACCGAACAGGAGCGTGCGGATGCCGAAGACGAACGCGACCACGAGCACGGTCACGTCGGGCCAGGTCAGCGCGAGCACGCCGAAGACGATCTGCGCGCCGCCCCAGGCGACGGCGAGCACCCGCTCGCTGACGCGACCTCCCGTCAGCGCGTCGCCGAACGAGGCGAGGCCGCCGAGCATCAGCAGCACCGCGAGCGCGCTGGGCAGGATGTCGAGGCTGCGGCCGAACCAGACGAGCACGGCCGCACCACCCAGCATCCAGGCCGCCGCGATCGCGCGATGCCACCACTCCTGCCCGCGGGGCAGGGCGAGCTCGGCCAGTCCCGAGGCGATGGCGCTCAGCCCGATGTAGATGCCCAGCACGAACAGCGAGGTGAGCGGACGTGTCGCGATGAGGAACCCGATCAGGGCGAGACCGACCCCGACGAGCACGAGCACGCGCGCGGGCGCCTGGCGGAGCATGCTCGGCAGCACACTCCACCCGATGCGGCGGGGTCCCGGCACGGTGTCGGCCATCGCCTCATGCTAGATCGACGAAACGGGGTCTGGCCGGGTGGAACGCGGGCCGACATACTGGGGCGATGGACGCAGTGATCGCGTGGATGGCGACCTGGGGCGACAACCTGTGGACCTGGCTGGTCCTGCCGGTGGTCGTCCTCCTCGGCCTCTACTTCACCATTCGTTCGGGTGTGGTGCAGTTCCGCCTCATCCCCGAGATGTTCCGCACCCTCACCGACAAGACACCGCGCACCGAGACCGGCGAACCGCAGTCGGTCTCCGCGTTCCAGGCCTTCACGATCTCGGCCGCCTCCCGCGTGGGCGTCGGCAACATCGCGGGCGTGGGCACGGCGATCGCGCTCGGCGGCCCCGGGGCGGTGTTCTGGATGTGGCTCATGGCCTTCATCGGCGGCGCCTCCGCGTTCATCGAGTCCTCGCTCGCGCAGCTCTACAAGACGCGCGACGCCGACGGCTTCCGCGGTGGCCCGGCCTACTACATGCAGCGTGGACTCGGCGCCCGCTGGATGGGCATCCTGTTCGCCGTCATCCTCATCATCTGCTTCCCCCTGGCGTTCTCGTCGCTGCAGGCCAACACGATCCAGGCCACGGTCGCGGGGAGCCTCGACGAAGGGGCGCAGGCGTGGCTGCCGTGGGTGACGGGCGTGGGCCTGTCCGTGCTCATGGCAATGGTGATCTTCGGCGGTGTGCGCCGGATCGCCTCGGTCACCCAGACGCTGGTGCCGGCGATGGCCCTGCTGTACCTGCTGCTGGGGCTGGTCATCGTCGTGATCCACGCCGATCGGCTCCCCGCCGCCTTCGCCTCGATCTTCACCGAGGCGTTCGGGTTCAACGAGGTCGTGGGCGCGACCCTCGGCTACATCATCCTCACGGGCGCACGACGCGGCATGTTCTCCAACGAGGCGGGGCTCGGCTCGGCCCCGAACGCCGGGGCCTCCGCGGCCGTGACCCATCCCGTCAAGCAGGGTCTCGTGCAGACCCTGGGCGTCTACTTCGACACGTTCCTCGTGTGCTCGATCACCGCCTTCATCATCCTGGTGTCGGTGCCGGATCTGTCCACGGCCACACAGGGCATCGGACTCACCCAGGGTGCGATCACCTCGGCGCTCGGTGATTGGTCGAACATCCTGCTCAGCATCGTCATCTTCCTGCTGGCATTCAGTTCGATCCTCGGCAACTACTACTACGGCGAGTCGAACATCGAGTTCATCACCACCCATCGGGGCGTGCTGTTCGGCTATCGCCTCTTCGCCATCGCCGCCGTGTTCGTCGGCGCCCTCCTCTCGGCGAGCGTCGTGTGGACCTTCGCCGACGGTGTGATGGGATTCATGGCGCTCACGAACCTCGTCGCGATCGGGCTGCTCTCGGGCGTCGCGTTCCGGCTGCTCAAGGACTACACGGAGCAGCGGCGCGCGGGTCGGGATCCCGTCTTCACGAAGGACCGGATGCCCGATGTCGGCGGCATCGAGGTCTGGGAGGACGAGCGGTCGGTCACCGGTCCCATCGACATCCTGACCAGGAAGCACCAGGCCGAGAAGCATCGCGACCACCTGCACCGGTCGGAGGGATGATGACCGATCCCACCACCAACATCGCGATCAGCGATGTGGTCCCGAAATCCGGGGCGGGGATGCGTGTCGCCGACCCGGGCCTCATCGGGCTGCTCGGGTTCGTCATCGCCACCGTCACGGCCCAGCTGGCGCACCTGGGCTTTCAGACCGAAGGCCCCGTGTTCTGGATCGGCGCCGTCTTCGGCGGCATCGTGCAGGTGACGGCGGGCATGCTGTCGTACTTCGCCGGCGACAACTTCCACTTCATCGTCTACAACGCCTTCGGCTGGTACTGGATCGTCGTGCCGGGATTCCTGCTGGGCGAGGAGGTCGGGATCTTCATCGTCGCCGACTCCGCTCACGCGGTCTTCACCCTCGCGTTCTCGCTCATCGCGCTCATGTTCGCCTTCGCCGCCGCGATCCACAACAGCGTGCTCCCGGTGACACTGCTGTTCGTGTTCGGCGGCCTCGGCCTGCAGTCGATCGGCGGGTTCACGGGCTCCCCGGGCCTCGAATCCACCGGCTCGTGGCTGCTGATCGCCGCCTCGGCGCTGGCCGCCTACATGCTGGTGGAGAAGTTCTACTGGCGCACCACCGGCCGGCGCACGGTGCCGCTCGGTCCGCCGTGGTTCTCGGGAAGCCCCGACCCGGAGTCGTGATCGTCCGAGCGCGGCGCAGACGTCGGAGGCGGCATCCCCCCGCCGTGGGTGGGATGCCGCCTCGGCCGCCTTCGGATCAGGCGCGGTAGACCTGCACGACCGAGGGCCTCGGTGCGTCGGGCACCGCGCCGGGAGCGGTGGAGCCGTAGTCGGGGAACAGCGAATGCTGATCGCCGACCGCGCCGTCCTCGCCCGGGTGCTGCACGGCGACGAAGACCAGGTCCTCCTGGTCGTGGATCACCGGACCGCACGTCTCGGCCTCGCGCGGCACGGCGAGGAACTGCTGCACGCGGCCGCGCTCGTCGCCCTCGAGGGGCACGAGGAAGAGACCGTCGTTGTAGCCGATCGTGCTCGGGGCGCCGTCGGTCGAGATCCAGAGGTTGCCCTTCGAGTCGAACGCGACGTTGTCGGGACAGGAGATCGGCGAGACGAGCTCCCTCGGGAACCCGGCGAAGTAGGTGTTCACGTTCGTCGACGGGTCGCCGCACAGAAGCAGGATGCTCCAGCCGAAACGGGTGCCTGACTGGCCGGCGGTCTCGGTCAGCTCGATCACGTGGCCGTAGCGGTTGCCGGTGACCGGGTTGGCCTCATCGACGGGCGCCGCCGCGCCGCCGCGCTGCGAGTTGTTCGTGAGTGCGACGTACACCTTTCCGGTCTTCGGGTTCGGCTCGACGTCTTCGGGGCGGTCCATCTTGGTCGCGCCGACGGCGTCGGCGGCCAGGCGCGTGAAGACGAGCACCTCTTCGATCGACATCCCGGCGACCATGCTGCGGCCGCCCTGCGTGAGCGGGATCCACTGACCGGTGCCGTCGAAGGCGCCGTCGGAGGGAAGCGCACCCGTTCCGGTGATCTCCGCGGCCGGGGAGTCGCCGGAGAACTTCGCGACATACAGGTCGCCCTCTTCGAGCAGGCGCATGTTGTGCTTGCGTGCGGCGTTGCCCGGCTTGGCGTTGAAGCGGTTCCTCGAGACGAACTTGTAGAGGTAGTCGTTTCGCTCGTCGTCGCCCATGTAGGCCACGACGTGGCCGTCCTCGCCGACGATGACGTTCGCACCCTCGTGCTTCATGCGGCCCATCGCGGTGTGCTTGCGCGGTGTCGACTTCGGGTCCTGGGGATCGATCTCGACGATCCAGCCGAACCGGTTCGGCTCGTTGACGTAGTCGGCGCTGTGCGCGTCGAAGCGCGGGTCGTACTTCTCCCACCCCGTCGAGGTGGAGGTCGACGCGCTCGCCTGGTAGCGCCGCTGACCGGCGGTGTCGGCAGCCCAGGCGAAGTAGCCGTTGAAGTTCTCCTCGCCCGAGAGCACCGTGCCCCACGGCGTGGTGCCGCCGGCGCAGTTGCCGAGGGTGCCCTTGACGGTCGTGCCCTTCGGATCGGCCGCGGTCTTCAGGAGGTCGGACCCGGCGGCGGGACCGGTCAGGGCGAACGACGTCTCGACGGTGATGCGGCGGCTGCGTCGACCGCCGACGACGTACGACCAGCGGTCGCCGGCGCGACGCCGCTCGATCTCGACGACGGCGAAGCCCTGCGCCATCTTGTAGATCTCGCCGCGGCGCCGCAGCTCGCCGGGATCGGTCGTCGGAGTGAACATGATGTTCGGGTTGACGTACTCGTGGTTGCTCACCAGCACGCCCGAGCGGCGGTTGGTGTCGGCGATGATGTCGAGGTAGTCGCAGTTGTAGCCGAACTGCTGCGCCTGCGCCTCCGGTGTCTGGTTCGCGAAGTCGAAGGCGGGCGCCTTCGTGAACAGCGGGTCGCCCCAGCGGATGATCGGCTCCCACGCATAGCCGGTCGGCACCGTGAACGCGTCGACGGTGCGGGCGACGGGCGCGATCGGATCGAACGCGAGGCCCGCCGAGGCCGAGGCGCGGCCGAACGAGGCGCCCGCGCCACCGGCACCGGCGGCGACGGGCGACGACGTGGGCGCGCCCGAGTCGAGGCCGAGGCCCACGGCGACGGCCGCGGCCGCCCCCATGCCGAGCAGGGCGCGCCGCGAGAGCGCGGCCGATGCGATGTCACGGAAGTGGGCGTTGCCGGACTGGTTGCACTCGGGCCCGACGCACGCGTTGGCGCATTTGAACTGGCAGGTGACGGCCGAGCGCTTGCCGCGCACGTGGTCGGCCATCGGCAGCGGCCGACGGTGGTTCTCGATGATGCTCACGGGGTCTCCTCTGGGGGCGATGTGCTGCCGCCAGCCTGATCGCGGTGCCGTACGGGCAGGCGACCGAGACGTGAACAGAGAGCGACCGAGAGGTGAGAGTCCGTTCACGCGGGGGCCGGACCGCCCCCGCGCGGATCAGCGTGCGGCGAGCTTCGCGACCGCCTCGGCGACGGGGACGACCTCGCGGTCCCCGGTGCGGCGATCCCACAGCTCGACCTCGCCGTCGGCGGCGCCACGGCCGACGATGACGATCTGCGGCACTCCGACCAGCTCGGCGTCGCCGAACTTCACTCCCGGCGAGACCTTGGGACGGTCGTCGAAGAGCACGTCGAGCCCGGCCTGTTCGAGCGAAGCCGACACCTGCTCGGCGAGCTCGAAGGCGACGACATCCCGACCCGTGGCCACGACGTGCACATCGAACGGCGCCACCGACGCCGGCCAGATGAGGCCCTTCGCGTCGTTGTTGAGCTCCGCGATGTTCGCGAGGATGCGGGTCACGCCGATGCCGTACGAGCCCATCGTGACGGTGACGAGCTTGCCGTTCTCGTCGAGAACCTTCAGGCCCAGCGCCTCGGCGTACTTGCGGCCGAGCTGGAAGACATGGCCGATCTCCATGCCGCGCGCCAGGTGCACGGGCCCCGAGCCATCGGGCGCGGGGTCGCCCTCGACGACGTTCGCGACCTCGACGAAGCCGTCGCCGACGAAGTCGCGGCCCGCCACCAGCGTGTGCACGTGCTTCTGGTCGATGTTCGCGCCCGTCACCCACGCCGTGCCGTCGACGACACGCGGGTCGAGCAGGAACCGGATGCCGGTGGCCGACTCCTCGCCGAGCACGGCGCCCTGCTCGGACCAGGGGCCGATGTAGCCCTTGACCAGGAGCGGGTGCTTGGCGAAGTCCGCTTCGGTGGCGGCCTCGACCTCGGCGGGCGCGAAGGCGACCTCGGCGCGTTTGGCATCGACGTCGCGGTCGCCGGGGATGCCGACGATCACGAGCTCACGGGTGCCGTCGAGGTGCGTCAGCGCCAGCACGACGTTCTTGAGCGTGTGCGCGGCCGTCCACTCGGCGGCCTCGGCGGTCGCCGGGCCGGCGATCCCGGGTGCGGGAGCCTCGAGGTGCGCGTTCGAGTGGTCCACGAGCGTCTGGATCGTGGGGGTGTTCGGCGAGTCGAAGATGACCGGCGCGCCGATGCCGTCGAACGGGATGGGCGCGGGCGCCACGGTCTCGAACGCCTCGACGTTGGCGGCGTAGCCGCCCGCCGAGCGCACGAAGGTGTCCTCGCCGACCGCGGTGGGGTGGAGGAACTCCTCCGACCGCGATCCGCCCATCGCGCCGGCGTCGGCCTGCACGATCACGTACTCGAGGCCCAGGCGCTGGAAGATGCGCTCATAGGCGTCGCGCTGCGCCATGTAGGAGGCGTCGAGCCCGGCATCCGAGGAATCGAACGAGTACGCGTCCTTCATCGTGAACTCACGTCCGCGCAGGAGGCCGGCGCGAGGCCGGGCCTCGTCGCGGTACTTGTCCTGGATCTGGTAGATCGTCAGGGGCAGGTCCTTGTACGAGCCGTACAGGTCCTTCACGAGCAGCGTGAAGGCCTCCTCGTGCGTGGGCGCGAGCAGGTAGTCGGCCTCCTTGCGGTCCTTCAGGCGGAAGATGCCGTCGCCGTACTCCTCCCACCGGCCGGTGGCCTCGTAGGGCTCACGCGGCATGAGGGCCGGGAAGTGCACCTCCTGGGCGCCTGCGGCGGCCATCTCCTCGCGGATGATCGTCTCGAGGCGGTTCTTCACCCGCAGGCCCAGCGGCAGCCACGCGAAGATTCCCGGCGCCTGACGGCGGATGTACCCGGCGCGCACGAGCAGGCGGTGGCTCGTGACCTCGGCGTCGGCGGGGTCTTCGCGGAGCGTGCGGAGGAAGAAGTTCGAAAGACGTGTGACCACGAGCGACAAGTCTACGGATGCCGCGGCGCGGCGCTCGACGGATGCGTGGTCCCGGCTTGACGGATCCCCGATCGCAGTGTGCAATATATTGCATGCCGATTCCGACCGAGACGCTGGCCCCGCGCCCCCTGCTGCGCGACGAGGTGTTCGTGCGCCTGCGCGACGCGATCGTCGACGGCACGCTCGCGCCCGGCGAGCAGCTGCGCGACGGCGACGTCGCGACCTGGCTCGGCGTCAGCCGCACCCCCGTGCGCGAGGCGCTGCTCGAACTCGGCCGTGCCGGCCTGGTGAACGCCCTCCCCGGCCGATCGACGGTCGTCGCGCCACTCGAGGAGGCGGGCGTCCGCGAAGCGCAGACGGTCGTCGCCGCCATGCACCGCCTGGCCGTGCAGCACGCGGTGCCCAAGATGACCGCCGTCGACCTCGACCGCATGCGCGCGGCGAACGCGCGCTTCACGGCGGCGCAGGAGGCGGGAGACGTGGATGCCGCGCTCGCCGCCGACGAGGCGTTCCACGCCGTCGCACTGGACGTGTGCGGCAACTCCGCAGCACGCGCCGTCATCGGCCGGCACGAGCCCGTCCTCCACCGCGCGGAGCGTCTGCGCTTCGCGTCGGTCGAGGGGCGCGACTCCGCGCGCCGCCACGCCCGGCTCATCGAACTGTGCGCCGCCGGCGATGCCGCGGGGGCGGCATCCCTGGCCGAACAGACCTGGCAGAGCCTCACCGTCGACGGCTCCCCCGCGCCGACCGCCGACACCGCGACCGAGGAGACTCCGTGAAGCTCGACCAGTTCCCCCGCCACCCGCTGACCTTCGGGCCCAGCCCCCTCCAGCACCTGAAGCGCCTGACCCAGCACCTCGGCGGTGCGCAGGTCTGGGCCAAGCGCGAAGACGTCTCCAGCGGCCTCGCGTACGGCGGCAACAAGGTGCGCAAGCTCGAGTACATCGTGCCCGATGTCCTCGCCTCCGGCGCCGACACCCTCGTCTCGATCGGCGGCTACCAGTCCAATCACACCCGCCAGGTCGCCGCCGTGGCCGCCCACCTCGGGCTGAAGGCGCGCCTCGTGCAGGAGAAGTGGGTGCCGTGGGACGACCCGGTGAACGACAAGGTCGGCAACATCCTGCTCTCCCGCATGATGGGCGCCGACTCGCGACTCGACGAGGCGGGCTTCGACATCGGCATCCGTGACTCGTGGAAAGACGCGCTGCGTGAGGTGGAGGAGGCCGGCGGCACGCCGTATCCGATCCCGGCGGGCGCGTCGGAGCATCCCCTCGGGGGCCTCGGCTTCGCCAACTGGGCGTTCGAGGTCGCCGAGCAGGAGAAGCAGCTGGGCGTCTTCTTCGACACGATCGTCGTGTGCACGGTGACCGGCTCCACCCACGCCGGCATGATCGCCGGGTTCGCCGCGCTCGAAGAGCTCACCGGCGTGAAGCGCCGCGTGCTCGGCATCGACGCCTCGGCGACCCTCGAGAAGACCCGCGACCAGGTCGGCCGCATCGCGCGCAACACGGCAGCGCTCATCGAGCTCGGACGGGATCTCCGCGACGACGAGATCCGGGTGCTCGAGGGCTGGGCGGGCGACCTGTACGGCATCCCGGTCGACTCCACCATGGAGGCGATGGCGCTCGGCGCGCAGCTGGAGGCGATGATCACCGACCCGGTCTACGAGGGCAAGTCGCTCGCCGGCCTCATCGACCTCGTGAAGAGCGGCGACATCCCATCGGGCTCGACGGTGCTCTACGCGCACCTCGGCGGACAGCCCGCGATCAACGCGTACCACTCGCTCTGGTCGTGACGCGGCCGGCTGCCGCGGGCCCTCAGAGCCCCGGCAGCCCCGGCAGGCCGTCGAGTGAGACCGCGTTGTTCTGCGCCTGATAGCGCGCGACGCCGGCGGGGCCCTTCTTCTCGGCCCACGGACCGATGATGTCGCGGTCGGCGACGAAGTCCATCTGCGGCACCCCCCACCCGCAGGAATCGGCGATGCGCTCGACGTCGACGACGATCACGGCACGGGCGCCGATGTGACCCGGGTGATCGGCCGACACGCTCGTGAAGAGGGGGTCTCCGCGAAGCACGATACGGCCGCGACCGTGGAGCCGCACGATGCGCGGCCGCGCATCGAAGGAGCAGAACATCAGCACGATGCGGCCGTTCTCGCGCACGTGCGCGCTCGTCTCGGCGCCGCTGCCGGTGAGATCCAGCCATGCGACCGTGCGCCCGTCGAGGATGCTGAAGCTGTCGAGTCCGCGCGGGGAGAGGTTCACGCGGCCGTCTGCGGCCAGGGGCGCCGTCGCGACGAAGAACATGTGCTGACGACCGATCCAGCGCGCCAGCGCGCCGTCGATCTCCTCGAAGACCTTGCCCATGCCCCGAGTGTGCCACGGTGCCTAGGCTGGAGTGATGACCACCGTGCTCCTCACCGGCTTCGAGCCCTTCGGCGGAGATGCCGCGAACCCGTCGGGAGAGGCGGTGCACCGCGTCGCCGCGGGCTGGTCGGGCCCGGAGACGCTCGTGACCGCCGTGCTGCCGGTCGCCTTCTCGGCAGCGGCCGAACGGCTGCGCGCGCTCATCGCCGAGCACTCCCCCGACGCCGTCGTCGCCACGGGGCTCGCCGGCGGGCGCGCGGCGATCGGGGTGGAGCGCGTCGCCGTGAACCTCCTCGACGCCCGCATCCCCGACAACGACGGGCAGCAGCCGATCGATGTGCCCAGCGTCCCGGGCGCTCCCGCCGCGGCGTTCGCGACCCTGCCGGTGAAGGCGATCGTGCGCGATCTGCGCGCCGCCGGCATCCCGGCGGAACTCTCGTACAGCGCGGGAACGTACGTGTGCAACCACGTGTTCTTCTCGGCGCTCCACGCCGTCGACCCGGGCGTGCGCACCGGGTTCGTCCACGTGCCGTGGTCGGCTGAGCACGCCCCCGATTCCGACGCGGCGACGCTCCCGCTCGCGCAGATCGCGCGCGCGATCGACCTGGTCCTGCGCACGACCCTCGACGTCGACGTGGATGCCGCGCTCAGCGGCGGCACGCTCCACTGACCCACGCCTCCGAGCGCGGCATCCCCGGGCGCGCGCCCCACTGCCGCGCGCGACCCCGGCGGCCCTACACTGACCGCATGAGCACCGCGGGTGTGTCGACCATCGATGCGGCCGCCCCTGTTCCGGGGCGGCGCGCCGAGTCCGAGGCGGTCTACGCCGCTCTCACCGCCGGGGCGATCGGAGCCGTCTTCGGACTCCTCCTCTCGCTCCTCACCCCCGACCTCCGGCTGTTCGGCGACGCGAACCCGTTCGGGCTGTGGGCGGCATCCGGTGCCGCCGTCGTGGCCGCCGCGGCATCCACCATCGAGTACTGGCGGGCGCGCGGCCGCCCCGGGCAGGAGTGGCGACTGGCGCTGGCGCCGTGGAAGTTCACCGTCAACACGATCTCCGTCGTGATCGTGCACACCGCGCTGGCGTTCGTCGCCACGTTCGCGCTGTACCGGGTGCTGGCACTGGGCTTCATCGGCCTTCCGGTCATCACCTTCTGGGCGATCGTGCTCATGGCGGTGACACTGGGCCTCACGACCTGGATCGTGTGGCTGTCGGTGTCGGCGCTCACCACGCAGCGCATGACGTCGCTGCTGCTGGCGTTCATCGCGATCGGCACGCTGACCGCCATGGTCACCACCCCCGACCCCGCCTGGTGGGAGGTGCATTTCAGCCACCTCGGCACCTTCGAGGACGACCTGTCGAGCTGGGTGTTCAACGGCACGCTCATCGCCGCAGGCCTGTTCGTGACGACCTTCGCCGTCTACATCGCCAACGACATGCGCGCCCTCACCGAGGCCGGTGTCCTGAAGAACCCGCGTGGCATGCGCGTCGTGCCGAGCCTGTTCGTCGTGATGGGCATCATGCTCGCAGGGGTCGGGATCTTCCCCTTCGACGTGAACCTGACGCTGCACAACGTGTCGGCCTCGGGCATGGCGGTCATGTACCTCGTGCTGCTGGCGACCGGCCCGAACTTCCTCAAGGGGATGCCGCGCACCTACTTCGTCTCGGCGTGGGCGTTCCTGGCGGCGCTGCTCAGCTCTGTCGTGCTGTTCATCGTGCAGTACTTCCTGCTCACGGCGTTCGAGATCATCGTCTTCGCCCTCGTGTTCGGCTGGGTCGCGGTGTTCATCCGGTTCCTCGGCGTCGCCGGTCGCACCGACTGACGGGGCGTCCCGAGCGCGTCCAGCGCCGCCGGCGCATCAGTCGTCGAGGGCGGCGAGCGCGTCGGCGATCATCCGATGGCCCTGCGCCTCGAACGGGGCATCGCCGACCTGATGCGCCGCGCGCGGCATCCATTCATCGATCAGCGCCCGCTGGGCAGGAGACAGCCGGTCGGAGGGCAGCTCAGGCGGTGACGACCTGCGCGGTGCCGACGGGGGCATCGGGGCCCATCTCGGCGGCGATGCGGTTCGCCTCCTCGATGAGCGTCTGCACGATCTCGGCCTCGGGCACCGTCTTGATGACCTGCCCCTTCACGAAGATCTGGCCCTTGCCGTTGCCGCTGGCCACACCCAGGTCCGCCTCGCGTGCTTCACCCGGGCCGTTGACGACGCAGCCCATGACGGCGACGCGCAGCGGGACGGTCATATCCTTGAGCCCCTCGGTCACGTTGTCGGCGAGCGAGTAGACGTCGACCTGCGCGCGCCCGCACGACGGGCACGAGACGATCTCGAGCTTGCGTTCGCGCAGGTTCAGCGACTGCAGGATCTGGTGCCCGACCTTGACCTCCTCGGCGGGAGGGGCGGAGAGGGAGACGCGGATCGTGTCGCCGATGCCCTCGGCGAGCAGGATGCCGAACGCCGTCGCGCTCTTGATGGTGCCCTGGAAGGCGGGCCCGGCCTCGGTGACGCCCAGGTGCAGGGGCCAGTCGCCCCGCTCGGCGAGCATGCGGTAGGCCTTCACCATCACGATCGGGTCGTTGTGCTTGACCGAGATCTTGAAGTCGTGGAAGTCGTGCTCCTCGAACAGCGACGCCTCCCACACGGCGCTCTCCACGAGCGCCTCGGGCGTGGCCTTGCCGTACTTCTCGAGGAGGCGCCTGTCGAGCGAGCCCGCGTTCACGCCGATGCGCAGCGAGACGCCCGCCGCCTTGGCAGCCTGGGCGATGGCCCCCACCTGGTCGTCGAACTTGCGGATGTTGCCGGGGTTCACCCGCACCGCCCCGCAGCCGGCGTCGATCGCCTGGAACACGTACTTCGGCTGGAAGTGGATGTCGGCGATCACCGGGATCTGGCTCTTCTTCGCGATGATGTGCAGCACATCGGCGTCGTCCTGGCTCGGCACCGCGACGCGCACGATCTCGCAGCCGGAGGCCGTGAGCTCCGCGATCTGCTGGAGCGTCGCGTTGATGTTGGTCGTGGGGGTCGTCGTCATCGACTGCACGCTCACCGGCGCGTCGCCGCCGACCAGAACCTTGCCCACCCTGATCTGGCGGGTCTTGCGACGCGGAGCGAGGGTTTCAGGGACCTTGGGCATCCCGAGATTCACAGCAGGCACGCGCTCCAGCCTACGCGCCGCGCGCGCTCCGCGGCTGTGAACGGAGCGCCCTCGCGCGGTGTGGTAGGTTCACCCCATGTCCGCGTACCAGGCTTGGTGGCCCACCGCATAGGCGGTGGGTTCGCGTGACGACAGACCGCCCACGGGCGGTCTTCTTCGTTTCAGGGTGACCGCCTCCGACGAACGAAAGTCCGAGATGACCGGGTCCGCACAGCTCTCCCTCCCCGCTCTTGCCGCCAGCGGCATCCCGTTCGCCCTCATCGCGCGCGACGCCGCCACCATCGAGGTGCTCACCGGCGAGGTCGTCGACGTCGACCTGCTCGCCGACATCCCGCTGGTGGATGCCGCGGGGGCGCCGCGCGAGGTGCTGGCGCTGGTCCCCTACCGCCAGGTGCGCGAGCGCGGGTTCGTCTGCCACGACGACGGTGCGCCGCTGCGGTGCCTCATCGTCGGCGAGCGCACCCGGCTCACCCGCGAGGATGCCCTCGATCAGCTTCCGTCGGCGCCCGTGCCTCTCACCGATGCCGGGTTCGACATCACGGACGAGGAGTACGCCGACATCGTGCGGCGCGTGATCGCCGACGAGATCGGCCGCGGCGAGGGGGCGAACTTCGTCATTCGCCGCGACTTCACCGCCGGTGTCGGCACCGAGCCGGCGATCGCCGCGCTCACGTGGTTCCGGGCGCTCCTCGAGCACGAGCGCGGCGCCTATTGGACGTTCGCCGTCGTGACGCCCGGGCACATCGCCGTGGGCGCGAGCCCGGAGGCGCACGTGAGCGCCAAAGACGGTCTCGTGACGATGAATCCGATCTCGGGCACTTTCCGCCACCCCGCGGGCGGCGCGACGGCGGAGACCCTCAGCGCCTTCCTCGAGTCGACGAAGGAGACCGAGGAGCTGTTCATGGTGGTCGACGAAGAGCTCAAGATGATGAGCGCCGTGTGCTCCGACGGCGGCCGCATCACCGGGCCCCACCTGAAGGAGATGTCGCGCCTCACCCACACCGAGTACGTGCTGCGCGGGCGCAGCCGGCTGGATCCGCGCGACATCCTGCGCGAGACGATGTTCGCCCCGACGGTCACCGGCTCGCCCATGCAGAACGCCTGCACGGTGATCGCCCGGCACGAGCGCTCGGCGCGCGGCTACTACTCGGGCGTGGCGGCGCTGTTCACCCCGCGGCCGGCGCCCGTTCCCGCGGGCGAGCCGACGCACGACCTCGACGCGCCGATCCTCATCCGGACGGCCTATCTGCACAACGGCCGGCTCCGGGTGCCCGTCGGCGCGACGCTCGTGCGTCACTCCGATCCGTACGGCGAGGTCAGTGAGACCCACGGCAAGGCCGCCGGCGTGCTCGGCGCCATCGGGGCGGTGGCCCGCGACACGGCCGCGGAGGCTGCCGCCGTGGACGACGACGCGCCGACGGCGCAGCGTCGTCTGCTGGCCGATGATCCCGAGATCGCCGCGCTGCTCGCCTCGCGCAACGCACGCCTGGCCGCGTTCTGGCTCAACCCCCAGGACCCCGACGGGGGCGGGCCGTTCGCGGGGCGCTCGGCTCTCGTCGTCGACGCGGAGGACCGCTTCACGACCATGCTCGCCCATCAGCTGCGCCATCTCGGCCTGTCGGTCGAGATCGCGGCATGGGACACCGTCACGGACTCTCAGGTCGATGCGGCCGAGCTCGTGGTCGCGGGGCCCGGCCCCGGCGATCCGAGGGATGACTCCAGCGCCCGCATCCGTCGCATGCGCGACGTCGTCGCCCGCCGGCGCGGGGCCGGCGCCCCACTGCTGGCGGTGTGCCTCAGCCACCAGATCCTCGCCGACGCGCTGGGCCTGGACCTCGCCCCGCTCGGCGCGCCGCACCAGGGCGTGCAGAAGACCGTGGACGTGTTCGACCAGCCGGCATCCATCGGCTTCTACAACACCTTCACCGCGCGCGTGGCTCCCGGCACGATGACGGTCGGCGCGGCGGAGGTGTCGGCCGAGCCCGACGGGGCCGTCTACGCGCTGCGGGGCGAGGGCTTCGCCTCGGTGCAGGGCCATCTGGAGTCGATCCTCTCCCGCGACGGCATGACCACCCTCCAGCGGCTCGTCACGCACGCCCTCACCCCGGTGGGAGCCTGAGCCGCCTCTCGAGCAGGCGGCGCTCCGCCTCGTTCGCGGTGAGCTCCAGCGCGCGCAGGTCGGCGGCCAGTGCGAGGTCGTCGCGACCGAGCGCGCGCAGCGCCTCGGCGCGCACGGCGTGCCACAGGTGATAGCCGTCCAGCGTCTGTGCCAGGGAGTCGAGTTCGGCAAGCGCCTGCCCCGCGCCGTCGGCTTGGAGCACCGCCACCGCGCGGTTCAGCCGCACGATCGGCGACCCGTCGTACGCCAGGAGCATGTCGTAGAGCACGCGCACCTGCCCCCAGTCCGTGTCGGCGGCCGTGCGCGCGTCGGCATGGCACGCCGCGATCGCCGCGTGCAGCTGCCACCGCCCCGGGCGCCGCAGCGCGGCGGCCCGTGCGAGCGCGCGCCGGGCGTCGGCCACGAGCGCCGCATTCCACCGCGAGCGGTCCTGGTCGGCCAGAAGCACGAGGTCGCCGTCGACGGCGCGGGCGTCTTCCCGCGCGCGGTGGAACCCCAGCAGCGCCACCAGCCCGTGCGCCTCGGGCTCCCCGGGCAGCGCGGCGGCGATCACGCGCGCCAGCCACAGGGCATCGTCGGCGACGTCGCGGTCGGCGGCGGCGTCCGCCCCGGCCGCCAGATGCGCCTCGCTGTACATGACCGAGACGACGGTGAGCACGATGTCGAGCCGGTCGCGGCGCTCGGCGCCCTCGGGCACCCGGATCGGGATGCCGGCGAGCCCGATCTTGCGCTTGGCGCGCACGATCCGCTGCGAGGCCGCCTGCTCGCTCGACAGCGTCGCCCGCGCGATCTGGCGGGTCGTCAGACCGCATACGGCGCGCAGCGTGAGGGCGAGCTGGGCATCCGGCGACAGCGCCGGATGGCAGCACCCGAACAGCAGCGGAAGGCGCTCGTCGGGATCGGCGGCGCCGGTGACGGCATCCACCCGCTCCGGCTCGGCGAGCAGCGCCAGCTTGTCGCGGTACCGCTTCTCGCGGCGGAGCCGGTCGAGGGCGTTGTGCCGGGCGGCCTGGGTCAGCCAGGCGCCGGGCCGGGGCGGGATGCCGCGCGTGCGCCATTCGCGCAGGGCCTCCTCGATGGCATCGGCGACGGCCTCCTCGGCGATGTCGAGGCTGCCGATCGACCGGGTGAGCGCGGCCACGATGCGGCCTGCCTCCTCGCGCACGACCGTGCCGAGCAGGCGGTCGGATGCCGCGGCCGGACCCGCCTCGTCGGCGCCCCGCCCCGCGGCATCCGACGGCATCACTCGAACTGGCTGTAGTCGGTGACCATCGGGCGGATCTCGATGGCGGTGCCGGGGAACGTGAGCGAGGGCCAGGTCTTGACCAGCGCGATGGCGGCGTCCATGTCGGCGACATCGATGACGCTGAACCCGCCGATGACCTCCTTGGCCTCGGAGAACGGGCCGTCCACGACGAGCGCACCGCCGTCGCCGTATCTGACGGTCGTCGCCGTCTCGACCGGCTGCAGCTCGGCGCCGCCGTCGGAGATGTCGGCGCTGTGGTCCTGGAACCACTGGTAGATCTCGGCGTAGTCCGCCTGCCGCGCCTCTGCGGACTGCTGCCTGTCGAGCTCGGGCACCGAGGTGAACATGATGACGTACTTCACGGCCGTTTCCTTTCGTCAGGGGAACCGTTTCATCCCCTCAGCGAACGGACAAGGCCTATTTCGACACCCGCGGCGAAAATCTTCGCCGCCGTCCGCTCAGAAGAGCGAGACGGGGTTGACGAGGTCGGAGATGATCAGCACCGCACCCATGACGATGAGCCCCACGACGACGACGAAGGTCACCGGCACGAGCTTGGTCGCATCCACCGGCTTCGGCGCGGGCCGTCGGAACAGCTTCGCCCATGCCCGCTTGATGCCGTCCCACAGCGCGACGGCGATGTGGCCGCCGTCGAGCGGAAGCAGCGGCACGAGGTTGAAGACGAACAGCGCGATGTTGAGGGACGCCAGCAGCGAGAGGAAGCCCGCGACGCGGTTGAGCACAGGGGCCTCGGCCGCGGCCACCTCGCCGGCGAGCACGCCGGCCCCGACGACGCTCAGCGGGCCGTTCGGGTCGCGTTCCTGACCCGTGACGGTGGCGACACCGGTCTCCCACACCATGACCGGCAGCCGCCAGATCACCTGGGTCACCGCGCCCACCCGCTGGAGCGCCGCATCCGGACCTGCCCAGATCGGCTCGCGCACGTAGTCGACCTCCTGGCGGATGCCGGCGAAACCCACCTCTTCGGTGACGGTCTCACCGTTCTCGTCGACGACAGCGCGTCCCTGCTCGTCGGTCACCGCGGCCGTGGTCGTCGCCGGCGTCAACGAGAGCGTCAGCGGCGATCCGTCGCGCTCGACGACGATCGGGATCTGCTCGCCGGGGTGGGAACGGATGAGGGCGGAGGCCTCGGCGAAGGTGGTGACCGCCTGACCGTCGACGGACACGATGACATCGCCGGGCTGGATGCCGGCCGCGACGGCAGGGGCCGTCGGATCGCCGGGAGCGCACTCGGTGCGGCCGGAGTCTGCGGGGATCACGCACTCGCTGACGCTCGCCACGGTGGTCGTCGCCGTCTGCACTCCGATGCCGCTGAGGAGCACAGCGAACAGCACCATCGCGAACAGCAGGTTCATCACCGGGCCGCCGAGCATGATGATGACCCGCTTGTAGACGGGGAGCTTGTAGAAGACGCGATCGTCGTCGGCAGCCTGCACCGTCTCGTCATTCGCGGCGCGGGCATCCTGCACCATCGTGGCGAAGAAGCCGCCACCTGCGCGACCGGCTCGCGCCGCCGGTGAGGGCGGGTACATGCCTGCCATCGAGATGTAGCCGCCGAGCGGGATCGCCTTGACCCCGTACTCGGTCTCGCCGCGCCGCCAGGACCAGAGCGTCGGCCCGAAGCCGATCATGTACTGGCCCACCCGGACGCCGAACCGCTTGGCCGGCGCGAGGTGGCCGATCTCGTGCAGGGCGATCGACACGGCGAGCCCGATGACCATCAGGGCGATGCCGATGACGAAAGCGAGGATCTCCACACGCACACGCTACCCGCGCAAGCCTAGGAATCGGCCGCGAACAAGCGAGCCATTTCGCCTATGATTCCGGCAGGAGGGCGATGTGAACCCACGTCAGGTGCGCGCGCTGCGCGGATCAGGGGCGGCTGCGGCCGCGACCGTGATCGCGGCGACCTCGCACACCTTCGCGGGCGGCGGTGCGCCGCATCCCCTGCTCCTCCTGGTCATCGCGCTGCTGGCCGCCCCGGTGGCGACGCTCCTGGCCGGGCGCCGCCTCGCGCTGTGGCGGGTCGCGCTCACGGTCGGGGTGAGCCAGGGCCTGTTCCACGCGGCGTTCACGTTCCTGCACGCGACCCCGGCAGCAGGAGCGTCGGCGACGGCCGTCTCCCACTCGCACCACGGCCCCACGGCGACCGCGTCGCTGGACACCGCCCTCAGCGTGATCGCCCCCAGCCCCGCGATGGTGCTCGCGCACGCCGTGGCGGCGGTGCTCACCGTGTTCGCGCTGCATTCCGGCGAGCGCATGCTGCGCGGCCTCGTCCGCGGGCTGCGTGCGCTCCTGCGGCCCCTCGTGCCTGTCGTCGCGCCGGTGTCGCCGCGCGCTCCGCGTCCGCGCACTCCGCACCGCGAGCGCGCCGTCTCCATCTCGTTCGTCTTCGATCTGTCGGGCCGCGGCCCTCCTGCCGCGCTCCGGGCCGTCTGAGCCCGACTCCGCACAGCATCGCCCGTCGCGGCCCACGCCGCACGGTCCCTTTCGCGCATCCTGCGCACAGACGAACAACGAAGGACTCCTGTCATGACCGAGAACACCCGCGCCCGCGTGCGCCGTCCCACCCTCCTCGCCACGGGCATCGCCGCCGGCGCCGCCCTCGCCCTCGGAGCGCCGCTCGCGGCATCCGCCCATGTGCACGTCGACCCGGGCACGGCCGCCGCGGGCACCACCTCGACGCTCACGTTCGCCTTCTCGCACGGCTGCGAGGGTGCGGCGACCACCGCGCTGGTCGTCGAGATCCCGGATGCCGCCGCCAATGCGACTCCGATCGTGGCGGGCGGCTGGTCCGTCGACCGCGAGCTCGGAGACGACGGCGTGCCGACCACGGTCACCTATACCGCGGACACGCCGGTCGAGGACGGCCTCAAGGCCACCGTGAGCATGGACGTGCTCTTCGAGGAGGACGCCGCCGACACGACGGTCGCCTTCCCGATCGTGCAGCAGTGCGAGGAGGGCGAGAACGCCTGGGTCGAGATCGCCGAGGAGGGCGAGGACGCGCACGAGCTCGATTCGCCGGCCCCCGTCGTCGCGGTGGGTGCCGTCGCCGCGGAGGACGACCACGGTCACGCCGACGCCGCCGATGAGGAGGCGGAGGCCGCAGGCGACGCGCACGCCGACGCGGCGGGCACCACGGCCGACGCCTCGTCGGTCTCGGGCGGCGACCCTGTCGCCCGCTGGCTCGCCGGAGCGGGCCTGGCGGCCGGGCTCGCCGCGCTCATCGTGGTGATCGTGCGCGGTCGCCCCCGCCGCAGCTGAGCCGCACGACCGGAGAGGAGGGCGCCCCACGACACGGGGCGCCCTCCTCTCCGGGACGGCGCGGGTGCCCGCCCGCCGGGTGAGAAGATGGATGCGCCATGGCGACAGACACCCCCTCGAACCTGCCCCCCGTGCTGCGACCCGACGCTCCCCCGCGTCACACGCTGCGCGATCTCGCCGACCGCTTCGGCACCGCCGTGCGCGGCGACGTCGACGGCGTCGAGGTGACGGGATTGACGCTCGCGACCGCCGACCTGCGCGCCGGCGAGGCGTTCGTCGCGATCCGCGGCGCACAGCGCCACGGCGCGGAGTTCGCGGCCGCGGCCGCCGCGAAGGGGGCCGTCGCCGTCATCACCGATGCCGACGGCGCCGACATCGCCGCCGATGCAGGGCTGCCGATCGTCGTCGTCGACCACCCGCGGGCGCTGCTGGGCGACCTCTCCGCGTGGGTGTTCGGCACCGGGCCCGGCGACGACATCCCCCTCCTGTTCGGAACCACCGGCACCAACGGCAAGACGAGCGTCTCGCACCTGCTCGAGGGCATCCTCGGCCAGCTCGGTGCGGTCACCGGGCTCTCCTCGACCGCCGAGCGCCACATCGCCGGAGAGGTCATCGTGTCCCGGCTGACCACTCCCGAGGCATCCGAGTTCCACGCCCTGCTCGCCCTCATGCGCGAGCGCGGCGTCGAGGCGGTGGCCGTGGAGGTCAGCGCTCAGGCTCTCAGCCGGCACCGCGTCGACGGGCTCGTCTTCGATGTGGCAGGGTTCACCAACCTCTCGCACGACCACCTCGACGACTACGCCGACATGCGGGAGTACTTCGAGGCCAAGATGCCCCTGTTCCGCCCCGACAGGTCTCGTCGGGCGGTCATCTCCCTCGACTCGGCGCCCGGCGCGGAGGTCGCCGCACGCAGCGAAGTGCCCTCGGTCACCATCATCACGCCCGCGATCGCCGCCGACCCCTCCGCCGACGCCGACTGGACCGTCGAGATCCTCGACGAGCGTCAGGCCGGCACCGAGTTCCGTCTCACCGCGCGCGACGGCCGCACGCTCACCACGGTCGTCCCGGTCATCGGCCGGCACATGGCCGCCAATGCCGGGCTCGCGATCGTGATGATCCTCGAGGGCGGATACGCCTGGGACGCCCTGGTCGCGGCTCTCGACGGCGGACGCATCGACGCGTACCTCCCCGGGCGCACCCAGCTGGTCTCCGGCGAGACCGGCCCTGCGGTGTACGTCGACTTCGGCCACTCCCCCGACGCCTTCGAGAAGACGCTCGCGGCCGTGCGGCACGTGACACCGGGCACGGTGCTCATGCTGTTCGGCGCCGACGGCGACCGCGACGCGACCAAGCGCCACGACATGGGCCGCACGGCGGTCGAGGGCAGCGACATCCTGGTGATCACCGACCACCACCCGCGCTTCGAAGACCCCGACTCGATCCGCGCGACCCTCCTCGAGGGTGCGCGGCGGGCGCGCCCCGACGCTGAGATCCACGAGTTCTCGCCCCCGGAGCGCGCGATCGTCGAGTCGATCGCGATGCTCGGCGACGGCGACGCGATCCTCTGGGCGGGCCCGGGACATCAGGACTACCGCGACATCCGCGGCGTGCGCACCCCGTATTCGGCGCGGGAGCTCTCCCGTCGCGCGCTGCGGGCCGCGGGCTGGCCGGTGCCCGAGGCGCACTGGCCCGTCCCCTACCCCGAGGACGCCACCCCGTCGTCGGACCCGCTGCGCCCTTTCGACTCTCCCTGAGCGCGCGCACGGGCGGGCAGCCGGCGCGGCGGAACGCTCATGGAAGCGCTCCCAGCCTGTGGTCAGACCATAGGTGTAGAGTGGAGGAAACGGCACGCCGGGCCCGCTGCGACCGGTCCCGACGCGACCTGCTCCCAGAAGGAGAGGAAGCGACATGACCATCGTCAGCCCCGCACCGTCGGCCTTCGGATCCACAGACGGATCCGCCGACATCGCCCCCGCCGCCTGGACGGGCTTCACGCCCGGCCCGTGGCAGGACGCCATCGACGTCCGCGACTTCATCCAGCGCAACTACACTCCGTACACCGGCGACGACGCCTTCCTGGAAGGTCCGACAGCCCGCACGACGCGCGTGTGGGAGACCCTCGGCGGCATGTTCCCGCAGGAGCGCGAGGACGGCGTCTACGACATCGACCCGCTCACGCCCGCGGGCATCACGGCCCACGCTCCCGGCTACATCAGCGAAGACGACACGCTCATCGTCGGCCTCCAGACCGACGCCCCGCTCAAGCGCGCGATCATGCCCAACGGCGGCTGGCGCATGGTCGAAGGCGCCCTCGACACGTACGGCTATGTGGTCGACGACACGCTGCGCACCGTGTTCACGCAGTACCGCAAGACGCACAACCAGGGCGTCTTCGACGTGTATCCCCCCTCCGTGCGTGCGGCGCGCTCCTCGCATATCATCACGGGCCTCCCCGACGCCTACGGCCGCGGCCGCATCATCGGCGACTACCGGCGCGTCGCGCTCTACGGCGTCGATGCGCTGATCGCGGCCAAGAAGATGGACAAGCTCGACCTCGACACCCGCCCGTTCGGCGAGGAGACCCTGCGCATGCGCGAGGAGCACGCTGAGCAGCTCCGGGCCCTGGCCGAGCTGAAGACGATGGCCGCGAGCTACGGCTTCGACATCTCCGGCCCCGCCACGACCGCACGCGAGGCCGTGCAGTGGCTGTACTTCGGCTATCTCGGCGCCGTCAAGGAGCAGAACGGCGCGGCCATGTCGCTGGGCCGCACCTCGACCTTCCTCGACGCCTACATCGAGCGGGACCTGGCCGCCGGCATCCTCACCGAGAGCCGAGCGCAGGAGCTCATCGACGACTTCGTCATCAAGCTGCGCATCGTTCGGTTCCTGCGCACACCCGAGTACGACGCCCTGTTCTCGGGCGACCCGACGTGGGTCACCGAGTCGATCGGCGGGATCGGCGAAGACGGGCGCCCGCTCGTCACCAAGAACTCGTTCCGCTACCTGCAGACGCTCTACAACCTGGGGCCTGCCCCCGAGCCGAACATGACCGTGTTCTGGAGTGCGGACCTCCCGCAGGGGTTCAAGGACTTCTGCGCCCGTGTGTCGATCGACACCTCGGCCGTGCAGTTCGAGTCCGACGATCTCATCCGCGCCAGCTGGGGCGACGACGCCGCCATCGCGTGCTGCGTCTCGCCCATGCGGATCGGCAAGCAGATGCAGTTCTTCGGTGCACGGGTGAACCTCGCCAAGGCCCTGCTCTACGCCATCAACGGCGGCCGCGACGAGATCACGGGTAAGCAGGTGTCGCCCGCCCTCGCCCCGGTCGGAGACGGCCCCCTCGACTTCGACGATGTGCTCTCCCGGTTCGACGCGACGATGGACTGGCTGGCGCAGACGTACGTCGAGGCGCTCAACGGCATCCACTGGTCGCACGACAAGTACGCGTACGAGCGCCTCGAGATGGCCCTCCACGACAAGGACGTGCTGCGCACGATGGCCTGCGGCATCGCCGGCCTGTCCGTCGCCGCCGACTCCCTGTCGGCGATCAAGCACGCCGTCGTCACCCCCGTGCGCGACGAGCGCGGACTCGTCGTCGACTTCGTCACCGAGGGCGACTTCCCGACGTACGGCAACGACGACGACCGCGCCGACGCGATGGCCGTCGACCTCGTCGAGCGCTTCATGGCGAAGATCCGGCGCCACCCGATGTACCGCGACGCCGTGCCCACCCAGTCGGTGCTGACGATCACCTCGAACGTCGTGTACGGCAAGGCGACCGGCTCCACCCCCGACGGGCGCCGCGCGGGCGAGCCGTTCGCCCCGGGTGCGAACCCCATGAACGGACGCGACACGCACGGGATGCTGGCCTCGGCCCTCTCCGTCGCCAAGCTCCCCTACGACCAGGCGCAGGACGGCATCTCGCTCACCAACACGGTCGTGCCCAGCGGCTTGGGGCGCACGCGCGAAGAGCAGACGGCGAACCTGTCGGGCCTGCTCGACGCCTACATCGGCGCCGACGGCTACCACATGAACGTCAACGTGCTGAACCGGGAGACGCTCCTGGATGCGATGGCGCACCCCGACAACCACCCGCAGCTGACGATCCGCGTGTCGGGCTACGCCGTGAACTTCGTGCGCCTCACGCGCGAGCAGCAGCTCGACGTGCTCTCCCGCACCTTCCACGGCGCGATGTGACCCGCGCATGAGCGCGATCGCCCTGCCCGCCACCTCGTCGCCGACCGACGCGGCGCGCCTCGACGCGCCCGCCGGCCGGGTCCGACGCTCGGGCGCGGGCCTGCACGCGCTGGCGGTGTCCGATCTGCCGCGCGGCGAGCGACTGGCGGCGATGCGCCGCGGCGAGCTCGGCTCGGTGCACTCGTGGGAGCTCGTGACCGCCGTCGACGGACCCGGCACACGGCTGACGGTCTTCCTCAGCGGCTGCCCGCTGCGGTGCGTCTACTGCCACAACCCCGACACGCTCGCCATGCGCGACGGCGAGCCGGTGCTCGCCGACGAGATCGTCGCGCGCGTGCGTCGCTACGCCGGCGTCTTCCGTGCGACCGGGGGCGGCCTCACGCTCTCGGGCGGCGAGGTGCTCATGCAGCCGGCCTTCGCCGCACGGGTGCTGCGCGCGGCGAAGCGCCTCGGCGTGCACACCGCGATCGACACGTCGGGGTTCCTCGGCGCGAACGCGACGGATGCCCTGCTCCACGACGTCGATCTGGTGCTGCTGGATGTGAAATCCGGGGATGCCGCGACCTACGCGCGCGTGACCGGACGCGACCTCGCCCCGACTCTCGCCTTCGGCCGCCGCCTCGCCCGCCGCGGTCTCGACGGCCACGGCCCCGAAGTATGGGTGCGATTCGTCCTCGTGCCGGGCATCACCGACGACGACGCGAACATCGCCGCAGTAGCCGACTATGCGGCATCCCTCGAGGAGATCCGCCCGGGCACGGTCGGCCGCGTCGAGGTGCTCCCCTTCCACCAGATGGGGCGCGACAAGTGGCAGGCGCTGGGCCTGGACTACGAACTGGCCGACGTGGAGCCGCCGTCGGTGGGGGCCGTCGAGCGAGCGCGGGAGATCTTCCGCACCCGCGGGCTCACGACGTTCTGAGCGGGGCGCGTCAGCCTCGCCTCAGCCGTGCGCGGCGATCGCGCGATCGGCGGCCTCGCGCGCCCAGCGCTCGGCCTCGGCGAGCGAGGCGCGATCGAGCACCGCGGGGGCCTCGTGGTCGTCGACCACGCGCGCGACGGTGTCGACGATGTCGAGGAACCCGATGCGACCCTCGTGGAACGCGTCGACGGCCTGCTCGTTGGCCGCGTTGAACACGCCCGGGTAGGTGCCCGCCGCGCGACCGACCTGCTTGGCCAGGCGCACCGCCGGGAAGGCGTCGTCGTCGAGCGGTTCGAACGTCCACGCCGTCGCCGCGGTCCAATCCAGCGGCCGCCCGACGCCGGCGACGCGATGCGGCCAGTCGAGGCCGAGGGAGATCGGCAGTCGCATGTCGGGCGGGGAGGCCTGGGCGATGGTGGAGCCGTCGGTGAACTCCACCATCGAGTGCACGATCGACTGCGGATGGACCACCACGTCGATCTCGGCGTACGGCACGCCGAACAGCAGGTGCGCCTCGATGACCTCGAGTCCCTTGTTGACGAGCGTGGCCGAGTTGGTCGTCACCACGCGTCCCATGTCCCAGGTCGGGTGAGCGAGCGCCTCGGCGGGGGTGACGTTCGCCAGCGACGCGCGGTTGCGACCGCGGAACGGCCCGCCAGACGCGGTGAGCACGAGCCGACGCACCTCGGCGCGGTCGCCGCTGCGCAGCGCCTGGGCGATCGCGGAGTGCTCCGAGTCGACCGGAACGATCTGCCCCGGCCGGGCGAGGCGGGTCACCAGGTCGCCGCCGACGATGAGCGACTCCTTGTTGGCGAGCGCGAGCGTGCGGCCGGTCTCCAGGGCGGCCAGGGTCGGTCCGAGTCCGACCGATCCGGTGATGCCGTTGAGCACGACATCGGCGTCGACATCGCGCACCAGCTGCTCGGCCTCTGCGGCACCGAGCGCGACGTGCTCGACCCCGAACTCGCGGGCCTGCGCCTGCATGCCCGCGCGGTCGGTGCCGGCGGCCAGGCCCACGACCTCAAAGCGCGCGGGGTTCGCCCGTACGACGTCGAGGGCCTGGGTGCCGATGGATCCGGTGGATCCGAGGATGACGATGCGGCGCATCGGATCAGCCCCGCGCGAGGATCACTGAGCGGTCGCGGCGTGCTGCACGCCGATGATGTCGACGACGAACACGAGCGTCTCGTCCTGGAGCTCGTGGCCCTCGCTCGCGCCGTAGCCGAACTCCGGCGGGATCACGACGACGACCTGCGACCCGACCGTCTGCCCCTCCAGCGCCTGCTGGAAGCCGGCGACCACTCCCGTGGTCTGGAACGAGGCGGGCACGCCGCGCTCCCAGCTCGAGTCGAACACCGAGCCGTCCGACCACTTCACGCCCTTGTACTGGACCAGGACCGTGTCGCCGGTCGCCACCGTCGCGCCGTCGCCGAGCTTGAGGGTCCCCAGCTCCACCTCGGCGGGCGCGTCGCCACCGGGAAGGGTGATCTCCGGCTCGCCGTCGTCGGCGAGCTCGACCGTCGGCATCCCCTCGACGGGCTCCTGCGGCTCACCCCAGGCGGCCGTGGGCACCACGTCGAGGAGATCGACGATGTACACCTCGCCGCCGCTGGATTCGCTGGGCGGGAACGCCGCGACGACCCGCGTTCCGGGGGTGGCGCAGCCCAGGAGCTGCCCGAGCGGGTTGTCGGGCGAGATCTGCTGCGGCAGCACCGGATCGTCGCCGTACCCGACGCTGCCGAGCACCTCGCCGTCGTCGGCGCTGAAGGCCGTGAGCGCGTAGGACACGAAGTCGCCGGTCTCGACCGGATCGCCGTCGCCCTCGGTGATCACGGTGCTCTGCAGCACGTCGACCTCGGCGGGGAAGTCGAAGGTGGCGGTGGATTCCTCGCCGGTGTCGCCCTCGACCGTGACGGCGTCGGACACGGCACCCGGCGCGACGGCGGCGGCGCACAGGTCGCCGGCGGTGCCCGAGGGGGTGGGCTCAGCCTCGGTGGTGCCGGCGCTGCACCCCGCCAGGACGACGGCGGCCAGGGCGGCGACGGACAGGGCGGCGATAGGACGTGTACGCACGATGATCCTCTGTAAAGCGGAAGGGGGTGCACCCATCCTCCCCCACATTCGTCCAACGCACACCGGGAAGGTGCCATGCCGTGGCCGGAATGGAATCGGGGGTAGCCTCGATGGGTGACTTCCGACGATACTCCCGACGTCGAGGCATCCCGACCCGACCAGACGGCGTCCGAGTCCGAGCCCGCCACCCGCATGGGCCTGACCTATGCGCTGGGGCGCGGCGTGCTCACGCCGCTCGCACGCCTGATCTACCGCCCGCGGGTCGAAGGGAAGGCCACGGTCCCGCGGTCGGGGGCCGTGATCTTCGCGAGCAACCACCTGTCGTTCATCGACTCCATCGCGATCCCGGTCGCGGCGCCGCGCCCGGTGCACTTCCTCGCGAAGTCGAGTTACTTCGAGAAGCCGTTCTCGCGCTGGTTCTTCACCTCGATCGGCGCCATCGCCGTCAAGCGCGGCGCGGGGCAAGCCGCCCTCGACGCACTCGACCAGCAGCGCCGGCTGCTCGACGAGGGCAGCGCCGTCGCGCTGTACCCCGAGGGCACGCGCTCGCTCGACGGGCGTCTGTACAAAGGACGCACCGGCGTCGCCTTCCTCGCCCTGCAGACCGGCGCGCCCGTGGTGCCGGTCGGGCTCATCGGCACCGACAAGGTGATGCCCGTGGGCGCCAAGATGCCCTCGCTCAAGCACCGCATCACCGTGAAGTTCGGCGAGCCGATCGACCTGTCCCACCACGGCCCTGCCGAGTCGGGTCGGGCCCGCCGCCACGCGACCGACGAGATCATGGCCGCGATCCACGCGCTGTCCGGCCAGGAGTTGGCCAACGCCTACAACGAGGTGCCGGCGCATAACACGATCGAGCGCATCCGCCAGGCGCTCCCCCACGAACGCAAGTAGCCGCCGGTCCGCCGGCGGTCAGGCGACGTCGATCACCGGTTCGTGCCGCACCGGGAAGTTCACCGAGTTGGCAATGAAGCACCACTGGTGCGCCTGCGCGTGCGCGGCGAGCGCGGCATCCACCATCGACGCCTCCGCGACCGTCACCCGTGGACGCAGCACCACCTCGCGGAACGCGCCGCCGCCCCGGCCGTCTTCGACCATGAGCCCCGAGGCCTCGTCCGCATAGGCGACGACCACGACGCCCGCGGTCACGCACGCGTGCAGGTAGGACAGCAGGTGGCACTCGCTCAGGGCCGCCAGGAGCAGATCCTCCGGATTCCAGCGCGACGGGTCGCCGCGGAACGGCTTGTCGGCCGATGCCGCGAGCGCGGGCTTGCCCGCGATCTCGATCTCCACCGCGCGGTCGTAGTCGCGGTAGCCGGTCGTCCCGGGGCCGCGGTTGCCGGTCCACGTGGACCGGACGGAGTAGCGGTGCTCGCCGAACATGGCGACAGTCTGTCATGCAGGACCGCATGCTCCGGCCGAGTAGGCTGGCGTGGTGCCGCAGACCTTCTCCGCCGCCGCCGCCGCTCAACTCGCCGTGGTGGAGCGCAGCGGATTCGTGGAGTCGCGCCACAGCGGCTCGGCGATCGTGCTCCGCCCCGACGGGACCATCGCCGCCCAGCTGGGCGATCCCTCCGCGCTGATCCTCCCCCGCTCGAGCCTCAAGCCGCTGCAGGCGCTGGCGTGCCTGTCCGCCGGCGCCGACCTCGCCGGGGAGCGCCTGGGCCTTGCGACGGCCAGCCACTCCGGCACCGACCGGCACGTGGCCGTCGTGCACGAGATCCTCTCGCAGGCGGGCCTCGGCCACGACGACCTCGGGTGCCCGCCCGCGTGGGCCGGTGACACGGCCGCGCGCGACGAGATGGTGCGCGATCATGCCGAGCCCGCGCGCATCCGCATGAACTGCTCGGGCAAGCACGCCGCCATGCTGCTGACCTGCACGGCCAACGGCTGGTCCACCGACGACTACCTCCTCCCCGACCATCCGCTGCAGCTGCACGTCCGCGAGGTCGTCGAGCGGCTCATCGGCGAGAAGGTCGCCGGCACCGCCATCGACGGCTGCGGCGCCCCGGTGTACGCGATCACCCTGTTCGGGCTCGCGAAGGCCATCCACCGCATCGGCAACTCCTCCACGACCTCGCCCTTCGCCCTGCATCGCAGTGCGGGCGCCCTCGTGCAGGCCGTGCGCGAGAACCCCTGGACGATCGACGGCCCGGGACGGCCCGACACGATCGTCATCGAGCGCCTGGGCGTGTTCGCGAAGGGCGGGGCCGAGGGCGTGATGGTCATGGTCGCCCCCGACGGCACCACCGCCGCCCTCAAGATGCTCGACGGCAGCGGCCGTGCCGCGACCGCGGTCGCGCTGCGCCTGCTCGAGCGCGAAGGCGCGCTGGCGTCCGCGGACGTCGAGGACGCGATGTCGAAGCTTCCGCTGTCGGTCTCCGGCGGCGGGACGGATGTCGGGGCGATCCGCCCCGCTTTCTGAAGGCGCTCCCACCAGGAGCCCGAGCGCTCCAACGGCGGGGCGGAAAGGATCACGCACGATGAGGATCAGCGTCCCCACCGAGGTGAAGAACAACGAGTACCGGGTGGCCTTGACACCCGCGGGCGTCCACGACCTGGTCGCCGCGGGCCACGAGGTCTTCGTGCAGCGCGGCGCGGGCCTCGGCTCGTCGATGCCCGACGTCGAGTACGAGGCAGCCGGCGCCACGCTGCTCGATGACGCCGCCGAAGTCTGGGCGCGTGCGGAGCTCCTGCTCAAGGTGAAGGAGCCCATCGCGAGCGAGTACGGCTTCTTCCGCGACGACCTCGTGCTCTTCACCTATCTGCACCTGGCCGCCGACCGCCCCCTCACCGATCGCCTCGTCGCGGACCGCGTCACCGCGATCGCGTACGAGACGGTGCAGGCGCCCACCGGCGGTCTGCCCCTGCTCGCGCCGATGAGCGAGGTCGCCGGACGTCTCGCGCCCACCGTCGGCGCGGCGACCCTCATGCGCTCGGCGGGCGGGCTCGGCCTGCTGATGTCCGGCGTTCCCGGCACGCGGCCGGCGACGGTGACAGTGATCGGCGGCGGTGTCGCCGGGGCGAACGCCGCCGTGATCGCCGTGGGCCTGGGCGCCGACGTGACCGTGTTCGACACGAACGTCCATCGCCTGCGATATCTCGACGACCACTTCCAGGGGCGCGTCAAGACCGCGGCATCCAATCCCCTCGACCTCGACCGCGCCGTGGTCGCCAGCGACCTCGTGATCGGCTCGGTGCTCATCCCGGGCGCGAAGGCCCCGAAGCTCGTCACCAACGACATGGTCGCGCGCATGCGGTCGGGATCGGTGCTGGTGGACATCGCCGTCGACCAGGGCGGATGCTTCGAGGACACCCGACCGACCACGCACGCCGATCCGACGTTCCCGGTGCACGGCTCGGTGTTCTACTGCGTGGCCAACATGCCCGGGGCGGTGCCGAACACGTCGACATCGGCTCTGACGAACGCGACGCTGCCCTATATCCGCCAGATCGCACGCCACGGCTGGAAGGACGCGCTGCGCGCCGACGCGGGTCTGGCCGCAGGCCTCAACACCTTCGACGGCGCCGTGGTCAACAGCGGCGTCGCCGCCGCGCACGACGTGGCGCTCGCCCCGCTCGCGGACGCGCTCGTCTGAGCCTCGCGCACGCACGCCGGAGCCCGGCCCCCTGCGGGGCCGGGCTCCGTTGTCTCACGCCGTCGGTGTCTCTCGGCGCCGGTGTGCCTCGGCGCCGGTGTCCGCCTTTGCCGAGATCAGGTGATCCGGCGGACACAGGACAATCGCCTCGCGAGGCATCCTGTCTGCGCCGGATCACCTGATCTCAGCAACTCGCCTGCGGTCGGGCCGGTCTGTGGGGCCGGTCCGGCCGGTCGGGATGGTCAGGCCGGCGACCGCAGCCAGTCAGGCCAGAGGCTTCTCCTCCATGCCCCACGGCGAGCCGTAGCCGGCGGGTGCGGGTGCGGCGAGCAGGTCGAGGAAAGGCTTCGCGTCGAAGGCCTCGGGGCCGAGGATGCCGGTGCCCGACCACACCCCGGTCGCCAGGAGCTCGAGGGCGATGATGGGGTTGATCGCGGTCTGCCAGACCACCGCCTGCGAGTTGTATTCGGCCATCGTCTGCTCGTTGTCGGCGACATGGTACAGATACGTCGAGCGCGGCATCCCGTCCTTGCCGGTGCCGGTCACCCACACGCCCGCGCAGGTCTTGCCCGTCATGCGGTCGCCGAGGGTCGCCGGGTCGGGCAGGCAGGCTGCGACGACGTCGCGCGGCGATACCGAGACCCCCTTCACCGAGACCAGGTCCGTCTTGTCGAGGCCGAGCTTGTGCAGCACCTTCAGCACCTCGATGAACTCGTCGCCGAGGCCGTACTTGAAGGTCACCCGCTTCGCCTTGGTCCACCGCGGCATGAGGAGCACCTCCTCGTGCTCGACGTTGACGCACTCGACCGGTCCGATGCCCTCGGGGAAGTCGAACACCTCGGGTTCGCTGAACGGCGGGGTGGTGAACCAGCCGCGGCCCTCCTCGTACACGACGGGCGGGTTGAGGCATTCCTCGATCGTGGTCCAGATGGAGAACGACGGGGCGAAGTCGTACCCCTCGACGACGAGGTTCGCCCCATCGCGCACGCCGAGCTCGTCGATCTCCGAGAACAGGTGGTCCTCGGCGTAGCGGGCGAACACGTCCGACAGGCCCGGCTCCACGCCGATGCCCACCAGCGCCAGGCGACCGGCATCGCGCCATTCCTGCTCCTGCGCGAACTGGTCGTCGCCGAGCTTGACGCCGGTCAGTTCGTACGGCTTCTCGGCGTGCGGGTGCGACAGGCTCATCGCCATGTCGAGGTAGGTGGTGCCCGCCGCGAAGCAGCCGTCGAAGATGGGCATCACGAAGCGGGGGTCGACCGCGTTGAGCACGTGGGTGACGCCGTGGGCGCGGATGAGGTCGGCCACCGACTCGGCGCTCGAGGCGTCGACGCGTGCCGCGACGAGCCGCGGGTCGCCGATCTCGGCGACGAGGGCCTCGGGGCGTGCGGGGTCGTAGTCGGCGACGACGAGGGTCTCGAAGAAGTCGCGGCGCACGGCGATGCGGGCCGCGGCCGATCCGACGCCACCGGCGCCGACGATGAGGATACGCATGATGCTCCTGATCAGGGTCAGATTCCGCCGTCGACCGAGCGCAGGTGCTCGGCCGGGTCGTCGGGAACGAGGACGGGGGTGTCGCGATTGAGGCTCTCACCGCGGAAGAACGGCTTGGATCCCGGGAAGGCGAACCAGATCAGCATCAGGACCACGCCCACCGCGAGCGACCCGACGCCCAGCACGAACGTGCCGCCGATCCCGAGGAGCACCGTGTAGCCGTAGTCGACGTCGTACATGTCGATCGCGGACTGCACGAATGCGTAGGTGAGCATCAGCGCGCCGGCCAGGGGCAGGATGCCGCGATAGAGCAGGTTGCGGCCGGAGTCGCGCAGCGTGCGGCGGTAGTACCACACGCACGCGAAGCCGGTCACGGCGTAGTAGAACGCGATCGCGAGACCCAGCGACAGGATCGAGTCCTGCAGGATGTTGTCGCTGATCAGCGACATCCCGATGAAGTAGAGGCTCGCGACCACGCCCATGACGATCGTCGAGAACGACGGCGTCTGATAGCGCGGATGCACGGTGAGGAAGCGGCGCGGCAGCGCGCGATAGGCGGCCATGGCCAGCGTTCCGCGCGCCGTCGGGAGGATCGTGGTCTGGGTCGACGAGATCGCCGAGATGAGCACGGCGACCACGAGCACCCAGCCGAACGGGCCGAGCAGGCCGTCCTTGATCGCGAGGAAGATGTCGTCGGCGTTCGCCTCGTTGCCCAGGCCCGTGCCGGTCTCGCCGAGACCGGCGTACATCATGGCGGAGATCGTCACGCCGACGTAGGTGACCAGGAGGATGACGCACGTGAGGAGCGCTGCCCGACCGGGAATGCGCTTGGGGTCCTTGGTCTCCTCGTTCAGCGCGAGGCAGGTGTCCCAGCCCCAGTAGATGAACAGGGCCAGCAGCACGGCCTCGGTGAAGCCGCTCGCGTCGGTGAAGCCGAACGGGTTCAGCCAGGCCCAGTCGAACGGGGTCGGGTCCGGTGCGCTGCCGGCGAAGAACTGCCAGAGGGCGGCGACCACGAAGATGGCCAGGGCGAGGTACTGGATGGCGAGCAGGACGTTCTGAATGCGCTCGCCGATCTCGACGCCGCGCCAGCTCACCCAGGTCATCGCCGCGATGAACACGACGCCCGTGAGGGTGACGACGAACGCGTTCTCCGACAGGGAGCCGTCGCCGATCAGGGACCAGAAGTAGATGCCGGCGATCTGCGCGAGGTTGGCGAGGACGACCATGCCGGCCACGGCGACGCCCCAGCCGCCCATCCAGCCCACCCAGGGACCGAACGCCTTGGTGCCCCAGGTGAAGGTGGTGCCGCAGTCGGGGATCTCGTTGTTCAGCTCCCGGTAGGCGAATGCGATGAACAGCATCGGGATGAACGCGAGGATGAACGCGATGGGCGCCTGCGCGCCGACGGCGAGCACGACGAACCCGAGGGTCGCCACGAGTGAGTAGACGGGTGCGGTGGAGGCCAGACCGATGACGGTCGAGCCCCAGAGCCCGAGCGTCCCCGACGCCAGGCCCTTGCCTTCGCCGGGGGCGAGGGAGATCGGAGATGTAGCCACCCAAGGACGCTAAGCCGCCCCGGCGCCGGGAGCAAGCCGCGCTCACGGCCGATCCGACCGGACGTCGTCGCTCGGCAGGACGATGCGAACGGGATCCGCCCCCTCCCGCAGGAGCCACGCCCGTGCCCGACCGGCGTCGCAGTAGGGAGGCAGCACCCGTGATCCGGTCAGCAGTCGCAGCTCGCTCGCGCAGGAAGCGTCGACCACCACGTCGTGGTCGGAGCGCATCTCGGCAAGCGCCCGCCACCGCCGCTGCCACCCGTCGGGGTCGCCGACGACGACCATCCGAGTGCCGCCGGCCGGCGCTTCGGTCCATTCGTCGACGCCGACGACGGTCACTCCCGCGGCCTCCCACGCCGCGACGACGGCCCGGGTCGCCGGGGAGCGGCGCGCGACGAACCCGGTGAGCGCGGCGCGCGGCATCCACTCGGCGCGGTCGTCCCGACCGCTCGGCGCAACCACGGGCGCCTCCGCCACCTGCACGGCCACGCCGTCGAGCCGGCCGCGGCCGGGAGGGGCGTCCGGCTCGAAGTGTCCGGACTCGCCGCCCGCGGCGAAGTGGTCGGCACGGGAACGCGTCGCCAGCAGCAGGCGGTGCGGCAGGAGGTCGAACAGCCGCGCGGTCGCCCCGCCCAGCCGTCGAGTGGATGCCGCGACGAGATATCCTCCGGCACCCGCGCCGCGCAGGACCCGCTCGAGGAGGTCGAGCACCTCCGGCGCGTATTCGGGCGGGAACCGCGCCGGGAGCACGTCGAGGTCGTCGATGACGATCAGGCCACCCGACGAAGGCGGCGCCTCGACCAGAGAGTGCAGCTCGTCCCACGCGGCTTCGGCGTCGTGCGGCAGCTGCACCGCCCCGCGGTGCTGAGCCGCCAGCACGGCCAGGGCCGTCGACCGCCCGCTGCCCGCACCCCCGACCACCAGGAGGCCCCGATCCGCGGCGCGCACACCGGCGAGGCGCTGTCGCTGATGCTCGGGCTCATCGGCGAGGCCGAGCACCAGGACCCCCGGCTCGCGCTCCCGGTCGAGCAGATCCTCGAGCGGCACGCGTGCCGGCAGCGCCGGCAGCCAGGGTCGGCGCGGTCTCGGACCGCCCGCGGCGGCGTTCGCGATCCGCCCCACGTCGGCGGGCTCGGAGAGCGCGACCCGCACGCGCCGCGGTGCCGAGTCCGACGCCCGCCGCACGAGTGCGACGCCGCGGGCTTCGGGACCGCCCGACAGCTGCGCCGCGTCGTCGACGCCGAGCAGGCTCCGACTGTCGATGGGGTCGGCGACGCGGAGGGAGATGCGCAGCGGACAGTTCGCGAGGAGGTTGTCGCGGATGACGCCGGCGGCACGCTGGGTGCCGAGTACGAGGTGCATCCCGAGGGCCCTGCCCCGCGCGGCGACGTCCACGAACAATGCGTGCAGCTCCGGGTGGTCGCCGAGCAGCGCGGCGAACTCGTCGACGACGATGACCAGCCGCGGGAGCGAGACGCGGGGGTCGCGGATGTCGCGCGCGCCTGCCGCGGCGATCGTCGACTCTCGCCACCGCACCTCGGCGCGAAGACTCTCCAGAGCGCGGCGGGCGCCCTGGCCGTCGAGGTCGGTGAGCACCCCCGTCACGTGCGGCAGGGCGGTGAGAGCTTCGAACGCCGTGCCGCCCTTGAAGTCGGCGAGGAGGAAGCTCACCTCCGTGGTCGAGTGCGCGGCGCTCAGCGCCAGCACCCACGAGATGAGCAGCTCGCTCTTGCCTGAGCCGGTCATCCCGGCCACGACCGCGTGGGGGCCGTCGCTCACGAGATCTATGACGGCGGGGGCGTCCGCCTCGCGGCCGATGACGGCCGGGAGCGTGCCCCGACGGGCGGGAGGCGCGGCCGACAGCAGCGGCGCGAGCGCCACCGGTTCGTCGGCACGCTGCCTGCCGAACGCGACCGCGGCCCGTGCGGCCAGGTCGCGGGCGATCGCCGTCGCCTGCGCCGGGCCGATCGCCTCGACGGAGACATCGGTGCGCTCCCCCGCGAAGGAGACCGTCCCCCGGCCGAGGCCCTCGAGCCGCAGCATGGCGGCGCACCGGGGCGGCGGAGGCGCGTCGGGCTCGACGAGCGCGAGCACGATGTCTGCGTCCGCAGGGACCGGTTCACCGGCGTCGACAAGGGCCAGCACGCTGCCGGCATCGGCGAAGCGGTGCGGGACGAGCCGGGTCCATTCCTCGCCGTCGGCGCGCAGTCGCAGCTCCCCCGGGGGGAAGGCCAGGCACAGCTGCAGCGCGAGCGCCCGTCGCACGGCCTCCGCCGCACGCGCGGGCCCCGAGACGGCGACGCCCGCCAGCACCGGCACCGCGACCGGCCCATCGCTCAGGCGGGCGGCAGCGGCGCGCAGCCGCACAGACTCCGGGTCTCCCGCCCCGCCGCTGACCCGCACGTCGCTCGGCACCTCCCCCGCACCGAGCACGAGCGCCTCGGCCCGGCCCGGCATGGCCCTCCAGATGTCGTCGCCCGCCAGCAGGGACGCGCAGTCGGGATGCCGCACCCACCGCTGCGCGCGCTCCCGCCCGTGTCGCGCGGCGATCGCCGCCGCAGCCCGCTCCCTCGCCGCGGCCGCCGCGGCGACGGCTGCCCGGCGATCACGGCGCGCGACGCGCCGCTGGTCGAGCACGCTCGCGGCCGCCAGCAGCGGACCGAGCGCCGCGAGCCAGAGGGCGAGGATGGATCCGGTGACGAGCCAGATCGCGACCGCGCCCAGGACGGGGACCACCGCGGCAAGGATCGGCACACCCGGTCGCGGCGGAGCCGTCCACGCGCCCGGCAGCTCGATCGGCGCATCAGGATCGAGGGCGAAGGGATCGTCGAGCGGTGTCGGAGCGGCGGCGGACGGTGACATGGACGTCAGTCCACCGTGTCGTCCTCCGGCTTCCGCGTGGTCCGAGGTGGTTGTGGAGGGATCGTGCGCACGATCGCTCTGGGGAGGAGAGGCCGCAGACCGCGGTCCCCGGCCGGATCAGCTCTCGGCGGGGTCGTCGGGGCGGGCAGCCGTCGCGGCGTCGTCAGCGGCCACTGCTGCCTCGCCGGCGTCTGCCGACTCGTCGGCCTCTGCGGCGTCGTCGTCGGACTCCGCGTCATCCCCCTCGTCGGCCTCGTCCGCGGCCCGCGCCGCCACCCCCTCGGCCGTCTCCACGTCGAGCACGATGATCGAGATGTTGTCGCGTCCGCCGTTCTCCAGCGCCGCGTCGAGCATGGCGCGCACGGCGTCGGCGGGGTCGACGTTCTCGCGGAGGAAGTGCTTGATGCCGTAGTCGGTGAGCTCCTTGGTGAGCCCATCGGAGCAGATCACGAAGCGGTCGCCGTCGGCCACGTCGATGCGCACGTAGTCGGGTGTGACGCCTTCGCTGGGGCCGACCGCCCGCGTGATCACGTTGCCGTACGGGTGGTTCTCCGCTTCCTCGGGGCTCAGACGCCCCGCCGCGACAAGCTCCTGCACGACGGAGTGGTCGGTGGTGACCTGCACGATCTGGTCCTCGCGCACGAGGTAGACGCGGGAATCGCCGATGTTCAGCGTGACCCAGTGCGGATCGTCGGCGGTCTCGTCGAGGAACACCCCGGTGAGCGTCGTGCCGGTGCCGTCATCGGTGGTCTCGGGGTGCGAGGCGATGTCCTTGACCGCCCGGGTGAGCGCGCGTTCGATCGTCTGCGGCGTGACCGTGCCCTCTTCGACCACGGCCCGGAGGCGGGCGATGGTGGAGGCGCTCGCGATCTCCCCGCCCAGGTGACCCCCCATGCCGTCGGCGACGACGAACAGCGGGAAGCCGGCGAACACGGCGTCTTGATTGACATCGCGGCGACGCCCGGTATGGGTGACGGCCGCCCACGAGAGGGTCAGGTCGCCACCGGGCGCGCGTACCGCGCGGGACTCGGTGGATACCTCGGGCACGCCCTGTCCTTCCGCATGAGTCGGCGCTCACCCGGCCGCGGCGCGGCCGGGCAACGTGCCTCACATCCTAGTAGGTTCCTCCGACGCGCCCTCGGCAGACGACGCGCCGACACCCGAAACGACCGGGATCACGCCGGTCGGCGGGTGCTGCGGATCGTCTTCCTCCTCGATCGGCGCCTCGAACTGCGCGTTGTACAGCCGCCAATACGCGCCCCGCGCGGTGAGGAGCTCGTCGTGCGAGCCCTGCTCCACGATGGATCCCGCCTCCATGACGAGGATGAGATCGGCGTCGCGGATCGTCGAGAGCCGGTGGGCGATCACGAACGCAGTTCTGTCGGCCCGGAGGCGCGACATGGCGCGCTGGATGAGCAGCTCGGTGCGGGTGTCGACCGAGCTGGTGGCCTCGTCGAGGATGAGGATGCGCGGGTCGGCGAGGAACGCCCGGGCGATCGTGATGAGCTGCCGCTCGCCCACGCTGAGGTTGGTGGCCTCGTCATCGAGCTCGGTGTCGTAGCCGTCCGGGAGCGCATGGACGAACCGGTCGACGTACGCGGCCCGTGCCGCCGCGACGATCTCCTCCTCGGTCGCGTCGATCCGCCCGTACGCGATGTTCTCTCGGATCGTGCCGGAGAAGAGCCACGTGTCCTGGAGCACCATGCCGGTGCGCGCCCGCAGGTCGTCGCGCGTCATGCGCCGGGTGTCGACGCCGTCGAGGGTGATGGTGCCGGCATCCACGTCGTAGAAGCGCATGATGAGGTTCACGAGGGTGGTCTTGCCGGCGCCCGTGGGACCGACGATCGCCACCGTGCTGCCCGGCGTCGCCGTGAGCGCGAGGCCGTCGATGAGCGGCTTGTCCTCGACGTAGCGGAACGAGACGTCGTCGAACGCCAGGTGGCTCGCCGCGGCATCCACGGTCTCGGCGGGATCGGCGTCGGGCTTCTCCTCCTCCTCGTCGAGCAGTTCGAACACGCGCTCGGCGCTGGCAACGCCGGACTGGAGGAGGTTGGCCATCGACCCGAGCTGGCTGAGCGGCTGCGTGAACTGGCGCGAGTACTGGATGAACGCCTGCACGTCGCCGATGGACATCAGGCCGCCGGCGACCTGGAGGCCGCCCACCACCGCGATCGCCACGTACACCAGATTCCCGATGAAGGTCATGGCGGGCATGATGATGCCCGAGATGAACTGCGCGCCGAAGCTCGCCCGGTAGAGCTTCTCGTTCTCCCCGCGGAAGGCCTCCTCGGCCTCGCGCTGGTGCCCGAAGACCTTCACGATCGCGTGGCCCGAGAAGGTCTCCTCCACGCGTGCGTTGAGCACCCCTGTGGCGCCCCACTGCGCGACGAACAGCTTCTGCGAGCGCTTGGCGATCACCACCGTGATCACGACGGTCGCGGGGATCGTCACCAGGGCGATGACGGCGAGCAGGGGCGAGATGAGGAACATCATGACGAGGACCCCGATGACCGTGAGCAGGGAGATGACCACCTGCGACAGGGTCTGCTGCATCGTCTGGCCGATGTTGTCGACGTCGTTGGTGACGCGGCTGAGCAGTTCGCCGCGCTGGACGCGGTCGAAGTACGACAGCGGCAGCCGGTGGATCTTCTCCTCGACCTGCAGGCGGAGGCGGTTCATCGCGCGCTGCACGATGCCGTTGAGGATCCGCGCCTGCAGCCAGCCGAACACGCTCGCGAACACGTAGACGGCGAGCACGGCGGTGAGGATCCAGCCGAGCTGCTCGAAGTCGATCCCCGCTCCCGGCGTGAACTGCATCGCCGCGATCATGTCGGCCTGCTCCTGGTTGCCGCTGGCCACGAGGCCGTCCACCACCTCCTGCTGCGTCGCGCCGGCCGGCACCTGCAGCGAGATGAAGCCGGCGAACACGATGTTCGTCCCCTCGCCGAGCAGCTTCGGCCCGGTGACGGAGAGGGCGACCGAGAGGATGCCGAGCACGAGCACCATGACCAGCAGAGCGGCATCGCGGCGGAGCGTGCCGAGAAGGCGCTTGGCGCTGGGCAGGAAGTTCTGCGCCTTCTCCCCCGGCGCGGCGCCCGCGCCAGGACCGCGTCCGCCCATCGGGCCGCGCGCGGGCGCGGGACGGGAAGCCTGACCGCCGCTCATGCCGCCGCCTCCGCCGAGAGCTGGGATTCGACGATCTCGCGGTAGGTCTCGTTGGTGGCCACGAGGTCGTCGTGGGTGCCGAGTCCGACCATCCGACCATGGTCGAGCACCACGATCTGATCGGCGTGCTGGATCGTCGAGACCCGCTGGGCGACCACGACGCGTGTCGCGTCGGGAAGCCGCTCGTCGAGTGCACGGCGCAGCGCGGCATCCGTGCGCAGATCCAGCGCCGAGAACGAGTCGTCGAAGACGTAGATGCCGGGCCGCTTCACCAGCGCCCGCGCGATCGCCAGACGTTGGCGCTGGCCACCGGAGACGTTCGTGCCGCCCTGCGCGATCGGCGCCTCGAGGCCCTCCGGCATCGCCTCGACGAACTCGCGCCCCTGCGCGATCTCGAGCGCTTCCCACAGCTGCGCATCCGACGCCCCCTCATCGCCGTATCGGAGGTTCGATGCGATCGTGCCCGAGAACAGGAACGCGCGCTGCGGGATCAGGCCGACCCGCCGCCACAGCACGTCGGGGTCGTAGTCGCGCACGTCGATGCCGTCGACGCGCACGGCGCCCGCCGTGACGTCGAACAGCCGCGGCACGAGCCCCACCAGCGTGGTCTTGCCGGCGCCTGTCGACCCGATGATGGCCGTGGTGGTTCCGGGCTCGACGGTGAAGGTGAGGTCGTGCAGCACCGCCTCCTCCGCGCCGGGGTAGGCGAAGTCCACGTGGTCGAACTCGACCCGGCCGGCCGCCTCGCCGGGCGCCGTGGGCGCGGCGGGCGCGGTCACCGACGGCTGCGCGTCGAGCACCTCGCCGATGCGGTCGGCGCACACGGCCGCGCGCGGGATCATCACGAACATGAAGGTCGCCATCATGACGCCCATGAGGATCTGCATGAGGTAGGTGAGGAACGCGAACAGGGTGCCGATCTCGACGCCGTCGTCCTGCACCTGGAACGCGCCGAACCAGATCACGGCGACGCTGGAGAGATTCAGCACCAGCATGACCGCCGGGAACATCAGCGCCATCAGATTGCCCGCGCGCAGCGCCGTCTCCATGACGTCCTCGCTCGCGCCGGCGAACCGCGCGCGCTCCTCGCCTTCCCGGACGAAGGCGCGGATGACGCGGATGCCGGTCAGCTGCTCGCGCATGATCTGGTTGACCCGGTCGATGCGCCGCTGCATCTTCGAGAAGGCGGGCACCATGCGCCACACGATCAGGCCGACGATGACCAGCAGCACGGGGATCGACACCGCCATCAGCCACGACAGGCCCGCGTCCTGGCGGACCGCCATGATCACGCCGCCGATGGCGAGGATCGGCGCGGAGATCATGAGCGTCGCCGACACCTGCACGAGCATCTGCACCTGCTGCACATCGTTGGTGTTGCGCGTGATGAGCGACGGCGCCCCGAACTGGCCGACCTCGCGCTGCGAGAACGCGACCACGCGATGGAAGAAGTCCGAGCGCAGATCGCGGCCCATGCCCATCGCCAGCCGCGAGCCGAAATACACGGCCACGATCGAGCACACGATCTGCACGAAGCTGACGATCAGCATGACCCCGCCGGTCGACCAGATGTACGGGATGTCTCCCCGCACGACCCCGTCGTCGATGATGTCGGCGTTGAGCGTGGGCAGCCACAGCGATGCGATGGACTGCGCGAGCTGGAACACCACCACCGCGATGATCAGCGGCCAGGCGGGCGCCAGATAGCGCACCAGCAGCTTTCCGAGCACGTGCGGTCCCTTCCCGCGCGCGACGCGATCGGCCGCGCGCGTGTCGACGTTACGCCCGTCGATCGCGCCGCGCCAAGAGGCCCGCCGTGGCGGCGTGTCCGATCAGACGCGCGCGCCGGGATCCTCCGGCAGCGGGAAGAGTTCGTCGATGCGCGCGAGGTCGTCGGCCGTGGGGATCCATGCCGACGCGGCGGCGGCATTCGCATGCACCTGCTCGGGGCTGGTCGCGCCGGCGATGACGCTCGCGAGGGCGGGCTGGGCGAGCAGCCACCCGAAGGTCGCCTCCAGCATGGTGATGCCGCGCTCGTCGCAGAACGCCCGGTAGGCCTCCAGGGCGTCCCAGGGCGCGTCATCCCACACGTGACGGCGCTGGCGCATGATGCGGGTGTCGGCGGGAGCGTGGTCGCGCGTGAACTTGCCGGTGAGCAGCCCGTTGTGCAGCGGGAAGTACGGCAGGAATCCGAGGCCGAACCGGGCCGCGGCCGGGAGCACCTCGCGCTCGGCGGCCCGGGCGAGGAGGCTGTAGTGGTTCTGCGCCGAGACGAAGGGGATGCCGGACCGCGCCGCCGCGGTGAGATGCGCCTCCGCGATCTGCCAGCCCGCGAGGTTCGAATGGCCGATGTAGCGCACCTTCCCCTCGCGCACGAGGTCGCCGAGCGCGTCGAGGGTCTCCTCGATCGGGGTCTGCGGGTCGGGCACGTGCAGCTGGTAGAGGTCGATCCAGTCGGTCTGCAGGCGCGTGAGGGATCCTTCGACCGCGCGGCGGATGTACGCCCGCGACCCCTTGCCGCCCGACACCGGATATCCCATGTCCCGCCCGGGGTGGCCGAACTTCGTCGCGAGGACGACCTCGTCGCGCCGTCCCTTCAGCGCCTCGCCCATGAGCCGCTCCGACAGCCCGGGATCGCCGCCGTACATGTCGGCGGTGTCGAGGAAGGTGACACCCGCGTCGATCGCGGCATCCAGCACATCGCGTGTGCCGTCGATCGTCTCGGAACGGGTGCCGGGGCGCCCGAAGTTGTTGCAGCCGAGGCCGACGGCCGACACGAGCAGGCCGGACGCGCCGACCGGGCGGAGGGGAACACCAGAGGTCATGCCTCCCACGCTACGCGGTCGGCACCGGCGCCGCGCACGGGGACGGCCCCTCCCGAGGGAGGGGCCGTCCCGGCGGTGCGCCTACTGCTTGGGCGGCTCGGGCGAGGCCGGCGGCTCGGGCGAGGCCGGCGGCTCGGGCGAGGCCGGCGGCGGGCTCGCCGCGGGCGGTGCCGCGGGAGGCGGCGTCGGTGCCGCAGGAGGCGGCGTCGGAGCGGCGGCCGGCGGGGCGGGCGGGGGCATGTACCCGGCCGGAGGCGGCGGGGTGTAGCCGGCCGGAGGCGGCGGGGTGTAGCCCGGTGCCTGGCCCGGTGCCGCGTATCCCGAGCCCGTGGACTGGCTCGGGATGCCGGCCCACGTCGTCGAGTCGGCGAGGAAGTTGCCGGCCCACGGCGCCGGCGCGATCGCGGTGTTCCAGCGCGAGCGGTCGTAGGCGTTGATGCCCAGCCACACGATGGCGAGGAAGAAATACAGCAGCAGCCAGATGGCTTCCTTCTGCAGCTTCAGACCCACGCGCCAGGCGGCCAGGAGCGTGTAGGCGAAGGCGGCGAGACCGATGAGCGAGCCGATGACCGGGATCCACCCGAGCACGATGGTGCCGCCCCACAGGGCCAGCAGCCACCACGGGTTCAGGTCGCCGAGCTTGACGAAGATCAGGGTGTTGTAGACGGGCACCCACGCACGCCACTTCCCCTCCACTCCGGCCTTCTCGAAGATCTTCATCAGGAACAGCGATCCGATGATGTAGCCCAGCAGCACGAAGACCAGCATGAACATCGTGAAGAACAGGGCGGCGATGACGGATGCGCCGCTGTCGACGAGCGTGACATCGAACGGCATGGAATTCCCTCCTCAGGTCGGGTCCGCGCAGGCGGGTGCGGCGAGGCCCCACGCCCCGTCCGCCCTCATGCTAGCGACCGAGGGGCCCGGACGCTCAGCATTTTCCCAGGCGCGGCGCGAACATCACGCGAACAGCAGGATCTCGCCGTCGCCGTCGTCCTCGACGCGCAGTCCGGCCCCGTGCGCCCAGCGCACGAATCCGGCACGGGATGCCGCGCGCGGCCGCTCCTGGGCCAGACGGCGCACCAGAGCGCCCTTCGCGTGCTTGTTGAAGTGGTTGAGGGCGCGTGCGACGCCGTCGGCCCCTGCCGTCACCACGCGGACGTAGGCGGATGCGACCGGTGCGGGAACCGGCCCGAGCGCGGCGTACGCCTCAGACCGCAGATCGAGGACGAACGAGGGCTGCGCGGCAGCGAGCGCCGCCGTGACCGGCCCCGCCCAGACGCGCTTCAGGGGCGCCAGACCCGGCATCGAGGCGCCGGCGCCCAGTCGGTACGCGGGAATCGGATCGAGCGCGCCGATCGGGCCGAGGGGTGCGGAGTGGATCAGCACGTGCCGACCGAGCCAGCGGCGCGCCGCCGCGTCGAGCGAGGCGGCGTCGAGCGCGTCGAAGAGCACGCCAGTGTAGCGGTCGACCGCGGGCATCGTGGGGGCGTCGCGCAGGTGCGCGTTCACCGCGATCTCGGCGCGCTGCGTCGCCCCGAGTTTGAGCACCCGCGCCGCGGCATCCTCGTCGTCCGACAGGGCGACGAGCGCGTCGATCACGGCTTCGCGCTCGGGGCGAAGCCCGGGCAGGGCGAGCCGCGAGGCATCCAGCGGACGCCCGCGTCCGCCCGGGCGCTTGGTCTCGGACGGCGGCAGCAGGATGAGCATTCGGACCTCGCGGGAAAAGGCGAAGCGCGCCGCCCGGAGGCGACGCGCTTCGCGAAAGGGAACGGAACGGCGTCAGGCGATGAGAGCCGCGTTGCCGGCGACGATCGTGAGCTCGTCGCCCTCCATCGAGAGGAAGCCGTCCTGGGCGTTGGCCACGACCTTGGCACCGCTGGTCTGGGTGATGCGCACCTGACCTTCGGCGAGGATCGCGAGCACCGGCTCGTGACCGGGCATGAACCCGATCTCGCCGAGCACGGTCTTGGCGACGACCAGCGACGCCTCGCCCGACCAGACCTCCGCGTCAGCGGAGACCAGACTCACCTTGAGCGGCATTTCAGCCGTTCTCCTTCTGGATCTGCGCCCAGCGCTCCTCGACGTCGGAGATGCCGCCGACGTTGAAGAAGGCCTGCTCGGCGACGTGGTCGAAATCGCCCTTGACGATCGCATCGAACGACTCGATGGTCTCCTTGATCGGGACCGTGGAGCCCTCGACGCCGGTGAACTTCTTCGCCATGTAGGTGTTCTGCGAGAGGAACTGCTGGATGCGGCGCGCACGCGACACGACGATCTTGTCCTCTTCGGAGAGCTCGTCGACACCGAGGATCGCGATGATCTCCTGAAGCTCCTTGTTCTTCTGGAGGATCTGCTTCACGGCGGTGGCCACGCGGTAGTGGTCCTCGCCGATGTAGCGCGGGTCGAGGATGCGGCTCGTCGAGGTCAGCGGGTCGATGGCCGGGTACAGGCCCTTCGAGGCGATCTCACGCGAGAGCTCGGTGGTCGCGTCGAGGTGCGCGAAGGTGGTCGCCGGCGCGGGGTCGGTGTAGTCGTCGGCGGGCACGTAGATCGCCTGCAGCGAGGTGATCGAGTGACCGCGCGTCGAGGTGATGCGCTCCTGGAGCACACCCATCTCGTCGGCCAGGTTCGGCTGGTAGCCCACCGCGGAGGGCATGCGGCCCAGCAGCGTCGAGACCTCGGAACCGGCCTGCGTGAAGCGGAAGATGTTGTCGATGAACAGCAGCACGTCCTGCTTCTGCACGTCGCGGAAGTACTCGGCCATCGTGAGGGCCGAAAGGGCGACGCGCAGACGCGTCCCCGGCGGCTCGTCCATCTGGCCGAACACGAGGGCGGTCTTGTCGAAGACGCCCGCCTCCTCCATCTCGCCGATGAGGTCGTTGCCCTCACGGGTGCGCTCGCCGACGCCGGCGAACACGGAGACACCACCGTGGTCCTGCGCCACGCGCTGGATCATCTCCTGAATGAGGACGGTCTTGCCGACGCCCGCACCGCCGAACAGGCCGATCTTTCCACCCTGCACGTACGGCGTGAGCAGGTCGATCGACTTGATGCCGGTCTCGAACATCGCGGTCTTCGACTCGAGCTGGTCGAACGAGGGCGCCTTGCGGTGGATGCCCCAGCGCTCGGTGACCTCGATGGTCTCGCCCGGCTCGGCGTTGAGGACGTCGCCGGTCACGTTGAAGACGCGACCCTTGGTCACATCGCCGACGGGGACCATGATGGGGTCGCCGGTGTCGCGCACCTCCTGGCCGCGGACCATGCCGTCGGTGGGCTTGAGCGAGATGGCGCGGACGAGGTCGTCGCCGAGGTGCTGTGCCACCTCGAGCGTGATCTCGGTCGACTCGTCACCGATCGTGATGGTCGTCTTGAGCGCGTTGTAGATGTCGGGGATCGAGTCGTGCGGGAACTCGATGTCGACGACGGGGCCCGTCACGCGGGCCACGCGGCCGACGACGGGGGTCTCCGTCTTCTCAGCGGTGAGGCTCATGGCTTCTTCTCTTTCGTGTGGTCTATTTGCCCGACGCCAGCGCGTCGGCGCCGCCGACGATCTCGGCGATCTGCTGCGTGATCTCGGCCTGGCGTGCGTTGTTGCGCAGGCGGGTGTAGTCGGTGATGAGCTTGTCGGCGTTGTCGCTGGCCGACTTCATCGCCTTCTGCGTCGCCGCGTGCTTGGCCGCGGACGACTGCAGGAGCGCGTTGAAGACGCGGCTCTGGATGTAGACGGGCAGGAGCGCGTCCAGCACCACCTCGGCATCCGGCTCGAACTCGTAGAGCGGATACACCTGCGCGGACGTCGACTCCTCGGCCTCCACGACCTCCAGCGGCAGCAGACGCACCCGCTCGGGGGACTGCGTCATCATGCTGACGAAGCGGTTGTAGACGAGGTTGATCTCATCCACGCCACCGTCCTCGCCGCCGCGATCGTAGGCGTCCAGCAGGACGGCGGCGATCTCCTCGGCGGTCGTGAAGTGCGGCGTATCGGTGTCGCCCGTCCACTCGGCGGCGGCCGCCATGCGACGGAACTGGAAGTACCCGACGGCCTTGCGGCCGACCAGGTAGAACACCGGCTCCTTGCCCTGCTGGCGCAGAAGCTCCGCCAGCTCCATGCCCTCACGGAGGATCTGCGAGTTGAATGCGCCCGCGAGGCCCCGATCGGACGAGAAGATCACGACCGCGGAGCGGCGGATCGTCTCACGTTCGACGGTGAGCGGATGATCGATGTTCGAGTGCGTCGCGACGGCCGAGACGGCGCGCGTCACGGCTCGCGCGAAAGGCGACGACGCGCGCACACGCGCCATGGCCTTCTGGATGCGCGAAGCCGCGATGAGCTCCATCGCCTTCGTGATCTTCTTGGTCGTCTGAGCAGAGCTGATCTTCTGCTTGTAGACACGCAGTTGTGCGCCCATGGTTGTTCAGCCCCTCGGCCCGCCTCAGCGGCGGCCCTTGACGATCTTCTCCTGGTTCACGTCGTCAGCCGCAGCAGCCGCGACCTCTTCGTGGCCGGGCTGGTTGATGGACTGGCCCTTGCCGGCCTGGAACTCGAGGATGAACTCGTCGGTCTTCTTGGTCAGCTCGGCCACGGTGTCGTCGTCGAGGACGTTGGTGTCGCGGAGCGTGTCGAGGATCGACGTGTTGCGCTTGAGGTAGTCGATGAGCTCACGCTCGAAGGCGAGGATGTCCTCGACCTCGATCGAGTCGAGCTTGCCGTTGGTACCGGCCCAGATCGAGACGACCTGCTCCTCGACCGGGTACGGCGAGTACTGCGGCTGCTTGAGGAGCTCCGTCAGACGCGCACCGCGGGCCAGCTGACGACGCGAGGCGGCGTCGAGGTCCGAGGCGAACATCGCGAAGGCCTCGAGCGAACGGTACTGGGCGAGCTCCAGCTTGAGCGTGCCGGAGACCTTCTTGATCGACTTGACCTGAGCGTCACCACCCACGCGCGACACCGAGATGCCGACGTCGACCGCGGGACGCTGGTTGGCGTTGAACAGGTCGGACTGCAGGAAGATCTGGCCGTCGGTGATCGAGATCACGTTGGTCGGGATGTAAGCCGACACGTCGTTGGCCTTGGTCTCGATGATCGGCAGACCCGTCATCGAGCCGGCGCCCAGCTCGTCCGACAGCTTCGCGCAGCGCTCGAGTAGACGCGAGTGCAGGTAGAAGACGTCACCCGGGTAGGCCTCGCGGCCCGGCGGGCGGCGCAGCAGGAGCGACACGGCACGGTAGGCCTCGGCCTGCTTCGACAGGTCGTCGAAGATGACGAGGACGTGCTTGCCGCCGTACATCCAGTGCTGGCCGATGGCCGAGCCGGTGTACGGGGCGAGGTACTTGAAGCCGGCGGGGTCCGACGCGGGCGCCGCGACGATGGTCGTGTACTCCATCGCGCCGGCGTCCTCGAGGGCGCCCTTCACGGCCGCGATGGTCGAGCCCTTCTGACCGATCGCGACGTAGATGCAGCGAACCTGCTTCTCGACGTCGCCGGACTCCCAGTTGGACTTCTGGTTGATGATCGTGTCGATCGCGATCGCGGTCTTGCCGGTCTGGCGGTCGCCGATGATGAGCTGACGCTGGCCACGGCCGACGGGGATCATCGCGTCGATGGCCTTGATGCCGGTCTGCAGCGGCTCGTGCACCGACTTGCGCTGCATGACGCCCGGGGCCTGGAGTTCGAGCGCGCGGCGTCCCTCGCTCGCGATGTCGCCGAGACCGTCGATCGGGTTGCCGAGCGGGTCGACGACGCGGCCGAGGTAGCCGTCGCCCACGGCGACCGAGAGCACCTCGCCGGTGCGGGTGACCTGCTGACCGGCTTCGACGCCGGAGAAGTCGCCGAGCACGACGACACCGATCTCGTGCTCGTCGAGGTTCAGTGCGAGGCCCTCGGTGCCGTCTTCGAAGCGCACCAGTTCGTTCGCCATGACGCCGGGGAGACCCTCGACGTGGGCGATGCCGTCTGCGGCGTCGATGACGGTGCCGACCTCGGTGGCCGCTGCGCCCGTGGGCTCGTACGCGGCGACGAAGTCCTTCAGCGCGTCACGGATGACGTCGGGGCTGATAGAGATGTCTGCCATTGTCTTCCTTCGTTCTGTGGGGCCTCGGCCCCGAAATCTCCGCCGGCGGCGGGAAGTCTGTGGTCAGCCGGCGAGCCGCTGACGCAGGTCGGCCAGTCGCGAGGACACGCTGGCGTCGATGACGTCGTCCGCGACCTGCACCCGCAGGCCACCCACGACAGCCGGGTCGACGACCGTGTTCAGCGAGACCCGCGTGCCGTAGCGCTGGGACAGCGCTGCGGCGAGCCGGTCGGACTGCGCTGCGCTCAGCGGCGCCGCGGCGATGACCGTGGCGACCTTGCGGCCGCGCTGATCGGCGACGATGCGCATGGCACGGGTGAGCAGCTGCCGCACGCGACGCTCACGCGGCTGACGGATCAGCGACGAGGCGATGAGCGTCGTGGACGCGCTCGCGCGCCCGCTCAGCAGCGTGTCGACGAGGGAGCCCTTGGCCGTCGCGTCGCCCAGGCGGCTTCCCAGGGCGAGCTCCAGCTCGGGGTTGTCGGCGACGGTGCGCGAGAATCCGAACAGCTCGCTCTCGACGTCGACGTCGGGCTCGGCCACGGCCACGGCGCGGACCGCGAGTTCCTCGACGCCGTCCACGAGGTCCGCGGACGACGACCAGCGCTGCTCCACGGCCGTCGTCAGCAGCGACAGGGTCGTCGGCTGCACGGCGGAGCCGAAGACGTCGGTCACGACCTGGCGGCGTGCCGCGACCGACGCTGCGGAGTCGGCGAGCGCGCCGCTCAGCTGCGACGAGTCGCCCAGGGCTCGCGCGGCCGCGAACAGCTCGCGGGCGACGGTGAGGTCGACCCCCGGCGCGGCGCCGAGCGCGGACGTCGTCGCCGCGAGGGCCTGAGTGGTCGCGCTGCCCATTACGCCCTCGGTCCCTGAGTCTGCGCCTCAGCGGACTCGAGTTCGGCGAGGAAGCGATCGACCACGGCCTGGGCCTTGGCGTCGTCGGAGAGGGTCTCCCCGATCACACCGCCGGCGAGGTCGAGGGCGAGGGTGCCCACTTCGCTGCGCAGCGAGACGAGGGCCGACTGGCGCTCGGCCTCGATCTGCGCGTGAGCGCTCGAGGTCAGGCGCGCAGCCTCGCTCGATGCGGTCTCCTTGGCCTCGGCGACGATCTTCTTGCCGTCCTCGCGGGCGGCATCGCGGATCTCACCTGCCTCCTTGCGGGCCTCGGCGAGCTGGGCGGTGTACTCCTCGAGAGCAGCCTCGGCCTTGCGCTGAGCCTCGTCGGCCTTGGCGATGTTGCCCTCGATCGCGGCTGCACGCTCGTCGAGCATCGTCTTCATGCGGGGAAGGGCGACCTTCCAGAAGATGAAGAGGATGACGACGAAGCAGACCGCCGACCAGATGATGTCGTACCACGCGGGGATGAGGGGGTTGTGAACCTCCCCCTCCTCCGCGGCGTACGCGACAAGAGCGTTCAGCATCCTGTCTCCTTAGGACTGGGAATCGGCGATCAGACGAAGATGAAGTAGGTCGCGATGCCGATGAAGGCCAGCGCCTCGGTGAAGGCGATACCGATCCACATGAGCACCTGCAGGCGGCCGGCCAGTTCGGGCTGGCGGGCGACGCCCTCGATCGTCTTGCCGACGACGATGCCCACGCCGATGGCGGGTCCGATGGCGGCGAGGCCGTAGCCCATCGTCGCGACGTTGCCACTGAGCTCGGCGAGAACCGTAGTTGCGTCCACGGGGGTGTTTCCTTTCGGTTGTGGGCGGCTTGCGGGCCGTCCCGTTTCAGTGCTCTTCTGCGACCGCGAGCTGGATGTAGACCGCGGTGAGGAGGGCGAAGACGTAGGCCTGGAGGACGGCCACCAGGATTTCGAACAGGGTGAAGACGAATCCGAACGCGAGGCTTCCGGCCGCCAGCAGCGACCACCAGCCTCCGAGGTCGAAGAGGAAGAACTGCGTCGCGGCGAAGAACAGCACCAGGAGCAGGTGACCGACCATCATGTTCATGAGGAGTCGGAGGGTGAGCGTCACCGGACGGATGATGAACGTCGAGATGAGCTCGATCGGCGTCACGATGATGTAGATCGGCCACGGCACGCCCGAGGGGAAGAGCGAGTTCTTGAAGAAGTTCTTCGGGCTCTTCTTGATGCCGGCGTAGATGAACGTGACGTAGCTGATCACGGCCAACGTGAGCGGCACAGCGACGATGCTCGTGCCGGCGATGTTCAGGAACGGGATGATTCCCGTGATGTTCATGAACAGCACCATGAAGAAGATCGTGGTGAGGATGGGCAGGAAGCGGTCGCCGTCCTTCTTGCCGAGCAGGTCGTGCGCGATGTTGACGCGCACGAAGTCGAGACCCATCTCGACGATGCTCTGGAATCGGCCGGGGACGATCGACATGCGTCGTGTTCCGAGCCAGAAGATCAGCACGACCGCGGCGGTGGCGAGGAACTGGATCAGGTGGATCCGGTTGATCTCGAGAGCACCGATCTGGAAGAGCGTCTCCGGGAAGAACTCGTCGATCGAGGGGCCGTGGAACTCGGGCGCGTCCGCGGAAAGGGGGGCGATCAGTGTCGCAGCTTGAGTAATCAGCGCTGGCTCCAGCTTCGGGGCATCGGTGTGGACCGTTGCGACGATGGTCGGTGAGAGTCATCCGCAAGCGCTCGCAGAGCGAGCGGGCGGGCGCTTGAACAGCCTATCAAACTCGCGGGCCTCCTGAATCCGCGCGCGGAGAGTCCGGCTCCCCGTCTTCGGGATTGGCGGTGGGAAGGTCCACGTCGACGGCGGGAACCCGCATGCGCAGCATGGTGACGACGTCGACGGCGAGCGACCCGATGATGCCCGCCACGAGCGCGAGGAAGAACACCGTGGGCGCGATCCACGGCTGGTCGCGCAGCAGCAGCAGGGCGACGATGAAGACGACGAACTTCAGCAGCCAGCCGCCGAGCACGATGCCGAAGAAGATCGGCACATAGAGCGGATCGCCGTACCAGCGGTTGGCGATGAGGATGCTCAACCCGGTGATCGCGAGGAAGACCGCACCCACCAGGACGCCGGCGAGGGCGCTCCACAGGCCGTCCGCGCCCGCGACCAGGAAGCCGATGAGGCCGCCGACGATGAGCAGGACGGCGTTGACGACTCCCGACCAGATCAGGGTGGTGCGCAGGATCGGGGTGCTCGAGACGGGGTTGGTGCTCATCGGGAGTCCTCCAGGTGGGGGTCGGCGCGGCGGCGCGGTGCGAGGGCAGGAAGGTCACGACGAGGCAGGCGATGACGCCGACCACGCCGAAGGCGACGCCGAGGAGGTAGTCCCCCGGCCACTCGCTCTGCGTGCCGATGTACATCAGCAGCACTGCGAAGCTGACCACGGTGGTCCAGGCGTAGAAGATGAGCACCGCGCCGCGGTCGCTGTGGCCCATGTCGAGCATGCGGTGGTGCAGGTGCTTGCGGTCGGGCGAGAACGGCGACTTGCCCGCGCGCATACGCCGGATGACGGCCAGTCCGAAGTCCAGGAGCGGCAGGAGCACGACCGCGACGGGGAGCAGGATCGGGATGAAGGCACCGAGCAGCTGCGAACGGCCGAACTCGTCGTTGTCGCCGAGGATCGCGGGGTCGAGCTGACCGGTGATCGCGATGGCGGAGCTGGCCATCAGCAGACCGAGCATCAGCGCCCCGGCATCCCCCATGAACAGCTTCGCGGGACTCCAGTTCATGGGCAGGAACCCGACGCACGCCCCGATCAGCACCGCCGCGATGAACGAGGCGAGCGTGAAGTAGGTGCTCGATCCGGTGTCGCGCACGAGCATGTACGAGTAGGCGAAGAACACGCCGTTGGCGATGAGGCAGACCCCCGCGACCAGCCCGTCGAGTCCGTCGATGAAGTTCACCGCGTTCATCACCACGACGATGGAGAAGACGGTGAGGGTGAAGCTCACCCAGCTGGAGAATCCGGTCATGCCGCCGATCGGCAGCGAGTAGATCTGCAGCTCCCCGACCCAGGCGATGATGCCCGCGGCAAGGAACTGCGCGCCGAGCTTGATCATCCAGTCGAGGTCCCACAGGTCGTCGGCGACGCCGACGAGCACGATCAGTGATGTCGCCCCCAGGATCGCCAGCGGCTGCTGCGGATTGGTCCAGACGATGCTGAAGAAGGGATGCTGGGACGAGATCGCGAATGCGGCGACGACCGCCAGATACATCGCGATGCCGCCCAGTCGCGGCGTCGGCGTCTTGTGGACGTCGCGTTCCCGGATGCCGGGATAGAGCTTGTAGCGGATGCTGAGCCGCCAGATGGCCCAGGCGAGGGCCAGCGTCACCGTGGCGGTGAACAGGACGATGAAGACGTACTGCTTCACGCGGTGCCGCCCGGGTCGGGCTCGAGCAGGTCGCCGAGCACCTCCCGCAGACGCGCCCGGTCGACGGCACCCTCTCGCAGCACCCGCACGACCGGCGTCTCGCCGCCGACGAGACTCGTCGCGTCGACGATCGTCGAGGAGATGCCGTCGCGCGAGGGTCCGGCGTCGAGATAGACCGCCACGCTGTCGCCGAGCATGTCCCGCGCGTCCAGAGCGGTGATCGCGGGCGCCTCGCCCGTGAGGTTCGCACTCGAGACCGCGAGCGGACCGGTCTCCTCGAGGAGCTCGAGCGCGATGCGGTCTGCGGGCATGCGGACTGCGACGGTGCCGTGGGTCTCGCCGAGATCCCAGGTCAGGCTCGGCTGCGCGGGGAGCACGATCGTCAGCCCCCCGGGCCAGAACGCCTCGATGAGCTTCTCGACTGCCTCCGGCACCTCGGCCACGAGCGCGCGCAGCGTCGCCGCGCCGGCGACCAGGACCGGGGGCGGCGACTGACGGCCGCGGCCCTTGGCGTCGAGCAGTCGCTGCACGGCGACGGGTGAGAACGCGTCGGCGGCCACGCCGTACACGGTGTCGGTGGGAAGCACGACCAGCTGGCCGCGGCCGATGGCCTGGCGCGCCTGGCGCATGCCGGGGAGCAGCTGCTCATCATCGCGGCAGTCGAATACGGGGGACATGTCGGGCACAGTCTAGTCGGCAGCGCCCTGCGCGCCCGCTGGACGCGGCGGCCGGATCGCCGTGGTCGCGCGGTCCCGCTGGGTCAGATCCGGGTGCGTGGCCGCCGCGAGCCAGCCGTCCGCGGAGAGGATCTCGCGGATCGCCGCGCCCTGCCATTCGCCGTGCTCGATCACGAGCATGCCGCCGGGGTGCGCGAGGCGGAGTCCGACGCCGCTGAGCACGCGCACGACATCGAGTCCGTCCGCTCCCCCGTAGAGGGCCGCGGGCGGGTCGAAGAAGCGCACCTCGGGATCGCGCGGGATCGCCTCGTCGGGCACGTACGGCGGATTGGAGACGACGACCGAGACCGTGCCGTCGAGTTCGGGGAAGGCGCGGTCGAGGTCGATGAAGGCGAGCGTCGCGTTGGGGGCTCCCACGCGCGCGAAGTTCTCCTTCGTCCAGATGAAGGCGTCGACCGAGTTCTCCGCCGCGTAGACGGCCGCGTGCGGGACTTCGGTGGCCAGGGCGAGGGCGATCGCGCCCGAGCCGGTGCCGAGGTCGACGGCGACCGGGGAGGGGGCGGCTGTGGCGCGCAGCGCGTCGATGGCCAGCTGCGCCAGCATCTCGGTCTCCGGACGGGGGACGAACACGCCCGGGCCGACGGACAGCTCGAGGTGGCGGAACGCCGCGACCCCGGTGATGTGCTGGAGCGGCTCGCGCGTCGCGCGACGGGTGAGCGCGGCATCCACCCCCTCCCGCGCCTGCGCGGGCACCGCGTCGCCGCGGATCGCCGCCGCCTGGAGCTCTCCGCGGCTCAGGCCGAGCGCATGCCCGACCAGAAGCTCCGCGTCCACGAGCGGATCGGGGATGCCGGCGCGGGCGAGTCGCTCGGCGGCGGCGCGGAGGAGGGCGGCGAGGGGGACGGGACCGGGGGAAGACATGACAGCGAACCAGCCTAACCCGGGACCGCTCCCGCGCCGCTCCTGCACCGCTCCCGCGCGGACGTCACAATCAGTCTCACAAGTCCGCACGGCGACCACGCACCATAGGCTGGGGCGCGACAGCCGCCCTACCCGCGAAAGGCCCAACATGCCCGGCATCTATCCCGACATCACCGCCGCCTTCGGCAACACTCCGCTCGTCAAGCTCAACGGGGTCGCCGACGGTGTCGGCGGCAACGTGCTGGCGAAGCTGGAGTTCTACAACCCCGCCTCGAGCGTGAAGGACCGCCTCGGCATCGCGATCGTCGACGCCGCAGAGGAGTCCGGGGCGCTGCAGCCCGGCGGGACCATCGTCGAGGCCACCAGCGGCAACACCGGCATCGCCCTGGCGATGGTCGGCGCGGCACGCGGCTACAAGGTCATTCTGGCGATGCCCTCCTCCATGTCGATCGAGCGTCGCCTGCTGCTGAAGGCCTATGGCGCCGAGCTCGTGCTCACCGACCCCGCCGGCGGCATGAAGGACGCCGTCGCCAAGGCCGAGGAGATCGTCGCCGAGACCCCCGGCGCCGTGCTCGCCCGCCAGTTTGAGAACGAGGCGAACCCGGCCATCCACCGCAAGACCACGGCCGAGGAGATCCTCCGCGACACCGACGGCCAGGTGGACTACTTCGTCGCCGGCATCGGCACCGGCGGCACCATCACCGGCGTCGGCCAGGTGCTCAAGGAGCGCGTCCCCGGCGCGAAGGTCGTCGCCGTCGAGCCGGCCGACTCCCCGCTGCTGACCAAGGGCACCCCCGGCCCCACAAGATCCAGGGCATCGGCCCGAACTTCATCCCGGCGATCCTCGACCAGGGCGTCATCGACGAGGTCATCGACGTCGAGTTCCCCGACGCGATCGCCACCGCGCGCGCGACCGGCGTGAAGGACGGCATCCTGGTCGGCATCTCCTCGGGCGCCGCGATCTGGGCGGCGCTGCAGGTCGCGGCCCGCCCCGAGGCCGCCGGCAAGAACATCGTCGTCGTCATCCCCTCGTTCGGCGAGCGCTACCTGTCGACCGCCCTGTACGAGGATCTGCGCGAGGATTGATCCATCCGGTGCGGGCGGCGGCGTCGCCGCCCGCACACCGCCTCTCTCGGAAGAAGTTCGCTTGTCCGGCATCCATCCCGACATCACCTCCGCCTTCGGGCAGACCCCCCTCGTGCGCCTGAATGCGCTGACGAAGGGGCTGGCCGCGGAGGTGGTGGCCAAGCTCGAGTTCTACAACCCCGGCTCGTCGGTCAAGGACCGGCTCGGCGTCGCACTCGTCGACGCGGCAGAGGAGTCCGGCGAGCTGGCGCCCGGCGGCACGATCGTCGAGTCGACGAGCGGCAACACCGGCATCGCCCTGGCACTGGTCGGGGCCGCCCGCGGTTACAAGGTGATCCTCACGATGCCCGCGTCGATGTCGAAGGAGCGTCGCACCCTCCTGAAGGCGTACGGCGCCGAGCTCGTGCTCACCGATCCGTACAAGGGCATGACCGAAGCGGTCGAGACTGCCAAGCGCATCGTGGCAGAGACGCCGGGAGCAGTGCTGGCGCGGCAGTTCGAGCATGAGGCGAACGCCGCCATGCACCGGCGGACCACGGCCGAGGAGATCTGGCGCGACACCGACGGCGCGGTGGACTGGCTCGTCGCCGGTTCGGGCACGGGCGGGACCATCACCGGTGTCGGACAGGTGCTCAAGGAGCGGAACCCGAACGCCAAGGTGGTGCTGGTCGAACCGGCCGACTCCCCCGTGATCTCGCAGGGACGGGCCGGCGGACACCGCATCCAGGGCATCGGGCCGAACTTCGTCCCCCCGGTGCTCGACCGCTCGGTCGTCGACGAGGTCATCACCGTCGAATTCGAGGACGCCATCTCGGTGGCCCGTGCGCTGGCGACCGACGAGGGTATCCTCGGCGGCATGTCATCGGGCGCCGCCGTCTGGGCGGCCCTCCAGGTCGCCGCCCGCCCCGAGGCGGCCGGACAGCGCATCGTCGTCATCGTGCCGGATGCCGGCGAGCGCTACCTCTCCACTCCCCTGTACGCCCACCTGCGCGACGACGACACGAAGGCCGAGGCCGCAAAGTGATCCGCATCCCGATCCCCCGCTCCGGTCCGATCGCGCACGTGCGCGAGGACCTCGCCGCGGCCAAGCTGCGGGATCCGGCTGCCCGCAGCAGCCTGGAGATCGCGCTGCTGTACCCGGGTCTGCACGCGATCTGGTCGCACCGCGTGGCACACGCGCTGTGGGTGCGGGGCCTTCGCTTCCCGGCGCGCGCGATCTCGCAGGTCACGCGCTGGCTCACGGGAATCGAGATCCACCCCGGCGCCGTGATCGGCCGCCGCTTCTTCATCGACCACGGCATGGGCGTCGTCGTCGGGGAGACCGCCGAGGTGGGAGATGACGTCATGCTGTACCACGGGGTCACCCTCGGCGGTCGCACGCGCGACGGCGGCAAGCGTCATCCCACGATCGAGGACGGCGTCGTCATCGGCGCGGGCGCCAAGGTGCTCGGTCCGATCACGATCGGCGCCGGATCGGCGGTGGGCGCCAACGCGGTCGTCACCAAGGACGCCCCCGCTGACAGCGTGCTCGTGGGCGTTCCGGCGCGTGCCCGTGCCCGGCGCGGCACCGAAGACACGCGCGCGCTGCTCACGGCGCCCGAGTACTCGATCTGACGAGGCGCCGCGGCGGCTACTTCTCGTCGCGACGGTCCTCGATCTTCTTCTTGACGAAGATCACCGGCAGCAGCCATGTCGCCAGTGCCGTGAAGATCCACACGATCACCGGGGCCAGGAGCCACGTCCACCACGGGCTGCCGATCGTGAGCCCCGCTCCGGGGATGAGCACCACGATCAGCAGGGCCACAAAGGTGGACACGATTCCGATGCCGCCCAGCAGCACCGGCGCGTTGCGCTGCGCCACCCGCGCGAGCCAGGGCGCCAGCACGCTCTGCAGCACCGCGAAGATGACGATCGCGAGCAGGAAGCCCCACCAGTCGGCCCAGTCGATCTGGAAGCCGGGCAGGATCAGGTCGGCCGCGATGAGACCGATGGCCGCCGACACCAGGAAGATGGCCGCGCGAATCAGGAACATGATCACGCGCTCAGGCTAGCGCCAGGAGCGGTCGCGCGTCAGCCCTCCCCGCCGAGCGCCGCCAGGCGGGCCTCCTCGTCGGCGCTGATCGCCGACTCGATGATCGGCTCGAGAGCGCCGTCCATCACCTGGTCGAGGTTGTAGGCCTTGTACCCGGTGCGGTGGTCTGCGATGCGGTTCTCGGGGAAGTTGTAGGTGCGGATCCGCTCGGAGCGGTCCATGCCCCGGATCTGCGATCTGCGGGCGTCGGATGCCGCGGCCTCGAGCTCCTCCTGCTGCTTGGCCAGAAGGCGCGCGCGCAGCACCCGCATGCCCGCCTCGCGGTTCTGCAGCTGGGACTTCTCGTTCTGCATCGACACCACGATCCCGGTCGGCACGTGCGTGATGCGCACCGCGGAGTCGGTGGTGTTGACCGACTGGCCGCCGGGGCCGGACGAGCGGAAGACGTCGATCTTCAGGTCGTTCGGTTCGATGTGGATCTCTTCGGGCTCATCCACCTCGGGGAACACCAGCACACCGGTCGTGGAGGTGTGGATGCGTCCCTGCGACTCGGTGGCCGGCACCCGCTGCACGCGGTGCACGCCGCCCTCGTACTTGAGGTGCGCCCACACCCCCTGAGCGGGGTCGGATGACGATCCCTTGATGGCGACCTGGACGTCTTTGTACCCGCCGAGATCGGACTCGTTGCGCTCGAGCAGCTCGGTCTTCCACCCCTTGGATGCCGCGTACTGCAGATACATGCGCAGCAGGTCCGCGGCGAACAGCGCGGACTCCGCGCCACCCTCGCCCTGCTTGATCTCCATGATCACATCGCGCGCATCGTCGGGATCCCGCGGGATGAGCAGGCGCCGCAGGCGCTCCTGCGCCTGGGCGACCTGCTCCTCCAGCACCGGCACCTCGGCGGCGAACGCCTCGTCCTCCCGGGCGAGCTCCCGCGCGGCAGCCAGATCATCGGTCGCCGCCGACCAGTCCTCGTGCGCCTTGACGATGCGCGAGAGCTCGGCATAGCGCCGGTTAACCCGCTTCGCCCGCGAGGCGTCGGCGTGCACGGCCGGGTCGGAGAGCTCCTCCTGGACGGCCTTGTGCTCCTCGATCAGCGCGTGGACGGAATCGAACACCGGGTACTCCCCCGCGCCTCAGCGGATGCTGTTGTCGTGCGCGTGGCTGTGACCGCCGCCGTGAGCGTCGCGCGCGGGCGCGGGGATCGACTTCTGCATCTGCACGAGGAATTCGACGTTGGACTGCGTCTCCTTGAGCTTGCCGAGCACGACCTCCAGCGCCTGCTGGGTGTCCAGGCCCGCCAGAGCGCGGCGCAGCTTCCAGGTGATCTTGACCTCGTCGTTCGACAGGAGCATCTCCTCGCGGCGCGTGCTCGACGCGTTCACGTCGACCGCCGGGAAGATCCGCTTGTCGGCCAGCTGGCGCGACAGACGCAGCTCGCTGTTGCCGGTGCCCTTGAACTCCTCGAAGATCACGTCATCCATCTTCGAACCCGTCTCGACGAGCGCGGTGGCGAGGATGGTGAGCGATCCGCCGTTCTCGATGTTGCGCGCCGCGCCGAAGAAGCGCTTGGGCGGGTACAGCGCCGAGGCGTCGACACCGCCGGTGAGCACGCGGCCGGAGGTCGGGGCCGACACGTTGTAGGCACGGCCGAGGCGGGTGATCGAGTCCAGGAGCACGACGACGTCGCGACCGAGCTCGACCAGTCGCTTCGCACGCTCGATGGCGAGCTCGGCGACCGTGGTGTGATCTTCGGCGGGACGGTCGAAGGTCGAGGCGATGACCTCGCCCTTCACCGTGCGCTGCATGTCGGTGACCTCCTCGGGGCGCTCGTCGACGAGCACGACCATGAGGTGGACCTCGGGGTTGTTGATCGAGATCGCGTTCGCGATCTGCTGCAGCACGATCGTCTTGCCGGCCTTGGGCGGTGCGACGATGAGGCCGCGCTGACCCTTGCCGATCGGGGCGACCAGGTCGATGATGCGCTGGGTCAGCTTCTCGGGGGCCGTCTCGAGGCGCAGGCGCTCCTGCGGGTAGAGGGGCGTGAGCTTGCCGAACTCGACACGGGTCGCGGCGTCGTCGACCGACAGGCCGTTGATCGCGTCGACCTTCACCAGGGCGTTGTACTTCTGGCGGCTGGACTGCTCGCCCTCACGCGGCTGCTTGATCGCGCCGACGACCGCGTCTCCCTTGCGGAGGTTGTACTTCTTGACCTGGCCGAGCGAGACGTAGACGTCGCTCTGGCCGGGCAGGTAGCCGGTGGTGCGCACGAACGCGTAGTTGTCGAGCACGTCGAGGATGCCCGCAATCGGGATGAGGACGTCGTCCTCGCCGATCTCGGTCTCGAACTCGTCGCCCGCGCCCTGGGTGCGGCGCTTGTTGCGCTGGCGCCCGCGGCCGCCCTGGGCATCGTCGTCATCGGCGGCCGGCGCGGACTGCCCGCCCTGCGCCGCCGCGGGCTGAGCCTGACCGCCCTGACCGCCCTGAGCGCCCTGGGTCTGGCCGTTCTGCCCGCCGCGGTTGCGGTTGCGGCTGCGGCTGCGGCTGCGGCTGCGGCTGCTGGTCTGCTCGCCCTCGGCCTGCTCGGCGCCCTCGGCGTCGGCGCTCTCGGCCGCGGGGGCCTCCTGCCCGGGTGCGTCGGTGGATGCTTCGCCCTCAGCCGGCGCGGCTTCGGCGGCCTCCGCGGCGTCGGCAGCGGGCGCCTCGGCCTCGGCCGGTGCGGACTTGGCGCGACGCGAACGCGATGCACGCGCCGGACGGGCCGGCTTCTCGGCGGCCTCGCCGGGGGCGTCCGCCGACTCGGCGGCGGACTCCACCGGCGCCTGCTCGGGCTCCGCGGAAGCGGCGGCCTCGGCTGCGGGCGCTTCGGCGGCAGGCGCCTCGGCGGCGGCGGCTGCCGCGGCCTCGACGTCGGCGCTCTTTGCGCGACGCGGTGCACGCTTGCGCGGCGCCTTAACGGGCGCTGCCTCGGCGGCGGGCTCGTCGACGGCCGGGGCCTCGACCGGCGCCTCGGCGGCGGCCTCATCGGCGGCGGGCGCCGCCTCGGCCACGGCCTCATCGGCCACGGGCTCTTCCGCCACAGGCTCGTCGACGGACGCAGCAGCCTCCTCGGCGGGAGCCTCCTCGGCCGGCTGCTCCTCGGCGGGCGCCTCGTCGGCCGGCGCCGCAACGGTCTCGTCGGCGGGCGCGGCGGCGGAATCCTCCGCGGGCGCCTCGGCCTGGACGACCTCGGGCGCAGGCGCGTCGGTGCGCTCTTCCGCCTCGGAGTCGGTGGTGTGGATCTCGGAGATGGACTCCACGAGTTCTCCCTTGTGAAAACGGTTGGATGGGAAGGGGACGCACAGCATGGCGGAATGGCCACGCGAGCCCGTGCCGGCGGAAAGTGCTCAGAAACCGCTGGGGTGCTCAGAGACCTTCAGCAAGCGGGGGCTGTGCAATGGTTTCGCAGAATGCGACGGAGGCCAGATTCACGGGTTACGTGGAACCCTCCGTATGGTCCCTCACTGTACCACCCTTGAAGTCGACGGCGAGCATGAGGGCCTCCCACGGGGTGTCTACGGCCTGCTGTGCGAGGGCCGCCGCCTCCAGTCGTCGGCCCGGCCCGTCGGCGAGGACGAGCACGCTGGGACCGGCGCCCGAGACGACCGCCGCGAACCCGGCCGCCCGAAGCGTGCGCACCAGCTGGTCGGTGTCGGGCATCGCGCTCGCACGGTAGTTCTGGTGGAGCTTGTCCTCGGTGGCCGCCAGCAGCAGCTCCGGACTCTGCGTGAGGGCGGCGATCAGCAGCGCGGAACGCGAGACGTTGAACACGGCGTCCTCACGCGGCACCTGCAGGGGCTGCAGGCTGCGGGCCACCTCGGTCGACATCGTGAACTCCGGCACGAAGACCAGCGGCGCGACGCCCCGGTGCACGAGGAGCTTCTTGTGCTGCGGACCGAGCTCGTCGACCCACGCGATCGTGAGTCCGCCGAACAGTGCCGGAGCCACGTTGTCGGGGTGGCCCTCGAGCTCGGTGGCCAGTCGCAGGAGCGTGTCCGGCCCGAACTCGGCATCGCCTTCGAGAAGACCCTTGGCGGCGAGCAGGCCGGAGACGACCGCCGCGCCCGACGAGCCCATGCCCCGGCCGTGCGGGATGACGTTGTGCGCGCGGAGGCGCAGGCCCGGCATCCGTCGCCCCACCGACTCGAACGCGTACGCGATCGACTTGACGACCAGGTTCGAGCCGTCGCGCGGCACATCGGCCGCGCCCTCGCCTTCGACGTGGACCTCGAGCATCCCCTCGGGGAGCGATTCGACGATGAGCTCGTCGTACACGCTCAGCGCGAGGCCGAGCGTGTCGAAGCCGGGGCCGAGATTCGCACTCGTCGCGGGGACCCGCACGGCGACCTGCCGCCCGGGCGCGACGGCTGCGTTCACGCGGGAGCCTCGACGGGGGCCAGATCCAGCACGGAGGCGACCTCCGACGTCGTCGCGTCGACGACGGTCGGCTCCACCTGCGAGCCGTCGGCGTTGCGCAGCGCCCACTGCGGGTCCTTCAGGCCGTGACCGGTGACCGTGAGCACGACACGCGACCCGGCGGGGATGACCCCGGCCTCCGCACGCTCGAGCAGGCCCGCCACGCTGATCGCCGAAGCCGGCTCCACGAAGATGCCGACCTCGCCGGCGAGCAGCGCCTGGGCGGCGAGGATGCGCTCGTCGTCGATCGCGCCGAAGTAGCCGTCGGTCGCGTCGCGCGCCTCGAGGGCGAGCTCCCACGAGGCCGGGTTGCCGATCCGGATCGCACTGGCGACCGTCTCGGGGTTCTTCACGACCTCGCCGCGCACCAGCGGGGCCGACCCTTCGGCCTGGAAGCCGAACATGCGCGGCACGCGCGTGGAGACGCCGCGCTCGGCCTCCTCGCGGTATCCGCGCGAGTAGGCGGTGTAGTTGCCGGCGTTGCCGACCGGGATGAAGTGGAAGTCCGGCGCGTCGCCGAGCACCTCGACGACCTCGTAGGCGGCCGTCTTCTGCCCCTCGATGCGGTCGGGGTTCACGGAGTTCACCAGGTGCACCGGATAGTTGTCGGCGAGCTCCCGGGCGATCTCGAGGCAGTCGTCGAAGTTTCCGCGGATCTGGATGAGGCGGCCGTTGTGAGCGACGGCCTGGCTGAGCTTGCCCATCGCGATCTTGCCTTCGGGCACGAGAACCGCCGCGGTGATGCCGGCGTGCGACGCGTAGGCGGCCGCCGACGCCGACGTGTTGCCCGTCGAGGCGCAGATGACGGCCTTCGCGCCGTGCTCGACCGCCCGCGAGAGCGCGACGGTCATACCCCGGTCCTTGAAGGATCCGGTCGGGTTCATGCCTTCGAACTTGACCCACACGTCCGCGCCGGTGCGGCGCGAGAGGGCGGCGGCGGGCAGCAGCGGCGTGCCGCCCTCGCCGAGGGTGACGACGGTCGAGGCGTCGGTGACGCCCAGACGGTCCGCGTACTCGCGGAGGACTCCGCGCCAGAGGTGTGCCATGTCAGTCTCCTTCTACTCGCAGCACCGACACGACCCGCTCGACGACGCCGCTGGCGGCGAGTCGATCGACGGTGTCGCTGAGGTCCTGCTCCCGTGCCTTGTGCGTGCCGATGACCAGGCGCGCCGCTCCGCCGTCTGCCGCGCCCGGCGCCGGGTCGTCGATGACCGTCTGCTCGAGCGTCGCGATCGATACGCGTCCTTCGCTGAGGATTCCCGCCACCGTCGCCAGCACCCCGGGCTGATCGTCGACCTCGAGGGTGATCTGGTAGCTCGTGGTGACCCGGCCGATCGGGACGACGGGGAGGTTCGCAAGCGTGGACTCGCCGACGCCCACTCCCCCGGCGATGTGCCGGCGCGCGGCCGAGACGACGTCGCCCAGCACCGCCGACGCGGTCTGCACGCCACCGGCGCCCGCACCGTAGAACATGAGGTTGCCCGCGGCCTCGGCCTGCACGAACACGGCGTTGTTGGCGCCGTGCACGCTCGCCAGCGGGTGCTCGCGGGAGACCAGTGCCGGGTACACGCGCACCGAGATCGCCTCGCCCGACGCCGAGGCCTCGGCCTCGCCGGTGAGCCGCTCGCACACGGCGAGGAGCTTGATGACGTAACCGGCCTTGCGCGCGGCATCCATCATGCCCTTGTCGATGCCGGTGATGCCCTCGCGGTGCACGGCATCCAGCGGAACGGCCGTGTGGAAGGCCAGGGATGCCAGGATGGCGGCCTTCTGCGCGGCGTCGTATCCCTCGACGTCGGCGGTCGGATCTGCCTCGGCATACCCGAGCGCCTGCGCGTCGGCGAGCACGTCGGCGAACTCGGCGCCCTCCTTGTCCATGCGGTCGAGGATGTAGTTGGTCGTGCCGTTGACGATCCCCATGATGCGCTGCACGCGGTCGCCGGCGAGCGAATCGCGCAGCGGCCGGATGATCGGGATGGCACCCGCCGCGGCCGCCTCGTAGTACACCTCGGCGCCGACCTGGTCGGCGGCGTCGAAGATCTCGGGACCGTGGGTGGCCAGCAGCGCCTTGTTGGCGGTGACGACGTCGGCGCCGGAGTTGATCGCCTGCAGCAGGTACGACCGCGCGGGCTCGATGCCGCCCATCAGCTCGATCACGATGTCACTGCCGACGATGAGCGTCTCGGCGTCGGTGGTGAACAGCTCCCGGGGGAGGTCGGTCTCACGGGGCGCGTCGAGATCGCGCACGGCGATCCCGACGAGTTCGAGGACGGCCCCGGCGCGGTCGGCGAGCTCGGCGCTGTGCTGTCGCAGCAGCGCGGCGACCTGGGAGCCGACGGCTCCCGCGCCGAGCAGTGCGACGCGCAGGCGGCGGTAGTCGGTCACTTGGTGTCGTTCCCTTCGGTGGATGGTGCACCGCCCGCGGCGGGGACTGCGCCCACGTCGCGCGCGAGGAGGTCGTCGATCGTCTCGCCGCGCACGATGACACGGGCCCGGCCGCCGCTCAGGGCGACCACGGGCGGACGAGGGACGGCGTTGTAGTTGCTCGAGAGCGAGTAGCAATAGGCGCCCGTGGCGGGCACGGCGAGCAGGTCGCCGGGCGCGATGTCGCCGGGGAGGTACTCGGCATCCACGACGATGTCGCCCGACTCGCAGTGCTTGCCGACGACCCGGGCGAGGGCCGCGGGGGCCCCGCTCACCCGTGAGGCGATGCGCGCGGAGTAGTGCGCGCCGTAGAGCGCCGGCCGGGCGTTGTCGCTCATGCCGCCGTCGACGCTCACATACAGGCGCGAGGCGTCGGCGTCCAGTCGCACGGGCTTGGTCGTGCCGACCTCGTACAGGGTTACGCCCGCCTGCCCCACGATGGCGCGGCCGGGCTCGAAGGCGAGGTTCGGCACCGGGATGCCGCGCGCCTCGCACTCCCGTGCGACGGCGTCGGCGATACCGGCCGCGAGCTCCTCGATCGGGGTCGGATCGTCGACCGCGGTGTAGGCGATGCCGAACCCTCCGCCGAGATTGAGCACGGGGAGTGCGCCGCCGGCCAGGAGCCGCGCGTGCAGCTCGACCACCCGCGCGGCCGACTCGCGGAATCCCGCCGTGCCGAAGATCTGCGACCCGATGTGGCAGTGCAGGCCCACGAACTCCAGGCCCCTCACCTCGCGGATGCGGGCGACCGCGGCGGGCGCGTCGTCGATGGCGAAGCCGAACTTCTGATCCTCGTGCGCGGTCGCGAGGAAGTCGTGGGTCTCGGCGTGCACGCCGCTGTTCACGCGCAGCAGGACCGACTGCGTCACGTCCCGCCGCGACACGATCGCCGCGAGCCGCTCGATCTCGATCAGACTGTCGACGACGATCGAGCCCACACCGGCCTCGACGGCCCGCTCGAGCTCGGCAGCGCTCTTGTTGTTGCCGTGGAAGCCGATGCGCGCCGGATCTGCGCCGCCCGCGAGGGCGATCGCCAGCTCGCCGCCGCTGGCGACGTCGAGGGCCATGCCCTCCTCGGTCACCCAGCGCACGACCTCGGTGCTGAGGAACGCCTTGCCGGCGTAGTACACGCGCGCCTGCACGCCGTGCAGCGCCGCCGCACCGCGGAAGGCGTCGAGCGCCCGTCGGGCGTGGGCGCGCACCTCGTCTTCGTCGAGCACGTAGAGAGGCGTGCCGAACCGCTCCCGCAGCTCGGACACCGGGATGCCGCCCAGGCGCAGCATCCCGTCGTCATCGCGCTGCGCGCCCGTCGGCCACACCCCGGGGACCAGGTCGTTCGGGTCGGTCGGCTCCACAAGCCACGTGGGAGCCAGCGTGTGGGAGGGTGCGGCAGACACGGGGGGCCAATCGATCAGGGCTTCGACGCGACGCCGTCCAGGCGGAGCCGGTCGGCGGATGCCGCGGCCGGTGGACTCACGCGCCGGGCAGTCCTTGCAGTCTAGGGCACGGTGCGCGATGGCCCGCGCCGTGTGTCACACGGCGCCGCACAGCGGCATCCGGACCCGGAACCGCGGTTCTCAGCCCTCGGCCGGCGGCTCGCACGATCCCGGCTCGCGCAGGGTCGCGTCGACCGAGATGTTCCCGTCGACCGCGAACTGCGCGACGAGCTCCCCGCCGTCGACAGCGGCCGAGGTGAGGGTGAGACCGGCCGGCATCCGCTCCGCGATGCACACCGTCCAGTCGCGCAGCACGAGATCGGCGACCACCCCGAACTGGTCGCGAAGGCCCTCGGCGCTGATGTCAGCGCCGGCCACCTGCAGCGACTGGGGTGTGAGCACGAGAGCGCCCTCGGCTGCCGAGGGGACGAGCCCCACACCCACCGGCACGGCGACGCCCAGCACCGACAGCTCCGTCGAGATGGTCACCTCGCCGCCGGAGATGTCCGCCGACTCGGCAGGGAAGCCCTCGACGCCCGACAGCAGGCGCTGCAGCTGCGCGGAATCCACCCGCACTTCGCCTTGGGCACCGGCGAGTGCACCGCCGCGGATCGGAACGCCCTGGGCCGTCACCACGACGTCGCCCACGAAGCTCCCGACGGCGACGTCCTCGGAGGCCAGGGTGATCTCGTCGAAGCTCCCGCGCACCAGCTGCGGGATGACCGCGCCGTCGATGCCGACCTCGATCTCCTGGGATGCCGGCAGCGAGAGCTGGTCGCGCACCTCGTCGGCGATCGCGCCCTCGACGATGTCGCGCGCCGCCGACTCCACGGCGAACCACGCGACGATGCCCAGCGCGACGACCACGCCGAAGGTGACCAGCCACGGCCATACCCGGCGGCGCGGAGCCTGCGAGGTGTACGCCCGATCGGGGTCGGGCAGGGGCAGCGTGGGCTGGGAGTCTCCGACGGTCATCGTCACATCCGCTCGGGTGCGCTCACGCCCAGCAGGGTGAGACCGTTGCGCAGCACCTGGCCGGTGGCGTCGTTGAGCCACAGACGGGTGCGGTGCACGGCCTCGACGGGGTCGTCGCCCTGCGGGATCACGCGGCAGCTGTCGTACCACTTGTGGTAGAGCCCGGCGAGCTCCTCCAGGTACCGCGCGACCCGGTGCGGCTCGCGCACCTCCGCGGAGTAGGCGACCACGCGCGGGAACTCCTGCAGCGCGCCCAGCAGCGCCGACTCGGTCTCGTGGGTGAGCAGCTCGGGGGCGAACTCGGAGCGGTCGACGCCGGAGGCGGCGGCGTTGCGTCCGACGTTGTGCGTGCGGGCGTGCGCGTACTGCACATAGAAGACCGGGTTGTCGTTGGTGCGCTTCTGCAGCACGTCGAGGTCGATGTCGAGGTTCGAGTCGGCCGACGATCGCGTGAGCGCGTACCGGGCGGCATCCACGCCCACGATCTCGACGAGGTCCTCGAGGGTCACGACGGTGCCGGCCCGCTTGGACATGCGCACGGGCTGCCCGTCCTTGACGAGGTTCACCATCTGCCCGATGAGGATCTGCAGATTCACGTACGGCTGGTCGCCGAACGCGGCGCACATCGCCATGAGGCGCTGCACGTAGCCGTGGTGGTCGGCGCCGAGCATGATGATGCAGTGGTCGAAGCCGCGCTCGCGCTTGTCGAGGTAGTAGGCCAGATCGCCCGAGATGTAGGCGGGCTTGCCGTCGGACTTGATGACGACGCGGTCCTTGTCGTCGCCGAACTCGGTCGAGCGCAGCCAGGTCGCCCCGTCGGACTCGAAGATGTGGCCCAGCGAGCGGAGCTTATCGACGGCGCGCCCCACCGCACCCGAGGTGTGCAGGTCGTTCTCGTGGAAGTACACGTCGAAGTCGACGCCGAACTCGTGGAGGCTCTGCTTGATCTCGCCGAACATGAGGCCGACGCCGACCTCGCGGAAGGCCTCCTGCTTCGCGTCGGCCTCAAGGGCGTCGATGTCGCCCTCGTAGGCGAGCGCGACGCGCCGGGCGATGTCGTGGATGTACGCGCCGCCGTAGCCGTCCTCGGGGGTGGGAAGGCCTTCGTGCGCGGCCACGAGGCTGCGCGCGAACCGGTCGATCTGCGCGCCGTGGTCGTTGAAGTAGTACTCGCGGGTGACCGCGGCGCCCTGCGAGGAGAGCATGCGCGCCAGCGCGTCGCCCATCGCGGCCCAGCGGGTGCCGCCGAGGTGGATGGGGCCGGTGGGGTTGGCCGAGACGAACTCGAGGTTGATGCTCTGACCGGCGAGCACCGACGACGAGCCGAAGGCGGCACCGGCGTCGACGATCGTCTTCGCGAGTGCGCCGGCAGCGGCTGCGTCGAGGCGGATGTTGATGAAGCCGGGGCCGGCCACCTCGACGCTCGCGACGCCTTCGACGGCCTGGAGACCTGCGGCGATCTCGGCGGCGAACTCGCGCGGGTTCGCTCCGACGACCTTCGCGAGCTTCAGCGCGGCGTTGGACGCCCAGTCGCCGTGATCGCGGTTCTTGGGGCGCTCCAGCGGCAGGTCGGCGGGCGTGAGGCCCTCGCTGGAGCCTGCGCGTCGGGCCTCCGCGAGCGGGGCGATGACGGCGAGCAGGGCGGCGGAGAGGGCTTCAGGATTCATAACCCGTCAATTCTAGTTGGGCGCACCCCGGCGCCCGCCGATGGTGCGCGTGAGGACGGGCCCGGCCCGTCAGGAGATCTGGACGAGCGCGGTGAAGTCGTCGGCGGCGGGGTCGGCCTCGACCGGCAGGGCGCCGAGCCCATCGAGGGTTGCGCCCTCGAGGGTCGCGGCGTCGGGCACGACCCATGCGTCCACGCGCATGCGCCTGAGGCCCACGTAGCCGCCGTGGTAGCTGAGGAAGGCGCAGTCTGCGGCATCCCGGCCCGTCGCGATGCGCACGAGCGACCGCCGGTTCGCCAGACGCGTCGCGTCGATGACGTACCAGGCGCCGTCGAGGTAGGCCTCGGCGACCGCGTGGAAGTCCATCGGCTGGAGGCCCGGCGCGTAGCACGCGGTGTAGCGGGCAGGCACATCCATGGCGCGCAGCAGCGCGATGACGACGTGGGCGTAGTCGCGGCACACGCCCTGCCCGGTCATGAGCGTCGTGACGGCGCTGTCGGTGCCCTGGCTCAGCCCCGGCGTGTAGGTGGTGCTGGTGGCGACGAACTCCGACACCGCCGCGATGAGTTCGTGGCCGTGGAGGCCCTTGAACTGGCGACGCGCCTGCTGGAAGACCTCGTCGGACTGGCAGTAGCGGCTCGGCCGGAGGTAGGTGACCGCCTCGAGGTCGCTCGTGCGGCCCGCCGGAGTGGGGCCGTGCACGGTCGCCTCGTAGCGCACGTGGAGCGGCCCGGCCTCCCCCGTGAGGCGGTGCAGACGGCTGCCCGACTGGTCGATGATCTCGGTCGGCGTGTACACGCGGTCGCCCTGGGTGAACGTGAGCTGCTCGTCGGCGAGGGGCACCTGCTGGGCCGCCGCGATCTGCAGAATGAGGTCGACGGAGGCCCCCAGTTCGAGGTCGAGTTCGGCGGTCAGGACGCGTTGCACCGAAGTATCCTCGCACGCCGCCGGGACCCCAATCTGCAAGCGCTCTCAAAGCGGCGGCCAGGGGAGGCGCGAAGGGGCGATTCCTCAGGATCTGCGCGGCGTTCGCGCGGCGTTCACCCAGGTCGAAGGCGCCCGTTCGGCGGTGCCGGGATCATCACGTACCCTCGTCCCATGCGCGCGAGCGGACGCCCCCGGACGCGGCGTTCGCACCTGGCCCTCGCGGCGGTGGCGATCGCCGTCGCGCTCGTGTGCGCGGTAGCCGCGTGGCGGCCGTGGGGCGTGCCCTCCGCCCCCGTCGCCGGGGCGGATGCCGCACCCGCCGCCCCTGCGCCGCTGGCCCTCCCCGACAACCCGCACGTGCTCGTGTTCGGCGACTCGTGGGTCTACGGTTCGGCCGCGACCGTGCCGACGCTGGGCTTCGCCTACGTGATCTCCGAGGCCCTCGGCTGGGATGCCATCGTCGACGGCGTGCGCGGCAGCGGGTACCTCAAGCCGGGGATCGACGGGCCGTCCTACGGCGAGCGCATCGCGGCGCTGGATCCGGCACTCGATCCCGACCTGGTGATCGTGGAGGGCTCGATCAACGACCGGCGCCTCCACCCCGACGGCTACCGCGCCGCGGTCACGGCCGCGTGGGACGACCTGGCCGCCCTCTACCCCGACGCGCGGATCGTGATCCTCGGGCCGGCGCCCCAGGTGCTGCCTGTCGAGAGGGCCACCGCGCGCATCGATGCCGACCTCGCCGACCTCGCCACCGCGCGCGGATGGTGGTACATCTCCCCCCTCGCCGAGGACTGGATCGTCGCGGCGAACTACCTCGACGTCATCGACACCACGGACATCGGGCGCGACCACCCGTCGACGGCCGGTCACGCGTACCTCGCCGAGCGGCTCGCCGCCGCCCTCGCCGGGCTCTCCGGCGTGGGAGAGGTGAGCGCCGAGGCTCCCCTGCGCGTCGAGTCCGCGCCGCAGCGCTGACTCGTCGCCCCCGGCGCACGGAGCGACCCCGCGCGGGTGATAACCTCGATCGGTACGCCTCCGTAGCTCAGGGGATAGAGCGTTGGTTTCCGGTACCAAAGGTCGCAGGTTCGATTCCTGTCGGGGGCACGAGGGGTTGTACGCGGAACAAGTGTGAACTTGTACGCGGAACTCCTACGAACGAGGAAAGCCGCCTGATTTCAGGCGGCTTTCCTCGTTTCACGAGTCGTGCGCGTGTCGATGATCTCCTCCGGAGGTGCCGGGGAACGCGAATGGCTCGAAGATCGGCGCGGCTGCCCGTTTCTGGGCATGCTGGCGCCGACCTTCGAGCCGGTGATGGTGTGGGTGTGCGCGGGGCGTTTTCAGGCTACGTGCGAACGGGATTTCGTTTCGTGCGGCCGCGCTGATGAGTCACGCGCTGGAGGGCCGAGCTGCGGCGGGGCTTGCGCTGCTTCGCGCGCGGCGCTTCTATGCCGGCCTCGAAATCGAGTCCGTCTTCTGCCTTCTGGGCCGCGAAGTCTTGGATCTTGTCGAGGTTGGCGGCCATCACGACGAGGGTCGCGAGAAAGTACTGGGCGACGGAGCCACGGAGTCGTCGGCGTGAGCCGTCTTCGAGAGCGTGGGTGCCGCCGTCCTTCAGGTACGCGTTGAAGCTCTCGACGCTGTTGCGGCCGTGCCCATACATGTCACGCCAGCTCTTCGAGCCGTACTGGTAATGCTGAGCGAACTTACCGCCCACCTCGGCGGGAAAGGTTGTGCTCGTCTTGTTGTCGCAGACCTTCGCCGGGCCCTCGACGGGGCGCTTGATGATCGTGAGCGGCACCTTCCCCGAAGCGAGCATGGTCGGCTTGCGCGGGCACAGCGCGGTCGGTGAGTTACCTGCAGCCGGGCACGCCCACGGGGTTCGCCCCTTCTCGTCCGGCTTCTCTCTCCGGCTGAAGATGTAAGGAGCCCGTGCTTCCATGTCGCGGATCCAGATTTCGCGGCGCGACTTTGCGCGCTCGACTCGTTCCGCCTTGGTCAGCGGGCAACCACGAACCTTGGGACCAACTCGCACCCGCGTTCGACACCCACCCGGGATCGGCGATCCGCGTCTCCGACGTGGTGTGGTGGATGCCCCGCCCGTACCGGCTCACCCTCGGAACAGCGAGTGTTCTGTGTCTCGGCGGGGCCGCGTCCGTCGACAGGGCGTGGCGCACCCCGGGCCGAACCTGGTTCCCCGAGGAGCGCATCACCGACGCGATGGTCGACGCCGCCATCGCCGGCGGGGCCGCGGACGTGCTGCTCACCCACGAGAGCCCGCACGTCACCGCGACCCGCAACGTCCGCACCATCCTCCTCACCAACCCCGGCGGATTCCCCGACGAAGCCCTCGAAGAATCCCGCGCCTCCCGCCAGCAGATCGACCGCGTCGTGGACGCCGTGACCCCGGCCGTGCATCTGCACGGGCACATGCACACCGCGTCAGCACGCATCACCGCCGACGACGCCTTCCACACCTACAGCCTCGCCGACGCCGGCGCCCCCGGACACCTCGGAATCCCCACCGCCGACCCCGTCAGCTTCACCTACCTCCTTCCCCAGGACCCTTCCCCAGGACATCGTGCGAGCGCGGGGCGCGACTCGATGCACCTGCCGGAGTCGCCCGTGGGGAGGCACCGGGGCGGTGTTGGCAGGCTCCGCGCGCGATGATCGGCAAGGGCAATGAACGCCCGCGACGACCTTCACCGAGTGATCTACCTGGACGCGGCGCTCCTGCCGGGCGCCGAGACGCTGGACCGTGCCGTGGACGGGGCCGCAGGGCGGCTCGACGCTGAGACAGTGATCTTCGGCATCGAGACCAATCGAAGCACCCGCGGCCTGCTCGATGTCGACGCCCGCTGGCCGGCGCGCGCACTGCCGACACCGAACGGTGCGCACGCGGCGCTTGTCCAGGATCTGCTTACCGCCGACCCGGTGCTCCTCGCCGCCATCTTCACCGGTCCTAGCGTCGACGCGTCCGATGTCTTCGCCGACGTCGCGTCCCGGCACGGGGTCGTACTCGTCCCGACGCTGCACGAGGTCACCGGGCTGCTGACAGCCGCCGAGTTCTGGGAGGCGCTGCGCCGCCCGGTCACCGACGCACGCAAGGCGATGCCGGACCTACCCGAGTGGGACGCCGCGCCTGCAAACGACCCATGGTGGTGAGTACTCGGTCGACAGGTGGCGAGCTTGACGGCCGGAGCGGACTCTCTGGCGACGCATCAGGGAACTCCAAGCTGTCGTCGCGTAGTAGTCGGGTCAAAGCATGGAACGCCGAAGTGTTCGCACTCAGTCAGGTCGATGCCCGGCACGCGCGTCCGAGAGGTGATCAAGCTGCAGCTCACAATGAACGTCAAAGCTTTCGTGCGGCTCAGTCTCCTCGATCGTCAGCTCTGCGGCTAGCGCGCGGCCCGCTGGCTGCGCGATGGCCCCCGCACCCCGCCCAACGCGGCGCAGAGAGCGCGCGCGCCGACCTGGAATCCTTACTGCGAGGGCGCGCCCCTGACCGGTCGGCTGCTCCCAAGTGGCGTCGAGGCCGGCGAGTTCGGCTCGGGTCTGCCGAACACGTGCGTGAGTGATCGTCGAATCGGCATGTCGAGGGTCCCTTGGGACGGATCTCGTTGAGGTTAAATGCGGCCGCGATCGCCCCGTACGCGGACTCGTCGTCACCGTCTACGTTCGCGAAGAGCCGCGGGAGCTCCGCACCTCGAGCGTCACCACCCGACTCCGCGGCGATGCCGGGTACGCCGATCTCGACATCGAATTCGTTGTGCCGGCGACCGCGGAATCCAAGCCAGACGATCACAAGCCCGGCGTCGTGACCACCGCGATTCCGATGACAGTGCGGAGGAGTTGCACGCGACCAGCGCGGGCGTGACGGTGGCGAGAAGCGCCACGCTGAATCGTGCGACTGCCAGGATCGCGCCTTGGGCGGTGGAGCGGAGCATCGTCGGGAATTCCTGGGTCCAGACCTTCGTGATTAGTCATCGACGGTCCTCGCTGCGCGTGACGAGGACGGCGGGCGGCGCGGCGCGTGCACCCGGGTCGGGCAGCAGCTCGGAATACCGAGCGATACGTTGAGGGGTTGGGTGCAGCGGGCCGAGATCGACGGGGGTCTGCGGCCGGGCCGGTCGACCGATGATGCGGAGCACATCGCGAACCTGGAACGAGAGGTGCGGGAGCTGCGGCGGGCGAACGCGATACTGCGGAGCGCGTCGGCTTTCTTCGCGGCGGAGCTCGACCGCCCACACAGCTGATGGTGCAGTACATCGACGCGCACAAGGCCGAGTTCGGGGTCGAGCCGATCTGCGAGGAGCTGCCGATCGCCCCGTCGACGTACTACGCGTCCAAGACCTTGCCGCCTTCGGCGCGGACGATCAGCGACGAGGCCGCGCTCACCCAGATCCGTCGCGTGCATGCCGACAACCTCGGCGTCTACGGCGCCCGGAAGGTGCACGCACAGCTTCGGCGTGAGGGACACCGGTACGCCAGGTGCACGGTGGAGCGGTTGATGCGGCGGGACGGCCTGCGTGGCGTGGTGAGACGACGCGGGCCGCGCACCACCGTTCCCGGCGACCCGTCGGAACTGCCGCTGGACCTCGTCGACCGGGCGTTCACCGCGACCCGCCCCGATCAGCTCTGGGTCGCGGACATCACCTATATCCGCACGTTCGCCGGCTGGGTCTACACCGCATTCGTGGTCGACGTGTTCTCCCGCCGCGTGGTCGGCTGGCAACTGTCCACCAGCCTGCGCACCGACCCCGCCCTCGACGCCCTGGAGATGGGCATCTGGACCAGGGAACACGACGGCCAAGACACGACCGGGCTCACCCACCACAGTGACAGAGGCGTGCAATACCGGGCGATCCGCTACACCGAGCGTCTTACCGATGCCGGCGCCGTCGCATCGGTCGGATCTCGTGGCGACAGCTACGACAATGCCCTCGCGGAAGCGTTCAACTCGCTCTTCAAAGCCGAACTCGTCCGCCACCGCGGGCCTTGGCGATCGATCGACGACCTCGAGTTCGCGGTCGCCGAGTACATCGACTGGTTCAACCACCGTCGCCTGCACTCCGCGATCGGAATGATCCCGCCCGTCGAGGCCGAGCAGCACCACTACGATTCACACCAAACCCCCGCTCGCACCAGCGAACGGGTCACCGAGAGCCTCCAATGAACCCGGGCGCAACAGAGTGACCAGCGCAGATCGCTCAAATTCCGCGTCTTTACGCGGATCTTACGGGTTGAGTCTACCCGTTGCTCCGGGTTGATACGAGGTGTTTCGGACCCCGGCTTCGTGGTTTAGGACCCCGTTTAGGACCCCGCTCGACAAGGCGTCGTACACGCACCGACAGCTCAGCCGCGTTCGATCACGTCGAGCCACGCATTGAGCTGGTCGACGGCGTCCGGGAGGGAGATGTCGAGCCCCGCGGACTCCGCGGCGCGGGCGAAGCTCGGCGTCCAGTGAGGGTACGCGTGGCTCCGGGTCGGCCACGTTCGAGCCTGCGCACCTGCGGCCGTCGCGTCGATCGCGCGGGCGGTGAAGACGTCCACGATCGCTTCGCGGATATCACCGACCGTCGGCTGCCCGGTCGCCGCCGCGAGGTCGCGGAGCAGCAGGAGGTCGACAACGTCGCGTGCGCGGTCATTGACTGCCGCTGGCGGGTCGTGCGGGTCGGTGCAGGCGTGGACCTTCTGCGCAATCTGATAGGCCATCGACATGCTCGCGAGGCCCGCCGGGCTCGGCAGTCCGAATCCGGCCAGCGACGGTGCGGGAATGGTCTCGGCAACGGCACCGGCGTGCCCCTCGTCTGGCGAGACCTCGATCTGGACGCGCCGCCATGTGACGCCATTGAGCTGCACGGTGAGATCGAAGCGGCGCGGCTTCACGATGCGATGCGGCACTTCGATGGTCTCGACTTCTCCGCGGACGAGTGTGAGCGGACCCCACGGTTCCCGGAGTGTTTTGTCGAGTTCGGTGAGGAAGCGATCGATGTCTCCGCGGACCAGTCCGTCGATGTCTTTCGTCGTGCGCGACATGCCAGGCAGACGGTACTGCAGCATCGTGCCGCCCTTGAGGAGGAACAGCGTCGAGCCCTGCTCATCGACGGCGCGCTGAAGTGCGGCCGAGGCGACAGTGGCTGCGACGAGCCAAGCGAGCCTCGGCCCGGCGGTTCCGAGGCGGTCCTCCGCTTGGGTGATCCATGCGTTCAGGACGCGGGCGGATGCCGGCGTCTTCGCCTTCGGCTCGAGATCGCTGAGCGATGCCGCGAGGCTCTGACGGTCAGCGTCCATCCCGAGCCTCCAGCATCATGCCGAGGCGGTCGCGATCGTCAGCGGGTAGCAGGCTGGTTCGTCCTGCGCGGTCGATCGCCTGGCGAATCAGATAGGTGGACACTCCGGATGCGATCCCCTGTTCGATCGCGGTCGGCACGGTGACGGTGCGGATGCCCTGCCACCACGTGATCTGCGACGGAGCCAGGTCTGCCGTGTGCACGACGTACTGTTCCCCCCAGCGCGGCGCAGGCGTCGATGCGCCGCGACGTTGACGTGGATGCGATCGGGGTTGATGTCTGTGATGTCCCAGATCTCCAAGGCGGTGTCGTGGCTCAGGCACGCCTCTGGCGCCCCCGTCCAAAGCACTGCGAGCTGGTATTGGTCGTACTCTGTTTCGGCGATCTGCGATACGCGATAGACGCCGTGGGCGGCTCGCTCGATTCGATGACGAGCTGTCATCGTCGACAGCTCCGCGTGTGACACCCCTTCCTCGAGCGCCTGGGCGGTCGTGACGAAGCCGTGCTGATCGAGCGCGACTTCGCGCAGTCGCTCAAGTTTCGTGACGGCCAGCATGTCAATACCTTAGCACAATGTGAAGGTATTGACACTCCGTTCATGGCGAGGGTCACGTCGCGGGCCGGGGTGCCGTACTTCGGATTCGGGCTCACAGCAGGGCCTCCAGCGTCGATTGCGGCTCTGCGCGGCCAGGTCCTCCTAGCGGAGTAAGTCGGACAGTTTCACGCGAGACATCACCGGCACTCTCCAACAGAATTCGATACAGGTACGGCATTCCTGTATTGGTTTCCGCCGACCCGGCCGGCTCCGCGGTGGTGGCGGAAGTCGGACGCACCCGAGCTACGCATCTGGCCCCTGCGAGTGAGCATCAGCTTCAACGAGCTCCGCTTCTTGTGGGCGTCGACGTGCTCTCGATCCACCAGGTGGTCGGCGACGAACTCCTGCAGAGACATTGGCATCGCTGTCAGCGCGGCGCAGCGGGGTGAGTCGGTAGGTCCTCACGCGCGCTTCGAGGCAATGAACGAGTCGAAGTCGAACTCTTCAGGTTCGCCACTCTCCTCGCCAGCCACGAGCGCCACCCGCAGCGCGCTCATCTGTCCCTCCTGGTCTTCGAGCAGTCGAAGACCTGCGCGGACGACCTCGCTCGCGGAGCGGTAACGGCCGGTTGCCACCGCGCTGGCCAAGAACGCAGTGAAGTGGTCGTCGAGGCTGATGGAGGTATTCGTCGCCATGGGCGCCAACGTACCAAGAACGCACTACGCTCACGCCCATGGCTCTCGATCGAATCCCCGAAAGTGTTCGTGTCGCCATCCATGCCGAACTGGATGCCGAGACGCCCAGTTATCGCGAGGAGGTCGCCGACGGCGAGTGGACCGAGCCCAACCACGACGACGGCGACACCGGCTCAGAACGATAGCGCGGAGGGAGCTAACGGCCGATCGCAAGGCCGCCCCCGCGGTCCGACCTGCGACGTGCCGCGTCGCGATCGAACCCGCCCAGCGGGCCGCGCCGCAGTGCCTCAGCACGGCAAGCGTGCGCGTCGGCGTCGCGCTGAGGCACCGTCGGAGCCGGCAAACCGTTGATCAGGCCGCGGATCCGCTCTGCGGCGCGACGGGCAGCTTCCTCCAGCCCGCGATCGGCACGATCGCGTTCCATCGCTTCGGCGAACTGGCCCTTCGCATCGGCGAGGTTCTCGGCGACGATATGCAGTCGATTCCGGTCCCGTCCACGGGTGAGCCCGACGTAGAGGCTCGCCGCCGTCGCGGCGTCGCTCAGGACGGTCTGCGACTCCCCCGCCGTGACACCCTGCATCCCGTACGCGGTCGACGCATATGCGAGGTGCGCGTTCGACGCCACGTAGTCGGAGGGCAGGATGACTCGCGCCCGCCGACCTCGCTCGAGCACATTCGAGACGACAGCGATCGTTCCGCCCGGCAGAACTTTGTCGACGAGCCACGTTTGACGGTTGGCGACCCGCAACGTGCTGTCGTTCTTTCTGGTCTGGATCACGTCACCGCGCCCGATAGGCATTCCGTCGCTGCCCACGGCCGTCGTCTTGTCATCGACTTGTCCACGCTCGACCCGGCGATCGCGGATCCGGGCGTTGAGCGCGCTCGCCTCGGCCATGGTCGCGGTCGTCAGCGCGACGCCGTGATGGTGCTCGAGCGCGACGCCGTCGCGCAATGCGTCCTCGTCGCCGTGGATGCGCACCAGGCCCGCGGCGTGGAGTCGGTCGAATAGTGCGTCCGCATCCACGCCCGCGCGCAGCGCGAGGGTGAGCCGCGCATAGTCCGGGTCCGCGAAGCGATGGAGCGCGGTGAGGTCGTGCACCGCCGGCACAAGCGTCGCGGCGATCTCGAGCACGCCGCCTCGTCCGACGGCCGGGAGTTGCACACGGTCGCCGACCAGCGCGATCGTGGCGCCGGCCTTGTGAGCGACGGTGAGCAATGCGTGCGCGGAGTCCTGGTCGAGCATGCCGGACTCGTCGACGACGATGCGCTCCCCGCGAACGAGCCGGGCGTCGGAGGGTGGGCCGAGGTATGCACCGTCGGTCTCGGGATCGCGGTCGCCGACGGGGAGCCGAGTCCACACGCCGTCGTCATTCCAACGGAAGCCGTGTTCGTGCAGGAACGCGGCGACCGACGTTGCCCGAACGCCGAGTTCAGTGGTTGCGACCTGCGCCGCCTTCCGGGTAGGCGTCAGGATCCGCACTCGGCGGTCGACGGTCGTCGCGGCGTCGATGGCAGCGCCCAGCATGGTCGTCTTGCCTGCACCGGCGGCACCCTCGACCACGACAAGCGGGGCGGTGGATGCCACGGCCCGCGCCGCACTGACCTGGTCGGCATCCCGTCGATCGTCATCGATGAGGGGCGCCGTCGCCCGGTGCGAGGCATCCGCCATCTCCGCCAGTTTGTCGCGCAACGCCGTCTCGACGGCCATGACGCGCGCCGTCGTGAGATGGGCGACGTGCTCAGGAGTCGGCGCGTCGACCGGGAGCACCGACAAGCAGTCCTGCAGGGCGAGCCCGGCGGCGAGCTCGATGAACGCACGCAGAGCGGCCGGGTCGGTGCGGCATCCCAGCGACGTCACGATGCGCGCTACCTGTTCGCGCACATCGTGCACCGACCATGCCGATGACGTCGCCGCGCAACGGTCGAGTGCGCGAGACGCGACCACCTCCACACTCAGGTCGTCAAGCGCGACGGTCGGGGCGATGTTCCGTGCGCGTGGCGGCTGCGTCGGGCATCCCGCAACGCGCATTTCGGCGCGCCATGCGGCATCGGTGCTCAGCACGGAAGGCCGCTTGTGCGGTCGCTGGTGATCCCATGCACGAGCCTGCAGCCGCGCGCGCACCTCTGCGCTCGGCTCTTGCCCGGGATGCGCCGTGATCCATTCCCGCTCGAACATCGCAAGGTTGCGTGTCACCTGCGCTGCGCGCTTGGACATCACGTGATTCCACGGCACGAGTTCAGCGACTTCCCCGGTGATCGGGTCGAGCGTGAGTCGGTGGCGATCGAGAATTGCCGCGAGCTGCGGGTGCGCGGCGAGGATGCCGGTGCCGAGCGCGCGGACGGCTCCCTGCTGACGGAACAGCGCCGCCGTGTCGAGCGCGCGCCACGCACCCTCCGCCCACACCCGGGTGCCGATCTGCAAGTGGACGTGGCGATGAGGGTCGCCCGCACGACTCGTGCGGTGCGACACGGCAACCGTCTGCAGGCGGTCTGCGTGCACGACCCGCTGCGCCCCGCGCGGGCCGATGCGGGTGACGGAGTGCTGCCCCGGCCACGTGCGGATCTCCCTCACCGCATCGCCTTGAGCGTCATCCAGCGCGGCCGACACATCAGGATGCAGCGCCGCAGCGATCGAGAGCGACTTCGGCACGTTGACGACCATCTCGGCGAACCGCGGACTCCCCCGCCGGCCTCACCCGACTGGCGCGGCATCCCCATCGAGACGCCGCTGATGGGGTCCGTCCAGTCGACCCAACCCGCGTACTCCCCCGGGTTCAGGCTGCGCTGGTCGACGACCAGCCCGCAAGCATCGATGACGGCGAAGTCCGCGATCGCGACGACGCCTTCGAGGTAGTACTCGTCGGCCAGCGAGCGATCAGATTCCAGGTAGCGTCGCGCGGCGCAGCCGGCCCCGCGATACAGCGTCACCCCGCCCTTCACGCCGACCTCCCTGACAAGTTCTCCTGTCAGGGAGGTGCGCACTACGGTCCCCGTAGCATGCGTGCATTCGTTTTGGCGATGGGTGGCCATGGGGTCGACGTCGGGGCGCGGGTGGATCGGTCTCTATGTGCCGGGAGGTTGAGGCGGACCAATCGTGATCGACATGGTAAGCGCGAAGAGCAGAGGAGACGTGTCGCCGCGAGGCTGGTTCGTGATTCTCTTGGCCGGCCCCGGATGCGCGTATTGCATCGCCCCCGGCAATCCCCACCTCGCGCGTCGGATGTGGCCACCCAGCACCGAGATCGCGGGCACGTCCCGCACCAAAGCTCTCTGATCGGACGCGACCACATTGCCCGCACCGCGACCACTCACGCCCGTCCTTCGGGGTGTATCGAGCTAGTCCGGACTCCAGCTATCACTTCCAATGCGGCGGTCAGGTTCTTCGTGCCCCCGGCATATCTGGGTAGAGGAACGCCATCGCCAGATGAAAGGCAAACTCATGAAACCGTCTCGCAAACTCACCTCCGGCATGTTCGCGGCTGCGCTCGCAGTTGGCCTCGTCGTGGGGACTGCGCTGCCCGCTTCTGCGGCAAGCGCGAGCGGCTGGCAAACCTGCGCCAGCAACCAGCAGTATGGGATCCAGACCCGACTCTCTGCTGTCAACTCGAACTCCACGACTCGGACAACCCACACCTATGTCGGCGCGTACTCTGTCGACTTTTTCGGACAGGGCTACAAGAACAGCTCCCGCGCGGGGGTGAGCAGCGGAGGATGGGAGACGTACGTACCGTCTCCCGCGTCGTTCCTGAACGCAAACGGGACATGCGGGCCAAAGGTCTCGTGAGGCGGCTGGCGTTGTGGGCTGTGCTCGCGGCAGTTGCCGTCACCTCAGCCGGATGCAGCATGTCGGGTAACCAATCCGGGCCGGCGCCGGGTGCGTCGCGGACCGCATCCTCGGCGGTTGGCGACGAAGAACAACAACACGTGGGTTCATCAGAGGTGGCGCGTCGTGTCGGCCAGTGCCTGATCGATCAGGGCTGGGACGTCACAATCGGCCGTGACTCGGTCAGCTCGAACACACCGCTCGCACAAATGGACGCATATCGTGCCGCGAACGACGAGTGCTATGCGATCGCAACGGCGGACCTCCCGCCGCCTCCCACGCTGTCTCCCGAGTTGGCCGTCGAGGAGTACAACGCACAGATGCTGTATCGGCAGTGTCTGCTCCAGCACGGAGTGGACGCACCTGCGTTGCCCAGCTATCAGCAGTTCGAAGACGCTCTGCTGACGGGCGGAGAGATCTACGACGGTTCTTGGGAAGCGGGGCTATCCCAGGGGGACCCTCTGCGCATTGAGTGTCGGGATCCGCTCGATACCTGGGGATTGAACTCGAGCTATCGCGCCGGCCAATGACACACAGCGAGGATGTCGTTCGCGACATCCTCGCTGTGTGTCATTGGCGCTCAGGACCGACCGCGGCTGTCAAGGGCAACCGCGCTGGGTCGCTTCGCACTCGCGCAGGCCTATGTGGCCCGTGAGCTCAGATCGACCGTGATTTCGATGAGAGTGTCGTAGCTAGATGCACCGGATATTGTCGACTGCGCCGAAGACGTTTGCGAAGTTTCCCGCTGATGTCGACGCCACGATGGCTGTGCCCGAGCGAGCCTGAACGGTGCCGATGGACCGCGCGTTTGCTACCGAACCAACCGTCGCAAGCGCAGTCGTGGAGAACGTCCCGCAAGCTCCCCATGACAACCGGGCGCTGCCCTCGTTCGCGGACTGGAAGGCGCAGATGCTACCGCTCGGACACTTGGAGGACAGCCCGAACGCCACGATCGCGGATCGGACCTCCAATCGCATACCCAACTGTGGCCACTCCACCACGTTCGGGCTGGTCACAATCCCACCTGGCTGAGCATCGAGCGCGTACTCGATCCGAGGATCGAGGTTCTGACCCGCGTGCGCGGTGCCACTGAGACCGACCGTTAGTCCGAGCGATGCCGCGAGGATGAGGGCGAAGATGGCGAGACGGTGTTTCAATGCGTGTCCCAGAGTGTGTATGAGGTGACTGATCCAGCGGGCAGCTCACCGCTGGGAGTGAGGCGAACACTTTCGGTGCCGACGATGCGTCCCGTCTCGTTGGAGACCAGCAGGAGCAGTTGGTAGTCGGGGTTGTGAGTCGAGTCGGCGGCGATCACCGTCACTTCGCGGTCAGCGCGATCGAGGGCGGTGCCGGCGATGTAGGCGCCGGGCGCTCTGCTCAGCATGTCCAGAATGTGTGCGTGCTGCTGATTCGTGAGGGTCCATGAGCTGAACGCGTTCCCGATCGCGGTGATGATGTCGGACGCGGTGCCGGATGTCGCGACCGGGTTCCAGTAGGCAGCAAGAAAGTCCTTGACCTCCGTCGCGCTCTCGCCGGGCACCTGTTGGACGGGAGTGCCGAAACCGCCAGCCGCATATGTGATGTCGTGCAGGACTCTCCCTGGCTCGGGTCCGCGGGTCGAGTCCTCGAGTCGGGTCCCATCGGCGAGGTAGGGGATGCCGGCAGTGGTGACCTCGCGCCCCGAGCCATCCTCGTTCCAGGCGAGTTCGATCACCTGTGGGACGATGACGGCGATGGTCTCACCCGAGGCCGGATGATCCATCTGCAGGTACCATCCCACCGACGACACCCTGCGCTCCGCGGCCGGTTGGCCGGCCCTGCCTGCGAGTAGCCGTTGCGCCATGCTCGCGACCTCTCCGACTGTCTGCGATGTGCTCGACACCTTCAGCGGCGGCGGGGTGAGGGCGATCGCGCTTGGCGCGACCGGCGGCCACACCAAGACGATGGCGATCATCGCGACCATGGCGGTCACCGCCATGGTCAGCACGAGCGCCATGTTGCGGGGAGCGGGCCGGGGCGCAGGCGCCGCCCCCACCAAGGTCTTCTTGCGGGGCTGTGCCATGATTCGCAGAAGGACCGCGCGGTCGCGATCGTTCAGCGGCTCGTCCGCGTTCACTCCGCTGAGCGGGTCGAGCTGCCGGAGAAGGCTGTCGAGCCTGTCGTCGCTCAGGGCATCGGGATCATGTCCCATGATCGACCTCCCTCTGTGCCCGTGTCATCCGTGTCAGTCGGCCACGCGTCCCGCAGCGCCTGCCGTGCTCGGCTCGCGCGTTTCCACACGGTCTGCTCGGAGCACCGGAGGACGATCGCGGCGTCGGCCGCGGGGAGTTGGTCCCAAATCAAGAGCTGAAGCACATGCTGGTGACGCTGCGGCAACCGTCGCCAGGCTTCGGCGAGCTGTTCGAGCCGGGGATCCTCCCACTCGACCATCGCCTGCATCATCGCGTGATTGTGAAGAACCTGGTTCTCGCGTTGTTTTCGTCGCGCGACCGCCCGAAGCATGTGCGTCGCCGTGAGGATCAGCCAGCCGACCGGGTTCGGGTGCGAGACGTCCAGCTTTCGATAGGCGAGTTCGAAGACGTCGGCGCAGATGTCCTCGCAGGCGTCGTCGCTGTCAACCCTGCGGCGGACGAACTTCCAGACTGTACGACGATTCGCCCGGTAGAACTCCGGAAAGCTCTCGGTGGGGAACGTCATCTGGTGGCACTTTCAGTCGGGCACGGGCCGCTCTCGTTGCGTCTCTTACCTAGTACATGTCGCGCGGGCCGCGTTCCTGACACATTCGCGGCGATTCGATGTGTCGTCTCAATTCTCGGGCAGGGCTTGGAGAGCATGCGACCGTGCTGGGCCTCTTTCGGCCGTTCGGCGGTTGCTGATGTCGAAGGAGATTCACGGGACGCGGAGTTCTCGAATGGGTTCGCGACGGCTGGCGGTGATCGCGGGAATCAGTGCGGCGAGGAGCGCGGTCGCGAGGGCAAGCACACCCAACGACGCGGTGAACGCGGCCCCGGGGAGCGGATCTCCGAGCATGAGGAGTGCTGCGGTGGACGTAGCGGCGCCAAGCGCGACGCCGAGCGTGGCGAGGAGGCCGGTCTGTGTCAGCAGGAGCGCGACGATGAGTCCTCGAGTGGCTCCCAGGGCGCGGCGTCGGCCGTAATCCTTGCGCCGCATGAGCACGAGACCGGTCAGAAGGATCGCGACGAGGGCTCCGGTCAAAGCGAGCACAGCGAGGACGAGACCGCGCGAGAATCCGCCGAGCTGACCCTGGATGAGGGCTCGGAGGTGCGCCAGTGTCTCCGAGGTCTGCACGGTCACTTTCGTAAAGTCGTCGGCGCCGAGAACCGAGAGCACCGCGTCGCTGACGGGCGCGACGAGGTCGGGGCGCTCCGCGATCACCATGATGAGTGCGACGGGTTCGGTACCGATAGGGTCGGGCTGCGGGATCAACAGGACTGGCTGCAGTCCAGTGAGGAAGTCCGGGATGTCGAGGGCACCGACGACCGCGTACTCGGGTCCCCCGAGGAGTGTGATCGCCCCGGCTGTGTCCACCATGCCGAGCTCAGCCGCCGCGAGGGGCGAGACATAGGCAGCGGTCCCCTCGAGGGGGATCTCGCGCGGGATGTCGAGTCGGTCCAGGTGGGGACCGTAGGCGAAGCGGGCGGGTACCCGGGTGCCATCAGGGATGAGTGTGTTCGTCGCGTCGACGGCTGCGGAGAAGCCTGCGGCCCATTCGACGCCGTCGATGTGGGCGATGCGGTCGACTGCGTCGCTCGTGACACCGGCCGACTGCTCGGCGCGAATCGTGATTGAGCGGGTCCCTGCGGTGTCGATCGAGCCCAGTACACGCTGTTCCGCGCCGACGGTGCGTCCGGTGGTCAACATGACAGCGATGATCATGCCCGCGACCATGAGCACGGTCAGCACCGAGGCGATGGGTTGCGATCTCGCCGAGGCCGCCGCCTCCTTGAGTAGAACGGATGCCGGCGTCATAGGCGGATCTCGTGATCGCATGCGTCGGCGACGTCGGGCGCGTGAGTGACGACGATCACCGCCGAACCCGATGCGGCGTGATCGCGCAGAGCAGCCACCACGAGCTGCGCGGTGACAGGGTCGAGGTTCCCTGTCGGTTCGTCCGCAAGCAGGACCATCGGGTCGGTGAGCAGCGCCCGACACAACGCGATCCGCTGCGCCTGACCCCCCGACACCTGCCCGGGCTTGCGGCCGGCGGGCACATCCACACCGAAGCGTTCGAGCAATCCCGCCGCGCGTGCAGCGACCTGACGTCGATCCCGGCCCTGGTAGAGGGCTGTCTCCGTCACGTTGTCGAGCACCGAGCGCGTCGCGTCAAGTGAAGCATCTTGGAACACGAACCCGAACCGGTCTGCCCGCAACCGCGCCCGCGCGGCGTCACGGAGGGCCGACACGGGCATGCCGTCGACAAGGAGGTCGCCACGCGATGGGCGCAGCATCAGCCCGAGAACATACATGAGCGTGGACTTGCCGCGCCCCGACGGTCCGGTGATAGCTGTCATCGACCCCCGCGCGAATGTCGCGGACCACCCGTCCACCACGGGCCGGCCGGGGACATAGTCGAACCCGACCTCTCGAGCCTCCAGGATCATCCGGGGGCGCCGTTCCCTGCGGGAACACGCACCCGAAGTCCCTCATCGACCCCGTCGATCACCGACATCCCCCGCGCCGAGGCGCGGACGGTCACCGCCCGACGCGCCCCGTCCTCATCGACCACCGAGACCTGCCCGGACGCGTCCGTCACCAGCGCCGCCGACGGGACGACCAGACCCTCCACCGTCGGAACGGTCTCGATCTCGGACGACAGCCGCACCTCTGCCGTCACGGGAATCGAACCGCATGCCTCGCCACACACCGCACCTCCGTCTATGCCGGTCAATCCGACCGTGACGGTCTGCGTCTCGGAGTCGGAGGTCTTGTCCGCGGCGACCGCGCTCCATTCCGATCCATCCGGTGCCGTGACCCGCACATGCGTGCCGATCGGCACCATACTCGCCTGCGCATCGGTCATGGGAATCGTGAACACGGGAGATGCGGGCAGCCCGCGCACGACTTCTTCGCCCCCAGTCAGGGTCTTCCCCACCCCCACCACCGCGGGATCCAACGACACACGCGTCGGCAGCGACGGGACGAAAACCACATCACCCCACTCGACCACGCCCGTCTGAGCGACGCCGGACGCCTTCTGCCACGCACGGATCGCCGTCACCGTGCCCCACCCCACCGTCCCGTCCGCAGGTCCCGCATAGTGCCCGAGCTGCGCAAGCAGCAGTTGAAGCTGCGCGACATCCGTCCCTTGATCGCCACGACTGATCGCCCGGAACGCCGGCACCGCGCCCGCCGCCACCACCACCGGCCGCAAGTTCACCGTGTACACCGTGTCACCCGCGCCGACCTCGTCGCCCGCGGCGACCTCGACCCCCGTGACCACCCCCGACACACGATTGACCCCCACCGGCGTCGGCTCCCACACCGCCACCGTGTTCAACCTCAAGCTCGAACCGACCTGCCCCTGCTCCACCGGCACCGTCGTGTACGCCGTTGCGGTGAGGGGATCCTCGGCGGGCCGCAACACCACGAACCCGGCCCCCGCCACCGCGACGGCCGCAATAACGACCGCGAACCCCGCGACGATCCAACCGCTCCGGCTACCGCGCCGCGGTCCCCCCGTGGCCTCGAACCTCCTGACCTCGGCACCCCCATCACTATCGACGGCGGCAGGCACCATCATCCGTTGTGCCCCCACGTCTCCAACGGGTCAGCACACGTCCGCCGAAGTTCGCTGCCACCGGGAAGCCCGGCCTCGAAGGAACCGTCATACACCGACTTGTCGATCAGGAGTGCGTCCTCGAACTGCTGATAGCTCGGCAACTCGGGCGCGTCAACCCCGTGCTCGAGCAGGCACGCACGGTAGAGAACCTGAGCGTCGTACTCCTCTCTCGCAAGCTCCGGAGTCAGCTCTGGCGGCTCCGGCTGGTTAGGCGCCACGAGCTCGCTGCACTCCTCCGTGTCGCGGATGTACGCGTCATACTGCTCCCCCATGTTCCGCCCGTGGACCGAATCCCCCTGGATGGTCACGTCCCACCCGCGCTCGAGAAGGCATGCCCCCAGGCCTGCGATCATCTCGCTCGAGGTGACCACACCATCGCGTCCCCCACCAACCTCAACTCCTTCGGACACGGACGGGGCCGGCGGAGCAGGCGAGCCGACAACGCCGCCCGCAGAAGCGCACCCCGCGACCGCGAACGTCCCTATCGCGACCGTCACAGCCGCCGCAACCCTCGCCCTCATGAGATCTTGGGCCCGCACGTTCCCTTCGCCGTCTTGAACGAGAATGGCGTGTACGCATCCCACGGCCCGGAACTGGCGTTATTGCCGCGCGTCGAGTTCTTCACGCCCAGCCCGTAATACGTCCGCGAGTCCGAACTCGTGTAGGTGTGCACTGTGAGCGTCGTGCTGGTACCACCCGCTGTGAGCTCGGTCTGGATCCCGTACGCCTGGGTCGCTGCACAGCTCTGCGTTCCCGATACAGCGGCAGCTGGCATGGCCGCGGCAACTGTACGCGCAATCGCTGCCATCGAGCCGCCGAGCGCCAAGTAGGTCTTCCTCATCTGATTCTCCGATCACAATTCGCGGCGCCACACTGTGTGAAGACGTCCGAGGTTTCTCAACTGCGGACTTTCACACAGGTAATGTCCGCGGAGCGACGATTCCTGACACCGGCCGACAAGAAAATCTCGGCGTGGCCAACGCGATGGGTGCCGCCTCCGGGCAGTGCTCGCACAAGGACAGGCTTCCGCACGCTTCGAGGTCGGCGAAGAAGCTGCTCCAAAGCTGCTCCGGACAGAACGATCGACACAGGGCACGTGCTGTGCAGTCGTCTCGCGACTTGTGTCAGGATCATCGCCGATCCGACGTATAAGGATGAAGGCAGGCAACCAGCCTCCCTCACCGACACAGGGAGGCACAATTCAATGAACAAGCTAACCGCGGTTCGCGCCATCACGTCGGGGCTCGTTTCCGCAGTTCTCGTCCTCGCAGGTGCAGTCGCAGCGAACGCGCAGCTCGCCACAGGCAACGCTGCGTGCAGCGCGACGCAAACAGCCAACCTGTGGTCATCTGTCACGGCGTCAGCGCCAGCCACCGCGCCGAGCTCGCACTTCTATCAGAGCTCTGGACGTACCTTCAACTTCACGGGGCTGAGCCTGAAGAGTTCGACGAACGCGACGACGGGCGGCTCCACCGCATGGCAGATCTACAGCCCGTACTCGCTCTCCAACGCGTACAACGTCTGTGGACCGAACCCGAACTGATGACGCAACCCGTCACGAGAGCGCTCTGCCTCGTCGCATCGCTGTTGGTGCTCGCCGGGTGCGCCCCCGGCGAGCACCACGCCTCGACCACACCGACTGCACCGCCGACGGGGCCTGCCGTCGCTCCGACCTTTGACGAGGAGTCTGGGCTGTGGCTGAGCGACGGATGGCCTGTTCCCGACCCGCACGCGACCTTCGACCCCGACGCCCCGTGGATGAGCGCCGAGGATGCTTCCAACATCATCGTCGGTTGCCTTCGCGATAAGGGATGGGAAGTCACCGTGACCGGTCCGGGCGCTTTCGTGATCGACACTCCAGACGCGCAGAAGGACGCCTACGACTACGACGTGAAGCGGTGCTACATCGATAACAAGGTCGGGATCGATCCGCCACCGCCCCTCACCGCGGAGCTTGCCGACTCCGAGTACCGAGCACAGGTGCGCACCAGAGACTGTCTAGAGAGTCTCGGTCTGGACGTACCATCGCTGCCCAGCTACCAGGCATTCTCCGACGCGCTCCTCGTCGAGTCGCGCATCATCGGAATCTATGCCTTAGCGGAGTCGTCCGGCTCCGATCTGCGCACCGACCCGGAAATCTGGGCGGCGTGTCCCGACCCTCTGAACACGTGGGGACATAACGAATAGGGTTCAACACCGAACTTCGGTGACCGCGGCGCTGACGTTGGTTGCGTGATGGCCTCGGCGGGTGTTGTCGTCCCATCGATACACGGCCCGGTGGCCTGGGCTGGTCCGGGAACGCGGGCCAGTCCTCGAGGAGTTCCCGCTGGAGCGCGCGTTCACGCTCCAGGCGAGCCCGTTGTCGACGCTCGTTCCCGAGCCACCTGCATCGACCCACTACCCGGTGCACGGGCAGTTTCCTTGACTATGCGTTGGTGGGCAGTTTGGACCCTCGTCCGCGGGTCCACGCTGTACAGGCTCGGATAGAAACTTGCAGTTAGTCTCGACTACGGTGCCGTTACGCTAACGGCACCTGACTACCCAGCGCCTGCGGTGGTGCCACGGTGGCACCACCGCAGGTTTCGCGGATCGCACAGATCGACGAATCACAACATATGTGACGCCCGAAGCGCCGGGCCTACTAGTTATTGTGGCTCCCGGCGTGTCGCAAAGACCCGAGAACATCACTCCCACCCCTCCGGCACTCCCCCGTCGAGATCGCTCGACGCGGCGAACGCGTTCTCCATGATGTCGGCGGTCACGGGGTCGACCAGCTCAGCGGTCACGACATAGCTGTGCCGGGTCACCTGCTCGTTCGCGTGCCCGAGCAGACGCGAGGCGAGCGTGATGCCGGCCGCGGCGTCTATGATCGTCGCGGTCGTACGGCGGAAGATGTGCGTCGAGAATTCGCCCGTGTCGATCGCCGCAGCCTGCAGCGCCTTCTCGTTGTCGTCGATGAAGGTGCGCAGCAGCCGCTCGTAGTTGCTGACGCTGAACGGGCGCCCGGTCTTGGTCGAGAACAGGAAGGCTTCCGGGTCGCGATCCGCCTCGGCGAGCTGCACCCGCACCGCGGCGGCCGCGAAGCTCGGGAGAGCGATCCGCCGCTTCTGGCGCGACCTCTTGGGCGTGTTCTTGCGATACAGCCCGTTCACTTTGCTCTGCTTGATCGTCCCCGCGATGAGCACCGTCGCCGGACGCGCCGTGACATCTACATCGCAGCGCCGCAGGCCGAGCACTTCGCCAATGCGGGCGCTGGTGCCGATCATGATCCACATCACGTTCTCGAGCACGGCCACGTTGGGGCGCGGACCGAACCCTGCGCCGTCGGCGCGCCAGCCGCGCATCAGTTCGTGCACGACCATCACCTGGTCGGGGCTGAGCACCGATTCCTTCTTGTCGGGCAGCGGCAGTCGACGCGCGTCGCGGATCGGGTTCGCGGCGATCACCTCGTGCTCGATGCCGGTCTGGCACACCTGCGACAGGATGCTGCGCGCCCGCCGCGCCGCGGGCAGCGACTTCTCCTCCCAGATCCCCAGTAGGATGCGGTTGCAGCGAAGCACCGTAAGATCCCGCAGGGGCAGATTGCCACACGCGGGCGTGACGACGTGAGTGATGGTCGACCGGTACGACTCGAGCGTGGTGTCGACAACAGTCTGCGACTGCTCCTTCTCGTACAGGAACACCTCGCACGCCTCGGCGATGGTCGCGCCACGGCTTGAGCACCGGGCCGACTGTACGGAAGCGGATGTCTTCGGCCTGCTTGGCAAGTGCCGCGCGTGCTTCGGCCTCCGTCGCCCCAGTGGCCTTCACGCGACGCAGCTCGCCAACCTCGTCGCGCATCTTCGCGGTCGCCTGCACACGCCCGACCTGCGAACCGACTTCGTTCGCAAGCTCGTGACCCGGCTGTCCGGCGGGAATCAGGTGATCTGCGTCGAGAACCTGGACATCGTCGGCATGATCGCCGGGAGCCACTCCGAGCGCAGCAAATCAATCCATGACGCCGCGTGGGGCATGTTCCTCCGCGAACTCGCAGCTCACACGGGACTGGCCGGGCGGGAGCTCGTGGTCGCCCCGAAGTTCTTCCCCGGAACACAGACCTGCGCGGTCTGCGGAACCTGGGGCAAGAAGAAATCTCTGGACGTACGCGTCTGGACATGCACGGCCTGCGGAACCGTCCTCGACCGGGACTACAACGCAGCAACGAACCACCTGAAGCTCGCCCGAGGTAGCGCGGAGAGCCTACACGCCTGTGGAGTCACCCTCGCCCAGCTTGCTGGCGTCGGAGACGAATCCGGAACCACGCCGTGCGCGGAGGAAGCGGCATGACCGCCCCGAACCACGCGGCAACGTCAGCACCCGACGGTGCTGGCGTGGACAACGTACGCACCAAGCCGCACAAGGTGGCGCGGGGGAATCAGAGGATTAGCGGCGGCTCCGTAGAGGATCGGCCGCGATGCACCCTCTCAACTCCCTCGGAAAAACGCGGCAGAACAGGTTATGCGTACAACCCACGAGCGAGAACGACCGTCCGCATGGGCGGTCCTTCTGCGTTGCGGCAGCCTCGCCGGCACCGCCGCGCGGTGACCGCCGCGGTGGGATGATCGATCCATGGGCGATGGCGCCGATCGGGAACTCGCCGAGCTCCGCGAACGCGCCTACGGGCCGCACGCCGACATCTTCGGCGATTCCACGGCCCTCCGGCGGCTCCGCGAGCTCGAGATCTCGCACGCGCTCGATCTGGGACTCGACCCGCGCGAGATCCCGCCCGTGCCCGCGTCTCCGGCGCCGGCCGACACCGGCGGCGCTGCCGAGGCGCCCGCGATCGCCGCGCCGGTTGCGCAGACGGTGGAACGGGTGGATGCCGCGCCCGCGGCATCCCCTCCCCCTGCCGCTTCGCGCGCGGGCGGCCAGCGCCGGCTGATGCTGTGGGTGACGAGCGTGCTGGTGGCCGCGCTGCTGGCGGCGGGGGTGACCGCCTGGACTCTCGTCGCGACACCGGCGCACGACTTCACCCTCGCCGTGACCAACGACCCCGACCTGGACTTCCCGCAGCGCCGCAGCGGCGTGGAGGTGATCACGTACGAGCGGTTCCACGGCATGCAGGTGGTGGCCACCACCAACGGACGCCTGCGCTGCGTCTGGATCAGCCGCGATCTCACGCTGCGGCCGACGGCGTCGGCGACCTCATGCAGCCGGGACGTGCTGCCGACGGTGGCCGATGTGACCCTGGATCCGCAGTTCTCCTTCATCGCACCGGAGGCGGTGGCCGAGTTCGGCGTCGACACCGTGCTGCGCTTCACCGTGCTCGACGACATCGCGTACGTCGACGTGGCGCCGTGAGACGGATCGACCGTTGCACCGCGGCCCCCATCCACTACTTTGTAAGGGTTGGTAACAATCCACCCCGGGAATCGACGGAGATTCCGAGACGGAGGGCGATGCGGCGATGACGGTGACCGGACCTGCTCTGGGCGCATCCGATGCCGCCCTCGATCTGCTCCACCGGCTCGGACACACTGTCGCACCGCACGTGGCGATGCGCCTGACGACGGCCCTCGAGGCGGATGCGGCCGCGATCGCCGAGGTGGCGGCCGGGCTGACGACGGCCCAGCGCGCCGGGTTGTCCGCACTCCCGGATCCGCTGCCGCTGACGGCGGCGGTGCGCGACGTGTTCCGACCGCTCGACGACGCGCTCGACGACGCCGCGCGGCGGGTGCTGCTGACCGCCGCGGTGAGCGTCGACCACCGCGTGGACATCGTCCTCGCGGCGACCGGACTGACGATGGGCGACGTGCTGTCCGGTCCGGCCGCCTCTCATCTGGTGGTCGCCGGCGGGCGCCTGCGCTTCGCCGACGCACGGGTGCGGGTGCACGTCCACGGCAGCGCCACGCTCGGCGAGCGCACCGCGGCGCACGCGGAACTGGCGCGCGCGTACCGGGTGGCGGGCGAGGCGCCGCTGACCGTATGGCACACCTCGCTCAGCACGCTCGAAGGTGACCAGACGATCGTCGGCCCACTCCTCGCGCTCGCGGCGGCCGCTCTCACGTCGGGTGCCGCCGAGTGGGCGCACGCGGTGGCGCGAGAGGCCGCCAGCCACGCCACCGGTCCCGACCGCGACCGCGCGCATGTGGTCGCCGGTGAGGCGGCGCTGTCGGCGGGGCTCGTCGACGACGCCGCGACGTGGCTGCGCGCCGCGATCGCCGGCAGCGACGCCGTCGCCGCGCGCGCCCTTCCCGCATTCGTGCACGCGGTCACCCTGCGCGACGGGAACGTCCCGGTCGGTGAGCTCGCGCGACTGGCCGCGCGAGCCGAACGGGGCGAGCTCGGCCCCGCCGAGACCGCGACCGTCGGGCGAGCCCTCGCCGACGCCGCCTGCCTCAACGCCGAACGCGGCGAACGGGCCGATGCCGCCGCCCTGCTCGCCCGCGCCGAGCGCATCGTCGCACCCCGACGACGCGGACGCGCCCGACTCGCGAACGCCCGCGCGTGGTGCGCACTCTTCGACGACGCGCTCGCCTGCGCGGAGCCCGGCATCGTCGACGGCCCCGGTGCCGACGACAACGCGATGCGCGAACGGATCGTGGCGGCGCTCGACCTCGCGGCGCACGGCCGTTACGCCCACGCGCTCGGCGTGCTGCACGGCTCGGCGGGGTGCGCACTCGACCCGTGCGCGCCCAGCTTCCGCGACCTCGCGCACGATCTGCCCGGCCCGCTCGCCGAAGCGCACCGGCGGGTGGCGATCGCCCTCGTGGAGTTCTGGGCGGGCGATCTCGCCCGCGCGAGGTCGGAGCTGGCCGCCGCCGCGGTGCACGCCCCGATCGCCCTGCCGTTCGCCGGACTCGGGGTCACCCTCGCGCGCCGACTCGACGCGTGCACCGACGGTCGCACGCTGCCCACGTCGCGCGCACTCGGCGACGCCCATCCGACCCCGCACACGCCATCTCTGCGCAGCGGAGCGCTGGTCGATCGGGCCATCGCGGCCTTCCTCGGCGGCCGGCCCGCCGAGGCGGCGACGCTCGTGGAGCTCAGCGCGCAACTCGGCGGCGAGGACGGCAGCCCGGGACTGGCCGTTCCCGGCCTCGACGACACGCAGATGCGCAGCGATGCCGCCCGTCGCGCCCACGAGGGCGGCGCGGTGTCGCGATACTGCGTGCCGGCCCGATCGCCGTACGCCCGTGCACTGAGCGAGCTGACTCGTGGGCGTGCGCTGCGCGCGCAGGGCGACCTCGGGCGGGCGCGCGAGCACGTCATCGCGGCGTCTGGCCTCTTCCACGCCGCGGGGGCGATCGTGTGGCAGCGCGCGTGCGATGACGAGATCGCGGACCTTCCCGCGGAGACGCTGCTCTCGCCCGACCCGCAAGCGACGACGACGGCCGTGCCGACGACTCAGCCCGTCGGCACGGGACTCGGTGTCGGCAGCGTCGTCGATGGCGACGCCGTCGACCCTCTGGCGCAGGCTTGTCGCGCCGCCTGGGCGGACGTCCTGACCGATCGCGAGCAGGAGGTCGCTCTGCTGGTCGCCGAGGGCGCCACGAACCGGCAGGTCGCCGAGCGGCTCTACGTCTCCGTGCGCACGGTCGAAGTGCACCTCGGCCGCATCTTCACCAAGCTCGCTGTCCCTTCGCGCGTGGCGCTGAGCGTCCTCGCCCACCGCGTGGCGCGTGAGCGCGCCGTCGTCGTCCCATAAGGGGAATCCCGTATCAGGGATCCCGCGGATGCCAGCGGGCATCGCCCGTCGTTAGCGTGCGAGACGCGGCGCACCCCGGCGCCGCCCATCCCCCGCGAGGACACACCGATGACCCTTCCCCCCACGCGCCGACGACGGGTCGGCGCCACCGCACTGATCGGCGCGGCGGCCCTTCTGGCCACACTGCTGGTCGCCCCCTCCTCCGCCACCGCCGCCGATCCCTGCGCCCCGGCGTGGTCGACCACGGGCCCCTACGCCGGCGGTGCGACCGTGTCATACGAGGGCGTGAACTACCGGGCGAAGTGGTGGGCCGAGCCCACGAACGTGCCCGGCACCGAGCAGTGGGGGCCGTGGGAGGCGCGCGGCGCATGCGGCGACGGCACCGTCGTCCCGACCCCCACGCCCACCCCGACCCCGACGCCGACCCCGGCGCCGACACCGGGCGCGCCGTGGACGACCAATCCCGATGAGCAGTGCCGCCCCGACGGGCTGTACCAGACCCCCGGCATCGACGTCCCCTACTGCGACATCTACGACACCGCCGGACGCGAGAAGCTGCCGAACGGACTCGAGCACCGCGTGATCGGGTACTTCACAAGCTGGCGCACGGGTCAGTCCGGCGCGCCGCGCTACCTCGCGAGCGACATCCCGTGGCAGAAGATCAGCCACATCAACTACGCGTTCGCGCACATCGACGGGACCGGCCGTGTGTCGGTGAACGCCGCCGCCGCGGGCGACGCGGCAACCGAGCTCACCTGGCCGGGTGTCGCGGGCGCCGAGATGGATCCGACACTGCCCTACCAGGGCCACTTCAACCTGCTCGAGAAGTACAAGAAGTCGAACCCGGGCGTGAAGACCCTCGTGTCGGTGGGCGGATGGGCCGAGACCGGCGGGCACTTCGCGCCCGATGGCACGCGCGTCGCCGACGGCGGCTTCTACACGATGGCGGCGACGGCCGCCGGCCGCGAGACCTTCGCCGACAGCGCCGTCGCCTTCATCCGCCAGTACGGGTTCGACGGTGTCGACATCGACTACGAGTACGCCACGAGCAACAGCAAGGCCGGCAACCCCGATGACTTCGCGTACTCCGACGCGCGTCGCGCGACGCTCTGGCGGGACTACACGGCGCTCATGAAGACGCTGCGCGAGAAATTGGATGCCGCCAGCGCCGCCGACGGTCAGTACTACATGCTCACCGTGGCCGCGCCGGCATCGGGCTGGCTGCTGCGCGGCCAGGAGGTGCACCAGGTGGTGAAGTACCTCGACTACGTCAACATGATGAGCTACGACTTGCACGGCGCATGGAACGACTACGTCGCCGGGAATGCGCCGCTATACGACAACGGGGCGGACCCCGAGCTCGCGGCCGCAGGCGTGTACACCGCGTACAAGGGCATCGGCTACCTCAACTCCGACTGGGCGTTCCACTACTTCCGCGGCGCCCTCCCGGCGGGGCGCATCAACATGGGAGTGCCCTTCTACACGCGCGGATGGATCGGCGTGACCGGAGGCACGAACGGATTCGGCGGCAAAGCCGCTCTCCCGGACCAGACCGCGTGCCCGCCCGGCACCGGTCCCACCATCGGGGGCACCTCGAAGTGCGGCGCCGGAGCGATCGGCGTCGACAACCTCTGGCACGACCTCGACGGCAACGGGAACCCGATCCCGTCCGGCGTGAACCCGATCTGGCACGTGCTGAACCTCCAGCGCGGTGTGGTCGGCGACTACGCGGCGGCCTACGGGGTGCCCACGGGCCCTCTCGCCGGCGGGTACACGCACCACTTCGACGACGTCTCGAAGACCGAGTGGTGGTGGAACGCGACCACGCGCACGTTCCTGTCGGGCGATTCCGACCAGGCGATCCAGGCCAAGGCCGACTACGTCTCCGACAACGGACTCGGCGGCGTCATGATCTGGGAGCTCGCCGGCGACTACGGCTGGAACGCCGCGAAGGGACAGTACGAGATCGGATCGTCGTTGGTCGACCGCATCCACTCGACCCTGAGCGCGTCGCAGCCGTACGGCGCCACGAAGGCGAACGAGACCATGCCGACCCAGGCCATCGATCTGGACGTCGAGTTCTCCGAGTTCGCGCTGGGCGACAGCAACTACCCGATCAATCCGCGGGTGACGTTCCGCAACAACTCGGCGACCGACATCCCCGCCGGCGCGACGATCACCTTCGACTACGCCACGAGCGACACCGGCGAGATGAAGGAGCAGAACGGCTGGGGACTCGTGTCGGTGTCGTCGGGGCACACCGGCGACAACGTCGGCGGGCTGGACGGCGACTTCCACACCGCGCGGATCACCGTGCCCTCGGGCGGGATCCCCGCGGGCGGATCGGCGTACACGAAACTGTCGTGGACCCTGCCGATCAGTCAGATCTCGAATCTCCGGGTGACGATCGGCGGGGCCGTCTACGCGGCGCTGTACGACCTGCCGCGCGGGGTGACGGTCGTCGAACCGTCGTCGGGGTCGGGCGGCAGCGGGGGCACGGGGGGCACCACAGCATGCGACGCCCCCTCGTGGAGCGCGTCGTCGATCTACCGCGGCAGCGAGACCGTGACCTTCGCCGGCAAGCAGTGGACCGCCAAGTGGTACACGCAGGGCGAGACGCCCGGGGCGCAGTGGGGCCCGTGGGGCACGGGGATCGCCTGCGGCTGACGCACACGCGACACGGGGCCGTGTACGGGGAAACCCGTACACGGCCCCGTGTCGTCTGCAGGAATGTGGAATGTACGGACGCTGAACAAACACCCCCGTTCCTAACCTGGCGACACCGGCGCCCCCCGCCGGCCTCCCCCAGGAAAGGAACGCCATGCCCCGTCAGGAACGACCGCCCCGCGGTCTGCAGAAAGTCGTCGCGGCCGTCGCCGCCGCGACGCTCGCGGTGGGCGGCCTCGTCGCCGTGACCGCGAGCGCCTCCGCGGCAGAGCCCGCCCCCGCCGGCATCAACGGCTACCGCAACGTCGGCTACTTCGCGCAGTGGGGCGTGTACGGCCGGGACTTCAAGCTCAGGCAGCTGGACGCCTCCGGCGCCGCCGCCGACCTCACCCACGTCAACTACGCCTTCGGCAACATCCACCATCAGACCCTCGAGTGCTTCATCGCGAACAAGGCGCAGGGCACCGGGCCCAACGGGTCCGACGGCGCCGGCGACGCGTGGGCCGACTTCGGCATGGGCTACAACGCGACCAACTCGGTCGCCGGCACGACGGACACGTGGGACCAGCCTCTGGCGGGCAACTTCAACCAGCTCAAGCAGCTGAAGGCGAAGCATCCTGATCTCAAGGTCATGATCTCGCTCGGCGGCTGGACCTGGTCGAAGAACTTCTCCAAGGCCGCGGCGACCGATGCGACCCGCAAGAAGTTCGTGTCCAGCTGCATCGACCTCTACATCAAGGGCAACCTCCCGATGATCGACGGTCGCGGTGGCGCGGGTGCCGCGGCGGGCGTGTTCGACGGCATCGACCTCGACTGGGAGTGGCCGGGCTCGAACGCGGGTCTGGAGGGCAACCACGTCGACACCGCCAACGACAAGGCGAACTTCAAGGCGCTGATCCACGAGTTCCGCGTGCAGCTCGATGCCCTCACGGCGCAGACCGGAAAGCCGTACGAGCTCAGCGCCTTCCTCCCCGCGAGCCCCGCGGTGATCGCGGCAGGCGGATGGAACGACCCCGAGATCTTCGACGACCTCGACTTCGGCAACGTGCAGGGGTACGACCTGCACGGCGCATGGAACCCGAGCCTGACCGGTCACCAGGCGAACCTCTACGACGACCCGAAGGATCCGCGGCCGGCCGGTGAGCGCTTCAGCGTCGACAAGGCCGTCAAGGAATACCTGAACGCCGGGATCTCTCCCGCCCAGCTCGGTGTGGGGCTCGCAGCCTACGGACGCGGCTGGAAGGGCGTCACCTCATCGGCCGCCTGGGGCACTGCCACCGGCGCCGGTCCCGGCACCTGGGAAGCGGGCAACGAGGACTACTACAAGCTCAAGACACTCGGCACGGAGTACTACGACGCCGCCGTCGGCGCCGCCTGGCGCTACAACGGCGACCAGTGGTGGAGCTACGACAACCCGCAGACGATCGCTCAGAAGGCCGACTACATCGTAGACCTCGGCCTCGGCGGGAGCATGTGGTGGGAGCTGGACGGCGACCGAGGCAACGACCTCGTCGGCCTCGTCGCCGACGAACTGCGCGCGGCGCCCACTGGACCGTCGACCACACCCGTGACGCCCACGCCGACCCCGACGCCGGAGCCGACCCCGACGCCCACGCCGACCCCGACGCCGACGCCCACGCCGACCCCGACGCCGACGCCCACGCCGACCCCGACGCCGACACCCGAGCCCGGCACCTGCGCCGCGACGGCATGGAACGCGGGAACGGTGTACACCGGCGGCGAGGTCGTCTCGTACGGCGGCAAGGAGTATCGCGCGCTGTGGTGGATCCAGGGCGCAGCACCCGGCACGAACGACGCGTGGGAGCAGGTTCGCGACTGCTCTGGCTCGACGGCCCCGAGCTGCCCCGCGGCCTGGAGCGCCTCCCAGGCCTACAAGGCCGGCGCGCAGGTGACCTACAGCGCCCGCACGTACCAGGCCAAGTGGTGGACCCAGGGTGAGACCCCGGGCGGCGCGTGGGTCGCGTGGGAGGAGGTCACCACCTGCAGCCTCTGATCCGGTGATCTCCGGTGGTGCCCCGGTCGCTCGCGCGGCCGGGGCACTCTCGTCGTCAGACCGCGAGGTGCTCGACGAGCACCTTCACGCCGATGCCGATGAGCACGAGTCCGCCGACGATCTCGGCGGGCTTCTGGAAGCGGGTGCCCACGCGGTGGCCGAGCACGACGCCGATGTAGGTGAGGGCTGCGGTGACCACGCCGATCGCGGCGACGGCGGGGAGGATCGCCACGTCGAGGAACGCGAAGGTGAGGCCCACGGCGAGTGCGTCGATGCTCGTGGCGATCGCCAGCACGAGCAGCTGCCGTGTGCGGATGCGCCCTTCGGCGGGTTCCTCGTCGCCGCCGCGGAACGCCTCCCACAGCATCTGCGCTCCGATCAGCAGCAGGATGCCGAAGGCGACCCAGTGGTCGACGGGCGAGATGAAAGCGCTGAACTGCGCGCCCAGCATCCATCCGATCAGCGGCATGAGCGCCTGGAACAAGCCGAAGGTGACCGCGACGAGCAGGGCGTCCCGGTGGATGCGGCGTCGCACCCGCACGCCCTGCGCGAGCGACACGGCGAAGGCGTCGGCGGAGACGCCGACGGCCACGACGAGCAGATTGACGATCGACACGGCGGGACCTCCCGGCGAGGGAGCCCTTCCCGCGCGCCGGTCAAGACTGCCTGATTCGGGATCCCGAATGCGGTTCGGAACCCCGAAAGCGCTATTCGTGGCCGACGGCCTTGAGCCCGATCACGCAGCCGACAAGGCCCAGCATGAGCAGGAGCTTCGCGATCGAGAACGCCTCGTCGCCGGTGATCATGGCGTACGCGACCGTCAGCGACGCGCCGATGCCGACCCACACGGCGTAGGCGGTTCCGGTCGAGATGTCGCGCATCGCCCAGGCGAGTCCGCCCATGCTGGCGACGAGGGCGACGCCGAAGACGACGCTGGGCCACAGGCGGGTGAAGCCCTCGGTCTTCCCGAGCGCGGTGGCCCAGACGGCCTCGAGGATCCCGGACGCGATGAGGATGACCCACGACATGGCTGTGCTCCTTGGCCAGTCTTGTCGCGCACCGGGTACTGATCCGTCGTCCGGGGATCCGGTCGCGGATCCGCCGGCGAGTCTAGCTACGGCTCCTGGGCAGGGGCTGGGCAGACCTGCGCGCGGCCTGCCCCAGGCTCAGACCAGGAACAGCCCGTCGAGCGCGCCGGGGTTGTGCGCGTGCACCAGCACGAGGAAGACCACCGCGTCGAAGAGCAGATGCACCGTCACCACGTAGGCCAGGGAGCGGGTCTTCATGAAGATGAACCCCTGCAGGAGGGCGAACGGGATCGTGAGGAGCGGCCCCCATGCCTGGTAGCCGAGCTCCCAGAGGAACGAGACGAACACCACCGCCTGCAGGATGTTGGCCTGCCAGAAGACGAAGTGGCGCCGCAGCAGCGCGAAGCACGTGCAGATGAAGAAGAGCTCGTCCCAGATGCCGACCGCCCCGACGCCCACGAACAGCCGCGTGATGAGGTCGGGCGTGTCCACGACCGGCCAGTTGAGGTACACGCCCGAGGTGATGAAGTAGAACGGCAGGATCAGCCAGCCGAGCACGAGCACCGAGCCGAGCCAGGTCCACTGGAACGTCGTCCACCGATGGCCTCCGCGCCAGGGGAAGCGCACCGCGCCCCGGCCATCCGCGCCGTCGCGGTACACCCAGCGGGAGATCGCGTACGGCACCGCGACCGCTCCCCCGAGCGCCAGGGCGAAGCGCAGGATCGCGAGGTTGTCGAGCTCGGCCTTGAGCGGGATGACGCTGACGATCAGCAGCCCCGCCGCGATGAGGGAGAGATCGCGCACGAGGGAGGGACGGCGAGGGATGCCGGTCTCCGCGCGATCGGCCGGGCGGAGCATCCACGCCGCGGCCAGGCCCGCCGCCAGAAGCACCCAGCCGACCCAGGGGACGCGCAGCACGAAGAAGGCGGGGGCGGCCAGGCACACCAGGAGCGCCGGGACGAGGCTCCACGTCCACACGCGGGAGACGACGGGGGCGGCGGCAGCGGGATGTGCGGGCATGTCAGTCCAGGGGGTGGGCGATCTCGTCACGGGGCATGCGGGCGGCCAGGATGGCGACGATCCCGAAGACGAGGGGCAACACGCCGGCGGCGACGAAGATCACCGGCACCGGGACGATCTGCGACAGCGGACCGGCCAGCGCCATCGACACGGGCATGAGAGCCAGGGAGACGAAGAAGTCCAGGCTCGACACGCGACCGAGCATATGCCGTGGGACGCGCCGCTGCAGGAGGGTGCCCCAGATCACGTTGCCGTAGCTGAACCCGAAGCCGACGAGGAACAGCGAAACCAGCAGCAGCCAGTACTGGTCGGTGAGGCCCACCACCACGAACGGGAGCGTGCTCACGCCCCACACGAGATTCATGGTGGTGAGGTAGCGCCGCGGCAGCGGCATCGACGACACGACGATCGACCCGACGACCCCGCCCAGGCCCAGCACCGCGAGCAGGAACCCGAACAGCCGCGGGTCCTCGCCGATCCGGTCCCGCACGAGGAACGGCAGCAGCACCTCCTGCGGCCCCAGCGAGACGAGCACCCACATCGTCGCGTACAGCAGCGTCCACAGCAGCCAGGGTGTGCGCACCGTGAAGACCACGGCCTCGCGGAGGTCGTGGAAGACCCCCGCCACGGGATGGACAGGACGAGTGGATGCCGCGACCGCGGCATCCACCTCGCCGGCCGGCTCCGGACCGAGGGTGAGGAGCACGACGAACGCGATCGAGTGGGAGAGGGCGATCACCACGGCGGCCTGGCTCGGCAGGAGCGCCGCGACGAGCATCCCCGCCGCCGCGGGCCCCGCCGCCTGCTGCAGCGCCGGCCTGATCGCGCCCTCCAGGCCGTTCGCCGCCAGGAGCTGCTCGGGAGGGAGGATGCGAGGCAGGAATGCGCTGTACGCGGGGAAGAAGAACCCCATGCCGGCGCCCAGCACGAGCGCGACGATCGTGAGGTGCGCGATCGTGACCTCGCCGATGGCACCCGCCACCACGATCGAGCCGACCGCGAGGGCGTTGACCAGTTCGACGCTGCGCACGATCAGCCGCCGCGAGACGCGATCGGCGACGATGCCGCCCGGGATCGCGCACGCGAGCAGACCCACGGCGTTGGCGGCGGCCACGAGCGACAGCTCGACGGGTCCGCCGCCGGCCCCGATCACCGCGTACACCATGACCACCGCCCACATGCCGGCGGCGAAGATCGACAGCACCACCGCGGAGAAGAGCTTGCGGAAGTCGCCGTGGCCGAGGGGGCGCAGCATGCGCCAGCGGTCGCGCGACGACGCCACCGGCGGGGCTCCCGCGGCGGGCACCGGGCCTGCGGCCGGCGCGGGGCCGCCCGACGGCGGGGCGACCGGATCGGGCCGCTCCGGGTCCGGAGCCGGCGGGCCGCTCATGGCCGGGGCGCGCGGCGGTAGGTCAGGTCGCGGATCTCGCGTCCCTTCGCCGCCCCCTTGCGCTCGAACGCGGTGACCACGCGCCCCTCGAACCGCTCGGCCCACTCTCCCGGGAACGCGCGCTCGAACTGCGGGGCGTCGTCGAGCACCTCGCGCATCTGCCGCGCGTAGTCCTCCCAGTCTGTGGCCAGGCGCAGCATCCCGCCGTCCTTCAGCGCGCGCGCCGCCAGCGGCGGGAACTCGGGGGCGACGAGCCGCCGCTTGTTGTGCTTGGCCTTGTGCCACGGGTCGGGGAAGAACACCCACAGTTCGTCGAGGGATGCCTCGGGCAGCAGGTGCTCGAGCACCTCGGGTGCGTTCGCCTCGACCAGCCGCAGGTTCGTGACGCCCGCACGCTCGCCGTCGAGCATGGTGCGCGCCAGACCCGCCTTGAACACCTCGATCGCCAGGAAGTCGGTGTCGGTGCGGGTGGATGCCGCGTGCACGATCGCATGCCCCTGGCCCGAGCCGATCTCGGCGACCAGCGGCGCCGGGCGCCCCCAGGTCTGCGCCGGGTCGATGTGGGACTCGGGCAGGATGCTGGTGGCTGCGGCATCCCGAGCCACCGCGATCACGAACCGCGGCGCAAGCTCGCTCCACGCGCGCTCCTGCGCGTCGGACATGCGCCCGGAGCGACGGACGAACGAGACGGGCTTCTCACGGAAGCGACGGGGTTCTTCGGGGGCGTCGTGCACCCGTCAAGGCTATTGCTGATCCACCGTCACGAAGTCGATGAGCTCCTCCACGCGGCCCAGGAGCGCCGGCTCGAGGTCGCGGTACGAGCTCACGCGCGCCAGGATGCGCTGCCAGGCCCGGGCGAGGTCGGCCTGATCGCGGGCGGGCCAGCCGAGCGCGCGGCACACGCCCACCTTGTACTCGATGCCGCGGGGCACGTCCGGCCACCGCGGGATGCCCATCGCCCGCGGGGTCACGCACTGCCAGACATCCACCCACGGATGCCCGACGATGAGCACGTGCGCGCCGTGACGGCCGCGCGCGATCTCCTGCGCGATGCGCGACTCCTTGGAACCCGGCACGAGGTGGTCCACGAGCACTCCGTAGCGCCGGTCGGCCGAGGGCGGCTCGTCGTCGAGCATCGCGGCGAGCAGGTCGATGCCCTGGAGGTACTCGACCACCACGCCCTCCGCCCGCAGGTCGTCGCCCCACACCTTCTCGACGAGTTCGGCGTCGTGCCGGCCCTCGACGAGGATGCGGCTGGCCCGGGCGACGCGCGCCCGGGCATCGGGAGCGGCGAACGATCCGGACGCCGTGCGGCGGGGAGTGGATGCCGCGGGCGCGGCGGGCTTCGGGGGCACGAGCACCACGTCGACGCCGTCGACCAGGAAGCCCGGCCCCAGCGGGAAGAGCCGTCGACGGCCGATCCGGTCCTCGAGTTCGACGAAGCCCGGGGCGACCACGACCACCGCACCGCAGAAGCCGTCGTCGGCGACCTCCACGACCAGATCGGTCTCGGCCTCGACGTGCGCGATCTTCTTGGCGGCGCGCTCGCGCCAGCCCGCGGCGAGCACATCGGTGCCGTAGCGATCGTCCATGGGTGTCCTCCGGGACGAAGATTTTACCGGGGTCGCGGGTCGGCGGCGTGCAGGACCCGCCGCCGCCCAGGGTTCCCCTATGCGGTGTCTTCCACCCTGAATAGACTCGCCGGAGGGATGGGGCCCGGGCGGCTCCGAGGGAGGGGAAGCATGCGCGTGCGCTGGACCGCCGCGACGGCTGCGGCGATCGGGCTCGCCCTCGCCGCCGGAGCCACCGCCGCCGTGGCCACGCCGCCGGTGGACCTCGGCACCGGGTACGTCGTGGATCAGGCCGATGTGCTGGATGCCGGCGAGGAGGCCGCGGCACAGGCTCGGCTCGAGGAGACGCTCGCCGCCACCGGTGCCGACCTCTACGTCGTGTTCGTCGACACGTTCACCGACCCCGCGAACAGCCAGGAGTGGGCGGACGAGGTCGCCGCGCTCAACGGTCTCGGTCCGAGCCAGTACCTCCTCGCCGTCTCCGTCGACGGCCGCCAGTACTACATCTCGGCCGACACCTCGGGTCCCATGAGCGACGAGGCACTGCTCCAGGTCGAATCCGACATCCGCCCGTCGCTCAGCGACGGCGACTTCGCGGGCGCGGTGGATGCCGCCGCCGACGGCTTCGAGGCCGAGCTCGGGACCGGAGCCGGCGGCAGCGGCAGCGGCGGCTTCGCCGCGCTGCTCGTGATCGTCGGGGTGCTCGTGGCGATCGCCGTCATCGTGTGGCTCGTCGCCCGATCGCGGCGCGCGAAGCGTCCCGCCGCGGGCGCTGTCGCCGGGCCCGGGCAACCCGCCGCACCGCAGGTTCCGACGGCGGAACTGGCGCGTCAGGCCGCCTCCGCGCTCATCGCCGCCGACGACGCGATCAAGACGAGCGAGCAGGAGCTCGGTTTCGCCCGCGCTCAGTTCGGCGATGACGCCACCGTGGAGTTCGCCGGCGCGCTCGCGACGGCGCGCGCGAACCTCGACGAGGCATTCACCCTTCAGCAGCAGCTCGACGACGAGGTCCCTGACACCGAGGCGCAGGTGCGCGAGTGGAACGGCCGGATCATCGAGCTGTGCGCACAGTCCGACGCCGAGCTCGACGCCAAGGCGGAGGCCTTCGACGAGCTCCGCGAGCTCGAGAAGGACGCGCCCGCGGCCCTCGCCCGCGTCGAGGCCGCCCGCCAGGCCGCGGGCGCGGGCATCGAGCCCGCCCGAACGACCCTCGCGGCGCTCACGCCGAAGTACGCCGCCGACGCGCTGGCGACCGTCGCCGACAACCCGGATCAGGCGAACGAGCGCCTGGCCTTCGCCGACGCCCAGCTCGGCGCCGCACGGTCGGCGATCGACGCGGGCGACGGCGGGCAGGCGGCCGTCGGCATCCGCGCCGCCGAAGAGGCCGTCGCCCAGGCGGGCGTGCTGACCGCCGCCGTCGGCAAGCTGGGAGCCGACCTCGCGGCAGCCGAGCAGGGCGCCGCTGCGCTCCTCGCGGAGCTCGAGCAGGACGTGGCCGCCGCCGGCGCCCTGCCCGACGCCGACGGTCGCATCGCCGCCGCCGTGACCGCGGTGCGCCAGCAGGTCGACGCAGCCCGCGCCAACCTCACCGGAGCCACGCGTCCGATCCTGGCTCTGCAGGGGCTCGAGACGGCCAACGAGCAGATCGACGCCGTCATCGCCGGCGCGCGCAGCGCGCAGGAGCGGGCCGCGCGAGCCCGCCAGGTGCTGGGCCAGGTGATGACCCAGGCCCAGGCCCAGGTGTCCACCGCCGAAGACTTCATCACCACCCGTCGCGGGGCGGTCGGCGCACAGGCGCGCACGCGACTGGCGGAGGCCGGCGCGGCGCTCGTACGCGCGCAGCAGGTGCAGTCGAGCGACCCCGAGCAGGCGCTGCAGCACGCCCAGCGCGCCGACCAGCTGGCCGGCCAGGCGATCCAGGCGGCGCAGCGCGACGTCTCGTCGTTCTCGGGCGGCGGGATGTTCGGGGAAGCCCCCTCGCGCGGCGGCGGGAACGACGGAATGCTGGGAGCGGTGCTCGGCGGGATCGTCATCAACTCGCTCCTCGGGAGCGGAGGTGGCGGCGCCTCGCGCAGCCGCGGTCGCTCCGCCGGCTTCTCGTCGGGCGGGTTCTCCGGCGGAAGCCGCGGCGGCCGCAGCGCGGGGAGCTTCGGCGGCGGCGGCACCCGGGGCCGCCGCGGCGGCGGGCGCTTCTGACGGACCCCACCCCGACCACGAACCCTCGATCCATCCACAACCGTCCGGAAGAAAGGAAACCCGATGGCGAAGCAGTCCATCTTCGGTCGCATCTCCACACTCATCAAGGCGAACGTCAACGCCCTGATCGACCAGGCCGAAGACCCCCAGAAGATGCTCGACCAGCTCGTGCGCGACTACACCAACAGCATCGCCGATGCCGAGTCGGCCATCGCCGAGACCATCGGCAATCTGCGGCTGCTCGAGCGCGACCACCAGGAGGACGTGCAGGCGGCGGCCGAGTGGGGCAGCAAGGCGCTCGCGGCCAGCCGCAAGGCCGACGAGCTGCGCGCGGTGGGCAACACCGCCGACGCCGACAAGTTCGACAACCTCGCCAAGATCGCGCTCCAGCGACAGATCAGCGAGGAGAACGAGGCGAAGACGATCGCCCCCACCATCGCCGCGCAGACCGAGGTCGTCGAGAAGCTCAAGGACGGCCTCAACGGCATGAAGCAGAAGCTCGACCAGCTCCGGTCCAAGCGGGCCGAGCTGCTGTCGCGCGCGAAGGTCGCCGAGGCCCAGAACAAGGTGCACGACGCGGTGAAGTCGATCGACGTGCTCGACCCCACCAGCGAGCTCGGCCGCTTCGAGGACAAGGTGCGCCGGCAGGAGGCCCTGGCCGCCGGAAAGCAGGAGCTCGCGGCATCCACCCTCGACGCGCAGTTCAACCAGCTCGAGGACATGGGCGAGCTCACCGAGGTCGAGGCGCGACTGGCCGCGCTGAAGACCGGCGGCTCGCCCGCCACTCCCGCGATCGGGCAGTGACGACCGGCGCTCGGACCGCGTTCGCACACCCCCTCCGTGCCGCCGCACCCGCGGTGGCGCGGAGGTGGTGCCGTTGCCGGCCCTGGTGAGGGAGGATGAGCAGATGACGCGCTTCGTCGTTGTTCCGCAGTGGCAGGGGTCCAGATCGTCCCGTGCGATGCAGCTGCTCGATGGCGCCGACGCCATCGCCGGAGATCTGCCGCGCTCGTCGTGCACGCGCATCGACGTGCCGCTCGAGGCGGGCGAGTCGGTCGACACGGGCGTGCGCCGCTACAGCGCGCTGCGGCGCATCCGCGACCTCGTCGACGCGGAACTCGCCCTCCACCCCGAGCCGTCGCTCGTGATCGGCGGCGACTGCGGGGTGGCGGTGGGGGCGGTCGCCCGATCGGCCGCGCGGGAACGCGATCTCGCCGTGCTCTGGCTCGACGCCCACGCCGACCTGCATTCTCCGGACTCAAGCCCCTCGGGCGCCTTCGCGGGGATGGCGCTGCGCGCCGTGCTCGGCCACGGGGCGCCGGGTCTGACACTCGGCGAGGCGGCCGTGCCGCCCGAGCGGGCCGTGCTCGGCGGGGCCCGCGACATCGACCCCGCCGAGGAGGAGGCGATCGGCGCGCTCGGCCTGCGCATGGTCGCGGCCGCCGCACTCAGCGACCACGACGCGCTGGCCGCCGCCGTCTCGGCGACGGGGGCCGCCGCCGTGCACATCCACGTCGATCTCGACGTGCTCGATCCCACCGCGATGTCGGGTGTCACCACGTCGGTGCCCTTCGGCGTCGGCGTCGCCGACCTCGTGGCATCCATCGCCCGCGTGCGCGCGTCCACCCCGCTGGCCGGTGCGAGCCTGAGCGGCTTCGCGCCCTCGTCGCCCGCGGCCGCCGTCGACGACCTCGGTGCGATCCTGCGCATCGTGGGAGCGCTCGCGTGAGCCCCATCCCGGAGCCCCCGACCGGATGGCGCGAGGAGGCCGAGCGCGCGGTGGCGCGCGGGGCGCGCCTGGACCGCCTCATCCCCGGCGTGCTCCTGGACTCCCCCGTCAGCCGCGTCGGCTACCTGTACGGGACGACGGTCGGCTGGATCTGGGGCTCGCTGTGGAGCACGGGCCGCGTCGAACGGCGCGACGGGCTGTGGGTGTTCCGCGGGATGCCGTCGTGGACGTTCCCCCGCGGCGGGGTGTGCGCGGGCGGATGCTTCCTGACCGGTGATGCGCCGGTGACCGCGCGGCTGCTGCGCCACGAGGCCGTGCACGCGCGGCAGTGGCGGCGCTACGGCCTGCTCATGCCTCTGCTCTACCTGCTCGCGGGGCGAAACCCGCTGCGCAACCGCTTCGAGATCGAGGCGGGCCTCGCCGACGGCAACTACGTGCCGCGACGGCAAGCCTGACGCGCGCCGCTGAGCCTGCGGGCCTCAGCGACCGACGGCGAGACCGAAGCGCTCGGGGGCGTGGATGCGCTCCGCGGCGACGCCGAGCCGGCCCGTGAGGTGGTCGACGATGTCGGCCGTGCCGAGGAAGCCGCCCAGCAGGTGGATGCGCGTGGCGTCGTCGTGCTCGCAGAGCATCTCGTCGGCCCACGCGCTGACCGCACGGGAGAGGGCCTCCCCGACGGCGCAGGAGCGACCGGTGCCGGGGGCTCCGCTGCGCTGCGATCGGTCGAGCCAGGTCACCGTCATGCGACTGGGCGCGCTGATCGCACCGTGCCACGAGGCATCCGGGACCTCGACGAACACGCGGCCGGTCGAGCAGATCGGCAGGGTCGCCAGCAGCGCCTCGAGTTCGGCCAGCGACGACTCGTCCGCCGTGATCAGGTGCTGCGCGCGGGTGTGCCGCGACGCGCGGCAGGCGGCGGCGCTGTGCGCGGTGGGGTGCGGGGCGGTGGAGGTCATGACGACCCCCAGTATACGCCCGAAGAATAGGGTTGCCTAACCTCACCCGGCGTCGAACGTCACGGTGCGACCACGAGCACCCGGCGCAGCTCCCGCAGCTCGTCGTCGGCGAGACCGTGCGCGCGCAGGTAGTCGGAGGCCGACCCGTACGCCGCGGTCACGCCGTCGAGCAGTCCGCGCATGACCGGAGCCGGCGACTTGCACGCCAGATCCTCCAGGTGCACCGCCCCCGGGTGCAGGCTCCGCAGGTGGGCGAGCACGCGCCGGTTGCGCCACTGCGGCAGCAGACCCTCGGTGCGGGCGTAGTCGGCGACGACCGCGTCGGAGTCGGCGCCGGCGGCCGACAGCGCGAGCGCGATGGTCACGCCCGTGCGGTCCTTGCCCACCGTGCAGTGCACCAGCACGGGCTGATCGGCGAGGATGCCGCGCACGACCTCGACCACACCGGCCGAAGAGTCCTCGACCAGGCGGCGGTACATCTCGGCGAGCGAAATGTCATCGTCGAAGAACGATGCGACCGAACCGAGGAACAGCGGAACGCGCTGGGTGACGGCATCCACTCCGCCGACCCGGCTCGGGGCGTAGGCGACCTCCTCGTCGGCGCGCAGGTCGATGATGCGGCGGATGCCGAGCCCGGCGATCGCGGCCGCGCCGTGGTCATCGAGGTGGGCGAGGTTGCCCGACCGGAACAGGACCCCCGCCCGGGTGCGCGACGACCCGGCCGGAAGCCCGCCGGTGTCGCGGAAGTTCACCGCCCCCGAGACGACGGGATCGGGGGCCAGGGGTTCGGCGGCGGCCTCGGCGGTCACCACGCGCGCCCCGCCGCGGCGTCGCGATCCTCGCCGGCGAGGTCGTCGCGCGGGGGCACGCTGTAGCGACCCGCGATCGCCACCCGGTTGAAGGCGTTGATCGACACCAGGATCCAGCTGAGTGCGACGTACTCCGGCTCGGAGAGGATGCCGCCGACCAGGTCGTACACCTCCTCGGACACGCCCTCCTCATGGATGTACACGTAGGCCTCGGCGAGCTCGAGAGCGGCGCGCTCGCGATCGGTGAACACCCCCGACTCCCGCCAGACGGGCAGCTGGGCGATGACGTCGGCGGTGATCCCGGCGGCGGTCGCCCGCTCGACGTGCACGCGCACGCAGTAGGCGCAGCCGTTGAGCTGAGAGGCATGGATCTGCACGAGCTCCTTCAGGCGCGGTTCGATGCCCGCCTCGGCCGCGATCGACCCGACCGTCTTCGAGAACGCCGCGAGGGTCTTGTAGGCGTCCGGGGCGGAACGGGACAGGTGCACGCGGGCGTGATCGCTCATGCCGTCAGGCTATCGAGTCGCTGTGCGCGGCGGGCCGTTCGGCGCGGCCCCGAGTGGGTCAGAATGGGCGGGTGAGCGAACCCCTCGACGAGTTCTCCTTCCTGCCCGCCCAGGCGGCCGACATCGGCGTCGACGGCCCCCTCCCCCGCGGTGAGCGGGTGGGCCTGGAGCTGGGGGACGGCCGCGTCCTCAGCGGCCTGCGCTGGGGCGAGGCACCCCCGCAGGTCACCTTCCTGCACGGCGCGGGCCTGAACGCGCACACCTGGGACACGACCGTCCTCGCGCTCGGGCTGCCCGCGCTGGCCATCGACCTCCCCGGACACGGGGATTCGAGCTGGCGAGACGATGCGGCGTATGTGGCGCGCGTGCTCGCCCCCGACGTGGTGACCGGAATGGCGGCGTGGACCGATCGTCCCCAGGTGCTGGTCGGGCAGTCGCTCGGGGGCCTGACGGCGGCGGCGGTCGCGGCCTCCCGCCCCGACCTGGTCGACGCGCTCGTGGTCATCGACATCACGCCCGGCGTCGATCCGAACGCCGGCCCCACCCAGATCAGGGAGTTCTTCGCGGGACCGACCGATTGGGCCGACCGCTCCGAGCTCGTCGACCGCGCCCTGTCGTTCGGACTGGGCGGCTCGCGCGCCGCCGCCGAGCGCGGCGTGCACCTCAACTCGCGCATCCGCCCCGACGGACGGGTGGAGTGGAAGCACCACTTCGCCCATCTCGCCGCCGCGATGGCGGCCGATCCGGCGCGGGCCGCCGCCGCCGCGCACGAGCAGGACGCGGTGTCGTCGGTGCTCGGCGCATCCGGGTGGGACGACCTCGCCGGCGTCGCGGCGCCGGTGACCCTCGTCCGCGGCGACCGCGGCTACGTGACCGATGCCGACGCCGAGGAATTCGCGCGACGCCTGCCCGCGGCATCCCTCACCGTCATGGCATCGGGACACAACGTGCAGGAGGAGCAGCCGGCCGCGCTCGGCCGGTTCGTGTCCGCGCTCGTCGGGAAGGGATGACGGTTCCGTTGCGTTTCAGGTCGCAGGTGCGGTCGGACGGCCCGCCAGCTTCTAGGCTGGGTGGTCGCACCGGATCTTCCTGCCCCCACCCCCAGGGGGCAGCGTGTTCGCGCAGCAACGCGGACCGCCCCTCCGAAAGGACCCCCATGCTCCGCCGCACAGCTCTCGCCGCGTCCTCCCTCCTGGCCGCGAGCGCCCTCCTCCTCGCGTCGTGCTCGGCCGGCGACTCGCCCGCCCCGACCGGCACCGGCGAGCCCGACCCCGACGCCTCGGTGGCGATCCGCCTGGTGCTGGAGCCCGGCAACCTCGACATCCGCCAGACCGCCGGCGCCGCCCTCGACCAGATCCTGGTCGACAACATCTACCAGGGACTGGTCTCGCGCACGCCCGACCAGGAGATCGTGCCGGCGCTGGCCAGCGACTTCACGGTGTCCGACGACGGCCTCACCTACACCTTCACGCTCCGCGAGGGCGTGACGTTCCACGACGGTCGGGCCCTGACGCCGCAGGATGTCGTGTGGTCGCTGCAGACCCGAAAGGCCACCGCGGAGTGGCGCGATTCCGCGCGCCTCGCCAACGTCGCCACGATCGCCGCGGAGGGCCAGGTCATCACCCTCACCCTCACCGCACCGGACTCGAGCCTGCTGTGGAACCTCACCGGTCGCGCGGGCATCGTGCTCAAAGAGGGCGACACCGTCGACTATCAGACCGACGCGAACGGCACCGGACCGTTCGTGCTGGAGGACTGGCGGCAGGGCGACAGCATCACGTTCGCGCGCAACGACGCCTACTGGGGCGAGGCCGCGGGGGTGGGCGAAGTGGTGTTCGACTACATCCCCGACAACCAGGCCGCCATGAACGCCGCGCTCGCCGGCGAGGTCGACGTCGTGACCGGGTTCGATGCGAACCTGCGCGAGCAGATCGAGGCGACCGGCGACTTCGCCCTGGTGCTCGGCCTGTCCACCGACAAGGGCACCCTCGCGTTCAACCAGACCGAGGAGAGCCTCCTCGCCGACGAGCGGGTGCGCCAGGCGATCCGCCAGGCGATCGATCACGACGCGCTCGTCGAGGCGCTCGGCTCGGGCACCACCCAGTTCGGCCCGATCCCCGAGCTCGATCCGGGCTACGAAGACCTCAGCGACGTCGCCCCCTACGACCCCGACGCGGCCCGGGAGCTCCTCGCCGACGCCGACGCCGAGGACCTCGAGCTGTCGCTGACGATCCCGAGCTTCTACTCGACGACCATCGCGCAGGTGCTCGTGAGCGATCTGAACGAGGTGGGCATCACCTTGAACGTGCAGTCGGTCGACTTCTCGACCTGGCTCACCGATGTGTACACGAACAAGGACTACGATCTCAGCTTCGTGCTGCACACCGAGGCGCGCGACTTCGAGAACTGGGCCAACCCCGAGTACTACTTCACGTACGACAACGCCGAAGTGCAGGACCTCTACGCGCAGTCACTCGCCGCCACCGACGACGCCGCGGCCGCCGAGCTGCTCGCCGAGGCCGCGCGCATCGTGTCGGAGGACGCGGGCGGCGACTGGCTGTTCACGGGCGCCTCGGTCGTCGCGGTCGGCGCGAACATCTCCGGGATGCCGGAGGACAACGTCAACGAGCGACTGAACCTCGCCGAACTGGCCAAGAGCGACGGGTGATCCGGTACACGCTGACCCGACTGGCCCTGCTGGTGCTGGGCCTGTTCGTGGCCAGCGTGCTCATCTTCACCACGCTGCGGGTGCTGCCCGGCGACGTGGCGCAGCTCATCGCCGGCGTCGGCGGCTCGCCCGCGCAGGTCGCCGCGCTGCGTGAGGAGCTGGGTCTGAACCAGCCACTGCCCGCACAGTACGCCCAGTGGATCGGCGGGGTGCTGCGCGGCGACCTCGGCACGTCGCTGCTGACCGGCTCGTCCGTGGCGGGCGAACTGGCCGAGAAGGCGCAGGTCACCATCCCGCTCGGCGTGCTCTCGCTCACGATCGCCCTCCTGTTCAGCGTGCCGCTCGGGGTGATCTCGGCACTGCACCGCGGTCGCGCGGACGGCACCGCACTGAGCGTCGGAGCCCAGGCCGTGGCAGCCGTGCCCGTGGTGTGGGCCGGCATGATGCTCGTGGTCGTGTTCGCCGTCTGGCTGGGCTGGCTCCCCGCGCAGGGGTTCCCGCGCGCGGGATGGACCGACCCGGGCGCAGCCGTGCGGGCCCTCCTGCTCCCGGCGCTGACGATCGGCATCGTCGAGGGGGCGATGCTCCTGAGGTTCGTCCGCAGCGCGACCCTGCAGGCGATCGGCCAGGACTACGTGCGCACCGCGGCGGCCAAGGGGCTCACGCGCACCACGGCCCTGCTGCGTCACGGCCTCCCCAACGTCGGCCTCTCGGTCATCTCGGTGCTCGGTCTGCAGGTGGCCGGCATCATCGTCGGCGCGGTCGTGATCGAGCAGCTGTTCTCGCTGCCGGGGATCGGGAGGATGCTGGTCAGCGACGTGGATGCGCGTGATCTGCCCAAGGTGCAGGGCGAGCTGCTCGCCCTCACGGGGTTCGTGCTCGTGGTCGGATTCTTCGTCGATCTGCTGCATCGGGCGATCGACCCGCGTCAACGGGAGACGGCGTGAGCGGGCGGCGACCGTCGTGGCTCGCACGGCTGTGGCACCTCTCGACGGGGCGCTTCGGCCTCATCGTGGTCGCCGTGGTGGTCGCCACAGCCGCGGTCTCGCTGGTGTGGACGCCCTTCCCCCCGCAGCAGGTCGACATCCCGAACCGCTGGCTGCCGCCCGGCTGGCCGCACCTGCTCGGCACCGACGGGTCCGGGCGCGACATCCTCAGCCTGCTGATGGCAGGCTCCCGGACCACGGTGGTCGTCGCGGTCGGCGCCGGAGCGGTGGCAACGGTCATCGGCGTGACGCTGGCCGCCCTCGGCGCCCTCACCGCCCGGTGGCTGCGCGAGTCCGTGGCGGTGCTGGTCGACATCCTCATCGCGTTCCCCGTGCTCATCATCGCGATGATGATCTCCGCGGTCTGGGGCGGATCGCTCGCGGTGGTCGTGTGGTCGGTGGGCATCGGATTCGGCGTCAACGTCGCCCGCGTGACCCGTCCGGAGTTGCGCCGCGTTCTGCACAGCGACTTCGTGCTCGCCGGGCGCGCGGCCGGTCTCGGCCCGATCCGCAACCTCACGCGCCATCTCCTGCCGAACATCGCGCCGGTGTTCATCGTGCAGCTGTCCTGGGCGATGGCGGTCGCCGTGCTCGCCGAGGCCGGCCTGTCGTACCTGGGCTTCGGCGCGCCGGTCACCGAGCCGTCGTGGGGGCTGCTGCTGGCAGAGCTCCAGCAGTTCCTCACCGTGTACCCGCTGTCGGCGCTCTGGCCCGGACTGGCGATCACCCTCACGGTGCTGGGGCTGAATCTCCTCGGCGACGGGCTGCGCGAGGCGACCGATCCCACGCTGTCGCGCACGCCCCGTGCGCGGGCGGCGCGCGCGCACGTGCCGGAGGTCGTCGCATGAGCCTCGACGTGACCGACCTCGTCATCGAGATCGACGGCCGGCGCGTGGTCGACGGGATCTCGTTCTCGGTGCCCGACGGCGCCCGCGTGGGTCTCATCGGCGAATCGGGGTCGGGCAAGTCGCTCACCGCCCTCGCGGTGCTCGGACTCCTCCCCGACGACGCGAGCGCCACCGGGAGCATCCGGTGGAACGGGCGCGAGATCCTGGGGCTCCCCGACCGCGAGCTCGCCCGGCTGCGCGGCGACGAGATCGGCATCGTCTTCCAGGAGCCGCGCACCGCACTCAACCCCATCCGTGCCGTCGGCCGCCAGATCGCCGAGTCCGTGCGCATCCACCAGGGCCTCTCGCGCGCCGCGGCCGCCGCACGGGCCGTCGAGGAGGCGGCACGGGTCGCGCTCCCCGATCCCGAGCGCATCGTCGCCCGCTACCCGCACCAGCTCTCGGGCGGCCAGCGTCAGCGCGTCGCGATCGCGATGGCCCTCGCCTGCCGCCCGCAGCTGCTCATCGCCGACGAGCCGACCACCGCGCTCGATGTCACGATCCAGGCCGAGATCCTCGCACTGCTGCTCGAGCTCGCCGAGCGCGACGGCATGTCGCTCGTGTTCATCACGCACGACCTGGCCGTGCTGTCGCAGATCGCCACGCACGGGGTCGTGCTCGAGCACGGCGAGGTCGTCGAGAGCGCACCGGTGTCGACGCTGCTGCGCGCCCCGGCCTCGCCCGTCACCCAGGGGCTCCTGCGCGATGCGACGGCCACCCTCTGGAAGCCGGGAGGTGCGCCGTGAGCGACGTGCTGCTGAGCGCCCGCGGCCTCACGCGGCGCTTCCCCGTCCCCCGGCGCACGCTGTTCGAGCGCCGCGCCCACTCCACCGCCCTCGAGGATGCCGACATCGATGTGCGCGAGGGCTCGGCCGTGGGCATCATCGGCGAGTCCGGCTCGGGCAAGTCGACGCTCGTGCGCCTGCTCCTGGGTCTGGACACCCCCACGTCCGGCGCGGTGACCTTCGACGGGCGAGCCGTCGATGCCCGCGCTCGCGCGTCGGCACTGCACTGGCTGCGGCGGGACACCGGGATCGTCTTCCAGGACCCGTATGCGTCGCTGGACCCGCGGATGAGCGTGGGGAGGATCGTCGCCGAGCCGCTGTGGGCCCTCGGCATCGCCGACGACCGCCGCGCGCGCGTGCACGAGGTGCTCGCCGACGTCGGCCTGGAGCCGGAGATGGCCGAGCGCTTCCCGCACGAGTTCTCCGGAGGTCAGCGTCAGCGCATCGCGATCGCCCGCGCCATCGCCCATCGCCCCCGCCTGCTCGTGGGCGATGAGCCGCTGTCGGCGCTCGATGTGACCGTGCGCGCCCAGATCCTGGAGCTGCTCGCCGCGCTGCGCGCGCGCGACGGCCTCACCCTTCTGCTGGTGTCGCACGACATCGGGGTGGTCCAGAACCTGTGCGATGACGTGGTCGTGATGAAGGACGGCCGCGTCGTCGAGGAGGGGCCGACCGAGAAGGTGCTCCTGCAGCCCCAGGTGGCCTACACGCGGCGTCTGCTCGCCTCGATCCCGGTGATCGATCCCGGCGCCGCGCCGCAGGGATGAGTGTCGGGCATCGCCGATAGCCTCGACGCATGCCGCACGCGATCGTCCCCCCGTACCTGCTCGCCCGCATCGCCGCCGTGCAGGAGCCGGAGTGGGCGAAGGCCGCCGAGGCGGCGCGCTCTACCCTGCTGGTCGAGCGCGAGTACCGGCCGCAGCGCTCACGGCTGCGCCTGTCCATCGACGAAGACGGAACGCTGATCGCCGAGACCGCGCCGGCACCCGATCGCGTCGTCTCCGACGCCCAGAACCGGGAGGCGCTGCCGGGCCTGGTCGTGCGCACCGAAGACGACCCGGCCAGCGGCGACGAGGCGACCGACGAGGCCTTCGACGGACTCGGGGCCACCTTCGAGTTCCTGTGGGACGCGTTCGCCCGCAACGGCATCGACGGCCTGGGCGGTCGCCTGCTGGCGACGGTGCACTACGGGCTCGACTACGACAACGCGTTCTGGAACGGCGAGCGCATGGTGTTCGGCGACGGCGACGGCGAGGTCTTCACCGGTTTCACGAACTCGCTCTCGGTCATCGCCCACGAGCTGGCCCACGGCGTCATCGAAGACGAGGGCGGGCTCGTCTACCGGGGTCAGTCCGGCGCACTGAACGAGTCGATCGCCGACGTGTTCGGCGCCCTCGCCGAGCAGCACCACCGGTCGGACACCGCCCAGACGGCGACCTGGCTCATCGGCGAGGGGATCTTCACCGACGCGGTCGAAGGCGCGGCGCTGCGCTCGCTCGCAGCCCCCGGCACGGCGTACGACGACGACGTGCTCGGCCGCGATCCCCAGCCGGCGCACATGCGCGATTTCGTCGTCACGCGCGACGACAACGGCGGCGTGCACATCAACTCCGGAATCCCGAACAAGGCGTTCCATCTCGTCGCCACCGCGCTGGGCGGGTTCGCCTGGGAGCGTGCGGGGCTCATCTGGTACCGGGCGCTCACCGCCGGCACGCTGTCGCCGCTCGCCGACTTCGCCACGTTCGCGCGGTCCACCCTGGCAGCGGCCGCTGCGGAGTACGGTGAGGACTCGGAGGAGGTCGCCGCCGTCCGCGCCGCGTGGACGGGTGTCGGCGTGATCGACGATGGACACGCTGTCTGACCCCGAAGACGTGCTCCCCGCACCCGGGCGGGGAGGCGCCGTGCGCCCGAACGCAGGCGGCGGCGAGGCCACGCACCCCCGCGCGGACCATCCGGCGGTGATCGTCGTCACCGTCGTGCGCAGCGGCGGCATCACCGGGCTCGTGCGCGAGTGGTCGGCCGAGCCGCCACCCGAGCAGGCTCCCCGGTGGGTCGCGCTGGTCGATGCCTGCCCGTGGGACGCCGAGGAGGCCGACCCCGCCGGTGCCGATCGCTTCGTCTGGCGCCTGCACGCCCGCTGCGACGACGACGACCTCGAGGCGACCCTCGCCGACAGGCAGGTCGAGGGCCCCTGGCGCACGCTCGTCGACGAGGTGCGCTCGTTCGGACGATCTAGCGGCTGAACAGTCCGCGCTTGGCCTTCTTCTTGGGGCTCAGGCTCTTCTGCAGGTAGACGGTGCCCAGCCACCGGCCGAACTTGAACCCGACACGGCCCATGCGGCCCACCTCCGTGAAGCCGAGCTTCTCGTGCAGCGCGATCGAGGCCTCGGCGCCCTTGTCGCTGATCACCGCCACGATCTCGCGGATGCCCTTCGCCTCGCACGCGGCGATCAGGGCCTCGAGCAGCGCCCGCCCGAGCCCCTTGCCGGCGGCCGCCTGACCGAGGTAGATCGAGTTCTCCACCGTGTAGCGGTAGCTCGACTTGCCCGACCACGGCGACACGTACGCGTACCCGAGCACCTGGCCGGTCGGAGACTCGGCGACGAGGAAGGGCAGATCGAGCTTGCGGAGGTGGCCGATCTTGTCGCGCCACTGCGCGACCGTCCACTTCTTCTCGTCGAAGGTCACCACCGAGTTGGTGACGTAGTAGTTGTAGATCTCGCGGATGTCGGGCACATCGGTGTCCCGCACTGTCCGGATCGTGTACGAGAAGGGCCGCTCGGGCTCGGGCTGGCGACGCAGATGCCAGGGGAGCCGACGGCGATCGCGGTTGTACTCCTCCTCCAGCATGCGCACCAGCCTACGCGGCGGCGGGGATGCGCCAGTCGACCGGTGCGGCACCCTGCCGAGCCAGCAGCTCGTCGGCCCGCGAGAAGGGGCGGGAGCCGAAGAATCCGCGGCTCGCCGACAGCGGCGACGGGTGCGGCGACTCGATCACCGGGGTGTCCCCCAACAGGGGGCGCAGGCCCGCGGCATCCCTCCCCCACAGGATCGCGACGAGCGGGCGATCCCGCGCGGCGAGGGTGCGGATCGCATGTTCGGTGACCTTCTCCCAGCCCCAGCCGCGGTGGGATGCCGGTGCTCCCGGTGCCACGGTGAGCACGCGGTTCAGGAGCATGACGCCCTGGTCGCTCCACGCCGAGAGGTCGCCGTGGGCGGCGGGCGGGATGCCGAGGTCGGCCTCGAGCTCCTTGTAGATGTTGACGAGGCTGCGCGGCAGCGGCCGCACGTGCGCGTCGACGGCGAACGACAGGCCGATCGGGTGCCCCGGGGTCGGATACGGGTCCTGCCCCACGATGAGTACCCGCACGTCGTCGAGCGGACGCTGGAAGGCACGCAGCACGCGCTCCCCGGCGGGGAGGTACCGGCGCCCCGCCGCGGTCTCGGCGCGCAGACGCTCGCCGAGGGCCGCGATGTCGGGCGCGACCGGCGCGAGGGCGTCGGCCCAGCCGGCATCCATCAGTCCGGCCGCAGCCAGCTCGGGAAGCGTCGCCGCCATCTCACAGGGCCCGCGGGCGCAGCGGCCCGCGGGCGAGCAGGTGCTGGGCGGATTGGGCGACCGGGCGCAGCGTGACGAGGTCGAGGTTCACATGGCCGGGCGCGTTCAGCGCGTACGCGATGACGTCGGCCACATCGCCGGCGGTGAGCGGGTTATCGACGTCCTCGTAGACCTTCTCGGCCGCGTTGCGGTCGCCGCCCAGGCGGTTGAGGGTGAACTCCTCGGTGTAGACCATGCCGGGGGCCACCTCGGTGACCCGGATCGGCTCACCGTTGAGCTCGAGCCGCAGCGCGTGGGCGAGCATGGCCTCGGCGGCCTTCGCCGCGTTGTACCCGCCGCCGCCGGCGTAGGCGGTCTGGGCGGCCGTGGAGGTCACGAAGAGCGTGTCCGCGTGGCCGCCGTGCTCGGCCGCGGCGCGCAGCTGCGGCAGGAGGGCGGCGACGAGCCGCTGCGCGGAGAGCACGTTGACATCGAACATCCACTGCCAGTCCGACGCCGAGCCGTCCTCGACGCGATCGGTGCCGCGGGCGCCGCCGGCCACGTGCACGAGCGCGTGCACCGGGCCGGTCGCGGCGAGGTGGTCGGCGAGCGCCTGCACGTCGGCGTCGGAGGTGAGGTCCGCGGCGAAGGCGACGACCCCGATCTCGGACTCCAGGGCCGCAAGGCGATCGGCGCGGCGGGCCACGGCCACCACGTCCCATCCGCTCTGTCGCAGCGTCCGTGCGGTCGCCTCACCGATGCCGGAACTGGCCCCTGTCACCACTGCTCGCCTGGCTGTCATGCGCTCCACGCTACCCCCGCCCGCGATCTCCGATGACGGCGCGCGTGCCACCGTGTCGCGGTGAGGTTACGCCCCGTGTCCGCGGCGTTGTCGCGGCCCTCGCACATCCGTACTGTCGAAGCGGTCGGAGGCGTTCGCCCCCGGCACCCAGACCGCAGGAGCACGCCGATGTCCGCATCAGAGAACTGGCGCTTCGAGACCAAGCAGATCCACTCGGGCGCTCAGCCCGACCCGGTGACGAAGGCTCGCGCCACACCCATCTACCAGACCACGTCGTACGTGTTCGACAACGCCGACCACGCCGCGAACCTGTTCGCGCTGGCGGAGTTCGGCAACATCTACACGCGCATCCAGAACCCGACGCAGGACGTCCTCGAACAGCGCATCGCGGCGCTGGAGGGCGGCACCGGCGCGCTGGTGCTGGCCAGCGGCCAGGCCGCGGCGACCTTCGCGGTGCTCAACATCGCGGAGGCGGGCGACCACATCGTCTCGTCGAGTTCGATCTACGGCGGCACGTACAACCTCTTCAAGTACACGCTCGCCAAGCTCGGCATCGAGGTCACCTTCGTCGAGGACCAGGACGACCCGGCCGAGTGGCGCGCCGCCGTGCGCCCGAACACGAAGCTGTTCTTCGCCGAGACGATCGGCAACCCGAAGATCAACGTGCTCGACATCCGCCGCGTCGCCGACATCGCCCATGAAGCCGGCGTGCCGCTCATCGTCGACAACACGATCGCGACGCCCTACCTCATCAAGCCGTTCGAGCACGGTGCCGACATCGTCGTGCACTCGGCCACGAAGTTCCTCGGCGGGCACGGCACGACCATCGGCGGCGTCATCGTCGACGGCGGCTCGTTCCCGTGGTCGGAGCACGTCGACCGCTTCCCCGGTCTCACCGTGCCCGACCCGTCGTACCACGGCGCCTCGTACACCGCGGCGGTGGGCGACGGCCTCGCGTACATCATCAAGGCCCGCGTGCAGCTGCTGCGCGACCTCGGCTCGGCGATCTCGCCCAACAGCGCATGGCTGCTCATTCAGGGGGTCGAGACGCTCTCGCTGCGCGTGGAGCGGCACGTGCAGAACGCGCAGGAGATCGCGGAGTGGCTCGAGAACCACGACGACGTCTGCTCGGTGAACTACTCCGGCCTGCCGACGTCTCCCTGGTACGCCGCCGCCAACCACTACGCGCCCAAGGGCGTCGGGGCGGTGCTCTCGTTCGAGCTCAAGGGCGGCGTCGAGGTCGGGCGCACGTTCGTGAACTCCCTCGAGCTGTTCAGCCACCTCGCCAACATCGGCGACGTGCGCTCGCTCGTGATCCACCCGGCCTCCACCACCCACTCCCAGCTGACCCCCGAGCAGCAGCTCACCACGGGTGTGACGCCGGGCCTGGTGCGCCTGTCGGTGGGCCTCGAGAACATCGATGACCTCAAGGCCGACCTCGAACAGGCACTGGCGGCCGCCCGCCGCGTCGCCGAGGCCGCGCGCGCCTGACCTTCCCTCCTCAGGAACGAGGGATGCCCCGACCCGGCCGGGTCGGGGCATCTTCGTCCTCCGGCACGCGGTGCCCATCATTCCGCGGCCGGCGCGCCCCGAGCGCAGAACGGGGTCCGGGCTCGCGCTGTGGTCAGACGGCGGCGTCCCACCAGCGCAGGACCCGGAGGGCGCGCAGCGTCACCCAGCGGCTGGGAAAGCCCTCCCCCTCCTGCTCCATGGCGAACAGGCGCGGGCCCTCGTGGCAGTTCTCGTAGCGGAACATGCCGTTCGCGTCGGCCTTGGCGCGCAGCATCCCGATCGCCTCACCGAGGCGCGGATCCCGCCGGTCCACCAGGCGGAAGTGGTCGAGTCCGCGGAGGATGTCGTGGAACCACCGCACCGGGAACGACAGCATCGTCATGCGAGGGTCGGCGACCTCGCCCGTGGACCGTCGCCGGAACAGCGCGCGCTCGAGGAGGTACTCCTCGCCGGCCGCGCGCGCAGCACGGGACGCGTCGGTTCCTCCGGTCGCGGCCTCCCACTCACGCAGCCCCTCGAGCACGCAGATCGTCGAGTGGAACGACGACACGGTGCTCGTCTCCATCCAGCAGTTCCACCCCCCGTCGGCGAGCCGCTGGCCGACGATCGTCTCGACGATCGCGTCCACGGACTCGCCGAAGTAGGCGCCGATCGCGAGTGCGATGCCGTTGATGCACGGCTCGACCTCGCCGTCGAAGTAGGGCGAGCCGTCGTCGTCCCAGCGCACATTGTCGCGGACCCGGGCGATCGCCTGCTTCGCCTGCGGGCTCGAGGGGTCGAGGCCGTACTCCCAGAGCGACTGCAGGGAGAAGTGCGTCGCCGACCACGCGTCGAAGAACGGCCGGGATTCATCGGCCCACCCGGGGCGGTAGGTGCCGCCGTCCCAGCGTCCGTCGGGGGCCTGTGCGGCCAGCATCCTCGCACCCCAGCCCTCGACGGCGACCCGGGCGCGCTCCGCGGCCACCTCGTCGGGAGGGGCGTCGAGCAGATCGCGCTTCACCTGCCAGCGGATGGCGGGGTCGCCCTGCAGCAGGTACTCGATGACGGCGCTCATGGCGCTGACGCTACCCCGCGCCGCCGACATCGTGCGAGCGCGCTTCCGTGCCGACGACGCGGACCACGCGGCGAACCGGTTCGCGCTCGTCGAGTTCCGTGACGTCTGCACACGACGACGTCTGCTCGCCCCGACCCGGCCGGGGGTCGTGGCATCCCTCGTTCGCTCTTCCCGCGCCACCGGGCGTAACACGATCCCGCCCTGACGGGCCCACCCGCGAGAATGGAACGATGGACTGGCAGACCTCCGAAGACACCGTGCCCTCCGCACCGGTGACGGAGGCCGACGCGCGGTTCCTGCTCGGCCGCCCGCCCGCCACGGGCGCCTGGCGCGATGGCGATCCCGCCGGCGACCGGCGGTTCGCCGCATTCGGGTCCTTCCGCACCGAGGGCGGCCGGGAGCTGCCCGGCTTCCGCATCGCCTACGAGACGTGGGGCGAGCTGAACGCCGCCCGCGACAACGCGGTGCTCGTGCTGCACGCCCTCACCGGCGACAGCCACGTGCGCGGCCCTGCCGCACCCGGGCATCCGACCTCGGGCTGGTGGGACGACATCGTCGGCCCCGGCGGCCCGGTCGACACCGACCGCTGGTTCGTGGTCGCCCCCAACATGCTCGGTGGATGCCAGGGCTCGACGGGTGCGGCATCCATCGCCCCCGACGGGTACGAGTGGGCCTCCCGCTTCCCGTACCTGACGATCCGTGACCAGGTCGCCGCGCAGGTGCGCCTGGCCGACGCGCTCGGGATCGACACGTGGGCCGGTGTCATCGGCGGCTCGATGGGCGGCATGCACGCGCTGGAATGGGCGGCGAGCCTGCCCGATCGCGTCGAGCGCGTCGCCGTGCTGTCGGCGCCGCCGGTCAACACCGCCGACCAGATCGCGCTCAACTCGGTGCAGCTGGAGGCCATCCGCATCGATCCGCAGTTCAAGGGCGGCGAGTACTACGACGCCGGCGACGGCGACGGCCCCACTCGTGGGCTCGCCCTCGCGCGCCGGATGGCGCTGCTGAACTACCGCTCCCCCACCGAGCTGAACCAGCGCTTCCAGCGCTCGTGGCAGTCGGGAGTGAGCCCGCTCGGCCGCGGCGGGCGGTTCGCGGTGGAGTCGTACCTCGACTTCCACGGCAACAAGTTCACGCGCCGCTTCGACGCGAACACCTACATCACGCTCGTCGAGGCGATGAACTCGCACGACGTGGGCCGCGACCGCGGCGGCGTCGAGGACGCCCTCGCGCGCGTCACGGCGACCGCCCTGGTGCTCGGGATCGACAGCGACCGGCTGTTCCCGATCGACGGGCAGCACCGCATCGCCCGCGGCATCCCGAACACCCTCGACGGCGACCGCGCGGTCGTGCTCGCGAGCGACTTCGGGCACGATGGCTTCCTCATCGAGACGCACGCGGTCGGCGCCCACCTCCGACGCCTGCTCGAGGGGTAGTCAGCCCTCGCGCGTGTAGATCCACGGCAGCGCGCCGATCTGGAGGCGGTGCCGACGGGTGGATGCCTCGCCCGCCGTCTCGTCGTCGTACGCGGCATCCTCCTGCCACAGCAGCATCGGGCCGGTCGGCCCGCGACGGGCGACCGACTCGAACCGCTCGACGCCGGGCGCGCGCACGAGCGCGAGCAGCGCCGCGGCGGTCGGCTGTCGCTGCAGCGCGTGAAGGGTCACCCACGTCGGCGGGTACAGCGTGACCTCCCCGCGCCCGTGACGCGAGAGGGCCTCCTCGGGGCGCAGCCATTCCGCCGCGACGGCCTCATCGGGAGAGAGGACGATGGTGCCGTCGGGCGCCGCCGCCACGAAGAACCACGTGCGGATGCGCAGGGCGATCCCCGGCGGCGGATCCCACACCGACAGGGGGATGAGCGCGTCGCGGGCCACGACCAGACCGGTCTCCTCGCGCGTCTCGCGGATCGCCGCCTCGACGGCGGCAGCGTGCTCGGCGTCGTCGTCGCCCGCCGGCCCGGTGCCGGCAGCCGTGCGATCGGCGTCGTCGATCTTGCCGCCGGGGAACACCCACGCCCCCGCGAACGAGCCGCGATCGGGGCGCTCGATGAGCAGCACCTCGGCGCCCGCCTCGCCGTCGCGTACGAGCACCACGGTCGCGGCGGTGGGGACGGCGGCATCGTCGGCATCGCCGGGGAGGCGGGGGCGCGCACGATCCAGCGTGTCGGCGAGTGCACGCGCCGCGCGATCGGCGGGAGGAGCCGCGCGATCGGCGGGAGGTCGAGGCGTCGGCTCTGACATCCGCCCAGACTACGACGGGCGACAGGCGACGCGAGCGGACCTACACCAGGGCGGTGCTGCGCGCGCGCTCGAGCGCGAGGCTCGTCAGCGCCAACCCGAGTCCGGCCAGCGCGAGAAGCACCCCCACCCACGCCGGGGCGAGGAAGCCGAGGCCGGCGGCGATCACCACACCGCCGAGGAACGCGCCGAGGCTGTTGCCGATGTTCAGCGCCGAGTGGTTCAGCGCCGCCGCGATGGACTGGTTGTCCTCCGCGACATCCATCAGCCTCGTCTGGATCGTCGGGCTCAGCACCGACGAGACGAAGCCGGTCGCGAAGACGAACAGGCCGAGCGCCCAGATCCACCATGCCGTCACCGCCAGCAGCGCAAGCACCAGGGCGAGCGCGATCAGCCCGCCGACGAGCGTGCGCTTGAGGTCGACGTCGGCGAGATGGCCGCCGACGAGATTGCCGATCGTCATGCCGACGCCCATGAGCACGAGCACGATCGGCACGACCCATTCCGGCGATCCCGCGATCTCGGTGACCAGCGGCGCGACATAGCTGTACACGGCGAAGAAGCCGCCGAACCCGATCGCCCCCACCCCGAGGGCGAGCCACACCTGCCCGATGCGGAAGACCTTCAGCTCGGCCCGGAGCGTACGACCCGGATCACCCGGGTGGGAGGGCACGAAGATCGCGATCAGCACGGTGGCCAGCAGGAAGATCGCCGTGACCACCACGAACGCGGCGCGCCAGCCGACCTGCTGGCCGAGGAAGGTGCCCAGCGGCACGCCGACGACGTTCGCGACCGTGAGTCCGGTCAGCACGAACGCGACGCCCTTCGCGCGCATGCCGGGGCCGAGCACGTCGGCGGCCACGAGCGCTCCGATGCCGAAGTACGCGCCGTGCGGGAGTCCCGCCAGGAACCGCGACGCCGCGACCTGCTCGAAGGTCGGCAGCACGACGGTGAGGGCGTTGAAGACGGTCAGCGCGAGGGCGAGTCCGATCATCACGCGGTGGCGCGGATACTTCGCCACCGATCCCGCGATCGTCGGCGCCCCCACGACCACGCCGAGCGCGTACAGGCTGATGAGCCAGCCGGCCTGGGCGATCGCCTCTTCGGGGCTCGCCGCCCACTGCGCAGGCAGCAGATCTTCGGCGATGTTCGGCAGCAGGCCCATGACGACGAATTCGGTCATGCCGATGCCGAAGCTGCCGACGGCGAGAGAGAGGAGCGCCCACATCGCCGCACCCCTCGACGAGGTCGAGGTGGTCATGGCGTCATGGTAGCGGCGGGCGCGGCATCCTGTCGAATCGATTCGGCGATCGGGTCGCCGCGTGTCTCGGGAACCGGTTCGGGATGCCGCGCCCCGCGCCTCAGCCTTCGTCGGCGCTGCGCTCGAGGGCCTGCTCCAGGCGGTCCACCTTGGCGTCGAGCTCGCCCGTGTAGCCGGGGCGGATGTCGGCCTTCAGCACGAGGGAGACCCGCGAGCCGAACGGCATCACCGCATCGGTGGCGCGCCTGACGACGTCGAAGACGGCATCCCACTCCCCTTCGATCTCGGTGAACATCGACGTCGTGCGATGGGGCAGACCGCTCTCGCGCACGATGCGCACGGCTGCGGCGACCGCGTCGTGCACGGAGCCGTCGGCACGGCCGGTGCCGCTGGGGGCGACGGAGAAGGCGACGAGCATGGGAACCTCCAGGGTTGCTCTCGGAAGGGGGATCAGGGTTCGACGGGCGCCGCGACACGCCGCGGACGCACCGGTACACGCACCAGCCGCACGATCGCCCACGCGAACAGGGCGACCAGCAGCAGGTTGCGCACCGTGATGAGGATCACCAGGGCCGGGTTCACCACGAGCAGCGCGTCGTACAGCCACGGGAAGAGGAGCTGGGTGAGCAGCAGGGTCGCGAGGGCGAGCACCGCGGGCATGCGCCAGCGACGACGGTCGAGCACCAGCGCGAGAACGAGCGGGGGGATGAGCCAGGCCAGGTACTGCGGGGAGCCGACCTTGTTGAGCACGATGAACCCGAGCACCAGGGCGAGGGCGAGCGGAGGCAGCAGCCGTGCGGCGCTCGCACGGCGCCACGCCTTCGCGGCGCCCACGGCGGTGATCGCGCCCATCCCGACCGCCAGCACCGGCGTCATCGCGGCGATCACCGGATCGATGAAGGGCCCCGTGATCTGGAAGGTCACCATGTCGGCGTCGTAATAGACCCAGGCGCCCGGGTCTCCGAGCATCGCGAGCCACAGGTAGCCGGTGCTCACCGGCGCCTCCACCTGCAGGCCGCGCGCGGCCTGATCGCCCACGAAGCTGAAGACGTTGCGGGCACCGCCGAGCAGCACGACGGCCAGACCCACCGCCGCGGTGACCACCGCCGCCCCGCCCACGATCGCGAGCCTGCGCCGCACGGCGATGAGCGCAGCCGCCAGGAGCGCCGCCGGCCACACCTTCAGCCAGGTCGCGGCCGCCAGCAGCGCCGCGGCCAGCCACGGGCGGCCGAACACCCACAGCAGCCCGGCGATGGCGAGCGGCACGGTGAGGGCGTCGAGTCGGAACATCCCCACCCCGCCCAGAGCGAGCGCCGCGGCGAGCCAGAACCACGCGGCGCGCACGCGGCCTCGCGAACGGGCGTCGCCGACGAGCATCGCGAAGACCGCCGCGTCGGCGGCGGTGACGAGCAGCCCCCACGCGAGCGTGTAGTCGCCCACGAGCACCATGACGCCGCGCGCGAGGAGCATCGGGAGGAGGGCGAACGCGGGGTACACCCAGCCGATCGTGACGCCCGGCACCTCGATGCCGAACACCACCTGGTCGGCCCACCAGCGGTAGAGCTGGTCGACATCCCACGAGGCGGCTTTCGCGTCGGCGAAGCCGAGGGCGATGAGCGCGACGTGCACGAGCGCGAACGCCCCCCACAACGCCGCCCGCCTCGACACGCCTCCATCGTACGGACCCTCGCGGTTCGGAGCGCCCACGCTCGGCGGGGCGACGGCGTGGCGGTCCGCGGTTGCGGGCGCCGCGGTCAGCGCGCGAGCGCCTCGGCGACGGCGCGGGGAAGGGCCGCGGCGACGTCGGACGCGGTGATCGGCCCGCCCGCCGGCCCCAGGGCGCCGGCCGCGAGCGTGGCGGCGCGGCCGTGCAGCCACACCCCCGCCGCCGCCGCACGCGCGAGCGCCTCGCCGTGCGCCGCGGTGCCGGCGACGACCGCGCCGATCGCCCCGGCCAGCACATCGCCGGTTCCCGCGGCCGCCAGCCACGGCGTTCCGGCGTCGACGACGATCGCCTCCGCGTCGGGCGCGGCGACCACGGTCTGCGCCCCCTTGAGAACGACCACGCCCCGCAGGGCGCGCGCGGTCTCGGCCGCGGCGTCGATGCGGGCGGCGAGGCCGGGCGCGGCATCCCCTCCCGTCGGGGCGGCGAGACCGAGCGCGGACCGCAGCCGCGCATGCTCGCCCGCGTGCGGCGTGACGATGAGCGGCGCGGTCGCTGCCGGAGCGAGATCGAGAGCTCCGGCATCGACGACCACCGGCACGGGGCCGGCGAGGACCTCGCCGAGCGTCGCCGCCTCGTCGTCGTCGCGGTCGGCGGCATCCGTGCCCGATCCGATCAGCCACGCCTGCACCCGCCCCGCCGCGACGACCGTCTCCGGCCGACGCGCGAGCACGAGCGCCGTCGGACGGTCGGGCCCGAGATAGCGCACCATGCCGACGCCGGTGCGCCACGCCGCCTCCACGCCCAGCACGGCAGCCCCCGGATAGCGCTGCGACCCGGTGCGCACCCCGAGCACGCCCCGGGAATACTTGTCGTCGTCGCCTGTTGGCCTGCGGAGGACCTGCGCCGTGTCGGTGCGGTTCCACGTCACGGACATGACGCCACCCTATCCACCGGCCGGATCCCCGACCGCCGCCGCTTCGAATCGAGACCATGAGCCTGCTGTTCACGCCCCTGACCGTCGGATCGGTCACCGCCCGCAACCGCCTGTGGGTCGCGCCGATGTGCCAGTACAGCGCCGTCGACGGGATGCCGCAGGAGTGGCACCACGTTCACCTCGCGCAGTTCGCCTCGGGCGGGGCGGGGATCGTCATCGCCGAGGCCACCGCAGTGACCCCCGAGGGGCGGATCTCCCCCGACGATACCGGCCTGTGGAACGACGCCCAGCGCGACGCCTGGGCGCCGATCGCGGCGGCCATCCGCTCGCGCGGCGCCGTGCCCGGCATCCAGCTCGCGCACGCCGGCCGCAAGGCCTCCACCTTCGCCCCCTTCGCCCCCGAACGCGGGTCGGTGCCCGCGGGCGCGGGCGGATGGCAGACCGTGGCCCCCTCGGCGATCGCGTTCGACGGGCTCGCGGCGCCGGTCGCGCTCGACCTCGCCGGCATCGACCGCGTCATCGCGGACTTCGCCGCCGCCGCGACCCGCGCCCGGGCGGCCGGGTTCGAGGTGCTCGAGGTGCACGCCGCGCACGGCTATCTGCTTCACCAGTTCCTCTCCCCGCTGTCGAATCTGCGCGACGACGAGTACGGCGGTTCGCTCGAGAACCGCGCACGCCTGCTCCTGCGGGTGGTCGATGCGGTGCGGGATGCCGCACCCGACGCGACGCTGTTCGTGAGGTTTTCGGGATCGGACGCCGCTCCCGGCGGATGGGACGCCGCGCAGACGGCGACCGTGGCAGGGTGGGCCGCGCGGCGCGGCGCCCGGTTCTTCGACATCTCCAGCGGCGGTCTCGTCGCACACCAGCAGATCACGCCCGGGCCCGGTTACCAGGTCGGCTACGCCGCACAGGTGCGCGCCGACGCCGGAGTGCCGGTGAGCGCGGTCGGCATGATCGACGACGCCGCCCAGGCGGAGGCCGTGCTCGCCGCCGGCGACGCGGATGCGATCATGGCCGGTCGCGAGTGGCTGCGCGACCCGCACTACGCGCTGCGCGCCGCCGGCGAGCTCGGCGACGCCATCGACTACTGGCCGCCGCAGTACGTGCGCGCCCGTCGCCGCCGCGAGGCGCCCGTGAATCGCGGGTGAACGACAGGTGAGCGGCCCCGGAGTCGCGGGCGGGCCGCGGGTGCGCCGCCCCTCCGCCGCGGGCGCGCCGCGGGTGCGCCGCCCCTGAGTCGCGGGCGGGCCGCGGGTGCGCCGCCCCCGATGCGACGAGCCCGCCGCGCGCACAGGCGCACGGCGGGCTCGCACGGTGTCGGCGGCTCAGCTCATCGCAGACCGCGGCGGGTGGCATCCTGCACTTCGCCGACGAGCTCCTCGATGATGTCTTCCAGGAAGAGCACCGCGGTCGTCTCCCCCGACTCGTCGCGCACCTGCGCGAGGTGCCGGCCGGCCCGGCGCATGAGCGCGAGGGCATCCTCGAGATCGGTGGTCTCCAGCACCGGCACCATGTGATGGATGCGCTTGGCGGGGATGGGCACCGAGACCTCGTGCGCGGCATCCGGCCCCTCGGCCGCCCGCAGGATGTCCTTGAGGTGCACGTAGCCGCGCGGAGCGCCCACCTCGTCGACGATCACGTACCGGGAGAATCCGTGCTTGGCCACCGCCCGCTCGATCTGATGCGGGGTGGTCGTCGCGGGCAGCGTGATGAGGCTCGCGAGCGGCACGGCGACGTCCTTCGCCTTCTTGTCGGTGAACTCCACCACCGCCGCCACGGTGCCGGCCGCATCGTCGAGCACGCCCTCGATGCGGGACTGGTTCACGATCGTCGCGACCTCCTCGAGCGTGAAGGTCGAGGCGGCCTCGTCCTTCGGCTCGACGCGGAACAGGCGCACCACGTGGTTGGCGATCCAGTTGAGCGTGACGATCACGGGGTGGAAGACCTTCGACACCCACACCAGCGGGGTGGCGAGCATCAGCACGGAACGGTCGGGCACCGAGAACGCGAGGTTCTTCGGCACCATCTCGCCGAACACCACGTGCAGATAGGACACCACCAGCAGGGCGATGACGAACGCGATGACGTCGACGGTGCCCTCCGCCATGCCGGTGAGCTTCAGCGGCTCGGCCAGCAGGTGGTGGATCGCGGGCTCGGAGACGTTCAGGATCAGCAGCGAGCAGATCGTGATGCCGAGCTGACTGGTCGCCAGCATGAGCGTCGCGTGCTCCATGGCGTACAGCGCCGTCTTGGCCGCGCGGGAGCCTTTCTCGGCGAGCGGCTCGATCTGCGAGCGCCGCGCGGAGATGACCGCGAACTCGGCGCCCACGAAGAAGGCGTTAGCGATCAGCAGCACGAACAGCCAGGCAAGTCCTGCCCAATCGCTCATCGCGCACCCCCTTCCTCGGCGGCCGCGGCGTGGTCGGCGGGCACCGGGGTGGGCGTGAAGCGCACGCGGTCGACGCGACGGCCGTCCATGCGCTGCACCTCGAGGGTGCCGTCCTCCAGCTCCAGGCGATCCCCGACGACGGGGATGCGCTCGAGCACGCTCATGACGAACCCGCCGACGGTGTCGTAGACATCGCTCTCCGGAATGCGGATGCCGGTGCGGTCGAGCACCTCATCGGGGCGCAGCTCGCCCGGGAAGAGCACGGAGCCCGCGGCCCGCACCACGTCGGCGCGGCGGCGGTCGTGCTCGTCGAGCACCTCGCCGACGATCTCCTCGACGAGGTCTTCGAGCGTGACGACGCCGGCGGTGCCGCCGTACTCGTCGACGACGATCGCCATCTGGTAGCCCCGCGCCCGCAGCTCCGACACGAGCGCGTCGAGGTGCACGGCCTCGGGCACCCGCAGCGGCTCGGTCGAGAGGGCGCCGGCGGGCACCTCCATGCGCTTGGCGCGCGGCACGCCGACGGCGGCCTTCAGGTGCACGATGCCGGTGATGTCGTCCATCGATTCGTCGAACACGGGGAACCGGCTGTGCCCGGTGCGACGGGCGAGCTGGATGACCTCTTCGACCGGCTCGTCGGCCGCGATCGCGTGGATGCTGGGCCTCGGCGTCATCACGTCGGCCGCGGTCAGGCGCGCGAAGGTGAGACTGCGATCCAGCAGCGACGCGGTGTCCTCCTCGAGGACGCCCGCGCTGGCGGAGCGGCGCACGAGACTGGACAGCTCCTCGGCCGTGCGCGCGCCGGACAGCTCCTCCTTGGGCTCGATGCCGAGCGCGCGCAGCACGCCGTTCGCGCTGCCGTTGAGCACGACGATCGCCGGGCGGAACACCGTCGTGAAGGCGACCTGGAACGGCATCACGAGCTTGGCGGTCTGGCGCGGGATCGCCAGGGCGAAGTTCTTGGGGACGAGCTCGCCGAGGATCATCGACAGGATCGTCGCGGTGGAGATCGCGACGATCACGGCGACCGGCGAGACCAGGCCGGCCGGCATCCCCCAGGCCTCGAAGACGGGACGCAGGAGGTTGGAGATCGCCGGCTCCATCGTGTAGCCGGTCAGCAGCGTGGTGAGCGTGATGCCCAGCTGCGCGCTGGACAGATGCGTCGAGGTGATCTTGAGAGCGCTGATGGTCAGCGCGAGTCGGGTCTCACCGGCATCCCGGCGCGCTTCGAGGTCCGCGCGATCGAGGTTCACCAGCGCGAACTCGCTGGCGACGAACAAGCCGGTTCCGACTGTGAGCAGGAGCCCCACGCCCAACATGACGTAATCCATCACGCATCACCTCCCTTCGTGCGGGAGGCGGGTCGGTGGGGCGAGCGTCTGCAACTAGGAGGGTCGTCCATCGTGCCGACAAGTCTACGACAGCCGACCGACGTTGCCGACGGTCGGCTGTGCTTTCGCGCGCGCGGCGCGGACGCGCACACGCGAGTCCCACGACCGCGGCAGGCTCCGGCATCCGCGCCACCGCGCAGCACCCCCACCCCACGACCGCGGCAGGCTCCGGCATCCGCGCCACCGCGCAGCACCCCCACCCCACGACCGCGGCAGGTTCCGGCATCCGCGCCACCGATCGACGCAGCGGATGCCGCGAACTGCCGCGCTCGAGTGCTCGCCGGGGCCCTGCATCGTCGCCTCCCCCGCGTCGATTCGCGCGGAGTCCGTCCACAGACGCGCCCGCGTGCCGCGCCAGCGGCGTGCGAGCGGGAGCCTGGGGCAAATGCGTGCCATCGAATCCGTTCCCCTCGAGATCGTTCGGCGTGCCGGGCGCGCCGACCCCATCGACGACCGCAGACTGCGCAAGCTCATCGAGGCGGGCAGCTGGACCCGGATCGGGCCCGGCGCATTCACGGCCTCCGAACCGTGGAACGCACTCCGGCCGATCGAGCGTCACCGCGTGCGGGTGCTCGAGGCCGCGCGCCGGATGCGTCCGGGCGCACTGTTCTCGCACCTCTCGGCAGCGGCGCTGCTCGACATCGATGTGCTCGGTGCATGGCCCCAGCGCGTCGAGATCACGATCCCGGCGGCCCGCGGCGGTCGCTCGAGCGGACTGATCGTGCGTCATGCCGTGAACTCCGGCACGCCTGAGACGTCGAGTTTCGGCGTCCATCGCGTCACGACGCCCGCCCAGACCGCACTGGACCTCGCGCGGATCCTCCCGTTCGCCAGAGCGGTCTCGATCCTCGACCAGGCACTGTGGACCGCCCGTCCGGGTGGGCCGCTCGCCACGCGCGATGAGATCCTCGCGCTATGGGACGGCGCCCCTCACCGGGGCAACCCGCGCGCGCTGCGCGCGATCGAGTTCGCGAACCCCCTCGCCGCGAACCCGCGCGAATCGCAGAGTCGTGTCGTGCTCGCCCAGCTCGGCTTTCCGTGGCCGCGCCTGCAGGAGCGCCGCGTGCTGCGCAGCGGCCGCGTCGTATTCGGCGACTTCTACTTCCCCGAACACGATCATTGGGGTGAGTTCGATGGGGAGGGCAAGTACCGCAGCCCCGAGTTCGGCTCGACGCGGGATGCCGCGCAGATCGTCATCGACGAGAAGAACCGCGAGAACGAGATCCGTCGCGAGGTGCGCGGCTTCTCCCGCTGGGAACCGGCCGACGCAGACCACCCGCGCCGTCTGTACGACATCCTCGTCGCCGACGGGCTGCCGAGCGCACTCCCGCGCCCCTGAAGCCCGTGGCGGGTCACGCGAGCGGTCGCCCCACGACCGCGGCAGGCTCCGGCATCCGCGCCACCGCGCAGCACCCCCACCCCACGACCGCGGCAGGCTCCGGCATCCGCGCCACCGATCGACGCAGCGGATGCCGCGAACTGCCGCGCTCGTGGGAGCCGTCGCAAGACTCGCACGCGGCGGGCACGCGGCGGGCACGCGGCGGGCACGCGGCGGGCCGGGCGCGCGGCGCGAGCCTCACCAGCTGACGGGGAGCGCCTTGCCCTCTTCGTAGCCGGCGGCGGACTGCAGACCGACCCGCGCGCGCTCGTGGAACTCGGCCACGGTCGCGGCGCCCGCGTACGTGAACGAGGACCGCACGCCCGACGTGATCATGTCGAGCAGATCCTCCAGACCCGGACGCAGCGGATCGAGGTAGATCTTCGACGAGGAGATCCCCTCCGCGAACAGCTCCTTGCGGGCGAGCTCGTAGGGGTCCAGCCGGCCGAACCGCTCGTGCACGGCCTTGGTCGAGGCCATTCCCCACGACTCCTTGTAGGCGCGGCCGTCGGCATCGATCCGCAGTTCGCCCGGGGCTTCGATCGTCCCGGCGAACCACGAGCCGATCATGACCGACGCCGCACCCGCCGCCAGCGCGAGGGCGACGTCGCGCGGGTAGCGCACGCCGCCGTCGGCCCACACGTGGGCGCCCATGATGCGCGCCGCTTCGGCGGCCTCGAGCACGGCCGAGAACTGGGGACGACCGACGGCCGTCATCATGCGCGTGGTGCACATGGCGCCGGGCCCGACGCCGACCTTGAGGATGTCCGCTCCCGCGGCGATGAGGTCGTGCACCCCTTCGGCGGTCACGATGTTCCCCGCCGCGATCGGGATGCCGAGCTTGAGGTCCGACACGGCCTGCAGCGCGCGCAGCATGCCGTCCTGGTGCCCGTGCGCCGTGTCCACCACGAGCACGTCGACGCCGGCTCCCGCCAGCGCCTTGGCCTTTGCCGCGACGTCGCCGTTGATGCCGATCGCGGCGGCGACGATGAGCCGGCCGGACGCGTCGACGGCGGGGCGGTAGAGGGTGCCGCGCAGGGCGCTGCGCGCCGAGAGCGTGCCGACGAGGTGTCCGTGGTGGAGCACGCACACGGTCTCGGCCCCGACCGCGGTGATGACGTCGAAGGCGTGGCGCGCACCGTCGATGTCGTCGGCGTCGATGGATGCCGCGCGACCGCGCGCGAGGTCGCCCAGCCGCGCATCGGGAAGAGCGGTGCCCAGCCGGGTGGCGGGCACCACGCCGAGGATGTCGTCGGCCGGCACGCCGCGCTCGCCGGCGCGGGAGGCGTCGGCGACCACGATGCCGTGGCCCTCCGTGGCGGGCAGCAGCCGCGCCGCGTCCGCGACCGTGGCATCGGGCGGGAGGATGAGCGGCGTGTCCCACACGACCGGCTGCGATTTGACCCATCGGATGGCCGCGTCGAGGTCCTGCAGCGGCATGTCCTGGGGCAGCACCCCGAGCCCGCCGCGCCGGGCGAGCGTGGCCGCCAGGCGGGCGCCGGTCACGGAGTTCATGTTGGCGGCGACGAGGGGGATCGTCGCCGTCGTTCCGTCGCCTGGAGACAGGTCCACATCGAGGCGGCTCGTGATCGCCGAGCGCCGAGGAACCAGGAACACGTCCGAGTAGGTCAGATCGACGGTCGGACGTTCGCCGTAGAAGTCCACGCGTCAAGGTTAGTGATTCTTTCCCGTACCGATAATCCTTCGCGATCGTGCACGCGACGCTCAGGTTCGGCCGAGATCGGCCCTGCCAGACTGGGCTAGGCTTAACAGCCGTGCGCGCGGCCGCTTCTCGTCCGCGCGATCTCAACGATTTTCACCGAGGAAAGCAGGCGATTCAGCGTGTCGAGCCAGGTGACGGGCGTCGGGGTGTCGAACGAGGGAGAGTTCGGTGCCAACGAGTGGCTCGTCGACGAACTGTATGAGCAGTTCAAGATCGATCGGAACTCCGTCGACAAGGAGTGGTGGCCCGTTCTCGAGGCCTACCGTCCGGTGACCTCCGACTCCGCCGGCTCCCCGGCATCCGCCCCCGCGACCCCCGCCCCGGCGGCCACGGCCGCCCCCGCGGCGCCGGCCGCCGCGGCCCCGGCGCCTGCCGCGGCCGCCCACCCGGTGACCGCGCCCATTCCGGTGATCGGCGCCCAGCCCGTCGCGCGCACCACGGCGCGCCCCGCCGCGCCGCAGCCGATCCCCGCGCAGGCTCCCAAGTCCGAGCCGTCGTCGGCGGACGAGGCCGCAGAGGACAAGATCACCGTCCTCAAGGGCATGCCCAAGGCGCTCGCGGCCAACATGGACGAGTCGCTCACCGTCCCCACCGCGACGAGCGTGCGCACGGTGCCGGCCAAGCTCATGATCGACAACCGGATCGTGATCAACAACCACATGTCGCGCACCCGCGGCGGCAAGGTGAGCTTCACCCACCTCATCGGCTGGGCCATCATCCAGGCGCTCAAGGAGTTCCCGAGCCAGAACGTGTTCTACGCCGAGATGGAGGGCAAGCCCTCGGTGGTCGCCCCGGCGCACGTGAACCTCGGCATCGCGATCGATCTGCCCCGACCCGACGGGACGCGCGCGCTCATGGTGCCGAGCATCAAGCGCGCCGACCAGCTCACCTTCGGCGAGTACCTCACCACCTACGAGGACCTGGTGACCCGTGCCCGCGGCAACAAGCTCACGGCAGCCGACTTCCAGGGCACCACGATCTCCCTGACCAACCCGGGCGGCATCGGCACCGTCCACTCGGTGCCGCGACTCATGAAGGGCCAGGGCTGCATCGTCGGCGCCGGCGCCCTCGAGTACCCGGCCGAGTTCCAGGGCGCCAGCGAGAAGACTCTGAACGAGCTGGCGATCGGCAAGACGATCACCCTCACGAGCACGTACGACCACCGCGTCATCCAGGGCGCCGGGTCGGGCGAGTTCCTCAAGAAGGTGCACGAGCTGCTCATCGGGCAGCGCGGGTTCTACGACGACATCTTCGCGGCGCTGCGCATCCCCTACGCCCCGATCCACTGGGCCGCCGACATCAACGTCGACCTGGCCGAGCGCGTCGACAAGCAGGCGCGCGTGCAGGAGCTCATCAACTCGTTCCGGGTGCGCGGCCACCTCATGGCCGACATCGACCCGCTCGAGTACATGCAGCGCACGCACCCGGATCTGGAGATCGAGCAGCACGGGCTGACCTTCTGGGACCTCGACCGCGAGTTCGTCACCGGCGGGTTCGGCGGCAAGCGCACCATGAAGCTGCGCGACATCCTCGGCGTCCTGCGCGACTCGTACTGCCGCACGATCGGCATCGAGTACATGCACATCCAGGATCCGGGCCAGCGCGCCTGGTTCCAGGAGAACGTCGAGCTCAAGTACCAGAAGCCCGGCCACGACGAGCAGCTGCGGATCCTCGAGAAGCTGAACCAGGCGGAGGCTTTCGAGACGTTCCTGCAGACCAAGTACGTCGGGCAGAAGCGGTTCAGCCTCGAAGGCGGCGAGTCCCTCATCCCGCTGATGGACGAGATCCTCCAGGGGGCGGCCGAGGCGGGCCTCGACGGCGCCGCGATCGGCATGGCCCACCGCGGGCGCCTGAACGTGCTCACCAACATCGCAGGCAAGACGTACGGCCAGGTGTTCCGCGAGTTCGAAGGCTCCGTCGCGATCGGCTCGAAGAGCGGCTCCGGCGATGTGAAGTACCACCTGGGCACCGAGGGCACCTTCGTCGCCGACGGCGGCGAGGAGCTGCCCGTGTACCTCGCGGCGAACCCCTCGCACCTCGAGACCGTCGACGGCGTGCTCGAGGGCATCGTTCGGGCCAAGCAGGACCGCAAGCCCATCGGATCGTTCTCGTGGCTTCCGATCCTCGTGCACGGCGACGCCGCGTTCGCCGGTCAGGGCGTGGTGGTCGAGACCCTGCAGATGTCGCAGCTGCGCGCCTACCGCACCGGCGGCACCGTGCACGTGGTCGTCAACAATCAGGTCGGCTTCACCACGACGCCGCAGGACGCCCGGTCGTCGGTGTACGCGACCGACGTCGCCAAGACGATCCAGTCGCCCATCTTCCACGTGAACGGCGATGACCCGGAGGCCGTGACCCGCGTCGCACAGCTCGCGTTCGCCTACCGCGAGAAGTTCCACCGCGACGTCGTCATCGACCTGGTGTGCTACCGCCGCCGTGGCCACAACGAGGGCGACGACCCCTCGATGACGCAGCCGCTGATGACGAACCTCATCGAGGCCAAGCGCTCCGTGCGACGCCTGTACACCGAGTCGCTCGTCGGCCGCGGTGACATCACCGAGGAGGAGTACGAGCAGGCCAAGCGCGACTTCCAGGACCGCCTGGAGATCGCCTTCGCCGAGACGCACGCCGCCGAGACCGGTTCGTCGGCCATCGTCGATGAGACCGCCGAGATCGAGCCCGCCGTCGGCGAGCCCGACACCACCGGCGTCTCGCGCGACGTGGTGCAGCTCATCGGCGATGCGTTCGTGAACAAGCCCGACGGCTTCACCGTGCACAACAAGCTGCAGCAGCTGCTCGACAAGCGGTTCGACATGAGCCGCAACGGCGCCATCGACTGGGCGTTCGGAGAGCTGCTCGCGTTCGGCTCGCTGCTGTTGGAGAAGACGAACGTGCGCCTGGCCGGCCAGGACGCCCGCCGCGGCACCTTCGTCCAGCGCCACTCGGTGCTGCATGATCGTGCGAACGGCCAGGAGTGGATCCCGCTGACGAACCTCTCCGGCGACCAGGGCCGGTTCTGGGTGTACGACTCGCTGCTGAGCGAGTACGCCGCGATGGCGTTCGAGTACGGCTACTCGGTCGAGCGCCCTGACGCACTGGTGCTGTGGGAGGCGCAGTTCGGCGACTTCGCCAACGGCGCGCAGTCGGTCATCGACGAGTTCATCTCCTCGGCCGACCAGAAGTGGGGCCAGCAGTCGAGTGTCGCACTGCTGCTCCCCCACGGCTACGAAGGCCAGGGTCCCGACCACTCGTCGGCGCGCATCGAGCGCTACCTGCAGATGTGCGCTCAGGACAACATGACGGTCGCACGCCCCTCCACCCCGGCGTCGTACTTCCATCTGCTCCGCCGCCAGGCCTACCAGCGCCCTCGCCGCCCGCTCGTGGTGTTCACCCCGAAGGCGATGCTGCGCCTGCGCGGCGCGACCAGCCCGGTCGAGGACTTCACCTCGGGCAAGTTCGAGCCGGTGCTCGACGACAACCGCGGCCTCGACAAGAGCGCGGTCAAGCGCGTGCTGCTGCATTCGGGCAAGATCCACTGGGACCTCAAGTCCGAGCTCGAGAAGAACCCGAACCCGGAGATCGCCCTCGTGCGCCTCGAGCAGTTCTACCCGGCCCCCATCGCCGAGCTGAACGCCGTGATCGACGACTACCCGAACGCCCAGCTCGTGTGGGTGCAGGACGAGCCCGAGAACCAGGGCGCGTGGCCGTTCATCGCCCTCGAGGTGGTCAAGCACCTGCACGGCCGCACGATCCGCCGCGTGTCGCGGTCGGCGGCCGCATCGACGGCGACCGGATCGCCCAAGGTCCACGCCGCCGAGCAGGCCGACATCCTGCGCAAGGCGCTCACGCTCTGACAGCGACGAAGGGGCGCGGCCGGCACCGTCCGGCCGCGCCCCTTCCCGTCCGAGCCTTCCGCCGACTCGCCGATGAGCCGCTCCGTCACCCTCCTGGTCAATCCCGCCGCACGCTCCGGGGCCGCCGCCCCCGTGGCCGCGCGGGCAGCCGCCGAGCTGCGCGCGCGGGGGGTGCAGACGCGGCTCACCGAGGGCGGCAGTGCCGCCGAGTTCGACCTCCTGCTGCGCGATGCGGTGGCGGCCCGCCCCGACGCGATCGTGGTGTGCGGGGGCGACGGCACCGTGCACCTCGCCCTCCAGCGCATGGCGGGCACCGGCATCCCTCTCGGCATCATCCCCTGCGGGACGGGGAACGACTTCGCCGCGGCGGTCGGGGTGGATGCCACGACCTCCGTCGACGCGATCGCCGCCGGCGCGGTGCGCGAGATCGATCTGGCCCGCGTCACGCGCACAGACGGCACCACCCGGCTGTACGGCTCGGTGCTCGCCAGCGGCTTCGACGCGCGCGTGAACGACCGGGCCAACGCCATGCGCTGGCCGCGCGGCGCGCTGCGCTACACCCTGTCGATCCTCATCGAGTTCCTCGCCCTCACCCGCGCCGACTTCGCCGTGGAGGCCGTCGGCGAGGACGACCGGCCGATCCGGTACCGCGGCGGGCTCATCATGGCGACGGTGGGCAACGGCCGCAGTTATGGCGGCGGCATCCCGATCTGTCCGGACGCCGACCTCGCCGACGGGCTGCTGGACCTGGTGCTCGTGCGTCCGCTCAGCAGGACGCGCCTGCTCCGGCTGCTGCCGCGCGTGTACGCGGGCACCCACCTGGCGGTGGACGAGGTGATCGCGCACCGCGTGCGCGCGGTGCGGATCGCCGCGCCCGGCGTGACCGCCTACGCCGACGGCGATCCCGTCGGCGCGCTGCCGCTGCACATCGAAGCGGTCCCCGGCGCGCTGCGCGTCCTCGCCCCCGCTCGGTGAGAGTGGATGCCGCGCCGCGGCCGCGCGGATGCGTGCGCCGTGCGCGCGTCAGTGCGCGGGGTGGGCGGCGCGCAGCTTCGCCAGCACCTGGTCGCGCAGCTCCTCGGGCGCCGACTCCTTGCACGCGCGCGCCAGCACATCGGTGAGGGTGCGCGCCACGAGCGCCTCGTCACGGCATCCGGGACAGTGCTCCAGATGCTCGGCGATGTCGGAGTGCTTGGTCTTGCACACCTCGTTGCGGAGGTACTCCTCGAGGTCGCGCCGCGCCTTCTCGCAGCCGCAATCGGTCATTTCGTGCTCCTTGTGGCGGGCACCGTCATGCCGCGCTCTCTCGCGTAGTCGGCCAGCAGGTCGCGCAGCAGCCGCCGGCCGCGGTGCAGGCGGCTCATCACCGTGCCGATAGGGGTCTTCATGATGTCGGCGATCTCCTGGTAGGCGAATCCCTCGACGTCGGCGAGGTACACGGCCAACCGGAAGTCCTCCGGGATGGACTGCAGCGCATCCTTGACGATGGACGCGGGCATGTGGTCGATCGCCTCCGCCTCGGCGGACCGGGTGCTGGTCGCCGTGGTCGACTCGGCGCCGCCGAGCTGCCAGTCCTCGAGCTCGTCGATCGCCCCCTGATACGGCTCGCGCTGCTTCTTGCGATAGGTGTTGATGTACGTGTTGGTCAGGATGCGGTACAGCCACGCCTTGAGGTTGGTGCCCTGCGTGAAACTCGCCCACGAGGCGAACGCCTTCACGAACGTCTCCTGCACGAGATCGGCGGCGTCCGCCGGGTTGCGCGTCATGCGCATCGCGGCCGCATACAGCTGGTCCATGAAGGGCAGCGCCTGCTCTTCGAACTGCGATCGCGCTTCGTGCGCCTGATCAGTCGATTCGCTCATCACGCGCAAGTCTACGACGGCGGCTCCGGCGAGCTCAGGGTGCTCGTCGAAGTGGTGCTCGGTATCGAGGCGATCGAGGGTCGCTATCAAAACTGCTCCGCTTCACGGTGGTTCGGGCGAGGTTCAGTAGGGTAGAACCCGATGACTGCCGATGGGTATTCCCCCGCGCTCGCACGCGACGCGCGCGACCACTGGTCCGCGCCGGTCGCGGACGGCGCTCTGCGCGCGACCGTCACCGTGCCGGGATCCAAGTCCCTGACCAATCGCGAGCTGATCCTGGCGGCCCTGGCCGACGGTCCGAGCCGCCTGATCTCTCCGTTGCACTCCGACGACTCGGCCCGCATGATCGAGGCGCTGCGCGCGCTCGGCGTCGGCATCGAGTACGAGCCTGGCTCCGGCCACTTCGGCGATGACCTCGTCGTGACGCCGGTGTGGCCACTGCGCGGGAGCACCGTGGTCGACTGCGGCCAGGCGGGCACCGTGATGCGCTTCGTGGCGGCGCTGGGCGGCTTCGCCGACGGCGATGTCACCCTCACCGCGCACGAGAGCGCCCTCCACCGCCCCATGGGTGCGATGATCTCGGCGCTGCGCGACGTCGGCGTCGACATCGATGACGGCGGCCACTGGGCACTCCCGTTCACCGTCCGCGGCCATGGGCACGTGCGCGGCGGTGAGATCACGATCGACGCGAGCGCCTCGAGCCAGTTCGTGTCGGGACTGCTGCTGGCCGCACCGCGCTTCGATGTCGGCATCCACCTCGTCCACTCCGGCGACCGCCTGCCGAGCATGCCGCACATCGACATGACGGTCGAGGCCCTGGCCCACCGCGGCGTGCACGTGGAGCGTCCCGAGGCCGGCGGCTGGATCGTGCCGGCGGGCGCGATCCGCGGCAAGGACATCGCGATCGAGCCAGACCTCTCCAACGCCGCACCTTTCCTCGCCGCGGCGATGATCGCCGGCGGCCAGGTCACGGTGACGGGCTGGCCGGCGCGCTCCACCCAGCCGGGGGCGATGCTCACCGACATCCTGGCCGTCATGGGCGCCCGGGTCTCGCGGCGAGGCGGCGCCCTCACGGTGACCGGCGGCAACGGCATCCGCGGGGTCGACCTCGACCTGTCGGCGGCGGGAGAGCTCACCCCCACGATCTTCGCGCTCGCGGCGTTCGCCGACGCGCCGTCGACGCTCTACGGCATCGGCCACATCCGCGGCCACGAGACCGATCGCATCGCGGCGCTGGTCGGCGAGCTGCGCTCCCTCGGCGGCGAGGCGCACGAGCTCGCCGACGGCATCCGCATCGTGCCGCGACCGCTGCACGGCGGTCTCTGGCACGCCCACCACGACCACCGCCTCGCCACGACGGGCGCGCTCATCGGACTCGCGGTGCCCGGCGTCCAGGTCGACGACATCGGCACGACGGCCAAGACGATGCCGGAGTTCCCGCAGCTGTGGCAGGACATGCTCGACGGCCCGGTCGAGGTCTCGGCGGAGGCGATGCGCGCATCGTGAGCTGGCTCGACGATCTCGACGACGACGACGAACTCGAGTTCGACGAAGCCGATGTGCGCGTGCGCCCCAACCCCAAGGCGAATCGCCCGCGCACCAAGCGGCGTCCGGCCCACGCCGACGCCGCCATCGCGCGTGTGCTGGGCGTCGACCGCGGCCGCTACACCGTGCTCATCGACGAGGACGGACCTGAAGAGCACAGCGTGCTGGCCACGCGCGCGCGGGAGCTGCGCAAGATGCCCATCGTCACCGGCGACCGCGCCCGCGTCGTCGGAGATCGCTCCGGCGACGAGGGCACCCTCGCCCGCATCGTCGGCATCGAGGAGCGCACCTCGCTGCTGCGCCGCAGCGCCGACGACACCGACCAGGTGGAACGGATCATCGTGGCCAACGCCGACCAGATGCTCGTGGTGGTCGCCGCCGCAGACCCCGAGCCCCGGGAGCGTCTGGTCGACCGCTACCTCGTCGCGGCGCTGGATGCCGGCGTCCGGCCCCTGCTCGTGGTGACCAAGACCGACCTCGCCGACCCGACGGCCTTCCTGTCGCACTTCGAGGGGCTCGACCTGCGCGTGTTCACGAGCGCGCGCGAAGAGATGCCGGTGGACGAGATCGGCGAGGCCATCACGGGCCACTCGACCGTCTTCGTCGGCCACTCGGGCGTCGGCAAGTCCACCCTGGTGAACGCCCTCGTCCCGGAGGCTCACCGTGCCACCGGCCACGTCAACGAAGTCACCGGGCGCGGGCGGCACACCTCGAGCTCGACGGTGTCGCTGCGCTACCGCGGCCCTGACGGCAACGGGTGGGTGATCGACACGCCGGGGGTGCGCTCGTTCGGTCTGGGCCACGTCGACCCCGCCAACATCCTGAAGGGCTTCACCGACCTCGCCGCGATCGCCGAGGAGTGCCCGCGCGGCTGCACCCATCTGGCCGACGCGCCCGACTGCGCCATGATCGAAGCGCTCCAGGAGGGGCGGCTCGGCCCCCGCGGCGCCGCGCGCCTGGACTCGCTCCAGCGGCTGCTCGAGACCTTCGCGGACCGCGCATCACGGCCCGCGGCGCCGTAGGCTGGGCCCGTGACCGAACGACTCTCCCCCGGCGACGCCGCCCCCGACTTCACCCTCCTCGACCAGGACGACCGTCAGGTCAGCCTCCGCGACCTGCGCGGAGCCGGAGTGGTCCTCTTCTTCTACCCGGCCGCGATGACGCCGGGGTGCACCACCGAGGCGTGCGACTTCCGCGACAGCCTGGCGCCGCTGCAGGCAGCCGGCTACACCGTCCTCGGCATCTCCCGCGACGACACTGCCACCCTGCGCGCGTTCCGCGAGCGCGACGGGCTCACCTACGATCTCGTGAGCGATCCCGACCACGCCGTCCACACCGCCTACGGCGCGTGGGGCGAGAAGATGAACTACGGCAAGCTCGTCGAGGGCGTGCTGCGCTCCACGTTCGTCATCGACGCCGAAGGGCGCATCGAGCACGCGCTGTACAACGTGAAGGCGACCGGTCACGTGGCCCGGATCCGCAAGCTCGTGGGGCTCGACGCCGCCTAGCACCGACGGCGCGCGCCGCCGGCCCGCACGGGGCGAGCCGGTGTGTCCGTCTGTGCGGGTCGTCAGTCCGCGCTGCGGCTGCGCCGCGCCGACAGCACCAGCGCCACGAGGGTCACCACCGCCGGCGCCGCCAGGGCCAGGGCGATCCCCGGCGCGGCGTACGCCCCTGTGAGCGCCCCGAGCGCCACCGCGAGGATCAGCAGCTGGGTGACGATGCCACCCGAGCGCCCCCACGACAGACCGCGCGCCGCCCCGTAGGCGAACGAGGCCACCGCGGTCACCCCCACGAGCGTGATCACGATCAGCGCGAGGGCGCTCGGCAGCGATGCGACGTCGCCGCCGACCAGTGCCACGACCTGCCACACCGCGATCGCAAGCAGCCCCGCCGCCTCGACGCCGAGCAGTGTCGCCGCGGTCCACGCGAAGGCTCTCGTTCGGTTCACGGACAAATCCTCTCGACGCAACGGCGGGGTTGTTTGTGGAGATCCTCCACTGGTATCGGCGAAGTCATAGCAAAACCCACACAACGCTCAGGATTGGCTCTTGATCAAGGTGAACCGCTATGGGACGATTGGTGAAGCCATGTGCTCCCACAGTGCCGTGGGGCGAGCAAGCCTCGCACACCCCACAGGGTATCGGACCCGAACCGGGCCCTCGTCACTCGATCACCATCGTCACAAGGAGCATCACCATGGACTGGCGCGACAAGGCCGCCTGCCTCACCGTCGACCCCGAACTCTTCTTCCCGGTCGGGAACACCGGCCCTGCGGTCGACCAGATCGAGAAGGCGAAGGCCGTCTGCGCGACGTGCACGGTGACCGAGATCTGTCTGCAGTACGCCCTCGAGACCGGTCAGGACTCGGGCGTCTGGGGCGGCCTGTCCGAGGACGAGCGTCGCGCCCTCAAGCGCCGCGCCGCGCGCGCCCGCCGCGCGAGTTGACGCGCCCGGGCGCGACGCGACCCGGGGCACCTGCCCGGAGCCTGTGAAAGCGGGATGCCTCTCCACGAGGCATCCCGTTTCTCATGCGCTCCGGCGGCCGATGTAGCGCAGCGGGATCTCGATCGTGACCTCGGTGCCGCTGCCCATGATCGTGTGCCAGTCGATCGTGCCGCCCAGCTCCCCCTGGATGAGCGTCCGCACGATCTGTGTGCCCAGGCCTCGGCCGACCTGCCCCTCGGGAAGCCCCGAGCCGGTGTCGCGCACCCGCACCTCCAGGGCCTCGTCGGTGCGGTCGGCGATGATCTCGACGTCGCCCTCCTGGCCGGCGAGGCCGTGCTCGACCGCATTGGTCACGAGTTCGGTGAGCGCCAGGGCGAGCGGCGTCGCGTACTCGCTCGGCAGGGTGCCGAACAACCCGGTGGTGCGTGTGCGCGCGCGGGTGTTCGGTGCGGCAGCGACCTCGGCGACGAGTTTGAGCACGCGGGCGAACACGTCGTCGAAGTCCACGTTCTGCGCGAGACCCTCCGAGAGCGTGTCGTGCACGACGGCGATCGCCGACACGCGCCGCATCGCCTGCGTGAGCGCGTCGCGCGCCCCCTCGGAATGGGAGCGGCGCGCCTGGATGCGCAGCAGCGACGCGACGGTCTGAAGGTTGTTCTTGACCCGGTGGTGGATCTCGCGGATCGTCGCGTCTTTGGTGATGAGCTCCTGCTCCTGGTGACGGATCTCCGTCACGTCGCGGCAGAGCACGAGCGCCCCGATGCGGGTGCCGTGGTCGCGCAGCGGAATGGTGCGCAGCGACACGGTCACCCCGCGCGCCTCGACGTCGGTGCGCCAGGGCGCGCGGCCCGACGCGACGACGGGGAGCGACTCGTCGAACTGGCGCTTCTCGGGGAGGATGCCGGTGGCCACCTCGACCAGCGACTCGCCCTCCAGCTCGTCATCGAAGCCGAGCCGGTTGAACGCGGACAGCGCGTTGGGGCTCGCGAAGGTCACCACGCCGTCGACGTCGAGGCGGATGAGTCCGTCGGAGGCGCGCGGGGCGCCGCGGCGCGGCGACGTGGGAGCGGTCAGGTCGGGGAACTCCCCGGAGGCCATCATCCCGAACAGGTCGTCGGCGCAGTCGTTGAAGGTGATCTGCTGCCGCGACGGCGTGCGCGCCTCGCCGAGGTTCGTGTGCCGGGTGAGCACGCCGATCGTGACGGCCGGTTCGCCGTTCTTCACCCGTACGATCGGCACCGCCCGCACCCGCGTCGGCGTCTCCTCGAACCAGTCGGGCGACGCGGAGTCGACGATGCGGCCGCTCTGGAAGGCCTCGCGGATCTGGGTGCGCCACTGCGGACGCACACGATCGCCGACGATGTCGCGATAGAACAGGGTCGCCGCCCCGCTCGGTCGGGTGTGGCCGACCGCGATGAACGAGTCATCCTCGGTCGGGACCCAGATCACGATGTCGGCGAACGCCAGATCGGCGAGGAGCTGGCCGTCGCCGGCGAGTCGGTGGAGCCACTCCACATCGGCCTCGCTCGACCGGCCCTGGGCGTATACGAGATCGCTGAGGGTCGACACGTGACCAGCTTAGGGTCGCGCGAGCACCGGCGCCGAAACCACGGCGTCGCCCACGAAACGACGGACCGCCAGCGTGAGCGGCGACTTCGGCGCCACCTCGGCGATCGGGCGTCCCGACAGCAGCGCCGCGTCCGCAGACCGCGGGTCCTGCGGGAGGAACCACACATCGCGCACACCGCCGAAGCGCTCGAGCGTGCGCCGCACCTGCCCGCGCGCGTCGATGCCCAGCGCCCCCGAGCGCAGCCGGTTCGCGACCACGGCCAACGGCGTCGCCCCGATCGTGGCGCGCAGGTCGGCGTGCGCACGCAGGAAGCGCGAGACCCCCAGCGGATCGGCCCCCGCGACGGCCACGACGAGGTCGGCCGCGCGCAGGGCGGCGAGGGTCGCGGCGTTGCGGCGAGGGCCGGCCAGATCGCTCATGATCTCCTCGTCGCGCTCCAGTGACGCCGCGACATCGACGACGACGTAATCCGCCCACGAGCGGCACGCCGCGAGCGCCCCGGCCACCCGCGTCTCGGTGAGCTCGGGCCATCGCGAGGGACGGTTGATCCCCGGCAGGACATCGACCCCCGTCCCGGGGAGGGGGATGCTGATCCGGGCCAGCTCGCGGGCATCGAGCCCGCCGAGCTCGACCTGACGGCACGCGGCGGCGAAGCCAGGCCCCTCGTCGGGCAGACCGAGCGCGAGAGCGATCGAGGGTGCGTGCGAATCGGCGTCGACGAGGGCGACCGATCGTCCGCCGCGGGCGAGTTCGACGGCGAGCTCGATGGCGACCGTGGAGCGGCCGGGCGCTCCGGCCGCACCCCACACGACGATGACGCGCGGATCGACGCCGGAGGGGGCCTCGATGGCGGCCTCAGCGGGCACGGGCGCTCCCCGGAGCACATCCGCGAGATCGTGGGGCGCGATATCGAGGGGCATCGGAGATCCCAGTCCGAACAGACTCGCCAGGCGCGCCGCGTCACCGCCGTCGCCTGCGAGCGGCACGATGCGGGTGCCGGCGCGGTCGCACAGCGCCACGACGTCGGCGGTCAGGGTGTCGCGCGCGACCTCGAGCACCACGGCCGCCGCCTCGGCGATCGCCCGCACGAGGGATTCGGCGTCGGCGCCGAACGCCTCATCGACCGCGGCCAGCGCGAGGGCGTCGGCATCGACCACCGCGATGGCGTCGATCCCCTCTCTGTCCAGTCCGAAGGCCAGACGAGGAGCGTGGGCGGAGGCCGCGGCGACGACGACCTTCATCGGGCGGCCCCGGCCACGGGCACCACCGACAGCGCGGAGCCGCCCGCCATGGCCGCCAGGAGAGCCGCGACATCGGCGCGCGCGATCACGAGTTCGAGCGCGGGCCCCGACGAGCCGACGACGCCGTCGTCGCGCAGGACCGCGGCGACCGTCGCATCCGGAATGAGGATGCGCGGCGTCTCGAACTCTCCGGGCGCGGACACCGGCGCCGCCCACACCTCGACGACCGCCCCGGTGTCGACGGCGGCGGGGACCTCGGCGGCGCTGCGGACGACGACACTGGTCGTGCGCGCCAGCGCCGGCGCGCCCACCGCGGAGACCGGCAGGAGCTCGCCCTCCTCCACGGTGCGCGTGAGGACTCCCGCATCGCCGAGCGTTGCGGGGGTCAGGTACGCCGCATCGGCCTGGCCGAGCGCGACCTCCACGATGCGCAGGTCGTCGGCGCTCAGGGCCTCGCCGGGCACGAGCGTGCGCGCGGCCGCGTAGACCGGCTCGGTCTGGCGCGCCGACGAGACGACCAGCCAGACGCCGGCGATGGAGGCGACGACGAGCACGATGCCGAGGAGGAAGCGCACATCGCCCCAGAACGGGCGACGCGCGGGACGGGGCGGGTCGAAAGTGGACACGCGTTCCATCGTGGCGCAGTCCGCGAACGACGCCCGAACGTTATCCACAGGGCTCGTCGCGCCCCTCCTGTCACCCCGGGTGCGCTCCATAATGGACGACATGTCCGAACGCTCCTCCCGCCCCGCGCGACTGGCCCCGGCGGCCGTCGGCGAGCTGCTGGGGATCTCCGTCGACGAGGTCATGGCACTCGTCCTCGAGAACCGCCTGCGCGCGGTGAGGCTCGGCTCCCCCGCACGCTGGAGCATCGAGACCGCCAGCATCGACGAGTACCTCGACGACCAGACCGAGGAGACGCGCCGCATGGCGCTGTGGCAGCAGTCGAACGAGGCGAGCTTCCCGGAGCTGTGGGGCAGCGGGCGGGTGCGCAACCCCGACTGAGCCGCTCCGGTGGCAGATCCCCGTCTCAGAAGACGGGCACGGCGCCGGTCGCGCGCACGAACGAGACCGCCGCGAACGGGATCATCCGATGACCGGTGATCCGCTCCGCGCGCCGCGGCGCACCCGCCTCGTGCAGTGCGAGGTCGAGGTGGTCGGCGCCGGCACGATCGATCGTGCCGGCCAGAAGCCGGCCCGCTGTCGTCATCACGGCGACCTCGGCACGGCGTCGCACCAGATCGCGCAACGCGAATCCGAACGTGACCCGCTCGGCGAGCGCGGAGGGCGGGGAGGTGGACGGGCGGGCGCTGCGCAGGAGGTCGGCATGCGGCATCCCGAACCCGAGCACGGCGCCGAGCGGCGCCAGCACCGCCCCCGGTCGCGCGGACTCTGCGAGGGCGACCCAATCGGCGCCCACCCCCACGACCTCGCATTCGAGCACGGTGCCGTCGATCAGCGACACGGTGACCGCGCCGTCGCCGACCCGGTCGATGAGGGCGCCCAGTCGCTCGCGCAACGTCACTCGGGACAGCCGCAGCCGCTCGGCCTCGGTGTCCAGCGCAGCACGCTCGGCCTCCCACTCGGAGGCGAGCTGATCCTCGAGGTCGTCGAAGAAGCGATCCCAGCGCACTCCGCGAGCGTAGGGCAACGATGACGATCGGGTTACGAGTTATCCACAGAACGAACCTGGATGCTTGCTGATAGTTGTCTGTGTGTTCTACTAGCGGGCAAGACATCCCCCTGTCGAGATTGGCTCCCATGGCACAGACGCCTGCGGGCACCGCCCGCGCACTCCCCACCCCGGTCGATGCGGCCGAGATCGAACGGTTCTTCGGACCGCAGCGCACCTCCACGGCCCAGCTGGGCGACCCCGAGCCCTTCCTGCGGAACCTCACGCGGAATGTGCTCGAAGTGTTCGCGGGCGTGCGCGAAGCCGAGCACGTGGCCCGCTGGATGGCGGAGGAGCCGTATCGCAAGCTCGTGGTGCGCGCCAACCTCTCCGCGCGCGCCCGCAGCGCCCGGGGAGTGCCCGCGAAGCGGCCCGTGCACCACATCATGTCGGTGCGCCACTCGTCGCCCGCCGACGGCGTGATCGAAGCGGTCATCATCGTCCGCGGCCCGGCGCGCACGCGCGCCGTCGCGATCCGCGCCGAGGGCCTCGACGGGCGCCTGCGCGCCACCTCGGTCGCGATCCTCTGAGTCTCCCCGACCGGCGAGCGGGCCGCCCCCGACGATGTGGGCGGCTCCTCGTCAGCATGGGCTGAGCGCGAGACCGGCGCGAACTGTCGCGGCTACTGCCGGTACGAAGACAGGAAGTTCCCCAGCCGCTCGATCGCCTCGGTCAGCACGCGCGCCTCCGGCAGCGTGACGATGCGCAGGTGGTCGGGAGTCGGCCAGTTGAATCCGGTCCCCTGCACGAGGAGCACGTGCTCGGCGACGAGGAAGTCGTACACGAGGCGGGCGTCGTCGTGGATCTCGTAGACATTCGGATCCAGTCGCGGGAACGCGTAGAGCGCACCCTGGGGCTTCAGGCACGACACGCCGGGGATCGATTCGAGCGTCTGCCACGCGGCATCCCGCTGCTCGTGCAGCCGCCCGCTCGGGGCGATGAGCGCGTCGATCGACTGCACGCCCGACAGCGCGGCCTGCACGGCGTGCTGCGCGGGCACGTTCGGGCACAGGCGCGTGGAGGCCAGGAGCTGGACCCCCTCGAGGAACCCGGCGGCGTGGCGCTTGGGGCCGGTGATCACCATCCAGCCGGAACGGTAGCCGGCCACGCGGTAGGTCTTGGACAGCCCGTTGAAGGTGAGGCACAGAAGATCAGGCGCGAGGGTGGCGAGCGGGATGTGCTGCGCGTCGTCGAAGAGGATGCGATCGTAGATCTCGTCGCTCAGCAGCAGCAGCGAGTGCTCGCGGGCGATCTCGACGATTCCCTGGAGCACCTCGCGCGAGTAGACCGCGCCGGTGGGGTTGTTGGGGTTGATGACCACGATCGCCTTCGTGCGGGGCGTGATCTTCTCGCGGATGTCCTCGAGGTCGGGCTGCCAGCCGTTCTCGTTGTCGCACCGGTAGTGCACGGGGGTGCCGTCGGCGAGGCTCGTCATCGCCGTCCACAGCGGGTAGTCGGGGGCCGGGATCAGCACCTCGTCGCCCTCGTCGAGCAGCGCCTGCATCGTCATCGTGATCAGCTCCGACACCCCGTTGCCGAGGTAGACGTCGTCGGGGTCGAACTGCGGGAAGCCCGGCACCTGCTCGTAGCGGGAGACGATGGCCCGCCGCGCCGACATGATGCCGCGGCTGTCGCTGTAGCCGTGGGCGTGCGGGATCGCCTCGATCATGTCCCGCACGATCTGGTAGGGGGATTCGAAGCCGAACACGGCGGGATTGCCGGTGTTGAGCTTGAGGATCGTGTGCCCGTCGGCCTCGAGTCGGTCGGCCTCCACCAGTGCCTGCCCGCGGATCTCGTACAGGACGTTCTTCAGCTTGCTCGACTGGTCGAGGGGACGGAGGGGGCTCATCGCCTCAGGATATCGGCGCGACGCGGATGCCAATCGCCCACGCGTGGCCCGCGCGGGGCCGATGCTCACCCGAGGATCAGCAGCAGGGCGGCGGTGGCCACCACCGCCGCGACCGTGCCGTGCACGACAGACAGGTTGATGGTGGGCGGGGGCACGACGCGCGGGTCGCCGGGCATCGGCCGCCGCTGGTCCATCCGGCGCCGGATCGTCTGCGCGACGATCGTCGCCGGGGTGCGCTCGCGGTTCGGGTCCAGGCGCAGCGGCTCGACGCCCTTCACGATGACCGGGGACGAGGCGTAGGCGTCGGCGGCGCGCACCGCGCCCCAGAGGAAGCTCGTGCCCACGCCGGGAGCGGCGACCGGGACATAGGTGCGCCCGTCGAACGTGCGGATCGTGAGCCGGCGCCCTCCCGTCACCTCGCGGATCGCCGCGATCGGGATGGTCACCGTCGAGAGCGTGTTGCGCACGAGCACCGCCTCGGCGTCGACCCGGACGAGCGGATACCCCCACAGCACGTACACGCACCACCACGCCAGGAGCACGAGCGGAATCAGCGACGGCAGGTCCCGCGAGGGGATGACCGCCGCCGCGGCGATCGACACCGCCGAGGCCAGCCCTCCGACCACGACGACCGTGCGGGCAGCGGGCCCGCGGAACTCCGCAGCATCCACCATCGCCTCAGAGTAGAGCGACCGCCGCCCCCTCGCCAGAGGTGGACGGCGGTCGCGGAGCGCGCGGGGGCGCGGGACTACTTGTTCTTCTCGGCCGCGCGGCGCTGGGCGCGGTTGAGCGGCGCCTGCTCGGCGGGTGCGGGGGCCTCAGTGCGCTGGCCGAACGCGCCGCGCGAAGGCTCGGCGGGCGCCGCGGCGGGCGCCTGCTGCTGGGCCGCCGCAGCGGCCGCCGCCTGCCGCAGTCGCGTGGTGGCCGCCTGCTGCACCTGACCGCGCTCGTTGCGCACCTCGACCTCGCCGGCGTCGTTGGCCGCCGAGTACTGCAGCCGCTGACCGTCGGTCGGCGGCGCGCTCAGACCCTTCGCCTCGACCTGGGTCACCTGCTCGCCGTCGCCGGCGCGGCGCACCTCGACCTCGAGGTTGTAGAGGTAGCCGACCGACTCCTCCTTGATCTGCCCCATCATCGACTGGAACATCTGGTAGCCCTCGCGCTGATACTCGATGAGCGGGTCGCGCTGGGCCATGGCACGCAGGCCGATGCCGTCCTTCAGGTAGTCCATCTCGTAGAGGTGGTCGCGCCAGCGGCGGTCGAGCACCTGCAGCACGACACGGCGCTCGAGCTCGCGCGTCGCCGCCTCGCCGAGCGTCTGCTCGCGCTTGTCGTACGCGATCTTCGCGTCCGAGAGGATCTCGCGCTTGAGTCCCTCCGCGGTCATGCCGCGCCGACCTGCCGCCTCGGCGACGACCTCGTCGATGGTGACGTCGACGGGGTAGAGGGTCTTCAGCTCGGTCCAGAGGGCGTCGAAGTCCCAGTTCTCGGCGTGGCCCGACCCGGTGTGGTCGTCGATGACCGCGTTGATCGCGTCTTCGATGAAGTGCTGCACCCGATCGGCGATGTCGTCGCCGTGCAGGATGTGGCGGCGGTCGGAGTAGATCGCCTCACGCTGACGGTTGAGGACGTCGTCGTACTTGAGGACGTTCTTGCGGATCTCGGCGTTGCGCGCCTCGACCTGCGCCTGCGCGCTCTTGATCGCCCGCGACACCATTCCGGATTCGATCGCGACGTCGTCGGGGAAGTTGGTGCGCGACAGGATCGCCTCGGCAGCGCCCGACTGGAACAGCCGCATGAGGTCGTCGGTCAGCGAGAGGTAGAACCGGCTCTCGCCGGGGTCGCCCTGACGCCCCGACCGACCGCGCAGCTGGTTGTCGATGCGGCGCGACTCGTGCCGCTCGGTGCCGAGCACGTACAGCCCGCCCGCGGCGATCACCTTCTCCGCCTCGCCCCCGACGACCTCCTTGGTGGCGTCGTACACGGCGTCCCACTCGGCCTCGTAGGCCTCGGGGGTCTCGACGGGGTCGAGGCCCTTGGCCTTCATCTCCTGCACGGCGAGGAACTCGGCGTTGCCGCCGAGCATGATGTCGGTGCCTCGACCGGCCATGTTCGTGGCGACGGTGACGGCGCCCAGGCGCCCGGCGCGGGCGACGATCTCGGCCTCGCGCGCATGGTTCTTCGCGTTGAGGACCTCGTGCTTGATGCCCTTCTTGGCCAGCAGGCGCGAGAGGTACTCGCTCTTCTCGACGCTCACGGTGCCCACGAGCACCGGCTGGCCCTCCTTGTGGCGCGCCACGATGTCTTCGACGACCTGGGCGAACTTCGCCTGCTCGTTCTTGTAGACGAGGTCGGGCTGGTCCTTGCGCACCATGGGCTTGTTCGTCGGGATCGAGACGACGCCGAGCTGGTAGGTGGACATGAACTCCGCCGCCTCGGTCTCGGCGGTACCGGTCATGCCGGCGAGCTTGTCGTACAGGCGGAAGTAGTTCTGCAGGGTGACCGTGGCGAGCGTCTGGTTCTCGGCCTTGACCGGCACGGCCTCCTTGGCCTCGATGGCCTGGTGGATGCCTTCGTTGTAGCGGCGTCCGACCAGGATGCGGCCGGTGTGCTCGTCGACGATCATGACCTCGTCGTTCATGACGACGTAGTCGGTGTCGCGCTTGAAGAGCGCGAGGGCCTTGATCGAGTTGTTGAGGAACGAGATGAGCGGAGTGTTCGCCGACTCGTACAGGTTGTCGATGCCGAGGTAGTCCTCGACCTTCTCGATGCCGGGCTCGAGCACGCCGATGGTGCGCTTCTTCTCATCGACCTCGTAGTCGACGCCGGCCTCGAGGGTCTTCGCGATCTTGGCGAACTCGACGAACCAGCGGTTGGCCTCGCCCGACGACGGGCCGGAGATGATCAGCGGCGTGCGGGCCTCGTCGATGAGGATCGAGTCGACCTCGTCGACGATGGCGAAGAAGTGACCCCGCTGCACGAGGTCCTCCTTGCGCCAGGCCATGTTGTCGCGCAGGTAGTCGAAGCCGAACTCGTTGTTCGTGCCGTAGGTGATGTCGGCGTTGTACTGCTGACGACGCACCTCGGGCGTCTGCCCGGCGACGATCGTGCCGGTGGTCATGCCGAGGGCGCGGTAGATGCGGCCCATGAGCTCGGACTGGTACGACGCGAGGAAGTCGTTGACCGTGACCACGTGCACGCCCTCGCCGGCGATCGCGTTGAGGTACACGGGGAAGGCTCCGGTGAGCGTCTTGCCCTCACCGGTCTTCATCTCGGCGATGTTGCCGAGGTGCAGGGCCGCGCCGCCCATGAGCTGCACGTCGTACGCGCGCTGCCCGAGCGTGCGCTTGGCGGCCTCGCGGACCGCGGCGAACGCCTCGGGCATGAGGCGGTCGAGGGACTCCCCCGCCTGATAGCGCTGACGCAGTTCGGCGGTCTCGCCGCGCAGCTCGTCATCGGTGAGCTGCGCGTAGTCCTCTTCGAGGGCGTTCACGGCCTTCACGACCTGCTGCAGCCGTCGGAGGATTCGGCCCTCGCCGGCACGAAGCAGTTTCTCGAGAGGGTTGGCCACGGAGTGTCTCCATACTGTCGGGAATGGCGCGATCGGCGCCGCTGCCGCCCGGCGCTCCCGCGCTCAGGCATACCTGCCCATGTTATCCGGCCGTGACCTTGACGTGCGCTGGACGATGGATGCTTCGCCCGGCGCGAACACGCCGCGGCGCGAACACGCCAGGCGCACCGATGCTTCCCTTTGCATGCCCGGTATGCATATACTCGGCAACCAGATACCCGGTATGCATACCCGGCATGCAGATAGGAGCCCACCGATGTCGGTGCGACAGAGCCTGTTGGCGATCCTCGACCAGGGGCCGTGCTACGGCTACCAGCTGAGGACGGAGTTCGACCGCCGGACCGGGTCGACCTGGCCCCTGAACGTCGGCCAGATCTACAACACCCTCGACCGGCTCGAGCGAGACGGGCTCGTCGAGAAGGGCGACGTCGACGAGCACGGCCACGTCTACTGGCAGATCACGCCCGCGGGCTCGGCCGAGGTGGCGGCGTGGCTCTCCTCCCCCGTCGAGCGCTCCGGCGGCACCCGCGACGAGCTCGCCATCAAGCTGGCGGTGGCCGCGACGCTCCCTGGCGTCGACGTCGCCGCGGTGATCCAGACGCAGCGGCGGGCATCGCTGGCCCAGCTCCAGTCGCTGCAGCGCGCCAAGTACGCCGGCGCCGACCCGCACGGCCCGGAGGAGCTCGCCTGGGCCCTGGTCGTCGACTCCATGATCTTCGCTGCCGAGGCCGAGGTGCGCTGGCTCGACCACACCGAGCAGCGCCTGGCGCTGCATCCCGAGCACGCCCTGGCCCTGGAGCTGTCGACCGAGCGGCCCAAGCGCGGGCGCCCCGCGAAGGCCGACGGCGCCGCGATCGAGACGGCGGGCTCGCGATGACCGCGGCGGTGCTTCGCCTGATCGGCGTGACGCAGCAGTACGGCTCGGGGCCGACCGCGGTATCGGCGCTGTCGGGCGTCGACCTCGCCGTCGCGGCCGGCGAACTGGTCGCGATCATGGGCGCCTCGGGCTCAGGCAAATCGACGCTGCTGTCGATCGCGGGGGGCCTCGCCACGCCGACCTCGGGCGAGGTCGTGATCGAAGGTGCGCACCTGTCGACGCAGACCCCGCGGCAGCTCGCGGCGCTGCGACGCCGGTCGCTCGGCTTCGTCTTCCAAGATTTCAATCTCATCCCGACCCTCACGGCGCTCGAGAACGTGACGCTGCCCCTCGAGCTCGACGGCTTCCGAGCCCGGGTGGCGCGCCGTGCGGGTCGGGATGCCCTCGCATCGGTCGGCCTCGCCGAGAAGGGCGACGCCTACCCCGACGATCTCTCCGGCGGTCAGCAGCAGCGTGTCGCGATCGCCCGGGCGGTCGTGGGCGGGCGGCGGCTGATCCTCGCCGACGAGCCGACCGGTGCGCTGGACTCCGTCACGGGGGAGCTCGTGCTGCGGATGCTGCGGGCGAGAGTGGATGCCGGTGCCGCCGGCATCCTCGTCACCCACGAGGCCCGGCACGCCGCGTTCGCCGACCGGATCGTGTTCCTGCGCGACGGCCGCATCATCGACGAGTCGCGCCGCGATGGCGCCGAGACCCTCCTGGCCCGCGCGTGACCGGCGTGCTGGAGGCGCCCGCCGCTGTCGACGACGCCGCCCCCGCGCCGGCGCGCCCGCGCGGGGCGACCGCAGCGCGGTGGCGGGTCGCCGGCCGCCTCGCGCGCAGGCAGGTGCGCCGCACCGGCCTGTCGAGCCTGCTCATCGCGACCCTCGTCGCACTCCCCATCGCCGCGATGACCGCCTACGGGGTGTTCGCGGCGAGCACCCTGGGCACCGCCGAGGACAAGGCGGACGTGGAACTCGGGAGCATGCAGGCGTGGATCGCGCCGGTCGGGGTGCCCGGCGAGGGGTTCTGGCAGGCGCCGACGCAGCCGCTGTGGAACGGGTACCCGGCCGAGCCCGGCCAGGGCTGGGTCGTCCCCGAGGGCGATCCGGTGGAAGACCCGACCGCGTTCCTGCCCGCCGGCACCGAGTCGCTGCTGATCGCGGAGGGAAGCGCCCGTGTGGAGACGCGCGCGGGCCTGGGCCTCGTGCCGGCGTGGACGGGCGACACGTGGGACCCGCGGTTCGCGGGCGCCTTCGACCTCGTCGACGGCGCCCGCCCGACGGGTCCCGACGAGGCGATGGTGACCCCCGCGACCCTCGAGCGCCTCGGCGTCGGGATCGGCGGCGACCTCGTGCTCGCCGACGGGACCGCGACCTTCGAGATCGTCGGCACTCTGGATGCCGGCATCCTGCGTGACGAGGAGAGCGCCGTGTTCCTCCCCGGCACGGCCGCGGTGCGCGCGCTCGTCGGCGGCGACCAGCGCTGGTATCTGCCCGATCTCGCCCTGACGTGGGACGACGTGCAGGCCCTCAACGAGGAGGGCGTCGTGGCGTACTCGCGGGAGGTGATGCTCGATCCGCCGACGCAGCTGCGCGAAGAGGTGAAGGGGTCGGTCGCCGACAGCTGGTCGATGATGTGGCAGACCGTGCTGGTCGCGTCCGCGGGCGGCCTGTTCGCCGCGTACGTCGTCGTGATGCTCGCCGGCGCCGCGTTCGCGGTGGCGGCCCGCCGCCAGCAGCGCTCGCTGGCGGTCGCCGCGAGCGTCGGGGCCGACCGACGCGACCTCTCGCGCACGATCCTGCTGCAGGGCACCGCGCTCGGCGCCGTCGGCGGGCTCGCGGGCGTGGTGCTCGGCATCGGCCTCGCCGCACTCATCATGACCCTCACCGCCGACGGCAGCGCGATCCAGTTCTGGGGCTTCCACGTGCCGTGGCCGGCCCTGGCGGCGATCTTCGTGTTCGCGGTGGCGGTGGGGACGGCATCCGCCCTGGTCCCCGCCCGCACGGTCGCCCTCACCGACGCGCTGAGTGCGCTGCGCGGCGCGCGGCGCCCGCAGAAGCCGAAGGGCGCGCGCCCGGTATGGGGCTCGATCGTGCTCGTCGCGGGTGTGGGGGTCACGATCGCCTGCGCGTTCATCGTCGCGGCCGTGAACGCGTCGGATCTGCCGTGGGATTCGCCGTGGCGCTACATCCCGGCGTACGGGATCGTCATCGGGCCGATCCTCGCGCAGATCGGCATCCTGATGTCCGGTCGCTGGCTGCTGTGGGTCACCGCGCGCGGTCTGTCGCGGGTGGGGCTGGCCGCCCGGCTCGCCGCGCGGGATGCCGCCGCCAACGCGGGGCGGACCGTTCCGGCGTTCGCGGCGATCGCGGCGACCGTGTTCATCGGCGTGTTCGCCGTCGCGCAGTCCTCGATGCAGACGGCGCAGAACGCTCGGAACCACTACTACCAGGCGCCGCTCGGCACCGTCGCGATCAGCGTCTGGCCGGGGTGGGAGCCGACCACGGGCGAGGTCGAGGCCGAGGATGCCGGGGCCGGTGCCGCCGCGGCGCGGGAGCTCGCCGCCGATGCCGGCGCGACCGATGCCGCCGTCGTCGCCCGCCAGCAGGGGTTCTGGGCGTACGCGTCGGAGAGCCAGGTGCCCGACGACGCGGTGTGGGTCATGGCGGTGCTTCCCGAGGAGCATCTGCTGGACCCGGAGGTGCAGGACACGTGGATCGGTGCCGACCCGGACAACCCGCTGTCGGTGATCGACCCCTCGGAGCTCGAGACGGCGCTCGGGACGGACCTCTCCCCCGCGCAGCTGGACGCCTATCGGGAGGGCGCCGCGCTCGTCGCCGACGAGCGCTTCGTCACCGACGGCACGGTCGAGATCGGCGCCTGGGCAGGAGCCGACCACTACGCCGGCCGCACCCCCTTCAACATCTGGATCCGCGATGCGTCCGCCCCCGCCGTGGCCGATCCGCTGCGCGAGGAGCGTGTCGACGCGATCGTCGTGGATGCCCCGCTGCAGCCGGTGACGATCGCCGTCGCGCCCGCGACCGCCGAACGGCTCGGCATGGCGGCGACTCCGGAGCGCGTCGTCGCCACCTTCGCCGAGCAGCCGACGACCGTTCAGCGCGACCGCATGCAGGCGGAAGCGGAGCTGCGCAGCGGTGGGGACTTCACCCTCGGCGTCGCCGTCGAGGACGGCCCTCCCAGCGATCTGCCGTGGCTCGTTCCGCTGCTCGCCGTCGTCGCCGTGCTCGTGCTCGGCGCCTCGGCCGTCGCCCTGGGCCTGGCCCGGTTCGAGCGGCGCCCCGACGACGCGACCCTCGCGGCCGTCGGCGGCACACGGTCGCTCCGCCGACGCATCGCGTTCTGGCAGGGCCTGGTCATCGCGGGCTTCGGCACCCTCGCGGGCGCGGCCGCCGGCATCCTCCCGCCCATCGGCTTCGCCATCCAGTCGCAGGGGAACCTGCTGCTCGGCGATGTGCGGTGGGCCCTGCTCGGCGTGTTCTGCCTCGGCCTGCCGCTGGCGATCGCGCTGGCGAACGTGATCGTGCCGCCGCGGCATCCCGACCTCACCCGGCGCACCGCCATCACGTGAGACGGATCACACCCCCGTCGACACTCGCTTCATGAACCGTCAGAGAGGACCCGCCATGCCCCAGAACCGTCCGCCCATCGACCCGGCCGCCCTGCATCTGCCGCCCACCGAGGCGATCGACATCTCCGAGATCCTCGCGCTCGAGGCCGCTCAGCCCCGCTGAGAGCCCCTGCCCTGCCCGGCGCCCGGGAAGGCCCTGACGGCGGTGTCGAGGTCGGCGTAGACGTGATCGTCGGGCACCCGGCCGCGCAGGCCGTAGATGCGCAGGGTCTCGAGCACGTCGGACTCGGGTCGCGCCACGATGAGGTCCACACCGTGGGCGTCGAGCCAGTCGATGAGGCCCGAAAGCGCCACGCCCGCCGAGTAGTCGATGTCGGAGATCCCGGCAGCGTCGAGGATCAGCCAGCGCACGGGGTGCGGCGCCCCCGTCACGAGCCGCTGCACCTCCTCGACGAAGCGCGTCGCATTGGCGTAGAACAGGTCGGCGCCGTAGCGGAACACGATCAGCCCCGGCGCGCTCTCCCCGCCGGGGGCGGCGGGCACGTACTCGTAGCCGCGCTTGCCGCGCACACCGAGCACGAAGGCGTGCGCGAGGTACTGCCTCCCGACGACGTCCAGCAGCGACAGGGCGATCGCGAGGATGACCCCGGCGCCCACTCCCACGATGAACACCGTCAGCGCAGTCGCGGCGGCGATGAAGAACTCGCGCCGGCGCACGCGGGCGACCCGCACGAGACCTTTCACGTCGATGAGCTCGAGGCCGATGACGAAGACCACTCCGCCGAGCACGGCCTTGGGCAGGTCGGTGAGCAGGTCGGTGAGGAAGAGCAGCACCACCAAGGTCACGGCGACGACCGTGAGGTTCGCCACCTGCGTGCGCCCGCCCTGGCCGTCGAGGATCTGGGTCTTGGTCGGCGAGCCGTTGACCACGAAGGTCCCGCTGAATCCGGCGGCGAGATTGGATGCCGCGAGCCCGACGATGTCGCGGTTCACATCCGCGCGATCGCCGTGCTTCATCGCGAAGCTGCGGGAGGTCGCCGCACTCTGGGCGATGATGATGATGAAGCAGGCGAAGGCCGTGGACAGGACCGCCGGCAGGTCGCCCCACGTGATGCCCGCGGGCAGCCCGATGGGCGGGAGCCCGCCCTGGATGGCGCCGACGACCTCCACACCGTACGCGGAGGCATCCGTCACCGTCGCGAGGATGAGCAGGCCCACCACCGCGATGATCGCGCCGGGGATCTTGGGCAGCCACGCCTTGAACGCGAAGATGACGGCGATCGTCGCCGCGCCGTAGCCCAGCGTCGGCCAGGAGACGCTGCCGAGGGAGGTCAGCCAGGCCCACTGCTGCTCGAACCAGTTTCCCGAGCCCTTCGGGACGCCGAGGATGTCGGGGATCTGGCCCGTCGCGACCTGGATGCCCACCCCGGTGAGGAACCCGATGAGCACCGACGACGACAGGAAGTCGCCGATGAACCCGAGCCGGGCGATCCGCGCGATCACCAGCAGCACGCCGCACACGAGCGCGGTCAGACTCGTCAGCCCCACCCACTCGGGCGAGCCGGGGGTGGCCCCCGAGACGCCCGCGGCCACGAGCCCCGAGGCGAGGATCGCGGCCGTCGCCGAGTCGCCCCCGACCACCAGCATCTTCGACGAGCCGAGCAGGGCGAACGCGAGCAGCGGCAGCAGGATCGTGTAGAGGCCCGTCACGATCGGGGTCTGGGCGATCGAGGTGTAGCCCATCACCTCGGGGATGGCGATCGCCGCGAGCGTCACGCCCGCCAGCACATCCCGCGGCAGCCAGGCCGCCTTGTACCCGCGCATCGACACCGGCACGAGCGCTTTCGGCAACGCCATGGTCCCTCCCCAGACGAGGTCGTCGCGTGGCATCCTGTCGTCTCACAGGCGTCGCGCACTACTCTGAACTGTGACCGAAACCGAGAGCCTTGTCGAGAGCGCGGCAGCCGAGCAGCCCGTCGAGACCCCCCGCGAGAAGACGTTCGCAGACCTCGGGCTCGGTGAGGCGGTGCTCAAGGCCCTCCGCGAGATCGGGTACGAGACCCCGTCGGCGATCCAGGCGGCGACCATCCCGACACTCCTCGACGGGCGCGATGTGGTCGGAATGGCCCAGACCGGCACCGGCAAGACCGCGGCCTTCGCGCTGCCCATCGTCGACCGGCTCGACGTCTCGCAGAAGAGCCCGCAGGCCCTCGTGCTCGCCCCGACGCGGGAGCTCGCACTGCAGGTGTGCGAGGCGTTCGAGAAGTACGCGTCGCACCTGCGGAACGTGCACGTGCTGCCCGTCTACGGAGGCCAGGGCTACGGCGTGCAGCTGTCGGCGCTGCGCCGCGGCGTGCACATCGTCGTGGGCACCCCCGGCCGCATCATCGACCACCTCGAGAAGGGCACCCTCGACCTCTCGGAGCTGAAGTACCTCGTGCTCGACGAGGCCGACGAGATGCTCAAGATGGGCTTCGCCGAAGACGTCGAGACGATCCTCGCCGAGACGCCGGACACCAAGCAGGTCGCCCTCTTCTCCGCGACGATGCCCGCCGCGATCCGCAGGATGTCGAAGCAGTACCTCCACGAGCCCGAAGAGATCACGGTCAAGACCAAGACCACGACCTCCGCCACCATCACCCAGCGCTACCTGATCACGGCGTGGCAGCAGAAGATGGACGTGCTCACGCGCATCCTCGAGGTCGAGAACTTCGACGGCATGATCGTGTTCGGAAGGACCCGCTCGGTGACCGAGGAGATCGCCGAGAAGCTGCGCGCCCGCGGGTATTCCGCCGCAGCGATCAACGGCGACATCGCCCAGCCGCAGCGCGAGAAGACCGTGAACCAGCTGAAGTCGGGCAAGCTCGACATCCTCGTCGCCACCGACGTCGCCGCCCGCGGACTCGACGTCGAGCGCATCTCGCACGTGGTCAACTACGACATCCCCACCGACACCGAGTCCTACGTGCACCGCATCGGCCGCACCGGCCGCGCCGGCCGCTCGGGCGATGCGATCTCGTTCGTGACGCCCAAGGAGCGCTGGCTCGTGCGCGCCATCGAGAAGGCGACGCGCCAGGAGCTCACCGAGATGGGCCTTCCCAGCGTCGACGAGGTCAACGAGACCCGCCTGTCGCGCTTCGACGACCGCATCACCGCGGCCCTCGCCGAGAACGAGCGCGTCGACCGCTTCCGCGACATCGTCGCCCACTACGTGCGCCACCACGACGTGCCCGAGGTCGACGTCGCGGCGGCCCTCGCGATCGTCGCCCAGGGCGAGACGCCCCTGCTGCTGGAGCCCGACCCCGAGCCCAAGCGCGAGCGGGGCGAGCGCGCCGACCGCGGTGAGCGAGGCTTCGACCGCGACGACCGCGAGCGCGGCCCCAAGCGCGACCGCACGCCGCGCGAGGGCTTCGCGAACTACCGCATCGCCGTCGGCCGCCGCCAGCGCGTGGAGCCGCGTCAGATCGTCGGCGCGCTCGCCAACGAGGGCGGCCTGCGCCGCGACGACTTCGGCGCGATCCAGATCATGCCGGATTTCTCGCTCGTCGAGCTTCCCGCCGACCTTCCCCAGGACACCTTCGACCGCCTGGCCGACACCCGCATCTCGGGTCAGCTGATCGAGCTGCGCCTGGACACGGGGCGTCCGCAGCGCCGCGACGGCGACCGCAAGCCGTTCCGCAAGGACGACCGCTCCGGCGACCGCCCGCGCCGCGGATACGGCGATCGTGACGACCGGCCGCGCCGCGACTACGGCGACCGCAAGCCGCGGCACAAGCGCGACGAGGGGTGAGCCTGCGCGCGACTGCGCGGACCGCCGGGCCGCGGCATCCACAGCCTTCAGCCGCCTCCCAGAACGCCCCATAGGATCGAAGGCATGGCCGGATTCTGGGGCAGACGCAAGCGCGAGCAGGAAGAGCTGGCGGCGCAGGACGCCGATCTCGCGCGTCGCGCGAAGACGGCGCTGGTCGCCGCCGACGAGCGCATCCGCGTGACCTCCGACGAGCTGGTGTTCGCCGACGCCGAGCTCGGTCCCGGGGCCACGAGCGAGCTGCGCGACGCCGTCGAGTCGGTGCGAACGCACCTGCAGGAGGCGTTCCACCTGCACCAGCTCAACCACGACGAGATCCCCGACACTCCCGAGGAGCTGCGCACCCGCAACGCGCGCATCGTGCAGCTGTGCGAGTGGGCCGAGGATCTGCTCGACGATCGCACGTCGGCGCTCGCCGAGCGCATCGCGCTGGCCCGCCGGGCTCCCGAGATCATCGCGAAGGTCCGCAGCGATGCGGTGCGGCTGCGGGCGCGCATCCCCGATGCCCGCGACACCGTGCAGCGCATGGGCGCGAGGTACTCCCCCCACGCGCTGGCGCAGATCGAGGCGAACCCCGCCGAGGCCGATCAGCTCCTCGGCTTCGCCGAGCACAGCGCCGGCATCGCCGAGCGCCGCCGCGAGGCGGGGCAGCGCGAGCAGGCGAACATGGCGCTCGAGGCCTCCACGGAGGCGGTGCGGCGCGCCGAGACGCTGCTCGACGCGGTCGAGACGTTCGAGGTCGAGGCGCTGCGCGCGGAATCCACCCTCGCCGCCATCGTCGAGGACTCCCGCGAAGACCTGGTGGTCGCCCTCCGCGAGCCGCAGACGCCGGGGGTCACCACGGCGATCGCCGCGCTGCAGCGGGCCCTCGCGGCCCTGCCGGCGGCGGGGGTCAACACCGACCCCTTCGAGCAGCTCACGCGCCTGCGCGAGGCGAATGCCGGGCTGGATGCCGCCATCGCGGCCGCCCGCGAGCGCGCGGCGCGTCCGATCCCCCCGCTCGAGCACGTGCGCCACGCGATCGACGACGCGGATCGGCAGCTGGCGGTCGCCCGCGATGTGATCGCCGGGCACCGCGGCTGGATCGGCGCCGACGCGCGCACCCGGATCGCCGAAGCCGAGCGCGTGCGGGTCGACCTCGACCGGTACCTCGGCACCTCGGCGGCGGCCGCCGTGAACATCGACGAGGACCACCGCGAGCAGGCCTTCGCCATGGCGCGACGCGTCGCCTTCCTCGCCAGCGAGGCGCTGCAGCTGGCGCAGCGCGACATCGACCAGTCGCGTCCGCAGGGCTACGACCAGTGGGGCGGCGGCCCCCAGGGCGGCTGGGGCGGCGGTCGCCGCGACGGCGGCAGCGGGGTGATGGGCGGCATCCTCGGCGGCCTCGTGATCGGCAGCCTCCTCGACGGCATGTTCGACTGATCACCCGCCCCGCCCCTTCCTCCCCGCGCCGAGGGTGCATCGCCGCGTCGAGGGTGGGTCTGCACGCCGAGAGAGCGGCGCGAATGGTGCTCTCTCGGCGCGCAGATGGACTCTCGCTGCGTGGTCGGTGGCGGGCGGGGCCGCACACGACCGCGCCCCGGACCTCGAGGCCCGGGGCGCGTGTCGAAGAGTGGATGCCTCTACGAGGCGACCGCCTCGGGTGCGGCCTGCGTCGTCAGCGAGATGACGCCGTAGTCCCAGCCCTTGCGCCGGTACACGACGCTCGGGTGGTCGGTGCGGGCATCGACGAAGAGGAAGAAGTCATGGCCCACGAGCTCCATGCGATCGACGGCCTCCTCGACCGTCATCCATTCGGCGTCGAACTCCTTCGTGCGGATCACGACCGGCGTGTAGTCGGCCTCCTCCGCGTCGGGGGTGATGACCGGGATCTCTCCCGTGGCCACCGCCCGCAGCATGTCGACCGAAGCGGGCTGCACATCGATGCCCTGCAGTGCGCCGCTCCCCTTCTCGAACTTGGCCCCCCGCGGGTGGTTCCGAGCGTCGACGCGCTTGTCCTTCGCGCGCCGCAGCTGCTCGCAGAGCTTGTCGACCGCGAGGTCGAGCGCGGCGAACTTGTCGCCGTCGGTCGCCTCGGCGCGCACGAGCGGGCCCTTGCCGGTGACCGTGAGTTCGACCGTGTCGTCCTCCATCCGGCCGTTGTGGTAGGCGCGGTGGGTGACCTTGATATCGACCCGCTGCGCGCGCGGAGCGAGGTGCTCGATGCGGGTTGCCTTGTCTTCGACAACCGAGCGGAATCGATCGGTGATTCCCACTCCCACGCCGACGATGCTGGTATCCATCCCTGACCTCCTTGTTCCGGTCCACCCGGCCAAGGGCGGACCATCAGTCGCCTTGTCCCCACCACGGTAGCCGTGGACCGCTCCCCTGTCACCTGTGAGTTTCGAATGCGACAGATCCCGTTCCGGCTCCCGACATGCGGGGGCTGTACCGGCGCGGCGTGGCGGCCACCGCGGCCGCGGACACGACCTCGGCGCCGGCTGCCCGGAGCGCCCGCACGGCCTCGGCGAGCGTCGCCCCGGTGGTCACGACGTCGTCGATCACGATGACGCGCAGCCCCGCGGCATCCCGCGCCCGGAGGGTTCCGGCGACGTTGCGCCGCCGGTCGTCGCGGCCGAGCCCGCGCTGGTCGGCCGGTGCGCGCACGTGGGCCAGCAGCCGCGCCGTGGGCAGTTCGGCGCGCCGGGCGATGAGGTCCACGACCCGGTATCCGCGCCGCCGGAACGCCGCGCGTGTCGTCGGGATGGGCACCACGACCGCGCCCGCACCGGCGGTGCCGGCGTCCGCCGCCGCGCGCAGAGCCGGTGCCAGTGCCCGGGCGAGTCCGGTGCGTCCGTCCTCTTTCAGCGCACGCAGCACGCGCGCGGGCACCCCGTCGAAGGCGAGTCCCGCCCACACGGGCACCCCGCCGGCCTCCCCGGACCGGCGGGGATCCGGCCTCAGCGCCGCGCTGCACGCCTCGCACAGCCCGATGTCGGGCTCGTCGCACCCGGCGCACTCCACGGGCAGCAGCAGCGTCAGCGCGCCGGTCAGGGCCGCGCGCACGGCGGGATCCAGTGGCATGAGGACACTCTGGGCGCGCGCAGCCCCGCCGGCGCGCGCGGAGGGGCACCTGTGGAGCGAAGCAGACCCTCACGCTCCTGGGGAGGAGGCGAAGCGACGGCTCGGCGCTATTGGGGCGTGCCCTGCTGGGTGGCGAGGACCAGCACCCCGGTGGCGGTCTGCGTCCAGTTCACCCCGCGCTGCACGAGCAGCGCCCCGTCGTCGAGGTGCACGCGGAGATTCGACGCCGTCGCGCCACCGGCGAGGGTCAGCGACCCCGTCGGGGCGGCGCTGGTCTCGCCGGGACCGCCGACGGGCTGCTCGAGCACCGTCGGCTCCGCCTCGCCGGCGACCAGGACCGCCACGGTGGCGTCGTCGATCCACGTGAGACCCCGCGCCGCGCTCGGCAGCTCCCCCAGCACGGCCGGTTCGCCGAGTCGCTCGGGGACGCCGTCGGCGCGCACGATCCCCGCGATCCAGACCTCGGCGCGGCCGCCGACGGTCACGGCCGCCGCGAGACGGGTGCCGTCGCGGGAGACCGCGATCGCGGAGATGCCGGTGGCGCCCGGCAGATCGCCGGCGAGATCGATCACCGTGTCATCGGGTGTGACCGCCCACAGTGCGGACGGGAGCCCCGTCGGCACGGACCACACCGTCCCGGTCCCGTCGACGCTGGGATCGACAAGTCCCGCCCTCTCATCGACCGTGGCGACCTGCCCGTCGTCGCGCACGCGCACAACGAGGCCGTCGCCGGTGCGCACCGCGGCGACGTCGCGATCGGGAGCGACCTGCACCGCCGCCGGCGAGAGATCCGCGATCGCCGGCGACAGTCCGTCGACGGGCGTGAGGTCGTCGCCGACGAGGAACCCGAAGCCGGCCTCGGTGAGCACCAGCGGCGGACCGGCGACCCTCGTCGACCGGGTGGCGACCGTGCTGGCGCTGAGCGCCGTGTCCGACACCGACATCTCGACATCGCTCACGCCGGCGGTGGCCAGGCTCGTGACCAGCTGGGTCTGCATGCGGTCGAGCGTCTCCTGGTCGAGGGTGAGCGCCTCCGCGGAGAGCGAGACGTCAGCGACGCCCGCCGACAGCGGCACGGAGGCCGGGTCCAGCGTCACCGCGTCGGGGAACGCGTTCACCACGGACTCGGCGAGCCACGGGCTGGGCGCGCCGTCGGCGAGGGCGTCGACGATGCGCACGCGCGCCGTGTTCGTCGGGAACCAGCGCAGATCGGGCACGAGGTACGTCCAGGTGGGGTCGAAGTACTGCACCGCGTAGGCGTGGAAGACGCTCGGGAACACGTCCTCCGCCAGCACGATCCCGTCGGGGGCGGCCGTGATGCGCCACTCCCCGTCGTCCTGCAGAGCGAGCGAGAACGTGAGGTCGCTGGCGGCGCCGTCGCTGGGCGCGTACGTCCCCTGCGCGTCGACGATCGCCTCGGTCTGCAGGGTCGCCACGACCGTGCCCTCGCCGGTCGCGACGTAGGTGCGGTCGCCGCTGTCGATGGTCACCTGCGCCGAAGGATTCCAGGTGCCCCGGAACGACGGAGCGAGATACTCCTGAGCCCGCGCCCAGTTGGCCGTGGCGCCGGTGCCGGCGCGGATGAACCCGTCGACGATCTGCTCCGGCGTGGCGCCGGGCTGGGGCAGCGCGGGCCGGAAGGCGAAGTCCGGCTCGCCCAGATCCTCGCCCGCGGCCAGGCCCGGGGTGACCGGCCCGGTCGTGGGCAGGCCCGCGCACGCGGCGAGGGCGAGCGCGGCCACGAGCGCCGTCGCGGCGCTGAGCAGTCGGCGCGGCATCCTCACAGTCCCTCCCGGCCGGCGGCATCGCGCAGCTGTCCGGCGTCGTCGATCATGACCTCGATCGGCTGTGTGAGCCCGAGGTCGTCGATCCCGGCGACGCTGTCATCGCCTGGATCGACCGCGATGGGCGAGTGCGTCCCGACCTCCGCGCCGGCAGTGCGCGGGATGGTCAGCACGAAGTGCGAGCCGCGGCCGAGCTCCGACCACACCGCCAGCCGGCCGCCGTGCAGGCGCGCGTCGCCGAGGGCGATCGACAGGCCCAGCCCGGTGCCCCCGATCGTGCGGGTGCGCGACGGATCGGCGCGCCAGAACCGGTCGAACACGCGATCGACGTCCTCGCGTCGCATCCCGAGGCCGTAGTCGCGCACCCCGAGCGCGACCGTCTGCTGATCGCTGTCGACGGTCACCACGATCGGCCGCCCCTCGCCGTGCTCGATCGCATTGCCCAGGAGGTTCCGGAGGATCCGGCGCACCCGGCGCGGGTCCATGTCGACCGGGGAATATCCTCCCGGCGCGACCAGTCGCACATCGCTGCCGTGCTGCTCGGCGAGCTGGCTCATCGATCCGATGACGTCCTCCGCGAGGTGGGCGATACTGGTCGGCTCGAGCTCGAGCTGCACCGAGCCGGCGTCGTAGCGGCTGATCTCCAGGAGGTCGGTGAGCAGGGTCTCGAACCGCTGCACCTGGGCGTTCAGCAGCTCCGCGGCGCGCGCGGTGGCCGGGGCGAAGTCCTCGCGCTGGTCGTTGATCATGTCGGCGGCGAGGCGGATGGTGGTCAGCGGCGTCCGCAGCTCGTGCGAGACGTCGGAGACGAAGCGCTGCTGCACGAGCGAGAGGTCGGCCAGCGCCTTGATCTGGGACTGGATGCTGTCGGCCATCGCGTTGAACGACCGGCCGAGGGTGGCCAGCTCGTCTTCGCCGTGCACGTCCAGGCGCACCCCGAGGTCGCCGGCGGCGAGCTTGGCACTGGTCTCGGCGGCCTCGCCGATGGGCGTGGTGACCGACCTCAGCACGAACCATGCGATGCCGCCGATGATGAGCACGAGGGCGATGCCGACGACCCAGAGGGTGCCGTGGATGAACCCGAGCGTCTGCGACGCGCTGTCGAGGTCGTACCCGAGATACAGCTCGAACGCGCCGACGTCGTCGACGATCAGCTGCTGGCCGACGATGATGCCCGGGATGGGGTCGCCTCCGTCGATCGGGAGCCCCACCGACTGCCACCACTGCTGCGTCGCGTCGGAGCGCACGGCCTCGCGCATGCCGTCGGAGATGATCTGCTCGTCGAACTGGCGCGAGGTGAAGTCCTGCACGACCGTGGAGGGCGCGCCGATGCGCAGCGCCGCGATGACGTCGCTCGACGACTGCTCGGCGAGGGTGTTCTGCACGTCGAGCCACAGGTTCTGCAGCGCCGCGGTGTCCCCCTGCGTGTCGGCGGAGTCCAGGGTGGTCTGGGCGGCCTGGGTGGCCCGTCGCGCGTCGATCAGCACCTGGTCCTTGCGCGCCTGGAACAGGTCGTTCTGGATCGCGAGCGCCATCCACACGCAGGCGATGAGGATCGCCAGCACCGTGAGGGCGAGGGTGATCACCAGGGTGCGGAACCGCAGCGATCGCCGCCAGACGCCCGCGAGCGTGTCGGGCCAGGCGCGCCACGCCCGCCATCTGCTCGTCGGGGTGACGCCCGTCACCGTCGGCGAGGTGACCATGGATGCCTCACACGGCCGCGCCGGCGCGATAGCCCACCCCGCGCACCGTGGTCACGATGCGGGGGTTGTCGGGATCGCGCTCGACCTTGGCGCGCAGCCTCTGCACGTGGACGTTCACCAGGCGCGTGTCGGCCTTGTAGTGGTAGCCCCACACCTGCTCGAGGAGCATCTCGCGCGAGAACACCTGCTGCGGCTTGGAGGCGAGCGCCACGAGAAGCTCGAACTCCAGCGGCGTCAGGGCGATGGGCGCGTCGTCGCGGCGCACCTCGTGGGCGGCGACGTCGACGAACAGGTCGCCGATGCGCAGGGTCTCGGCGGCGCTCTGGCCGGCCGGGCGCAGCCGCGTGCGGATGCGGGCGACGAGCTCCTTCGGGTTGAACGGCTTGACGATGTAGTCGTCGGCGCCCGACTCGAGCCCCTTGACCACGTCGGCGGTGTCGGTGCGCGCGGTGAGCATGATGATCGGGATGCCGGACTCGGCGCGCACGCGCGTGCAGATCTCGATCCCGTCCATGCCGGGCAGCATCAGGTCGAGGAGGATCAGGTCGGGTCGCTCGGCCCGGAAGACCTCGACCGCCTGGGCCCCGTCGGCGCAGAACACCGTGTCGAACCCCTCCGTGCGCAGCACGATGCCGATCATCTCGGCGAGGGCGGTGTCGTCGTCGACTACCAGGATGCGTGATGTCATCTCGCGCGTTCGTCCTTTGCGTCGGGCAGGCGGATGGTGACGGCGAGGGCCGTCCGGTGCGCTCCCCACAGATTAGTCGACGCGGGCGGGAGTTCGGCCGAGCCGTGCCACGATAGGGACACGGCGGCGTTTCGAGCGCCGAGGTCCGCACCCGCCGCCGCCACCGCCGCCCGTGCGCGGGCGGGAGCACCGCGAGAGGACACCGTGACCGCCTACCCGGCCTGGACCCCGGCCTCACGGCCCGGGATCATCCCGCTGCACCCGCTGACGTTCGGCACGATCCTGGGCCGCTCGTTCGCGGCCCTGCGCCACAATCCGCGCGTGCTGCTGGGCTTCGCGCTGGGCGTGCAGGCGATCGCGTACGTCGTGGTGCTGCTCGCGGTGGGCGGCATCGCCTTCCTCGCCTTCTCGCGCCTGGACACACTGCGCCCGGGCACCGACGAGTTCGACCAGGTGATGGCGGGGTCGATCGCTCTCACCATCGTCGCGGGCGTCGTGCTGGGGCTCGCGGCCGGTGCGCTCTCGGTCGTCGTGCAGGCGATCGTGATCGTGGAGGTCGCCCACGCCGCGGTCGCCGAGAAGCTGACCCTGGCGCAGCTGTGGCAGCAGGTGCGCCCCGTCATCTGGCGGCTGATCGGGTACACGGTGCTGCTCATCCTCGCCGTGCTGGTCTCATTCGTGATCGTGGGCGCCGCCATCGCGGCGTCGGCACTGGCGACCCCCGTGGCGGCGGTGCTGCTGGGCATCCTCGCCGTGCTGGCGGCGATCCCCCTCTACCTGTGGCTGGCGACGAAGCTGCTGCTGGTGCCGGCGGCGATCGTGATCGAGCACGCCACGATCGGCCAGGCGATCGGACGGGCGTGGACGCTCGTGCGCGGGCGGTTCTGGCCCGCGCTCGGCATCATCGTGGTGATCTCGCTCGTGTTCAGCACGGTCGCACAGGTGGTGGGGCTGCCCTTCGGATTCCTGTCGACCGGCCTCACCACGATCATCGCGCCGACGGGCGCCCCCGAAGCCTCCGCGATCGTCGGGATCGTCGTGCTCGGCCTGCTCACCCAGGTGGTGACCCTTCTGGTGCAGGCGGTCGCGCTCGTCGTGCAGGCCACGGCAACCGGCATCCTCTACATCGACTGCCGCATGCGGCGCGAGGGGCTCGACCTCGATCTGCTCGCCTACATCGACCGGCGCGACGCCGGCGCGTCCGACCTCGCCGACCCGTACCGCGCGCACATCGGGCGCGTCATCGCCCCGCGCCCTCCGGCACCGCCGCCCGCCGCAGCGCCCGGGTACGCACCGCCGCCCGCCGCGGCTCCCGGGTACGCACCGCCGCCCGCCGCGGCTCCCGCATACCCCGCACCGCCCGCCCCCGCTGCGCCCGCCACGCCCGCGAGCCCGGCGCCCGCACCGCCCGTGAGTCCGCAGCCCACGAGCCCGCCGCCGGCACCCCACCGATGGGCAGCGCCCGGGCAGACCGCGCCGGCGGAGCCGAGCCCGGACGCGCCGACGGACCGGTGATGGCCGGTCTGCTCCGGATGACGTCGGGGGTGCCTCCGCTCACGCCCGACGGCGAACAGGGGCGCGACTGGGCGGAGCGCGAGCTGTCCGACCCGCGGTACGAAGCAGCCCAGCCGACGCTGTTCGACCGCATCGCACGGGCGATCGGCGAGTTCTTCGAGAACCTCTTCTCCTCTCAGCTGCCGGCCGACTGGGGTCCGACCTTGGCGCTCATCGCCGCCGTCGTCGTGGTCGCGGTCATCGTCGCGGCGGTCGTGGTGTGGGGCCTGCCGCGCGCGACGCGCCGGGCACCGGCATCCCTCGGCTCGCTCTTCGACGACGCCGACGAGCGATCGGCCGCCGAATTGCGCCGCGACGCGCAGGCGCACGCCGCACGTGAGGAATGGACGCCCGCGATCGTGCTGCGCTTCCGGGCGCTCGCCCGCGCCGTGCACGAGCGCGGGATCGTCGACACCCCTCCGGGGACGACCGCGCACGGATTCGCGCGTGCCGCGGCCGCGCCGTTCCCGGCCCACGCCGCGGCGATCGAGCAGGCGGCGGGCGCCTTCGACGACGTGCGCTACCTCCGCCGGCCCGGCACGGCCGCCGCCTACGAGCGCGTGGCCGCGGCGGACGCGTCCGTGCAGGCCGCGCGCCCGCGGATCGCCGACGAGGTGGGCGTGTGAGCACCCTCGAACGGGCCCCCGCCGCCACCGGCGCGCGCCGACGACGCGGCGTGATCGGCTGGATCGCCATCGGCGTGACGCTGCTGGTCGTCGGCGCCGCGGGGGCGGCCATCGCCGGGCTCGGCCAGTGGGCGCAGCGCGATGCGCTCGACCCGGAGTCGTTCGGCGCCGCCGGCACACGTGCGCTCGCGGAGGTTCTGCGCGCGCAGGGCGTCGAGGTGCGCGTCACGCGCCAGCGCGACGAGGCGGTGCGCCTGCTCGGTGCGGAGCGTGCCACGCTGGCGCTGGCCGATCCGGCCGCCCTGTCCGATGAGGCTGTGCTCGCGCTGGCCGCGGCGGCCGTCGACACGGTGCTGCTCGACCCCCGCTCGCGCACCCTCGACCTGCTTCTGCACGCCACCCGCCCCGCCGGCGAGGCGCCCATCGACGTCGTCGACCCGTCGTGCGCACTGCCCGACGCCCGTCGTGCCGGCCCCGTCGTCCCCGGCGCCGTCTACACGCCCGGCTCTGCGGCGGATGCGGCGTGCTACCCGGTCGGCGACGCCTACGGGCTGGTCGTCTCCGACGACGGCGCCCGGCGCGTGAGCGCGCTCGACGGACGGGCGATGCTCGCCAACGACCGCCTCGCCGACAACGGCAACGCGGCCCTCGGGGTGAACCTCCTCGGCCGGAATCCGCTCGTCGTCTGGTACGTCCCGACCCTCGCCGACACCGACATCGCCGACACCGACCCCTCGCTGGGCGATCTCACCCCGCCGTGGGTCAGCCCCGTCATCGTGCTGGCGCTGGCCGCGGGGCTCGCCGCCGCCATCTGGCGCGGCCGGCGGTTCGGCCCCCTCGTCGCGGAGCGGATGCCGGTCACGGTGCGCGCCTCCGAGACCACCGAGGGCCGCGCGCGACTGTACGCCCACTCCCGCGACGCGGGGCACGCGGCCGACCAGCTCCGCCTCGCCGCCCTTCCCCGCCTCGCGCGTCTCCTCGGCCTCAGCGCGAGCGCCTCGGCGGGCGAGATCGCCGATGCCGCCGCCGCCCGCATCGGCGCCGACCGCGGTGCGGTGCGGGGAGTACTGTTCGACATCGTGCCCGAGGGCGACGCCGATCTCGTCGCCCTCCACACCCGCCTGCAGGAGCTCGAGCGCGCCGTCGCCCGGGCGGCCCGCCCCGAAAGGACCCCGTGATGACCGACGAGAACGCTGTGCCCGCACACACCGCCGCCCCCGCGGCCGGCGCCGCGACCGACGACGCCCTGAGGGAGTCGATGAACCGCGTGCGCCTCGAGGTGGGCAAGGCGGTCGTCGGTCAGGACGGCACGGTGACGGGCCTGCTGATCGCCCTCCTCGCCGGCGGTCACGTGCTGCTGGAAGGCGTGCCGGGCGTCGCGAAGACGCTGCTGGTGCGGGCGCTCAGCACGGCGCTGGGCCTGGACACCAAGCGCATCCAGTTCACGCCCGACCTGATGCCCGGCGATGTGTCGGGATCGCTCGTGTACGACGCGCGCACCGGCGAGTTCGAGTTCCGCGAAGGGCCCGTCTTCACCCACATCGTGCTGGCGGACGAGATCAACCGCACCCCGCCGAAGACCCAGGCCGCCCTGCTGGAGGCCATGGAGGAGCGCCAGGTCTCGACCGACGGCGTCACGCGTCGGCTCCCCGACCCCTTCCTCGTCGCCGCGACCCAGAACCCGGTCGAGCACGAGGGCACGTACACGCTGCCCGAGGCCCAGCTCGACCGGTTCCTGCTGAAGCTGCTGGTCGAGACGCCCTCGCGCGACGCCGAGTTCGCGTTGCTGCGCCGCCACGCCGACGGCTTCGACCCGCGCGACCTCGCCGCCGCGGGCCTTGGGCAGGTGGTCAGCGCCGACGAGGTGCGCGCGGCGCGGCGCGCCGCGGCCGCGGTCGAGGTCTCGGACGACCTGATCGGCTATGTCGTCGACCTCGCGCAGGCGAGCAGGCGCAGCCCCTCGGTGCAGCTCGGCGCGAGCCCGCGCGCGGCGACCGCGCTGGTGGCGACCGCGAAGGCGTGGGCGTGGCTTGGCGGCTACCCCGCGATCACCCCCGACCACGTGCAGACGATGCTCGTGCCCACCTGGCGGCACCGCATCCGCCTGCGTCCCGATGCCGAGCTCGAAGGCGTGTCGGTCGACGCGGTTCTGGGCTCGGTCGTGCAGCAGACCCGCGTGCCGCTGTGACCTCGTCGAACGCCCCGAGCGCATGTACCTGACCGGCCGCGCCCCCCTGTTCGTCGCCGCCGGCGTGGTGCCGGTGGTGCTGCTGTCGACGGCGGGCGTCGACGCGTGGCTCGCCGCCGCCGGCTGGATCGCCCTGTGCGCGGTCGCCTTCGCCCTCGACGCCCTCGCCGCCCCGGATCCGCGGCAGGTGCGCATCCGGCGCTCGCTGCCCGCGCGCGTCGGCCGGGGCCGCCCGGTGGTCAGCGAAGTGCGCGTGCAGAATCTCGGCGCACGCACGCTGCGGCTGCGGCTGCGCGACGCCTGGCAGCCCACCGCCGGAGCCCCGGCCGACCGGCCGCGCCTGGTCGTTCCGCCGGGCGAGAGCCGCGCGGCGGCGATCCCGCTCCTGCCGCGCCGTCGCGGCGAGATCGCGAGCGGGTTCGTCGTGCTCCGCTCCGACGGGCCGGTGCGTCTGGCCGGCCGCCAGGCGCGCATCGCCTCCCGCGGCGCGGTGCGCGTGCTGCCGCCGTTCACCGCGCGCCGCCATCTCCCCTCGCGGCTGGCGCGGCTGCGCGAGCTCGACGGCAACACGAGCGTGCAGGTGCGCGGTCAGGGCACGGAGTTCGACAGCCTGCGCGAGTACGTGCGCGGCGATGACGTGCGCTCCATCGACTGGCGCGCCACCGCGCGCGCAGGCAGCACCATGCTGCGCACGTGGCGGCCCGAACGCGACCGCCACGTCGTGATCGTCGTCGACACCGGGCGCACGGCGGCCGCGCGCGTGGGCGACGGGGTCCGGCTGGATGCCGCGATGGAGGCCGCGCTCCTCCTCGCCGCCCTCGCCTCGCGCGCCGGCGACCACGTGCACCTCCTGATGTTCGACCGCGTCACCCGCGCGCGGGTGACGCGGGTGGACGGCGCCGCCCTCCTGCCGGCTCTGGTCGACGCGATGGCGCCCGTCGAGCCCCAGCTGATCGACACCGACTGGGATGCCGCCTTCGCCGCCGCCCGGCAGCTGAGCTCACGCCCCGCGCTGGTGGTGCTCCTGACCGCACAGGATGCGGCCGAAGCCGCGCGGGGATTCCTCGGCTCACTCCCGGCCCTGGCTGCCCGCACCCACGTGCTGGTGGGGGCGGTGACCGATGAGGCCGCCGCGGCAGGCGCTCCGGCCTCCGAACGGCCCGATGCCGACGACGTGTACCGGCTCGCCGCCTACGCGCGCGCCGAGCGCGACGCCGCCACGGTCGCGGCGGCGATCGGACGGGCCGGCGCCGAGGCGATCGCGGGCACGCCCGAGGATCTGCCGCCACGGATCGCCGACAGGTATCTCGCGCTGAAGGCGGCCGGCCGGCTCTGAACGCGCAGGCACGCGGCGATGACACGTCGATGTCGATCCGTCGCGCCTCCTGACGTTGCGCTCCCCCTCCCGCTACTCTCTGGCCGAGGAAAGGAGTCCGCCATGACGGATACCACCACCGAGCCCAAGATGGCGACCAAGCTCATCGCCGAGGCGTTCGGAACCCTGCTGCTCGTCTTCGGCGGCGTCGGCACCGCGCTGATCGCCTCCGCGTTCCCCTACGACGACGCGGCCAATCCACTCGGCGTGGGCTTCGTCGGCGTCGCGCTCGCCTTCGGGCTGACCGTCGTCGTCGGCGCCTACGCGTGGGGCCCGGTATCGGGCGGTCACTTCAATCCCGCCATCACGCTCGGACTCGCGGCATCCGGCCGGTTCCCGTGGAAGGACACGATCGGCTACATCATCGCGCAGCTGATCGGCGGGGTGGTCGCGACGACCCTCATCGTGCTGATCGGGGTCTTCGGCCCCGACGGCTGGCTCTCCAGCGCCCAAGACGGCGGCTTCGCCTCAAACGGCTTCGACGCGCTCTCGCCCGGGGGCTTCGGGCTCGGCGCGGCCATCGTGGCGGAGATCCTGCTGACCGCGATCTTCGTGCTCATCATCCTGGGCGTGACCCACCCCACCCGCGGGAACGCGCTGCTCGCGCCGCTGGCGATCGGCCTGACGCTGACCCTCATCCACCTCATCTCGATCCCGATCGACAACACGTCGGTGAACCCCGCGCGGTCGCTCGCCGCCGCGATCTACGGCGGTCCCGAGCCGCTGGCCCAGCTGTGGGTGTTCATCGTCTTCCCGATCGTCGGCGGTCTCATCGCCGGCTGGGTGCACCGGGCGCTCCTGGAGAAGACCCCCGCTCCGCCCGCCGAGGAGACCGCGCGCGTCGAGCCCTGACCGCCGCGTCCCCCGCGAACGGAAGCGGCCCGCCCCCTCGGGGACGGGCCGCTTCGTGCATCGCGGTGACGCGGGTCAGACGAGGTCGAAGCGGTCGAGCTCGGTGACCTTGCCCCAGGCCTTCACGAAGTCGCGCACGAACTTCTCGTTCGCGTCGTCGGAGCCGTACACCTCGGCGAGGGCGCGCAGCTCGGAGTTCGAGCCGAACACGAGGTCCGAGCGGGTGCCGATGCCGACCTTCTCGCCCGAGCCGTCCTTCGTGCCCAGGAACGCGTGCGCGCCCGGGTCGAGCGGCTTCCAGGTGGTGCCGAGGTCGAGCAGGTTCACGAAGAAGTCGTTCGTGAGCACGCCCGGGCGCTCGGTGAGCACACCGTAGGCGGAGCCGTCGTAGTTGGCACCCAGCACCCGCAGGCCGCCGACGAGCACGGTGAGCTCCGGCGCCGACAGGGTGAGGAGGTTCGCCTTGTCGACCAGCAGGTACTCGGCGGGAAGCTCGGCGAGCGGGCCGTAGTAGTTGCGGAATCCGTCGGCCACGGGCTCCAGGTACTGGAACGACTCGACGTCGGTCTGCTCCTGCGAGGCGTCGGTGCGACCCGGGTGGAAGACCACCTCGGCCTCGACGCCGGCGTCGGCGGCCGCCTTCTCGACCGCCGCGTTACCGGCGAGCACGATGAGGTCGGCCAGCGAGACCTTCTTGGCGCCCTGCGCGTCGAAGTCGGCCTTGACGGCCTCGAGCACCTCGAGCACCTTGGCGAGCTGGGCGGGGTTGTTGACCTCCCAGTCCTTCTGCGGCGCGAGGCGGATGCGGGCGCCGTTGACGCCGCCGCGCTTGTCGCTGCCGCGGAACGAGGATGCCGCCGCCCACGTGGTCGAGACGAGCTCGGCCACCGAGAGGCCGGACTCGAGGATGCGGGCCTTCAGCGCCGCCGCGTCGGCGGCGTCGATGAGCTCGTGATCCACGGCCGGGACGCGGTCCTGCCAGATGAGCTCCTCAGCGGGCACCTCGGGGCCGAGGTAGCGCTCGATCGGGCCCATGTCGCGGTGGGTCAGCTTGAACCACGCGCGGGCGAACGCGTCGGAGAACGCCGCGGGGTCCTCGGCGAACCGCTTCGAGATCTCGCCGTACGCGGGGTCGAAGCGCAGCGCGAGGTCGGTGGTGAGCATGCGGGGCTCGCGGTGGCCCTCCGAGTGCGCGAGCGGGACCATGTCGGCGCCGCCGCCGTTCTTCGGGCGCCACTGGTGCGCACCGGCGGGGCTCTGGAAGAGCTCCCATTCGTAGGCGAAGAGGATGTGGAAGAACTCGTTGTCCCAGCGGGTCGGGTGGTAGGTCCACGTCACCTCGAGGCCCGAGGTGATGGTGTCGTCGCCCTTGCCGGTGCCGTGCGCGTTCGCCCAGCCCAGGCCCTGCTGCTCGATCGAGGCGGCCTCGGGGTTGTCGCCGACGTTGCTGTCGGATGCCGCGCCGTGCGTCTTGCCGAAGGTGTGGCCGCCGGCGATGAGGGCGACGGTCTCCTCGTCGTTCATCGCCATGCGGGAGAAGGTCTCGCGGATGTCGCGCGCCGCCAGCAGCGGGTCGGGGTTGCCGTTCGGGCCCTCGGGGTTGACGTAGATGAGACCCATCTGCACGGCCGCGAGGGGCTTCTCGAGGTCGCGGTCGCCCGAGTAGCGCTCATCGGCGAGCCAGGTGGTCTCCGGGCCCCAGTACACGTCGTCGTCCGGCTCCCACACGTCGGGGCGACCGCCGGCGAAGCCGAAGGTCTGGAAGCCCATCGACTCGAGCGCGACGTTGCCGGCGAGGATAATGAGATCGGCCCACGACAGGGCCTGGCCGTACTTCTTCTTGACGGGCCACAGCAGGCGCCGCGCCTTGTCGAGGTTCACGTTGTCCGGCCACGAGTTCAGCGGCGCGAAGCGCTGCTGGCCGGCGCCGCCGCCGCCGCGACCGTCGGTGACACGGTAGGTGCCGGCCGAGTGCCACGCCATGCGGATCGCGAGGGGGCCGTAGTGGCCGAAGTCGGCGGGCCACCAGTCCTGCGACGTGGTGAGCGCCTCCTCGATGTCCTTCTTGACGGCGGGCAGGTCGAGGGTCTCGAACGCCGTCTTGTAGTCGAACTCTTCGCCGAGCGGGTTGGCCACGGCAGGGTTCTTCGCGAGGACCTTGAGGTTCAGCTGGTTGGGCCACCACACGCGGTTCGCCGAGCCCGCGGTGGGGTGCGGCTGAGAGGTGTGGACGACCGGGCAGCCGCCCGGCTGGGCCGGCTCGTCCGTCACGGTGACGGACTGGTCGACCTCGGTCTCACCGCCGATGCCGGCGGTGGTCTCGTCATGCTGGGTCATGATGTTCCTTCCTGGAAGGGTGCGGAAAGGGGCGTCGGAGAAGTCAGGAGGAGACGGTGGATGCCGCGGCCGCGGCATCCACCGAAGATGCGGCGGCACGCGCGGCGCAGGCGGGGCACACGCCCCAGAAGGTCACCTCTGCCACCTGCACGGCGTAGCCGTGCGACTCGGACGGCGTCAGGCACGGCGCCGGCCCGACGGCGCAGTCGACGTCTTCGACGGCGCCGCACTCGGTGCACACGAGGTGGTGGTGATTGTCGTCGACCCGCAGCTCGAACAGCCCGGGGCGGCCCGCGGGCTCGATGCGGCGCACCAGGCCGGCGTCGGCGAAGTCGGCGAGCGCGTTGTAGACGGACTGCAGGCTGGTCTGCGGCAGGGATCCCGTCACGACCCGGAACACCTCGTCGGCGCTGACGTGCGAACGCGCGCGCAGCGCGTCGACGACGGCTCGACGGGACTCGGTGACCCGCAGCCCCGCACCGCGCAGGAGCTCGACGGCGTCGAGGTCGTGGCGGAGAGGGCGGGTCACGCCCTCCACCTTACCCTTGTTTTGATTGAATCAAAACAACAGGCGAATGGCTATCCGGAGACCAGCGTGGCCGCCCCCGTCTCGAATTCGGTGAGGTCGCCGGTCTCGCCGCGGCGGTGCGCGCGGCCGCCGATGAGCACCATGTAGACCACGAAGGCGCCGAGTGCGAGCGCGCCGATGCCGATCTTGACCGGCCACGGCCACGGCTGCGCGGTGACGAACCCCTCGATGAGCCCGGCCGCCGCGAGGGCGATCACGAGCCCGATCGCCACCGTCGCCAGCGACCTCCCGGCCGCCGCCAAGGCCGCACCGCGGGTGCGCGGCCCCGGTGCCACCCACGCCCAGAAGATGTGGAGTCCGGCCGCCGCGGCCGTGAAGACACAGGTCAGCTCGAGCAGGCCGTGCGGAAGGATGTAGAGCACGAACACATCGCCACGCCCGAAGGCGAGCATGACGGCCGCAGCCGTCCCGACGCCGACCGCGTTCTGCACCAGCACCATGAGCGGCCATACGCCGGTGACCCCGAACAGCACGCACTGGGCGGCGATCCACGCGTTGTTGGTCCACACGGTGCCGGCGAACACGGCCGCCGGGTTCTCGCTGTAGTACTCGGTGAACTCGTTCTGCGCGTACTGCTCCAGCGCGGCCCTCGGGCCGAGACTCGCCACGAGAGCCGCGTCGCCCGACACCCACAGGGCGACGGTGGTCGCCACGACCACGAACGCGACCGCGATCACGAGCGTCGTCCACCGGAGGCGGTACAGTGCCGCCGGAAGCTGCCGCACGAAGAACCGCGGCACCTGCCGCAGCACGTTCTCCGGCCCGCCGGTCAGGCGCAGGCGCGCGCGGGCGAGCATGGTCGACACGTGATCGCCCTGCACGGAGCGGCCCGCCGAGCTCTTCGCGTCGGCGAGATCGGCCGACGCGGCGCGGTAGCGCACCACCAGCTCGTCCACCTCGGCGCCGGTGAGCCGACGCTCGCGGCTGAGCTCGTCCAGCCGCTCCCACTCCCCACGCCGGGCGGCCGTGAGTGCGTCGAGGTCCATGTGCTTCACTGTACCCATGCCCGATGGACCGGCCCCCGCGCCCCGTGCGGTCGACATCCATCAGGACGAGGTGCTCACCGGCGAGGCGGTCGCGCTCGACGTGCAGCCGGTGGGATTCTTCCTGCGCGCCCTCGGCACACTGCTCGACATGCTGCTCGGGGTCGCGGTGTTCGTGCTGTTCGGGCTGCTGGCCACCTGGCTGCTCGGCGAGAGCCTGCTCGACGGCGCGGTGCTGCCCATCCTCACGATCGCGGTCGTCGTGATCGTGACGATCGTCGTGCCCACCGCGGTGGAGACCGCCTCGCGCGGACGCAGTCTCGGCCGGCTGGCGGTCGGCGGCCGCATCGTGCGCACCGACGGCGGCGCCGCGGGATTCCGTCACGCCTTCATCCGGGCTCTCGTCGGCGTGTTCGAGCTGTGGCTCACCTTCGGCGCCGTCGCCGCGCTCGTGGGCGCGTTCACGCCGCGCGCGCAGCGCCTGGGCGACCTGCTGGCCGGCACCTACAGCGAGCGCACGCGCACACCGCGACTGCCTGCCCCGCCGGGGGGCGTCCCCTCGGAGCTGGTGGCGTGGGCGGCGACGGCAGATGTCGCGCGCCTTCCCGACCGCCTCGCGCGGCGCATCTCGCGCTTCGGCGCGTCGGCGGCGAACCTCGACCCCGTGGCGCGGCGACGGCTCGCGCTCGCGCTGGCCGAGGAGACCGCGGCGCACGTCTCGCCCGTGCCGGAGGTCGACGCGGAGACGTTCCTGCTCGGGGTCGCCGCCGTCCGCCGTGATCGCGAGCTGCGCGCCCTCGCACTCGAGGCGGCGCGCGTGGATGCGCTCACCGCCACGGCCGCTGCGGGCACCCGCGGGTTCCCGCGGCGCTGAGGCGCTCCGGCTCCCACAGCCGGGCGCGCCCGGTCGGCGACGCGGCGGACCCGCGTGCGACGCGCGTCAGTACCGGTAGTGCTCGAGCTTGTACGGACCCTCCACCGGCACGCCGATGTAGGCGGCCTGGGCGGGCGTGAGCTCCGTGAGCGTCACGCCCAGAGCGTCGAGGTGCAGGCGCGCGACCTTCTCGTCGAGGTGCTTGGGCAGCACGTACACGGCGGTGGGATACTCCTCGCGCTTGGTGTACAGCTCGATCTGGGCGAGCACCTGGTTGGTGAACGAGGCGCTCATGACGAACGACGGGTGCCCGGTGGCGTTGCCCAGGTTGAGCAGTCGCCCCTCGCTGAGCACGAGCACGCTGCGGCCCGTCGGCAGACGCCACTCGTGCACCTGCGGCTTGATCTCGATCCGCTCCGCCCCGGGCAGGGCCTCCAGCGCAGCCATGTCGATCTCGTTGTCGAAATGGCCGACGTTGCCGACGATCGCGAGGTGCTTGAGGGCGAGCAGGTGCTCGACGGTGACGACGTCCTTGTTGCCGGTGCCCGTGATGAGGATGTCGACCTGCCCGGCCACCTCGTCGAGACGGGCGACCTGGTAGCCGTCCATCGCGGCCTGCAGGGCGCAGATGGGGTCGACCTCGCTCACGATCACGCGGGCGCCCTGTCCGCGGAGGGCCTCCGCCGCACCCTTGCCCACGTCGCCGTACCCGCACACGAAGGCGACCTTGCCGCCCATGAGCACATCGGTGGCGCGGTTGATGCCGTCGGGAAGCGAGTGGCGGATGCCGTACTTGTTGTCGAACTTGGACTTGGTGACCGAGTCGTTCACGTTGATCGCCGGGAACAGCAGCTCCCCGGCCGCGGCGAGCTCGTACAGCCGGTGCACACCGGTGGTGGTCTCCTCGGTCACCCCGAGCAGCCCCTCGGACATGCGCGTGAAGCGCTGCGGGTCGCGCGCCATGCTCGCACGCAGGGTGTCGAGCACGATCCGGTACTCCTCGGAGTCGCCGGGTGCGGCATCCGGAACAGCCCCCGCGCGCTCGAACTCGACGCCCTTGTGCACCAGCAGGGTGGCGTCGCCGCCGTCGTCGAGGATGAGGTTCGGCCCCTCGAACCCCTCGGCGGACCAGTCGAAGATGCGGTCCGCGAGGCGCCAGTACTCGGCGAGCGTCTCGCCCTTCCAGGCGAACACCGGAACGCCCGACGGCTCCTCGACGGAGCCGCGCGGGCCCACCACGACCGCCGCGGCGGCTTCGTCCTGGGTCGAGAAGATGTTGCAGCTGGCCCACCGCACCTGGGCGCCGAGAGCGACGAGCGTCTCGATCAGCACGGCCGTCTGCACCGTCATGTGCAGCGACCCCGCGATGCGGGCGCCCTTCAGCGGCTGCGCGGCGCCGAACTCCTCGCGCAGCGCCATGAGTCCGGGCATCTCGTTCTCGGCGAGGCGGAGCTGGTGGCGACCCGCCTCGGCGAGCGCGAGGTCGGCGACCTCGAACTCGAGGACGGTGGCGGATGCGGGGGCGACGGCGGCTTCGGTCGGCATCCCGCCATTGTCCCACCCGCCCGCCGCGCGCGGGGAATCGAGCGCGTCAGACCCGGAGGGTCTCATGGCGCACGACCACCCAGCCGCGCGGCACCGACAGTCGATCGGTGTGGATCGCGCACAGGTCGTGGGCGTGGGGATCGCCCTCGCGGCCGAGCGGGCCGAGAGCGGCCATCTGGTCGCCATAGTCGTACGTGAGGGTCGACACCGCCTCGCGGGCGCACCCGACCTTGGAGCAGAGTCTCTCGCGCATCGCCCCCACCGTACCGATGCCGGAACGCCGATCCGGGATGCCGCGCCGCGGCGCGTCCCGCCATGTCCGGCATCGCCCTCGGCGCACGCGCCTAGGATGGTGCGCATGGCGTGGCGCAAGACCAGGAGCACCGATCGGGGACGGGCGCCACGACGACCGGCGCGGCACGGCCGCCACGGCAGAGAAGGCCGCAGCCCCGTGGTGCGGCCCCCGCTGCCGCCGCTGGAGACCCGCATGGAGCGCTTCGACATCGCCGTGGGGACGACCGCCGAGTTCCTGCGGTCGGCGTGGCCCGAGCTGCGCGAGGTGAGCTTCGAGATCGCCGAGATGCCCGGAGCCGCCGATGCCGACGGCATCCCCCGGTGGAGCGTGCACGCCGACGCGAAGCGGATCGTGCTGTACCGCATGCCCATCGAGCGGCTCAGCCACCTGCACCGCAACGACGACTTCCACCGCCGCATGATGATCGAGAGCTGCGTGTTCCGTGCGGCCGCCGAATACCTGGACCGCGACCCATGGGACCTCGGCCCCGAGCGCTTCCGGTTCTTCTGAGGCCGCCCCGTCGCATCCCGGCCGCGACCGCACGGCGCGCGGGCCGCCCCTACGGATAGACCGTGATGGGGGGCGCCGCCGCATCGACCGGCCACACCGGGAATCCCGACAGTGCGCCGTCCGCGGCGAGCGACACCGATGCGCGCACGCCCTCGCCGGAGGGCTGGAGGCGGTACACCGTGCGCGGCGACAGCCGCGCCGTCGTGGTGCCGCCGGCAGCCACCGTCAGCTCGGTCGAGAAGGCACCCGACTCGATCGAGAGGGCGACGGTCTGCACCTCGTCGGTCGGATTGACCAGCGACAGGGTGGCTGACGGCCCCACCGGCACCGCGAACAGCGCGGCGCGCTCGATGAGCGGGGCCGGGGCGTACCAGGCGAAGTCGTCGCCCTTCTCGAAGCCGGTGGTGTGCCATACGCCCGCCACGACCGGATCCTCGCCGCTCACCTCGACCGTGTAGGTGCCCGCGGAGAGATCTCCCACCGACACCTCGGTGGGAACCCCCGCCGACAGTGGCACGGTGATCGGGTCGGGCTGCGTGCCGCCGCGGCCGACCGAGCGGACCACGATCGTCGCGGTGGTGTCGGCATCGGGAGCCAGCACGCGCACCCGCGTGGCCGCGCCCGCGGAGCCTTCCCGGGGCGAGCGCAGCACGGTGATGCCCGTGATCACCTGCCGGGTCTCGGGCCCGACCGCCGGCCCCACCTGATCGGCGCCGATCGGCGTGAGCACCTGCGTCGCGCTCGTCTGCAGCGAGGCCTGCACCGGCGCGCCGACGGCGCTCACCCGCACGACCGGGCTCTCCTCTCCGAGCACCAGGCCCGCCAGCGGTACCGCCAGCTGCTCCCCCGCACGCACGATGACGTCTCCTCCGCCCGGGGGTACGAGCCCGCCATCGGCGCTGTAGACGGTGAGCTGGACGGTCGCCGCGACCTGACCCGGGTTCGAGATGAGCACGAGGTCGGCGGCGCCCGTGGATGCCGACCCGCCCACCAGCCAGGACTCCAGCAGCGGCGGGCGGCAGGCGGAGGCCGAGTAGCCCGAGATGTCGTCCGCGGTGATCGTCGAGGATCCGGATGCGGCCAGATCGACGCGCTGGCGGCCGGTGGGGGGTGCGGTGAAGACGGCCGCACCCTCGTCGGCGTCCTCGGCCGGCGAGACGAGCCGGGTCTCGACCGGCTCGGGCGCGCCGGCCTCGGTCCCCATGGTCACCACCTGGCGGGTGGCCGAGATCGGCACCTGCGCGTCCTCGACGTCGCGCCCGATCACCATCAGGCCCCCCGTGCAGGCGAGCACCGTGGCCGCCGGGGCCGGAACGGCCGACACCGCGACCGGATCGCGCGAGACCGTCGGCCACGGGATCGAGACGCCCGTGACCACGCCCACCACAGCGACGGTGGCCACGACAGTGCCCGCCATCATGCGCGTGCCGTTGGTCGCCCACCGGAAGGTGCGCTCCGGTCTGCTCATCGGCCCTCCTCCCAGTGCGGGCCCACCACGCGCGGGCTTCGGCGCGCGGCGCGGCGGGCCGCCGCGGTGGGGATGGCCAGCAGCAGCGCGACCCCCACCACGATCAGCTGGGTCAGCGCGATGACCTGCGCGGTGCGCTCCACCTCCGCCGAGGCGGCGGGGCGCGGCGCGGGGGCCCGCGCCACGCGCCACAGCGATCCCTTGGCGGTATCGCCCACGGCATCCAGCCCCTCCCGCTGGTCCAGGGCGGTCGAGGCGCTCAGGCGCAGGGCGCGCGCCGCGGAGGTCTCCTCGCCCGGCGCCGGGGCCAGCACGACGAAGCCGATGCCGTACGCGCGGAGGTCGGCGACGACGTCGTCGGCGGCCAGGGTGATGAGGTCGGCCGCGAGCACCGCCACCCGACGATCGTCGGCGTCGGCCGAGGTGCGCGTGGAGACGATGGTCGCCTGCGAACCCAGCGTCTCGCTTCCGCCCCAGACCACCCGGGCGGCGACGCCGCCGGTCGGCTGCGGGGTGAGCACGATCGTGCCGATGTCGGGATCGTCTCGGCCCTCGGCGGCGATGTAGGCCGGCAGCGTGCTCGCGGGCCCGTTGGTGAGGAAGCTCGTCCCCCGCGCCATCGAGGTGAACGCCGGCACCGCCAAGGTCGCGACCGCGGCGCACACCAGCACCGCCGCGAGGCCCCGCAGGGCGCCCACGCGAGGGGCGAGGCCGGCATCGAGCGAGACCAGCGCGCCCGACACGAGCCCGAGCCAGGCGAGGCTGAGGCCGGCCCCCGGCCACAGGGCGACGGAGGTCGACTCGACGAACGACACCGAGACGCCGGCCGCGAAGAAGGCGGTCGCCACCCCGAGCACCGTCAGGCCGAGCATCGTGATGCCGGCGGCCCAGCGCTGCGTGATGGGAGCGGCCAGGGCGAGCAGGAACAGGGGCGCGGTCAGCAGCGGCACCCACCAGGTCGGGCCCTCCGGCAGGAGCTCGGCCCAGCCCGCGAAGTCGGGAGTCGGGATGCCGGCGGCGAGCAGCGAGCGCCCGGCGGCGTCTGCGGCCACCTGCGGTCCCGCCCACACGACGCCCGGATCGGCGACGAGACTCCACGGATCGGCGCCGGCGAGCGCATGCCACACCAGCGGCGCGCCGAGGACGGCGGCCGGCACGAGCATCCAGACGACGCGCGCGAGCCCGCGGCCCGCCCGAAGCGAGAGCGTGAGCACGATCGCGGTCGCGACGAGCACCACCAGGGCGGGCGCGAGGGAGGGCGTGCAGGCGACCACGGCGGCCAGCAGGAGCGAGGCGCTCCCCGCCGCGACCCAGGAGCGATGCGCGACGACGCCGGCGTAGAACAGCCACGGCAGCAGCAGGTGGGTGAGCACCGCCGTGGGGCGCCCGTCGGTGAGGGCCGTGAGGAACGTCGGCGACAGCGCCCACAGCGTGCCCCCGACGAGGCGGAGCACGGCGCGATCGGTGACGCGGGTGCTCACGACCCAGCCTCCGAGGGCTGCCAGCGGCAGGGCGAGCACCCAGAGCACGACGAGGGCAAGCGAGGGCGCGAGGGGCGACAGCGATCCGACCGCGGCGACCACCGCCGCGAACGGATCGGCGGGGCCTACCGTGTCGAGGCCCAGGGCGCGCACACCGTACGCCGCATCGGCCCACAGCTGCGCGACCGTCGCGCGCATGGGCGCAAGGGCGCCGCCGCCGAGCACCGGCCAGGCCAGCAGCGCCGGGAAGGCGATGACCGAGAGCACGAGCATGCCCAGCACCAGCCACGCGCCGCCACCCGAGAAGAAGTTCAGCTCGCTGCGCCGGTAGGCGCCGGCCGGGCTGTCGTCGGGCTCGTCCTCGCGCCGCTCGCGCACGAGCGCCCAGCTCACGCGCAGCGGGGCGAGCTGACCCCACGAGGCTTCGCGATGGGTCGCGATGCGCCGGCGCGCCCGGGCGACCGCGAACGGCCGGACGGCCACCACCGCCGCCGCGCCCCACTCCGGCAGGATCGCCCCCGGCTCCTTCGCGAGCAGCTGCAGCACGGTGCGCCACAGCGCGAGAGGAAGCAGCGACAGCCAGTGCAGCACGACCACCGGCAGCGGCGCGTAGACCAGACGCCGATGCAGCTGCGCCACCCGCCCCGCGAACACGAGACGACGGCGGCGCTCGGGGCTCACCGGGGCGGCGGGACCGGCGACGCCGTCGCCGGCCACCGCGACCAGCGCCGTGGGCACCAGCCCGACCCGCTTGCCCGCAAGGCGTGCGCGCACGCCCAGGTCGAGCCCCTCGTCGGCGCCGGCCAGCGCGGGATCGAGCCCGCGCAGCGTGCTCCATGCGTCGGCGCGCACCAGGATGCCGCGCACGTCGGCGCCGAGCACGTCCTCCGCGGCGTCGTGCTGCCCCTGGTCGAACTCCCCGGCGGCGAGTTCGACAGCGGCGCCGAAGCGGGTCATGCCGACGCCGAGGGACACGATCTGGCTGCGATCGTCCCAGCGCACGAGCTTGGGCGCAGCGAAAGCCAGCGACGGGGAGAGCTCCAGCGCACCGGCCAGGCGGGCCAGCGCATCGGGCTCGGGCGCCGTGTCCTGCGAGAGGAGCCACACGGTGTCCCCTGCCAACCGCGGCGTGGCCAGCGACAGCGCGGCGGCGAAGCGCGTCGTGGCGGGGGCGGCGATGACCGCCTCGGCCGGGGCGGCCGCCGCGAGCTCTTCGGCAGCCGGGTGCTCCCCGCAGAAGACGATCGTCAGGTCGTCGACCGGGCGGGTCTGCGCCGCGACGGCGGCGAGGGTGCGGCGCAGGTGGAAGGCGACGGGTGCGCGACCGTCTGGGCGGACGACGAGCAGAGCGTGGACACGGGCGGGCATGACGTGGTCAGCCTAAGCGGTCGGCACGGACGACTCCGCCGCACGCGCCGCGCGCGGTGGATCACCGCGCGGACGCGACGGGGCGGATCAGCCCGCGCGCCGCTTCAGCTTGCGGCGCTCGCGCTCGCTGAGGCCTCCCCAGATCCCGAAGCGCTCGTCGTTCTGCAGCGCGTACTCGAGGCACTCCCCGCGCACGTCGCACGAACTGCAGATGCGCTTCGCGTCGCGCGTGGAGCCGCCCTTCTCTGGGAAGAACGCCTCCGGATCGGTTTGCGCGCACAGCGCGTCGGTCTGCCATGCCAGCGCGTTGTCCTCGACAGCTTCGCTGACCCGACGGACCCCCGGCACTCCGAGATGAACCGGGTCGACGAACCAGTCCTCGGGAACGCCGGAACGGTACTCTGCTCCCGCCATTTCGTAACCCCCCGTGCTACTCACGCCGGTTCGCGTGTACGGATAATTACACCGGTGTAGTTCCCCAGGGTCAAGTCGCAGATCGTAAATGCTCAACCGGGCGTTTAACCTTCACGACGCGCCGACGGCGTGTCGCACTGTGATAACAGTCCGGCGTCGCTCAGCCCGGGAGGGCGATGTAGACCCGTCCCTCGCCCCCCACGGCAACGGTCTGCTCGTCCGCCGTGACCAGCGCCGCCTGGCCCGGTACGAGGGAGATCGACTCGGCGCCGGCCGACACTGTGGGCGCGCCGGCCGTGGCCACGACGATCGCGGGGCCGCCGAGCCAGACCGGTGCAGGGAACGGGCCCGGCGCCACCGTGAGCATCGCGAAGTCCGTCACCGGCACCGGGAACCGCCCGACGCCGGGGCCGATCGCCTCGGCGCGCACCACCGCCGGCTCGCCCGGCACCGGGTCGAGCACGGTGAGCAGCTCGGCCACATCGATGTGCTTGGGGGTGAGTCCCCCGCGCAGCACGTTGTCGCTGGCTGCCATCAGCTCGACGCCGAGGCCCTCCAGATACGCATGGAGCACACCCGCCGGCACGAACAGGCCCTCACCGCGCCGCAGGACGACGAGGTTCATGAGCAGGGCGACGACGATGCCCGGGTCGCCCGGGTAGGCCGCCTCGAGCTCCCGCACCAGCGACAGCTCGCTCGCGAACTCCGCGGACTGCACCGCCAGTGCCGCGCCGATGATCGCGTGCACGTCGGGCCCGGCATCCTCCGACAGCACCCAGCCGACGACCTCACCCAGATCGGCGTCGCCCTCGAGCCGCCGCGCGAGCGGCGCGGCGGCCGACCCGAGCGCTGCCACGAGGGCGCGCGTGCGCTCGAGCGGCCGCAGGCCCGCGAGCGCACGGAACGTGTCGCTGACCGCCACGATCAGCTCGGGCTTGTGGTTCTCGTCACGGTAGGTGCGCTCGCCCGCGTCGCGGGGGATGCCGGCCGCCTCCTCGCGGGCGAAGCCCTCCTGCGCCTGCGCGATAGAGGGGTGCGCCTGGATCGACAGCGGCGAGCCGGCCGCGAGCACCTTGAGCAGGTAGGGCAGTCGGGTGGTGCCGCCGTGGGCGCGCCCCTCCTCGGCGAGCCACACGTCGAGGGTGCGACCGTCGGGAGTGATCGCCGGCGCCCCGGCGTGATCGCCGTACCAGACCTCGGCCTCGGGCGATCCCGAAGGCGCGCGCCCCTCCAGTTCGGCGAGAAGGGTCGTGGAGCCCCACGCGTAGTCGCGCGGCGTGTTGGTCAACGGCAGCAGCATGCGCTCAGCCTATGCGGGGCCAGCGGGACGGTACCCTTTCAGACGATGGCCGTCCACACCCAGCACCCGGTCGCGGGGCCCCCGCTCCCCCGGTCCGCGAGAAGACGGGGCACCTCATGCTGCGCGGGTGGTGCATCTTCGTGATCTTCTCGGCGCTGGCCGGCACCGCCTGGGTGAACGCTCTCGGCACTCTCGGCGCCGCCGCGGTGGCGATCGGCGGCGGGCTCGTGACCGTCATCGTCTGGGCGCTGGTGCGCCCACCGCTGCAGGTGAGTCGTCTGCCCTGGTATGCGCTGGGCTATGTGGCGTGGGCGCTGGCGTCGCTGGCGTGGTCGGCGTGGCCGCAGACGAGCGCCCTCACCCTGCTGCTGCTGGTCATCACCACGATCCAGGCGCTGTTCGTCGCGGTGTCGCTCACGTGGCGTGAACTGGTCCGCTCGATCGCCTCGGCGCTGAAGTGGGCACTGAGCCTTTCGCTCGTGTTCGAGCTGTGGGTCTCGATCTTCGTGCAGGCACCGGTGCTCCCGGGCTTCGTCGTCGGCACCGCCGACGACCCCATCGAGTACTGGTCGCGCGACAACCTCTTCGACGGCGGGCGCATCCAGGGCATCTGGGGAAACGCCAACCTCCTCGCGCCGGTCGCCCTGCTCGCGATCATCGTGTTCGCGATCCGGTTCGCCGCGCGGTCGCCGCGCCGACCGGTTCTGGTGGCATGGATGGTGCTCGCGGCGTACCTGTTCGTGCGGGCGTCGTCGGCCACGGCCTACATCGCCGCGGCGGGGGTGGCGATCGTGCTGGTGACGGTGCTGCTCATGCGCACCGCGCGCCGACCCGGCGAACGCACCCGGTACTACGTCGGGTACGCCGTCGTGGGACTCGGCGGCGCGCTGGCCCTGTGGCTTCTGCGCGACACCGTGTTCACCGCGCTCGGCCGCGGCGCCGACCTCACCGGTCGGGAGGGCATCTGGGAGGACGTGCTCGCGCGCGCGAACGAGCGCCCGTGGGCGGGCTGGGGCTTCGCGACACCCTGGGCGCCCTGGGATCCGGCGTTCGACGGCTGGATCATCGACCACGGACAGACGGTGCTCCAGGCCCACAGCATGTGGATCGACGTCTACCTTCAGCTGGGCATCGTGGGCCTGGTGCTGATCAGCCTGACCTTCCTCGCGTTCGTCTGGCGCGCCTGGTTCTTCGCCGTCGATCGGCCCCGCTGGGATCTGCGCGACGACCGCCCCTACTCCCCCCTGACGCTGCTGCCCACCCTCGTCGGAGCGATCCTGCTCGTGCAGGGCCTCGCCGAGTCGTCGCCGCTGCTGCTGTGGGGGTGGATGTTCCTGGTCATGCTCGGGGCCAAGATCAAGCAGTCCCCCCACGTCGGCGTCGGGCCCGCCGAGCAGCGCGTGGCGATCGAGCGCGGCGAGAATCTGAAGCGGCTGCCGTGACCGGCTCCGCCCACGACCACGACCATCGGCGTGGGGGCGCGGTCCCGGCCCTGCTGGGCTCCGCCGCCTTCGCACGCGCCTACACGCTCACCGTGCTGGGCGCGGTGTTCTCGTCGTTCCTCATCGAGCGCACCGCGGGGCTGGTGACCTACGCGACCGTGATCGCGGGGTTGTGCGTGCTGGGCGCGGCGATGCTCGTGGTCCGCCGCCGGGAGATCTCCCTGGTGCGGCTCGTCCCGATGACGCTGGTCGTCTACCTCGTGTGGCTGCTGTCCAGCGTCGTCTGGAGCACCGACCAGGCCATGTCGATGGCGAGCTGGGTCTCCACCGCGGCGATCGCGTTCCTCGCCGTGACGATCGGCCACGTGCGCGACACGCTCCAGACCGTCCGCGCCCTCGGCGACGTGCTGCGAGTTCTGCTGAGCGTGTCTCTGGCGGTCGAGGTGCTCTCCGGCATCCTGCTGGACACGCCGTTCGGATTCCTGGCCGTTCAAGGGCGCCTGGCGGAGCTCGGCCCGATCCAGGGCATCTTCGGCTCGCGGAACCTGCTCGGCTTCGTCGCGGTGCTCGCGCTCATCACCTTCCTCATCGAATACCGCACGCAGTCCGTGGGCCCCGGCGTCTCGTTCGCGTCCGTCGTGCTCGCGGGCGGGCTCGCCGCGCTCAGCGACTCCCCCACCGTGCTCGTGCTCGCCGTCGCGGTGGGGCTCGCCGTGGGCGCCCTCGCCCTCGTGCGGCACACCCGCCCCGAGCGCCGCACGGCCCTGCAATGGACCCTCGGCGTGATCGTGATCCTCGGCGTGATCGTGGGCTACGTGGCGCGGCACCCCATCATCCGCCTCCTCGACGCCGGCACCGACTTCTCGATGCGGGTCGACCTGTGGAACATCATGGTCGACTACATGCGCGGTCGCCCCGTGCAGGGATGGGGCTGGTTCGGGCCGTGGTCGCCCGGCGACCTGCCCTTCAACGCGATCAACTTCCAACTGGATGCCGCGCACGCGACCGGTCTGAACGCCTACTTCGACGTGCTGATGCAGACGGGGCTCGTCGGCCTCGCCCTGTTCCTCGGATTCGTGGGGATCGCCATGGTGCGCGCCTGGCTGGCCGCCAGCGAGCGTCGGTCGGTGATCTACGCGTGGACGCCGCTGATGCTGGTGGCGCTGCTGGTCGACTCGATGTTCGAGAGCTTCACGCTCTCGGGCCTGGGCTGGCTGATGCTCGTGGTGTGCGCGGTCCGCGCCGGCCAGTCCCGATCGTGGCGCGAGCGCATCGACCGCGTCCCCGACCTGCCCCATGAGGGCGAGACCATCCCGCCCGTTCGGTGATGTCAGAGGAGACGCCCGCCCGCGCAGGGTAGGCTTCTCACTTGGCTCACGCCTCGGTTGCCCTATCTCCTGGGAGATCCCACGTGCCCCACCTGCTCCACAAGGTCGTATTCCCCCTCGATCGAGACCCCGACCTCCTGCCGCTTTACGTCGACCCCGAGACCTGGTCGGTGATCGACGAGGAGCCGGTGCGGGTGTCCAGCCGCGGCCAGCTCGGCAACGTGCTCGACCGCACGCGCGCACGCATCAACGCCGGGCGCCGCGTGTCGTTCGGCACCTACTTCAACGCGTTCCCCGCTTCGTACTGGCAGCACTGGACCGCGGTGCGCGATGTCACCCTGACGGTGCGCACCAACGGACCGGCGACGATCCTGCTGTACCGCTCCAACGGCTCCGGGGTGAAGCAGCGGATCGAGACGCGCGAGGTCGACGGCACCGCCGTGTCGCAGTTCGACGTCGTGCTCGATCAGTACAGCGACGGCGGGTTCATCTGGTTCGACATCGTCGCCGACGAGAAGAACGCGACCTTCGAGGGCGCGGAGTGGACGACCGAGCAGGAGCCCGCCCGCGCCGGCAAGGCCTCGCTCGGGATCACGACCTACAACAAACCCGACTACTGCGTCTGGACGCTGCTGAGCCTCGCCGATGCGCCCGAGGTGCTCGAGGTCGTCGACCGCATCTTCCTCATCGATCAGGGCGATCGCCGCGTCGACGCGCAGCCGGAGTACGGCGAGGTCGCCGAGCGGCTGGGCGAGACGCTGCAGGTGATCACCCAGCCGAACCTGGGCGGCTCGGGCGGCTTCGCGCGCGCCATGGCCGAGACGCTCGCGCGGCCCGACAGTGACTTCGTGCAGCTTCTCGATGACGATGTGCGCATCGAGCCCGAGTCGGTGCGGCGCTCCATCGTGTTCGGACGGTACGCGACGGTGCCGACCATCGTCGGGGCCCACATGTTCGACCTGCTGGACCGACCCAAGCTCCACGCCTGGGCGGAGGTCGTCGACGATGCCCCGTTCATGTGGCGCGCGCTGTACCAGGAGAAGCTCCCCCACGACTTCAGCGTGGCCAATCTCCGGCAGTCGCCGATGCTGCACATGCGGCTCGATGCCGACTACAACGGCTGGTGGATGTGCCTGATCCCCGTCGAGGTGATCCGCGAGGTCGGGTTGGCCCTGCCGGCCTTCATCAAGTGGGATGACGCGGAGTTCTGCCTGCGCGCCCGCGAGAGCGGGTACCCGACGGTGTCGGTGCCCGGCGTCGCCCTGTGGCACGTGTCGTGGGTCGGCAAAGACGACTCCATCGACTGGCAGGCCTACTTCCACGCCCGCAACCGGATCGTCTCCGGTCTGATCCACTCGCCCGTCCCCGCCGGCGGCACGCTGCTGAGGCACAGCCGGCGCATGGACCTCAAGCACCTCATGATGATGCAGTACTACCCGGTGGCGCTGCGGCACCGGGCCATCCGGGACATCCTCTCCGGCCCCGCGCACATGCGCGCGAACCTCGCCACCGCGATGCCCGAGGCCCGGGCGCTGGCGGCATCGTTCCCGGAGACGACCGTGCACCGCGACTCCGGGGTGCCGCTGCGGGCGCGCCGCGGGCGGGCCGTGTTCACGAAGCTCAAGCTGAATGAGTTCGACTCCCCCACCGGCCTGCGCCTGCGCTGGTTCACCCTTTCAACGCTCGTGTCGCACTGGCTGCACGCGCCGCGGCCCGAGAACGTCCAGCAGCCGGAGATCGAGTTCGGCAAGGGCGACGCGCACTGGTGGCGCCTGCCCCTGTACGACAGCGCGCTGGTCAGTGCCGCCGACGGCTCGGGCAAGAACATCTACACCCGCGACCGCGGAAAGTTCCGTCGGATGCTGGTGGACAGCGTGCGCCTGCACCGGCGCCTGCGCCGCGAGTGGCCGCGACTGTCCAAGCAGTACCGCGACGCAGCCCCCGAGCTGACCTCGCTCGAGTCCTGGAAGAAGACCTTCGGAGACGACGCATGACCGCCCCTGCCCCGAAGGCCCCGTTCGATCCCGCGTCGGCGACGATCGCCATCGTGACCTACAACCGGTCCGGACTGCTCACGCGGCTGCTCACCAGCATCGCCGGCATGGAGCCGAAGCCCGGACACGTCGTCGTCGTGGACAACGCCTCGGCCGACGACACGACGCAGGTCGTCGAGTCGTTCCGCGATCGCCTCGGCACCGAACTGGTCTACCTCCGCCTCGACACCAACACCGGCGGCTCGGGCGGATTCAGCGAGGGCATGCGCGTGGCGTACGAGCTGGGCTCGGAGTGGATCTGGCTCATGGATGACGACGTCGAGGTGATCCCCGACGGCCTCGCCAAGATGGGCGCGTGGGCGCCCCGGTTCAAGAGCATCCAGGGCCGGCGCTACGACTACGACGGCAGCGAGTTCTACTGGCAGTACCGCGTGGCCGAGCCGCTCGGCATCCCGATCCCGTTCGCCCCGGCGGGCTTCGACGCGTCGAACTACAAGGAGATGAACTCGGGCTGCTTCGAGGGCATGTTCATCCATCGCGACATCGTCGGACAGATCGGGCTGCCCGACCCGCGGTTCTTCATCTACTGGGACGACCAGGTGTACGGGTGGCTCGCCTCGCGGCTGACCACGTCGGTGATCGTGAACGAGTTCGTGCTGCGGCGCACCCGCGAGATCAAGCAGTGGGACATGGGCGTGCGCCACATGAACGCCTCGAGCAACGCGTACCGGTACTACATCATGCGCAATCGCGCATACATCAAGCACTACTACCGCTCGCTCGGCGTCTACCGCCGCATCCCGTTCGCCGCCGGCACCGCGCTCACCTTCGTCAAGGAGCTGATCCGCCTGGTGTTCGTCGAGCGCACGGTGCGCGGCACGAGCAACCTCTTCCGCGGCCTCCGCGACGGCGGACGGATCGCGCGCGACGCATCGTGGCGGCCGATGCCGCCGCTGGCGACCTCGGACGCGCCTCAGACCGCGTAATCGGCGTTGTACCGGTCGACGACCTCGGCGATCGGCCCGTCCATCACGAGGCGGCCCTTGTCGAGGTAGATGCCCCGGGTGCAGAACCGCAGCAGATCGCGCTCGCTGTGGCTGACGAAGAAGAGCGTGCGCCCGTCGGCGAGGAGCTCGTCGATGCGCGTGTAGCACTTCTCGCGGAACGCCTTGTCCCCCACGGCGAGCACCTCGTCGACCAGCAGGACGGGCTCTTCGAGCTGCGACACGACGGCGAACGCGAGGCGCACCTTCATGCCGTTCGACAGGTGCTTGTAGGGGGTGTCCTGGAAGTCCTCGAGCTCGGCGAAAGCGATGATCCCGTCGTACCGGGAGGCGACCTCGGCGCGCGACATCCCGTGCAGGCCCGCCGTGAGGCGTACATTCTCGCGGACCGTCAGATCTCCGACGAACCCGCCCGTGATCTCGATGAGGGGGGCGACGCCGCCGTTGACCCGCACCTCGCCCTCGTCGGGGATCAGCACGCCGGCGACGAGCTTGAGCAGCGTCGACTTGCCCTGGCCGTTGCGACCCACGACGCCGATGGACTCGCCCGGCTGCACGTCGAAGCTCACCTCGCGCAGCGCCCAGAATTCGCCGGGCTTGGAGCGGCGGGACGAGTCCGAGAAGAGGTCCTTGATGCTGCGCCGGCCCCGCCGATTGCGGCGGAAGCGCACGCCGAGTCCGTCGACCTGGATGGCAAGACCCGATGCCGTCATCACAGCTCCTTCAGCATCGGTCGCTCCAGACGCCGGAAGGCCAGCATCCCGATCCCCAGGAAGGCGAAGCTCATGACGGCGCCGATCGCGACCACCCACGGATCCCACTCGCTCGGGAAGAACCCCATGCGGTAGAGCGCGAAGATGCCGGCGAGAGGGTTGAAGGCCGCGAGGGTCTCGAACACTCCGGGGAGGTCGGAGACCCCGTAGATCACCGGCGACGCATAGAACAGTGCGCGCAGGATGAGCTTGGTGGTGCGCTCCAGGTCGCTCCACAGCACGCACAGCGGCGCGACCAGCAGCCCGAGTCCGACCAGCAGCACGGTCTGCAGCAGCACTGCCACGGGCAGCAGCAGCAGTCCCCAGCCGACCTGCGCGGGCGTGTCGGTGAACCAGGAGGCGACGACGAAGATGGCGAGCACGGGCAGGGAGAAGAGGAACTCGACGCCCTTGGAGAGCACGATGCGATTCACCCAGATCGAACGCGGGATCGCCGTCGAGCGGACGAGCCGCGCGTCCTTGCTGAAAGCGCGCGTGAAATCGCCCACCGAGGCGTTGAACCACACCCAGGGCAGGAGCGCCGTGATGAGGAAGACGATGTACGGGTCGTGTCCCACCGACCGCTCGAAGATCTGCGTGAACACGAACCAGTAGATCGCGCTCATCACGAGCGGGTCGAGGACCGACCAGAGGTACCCGAGGGCGCTGGTCGAGTACCTCACTTTGAGGTCGCGCGCCGACAGCAGCCACAGCGAGTGCAGATAGCGCTGCGGCGAGCCGGGAGCGCCGACGGCGGCGATGGTCACGATGCGAGTCTAGGGTCGCCGGCTCAGGCGAGCTGGTTGTGCCACATCGACAGCGCCGCGCCGATCGCCATGTGCATGTCGAGGTACTGATAGGTGCCCAGGCGCCCGCCGAACAGCACGTCCTTCTCGCCCTTGGCCAGCTCGCGGTAGGCCAGCAGCCGGGCGCGGTCGTCGGGCGTGTTCACCGGATAGTACGGCTCGTCCTCGTGCGAGGCGAAGCGCGAGAACTCGCGCATGATGACCGTCTTGTCGGTCGGGTAGCGATCGGCCCGCTCGGGGTGGAAGTGCTTGAACTCGTGGATGCGGGTGTACGGCACATCGGCGTCGGCGTAGTTCATCACGCTCGTGCCCTGGAAGTCGCCGACCTCGAGCACCTCCTCCTCGAAGTCGAGGGTGCGCCAGGAGAGGGATCCTTCGGCGTCGTCGAAGTAGCGGTCGACGGGCCCGGTGTAGACGACGGGCACCTGGCCCACCGTCGCCTGCTTGTGCAGCGGCTGGGTCGTGTCGAAGAAGTCGGTGTCGAGCGCGACCTCGATGTTCGGGTGGTCGGCCATTCGCTCGAGCCACGCCGTGTAGCCGTCGGTCGGCAGACCCTCCCAGGTGTCGTTGAAGTACCGGTTGTCGTACGTGTAGCGCACGGGGAGACGGCTGATGACCTCGGCAGGCAGATCCTTCGGATCGGTCTGCCACTGCTTGGCGGTGTAGTCGCGGATGAAGGCCTCGTACAGGGGGCGGCCGATCAGGGCGATGCCCTTCTCCTCGAGGTTCGCCGCCTCCTTGGCGTCGAACTCCCCGGCGAGTTCGTGCACGAGCGCCCTCGCCTGGTCGGGCGTGTAGGCGGCCTGGAAGAACTGGTTGATCGTGCCCAGGTTGATCGGCAGGGGGAAGACGACGCCCTTGTGGTTCGTGTATACCCGGTGCACGTAGTCGGTGAACGTCGTGAAGCGGTTCGCGTACTCCCACACCGTCGCGTTCGAGGTGTGGAACAGGTGCGCGCCGTAGCGGTGCACTTCGATGCCGGTGGTCGGCTCGTTCTCGCTGTAGGCGTTGCCGCCGATGTGGTGGCGGCGATCGATGACCGTGACCTTGCGACCGGATGCCGCGGCGCGCTCCGCGATCGTGAGGCCGAAGAACCCGGAGCCGACGACGAGCAGATCCATAGAGTGCAGTGCTTTCCTGAGGCGGTCACCGCGATCACGGTGACGCGGCGGGCAGATGCGCCGCCGCGGCTTCCGATCCTACCGGCCGGGTCGCCCCGAGCACGTCGAACCCCCGCCTATCCGGACGACGCGGCCGATCTGAGGACGGTCACCTCGAAGAGCCTGTCACCCGCGTCGACGGGGGCGATCGCGACGAGGTGGCCCGCCCACACCTGCAGCTCCCCTGCGGGGGACGTGGACCAGGATTCCGCGCCCGTGTCGAGGTCGTAGGCGCTCAGCCTGCCGTCGCCGGGATCGAGGACGAGCACCCGGTCGTCGTCATAGGCGAACAGCCGGCGGCCGTCGAGGGCGATGTCGACCGTCTCCTCGCCCGCGAGGGCGTGGATGCGGGCCAGCGAGGTGTCGGCGGTGAACTCGAGGAGACGTCCCGCCACCACGTCGTAGAACAGCTCGGGGTCGACCGTGCCGGCCGTGGCGACCTGCTCCCCCGCGGCGTCGTAGCGGCGCACGATGTCGTCGTCGGAGATCTGCAGCCAGCCGCCGTCGACGGTGACCGCGTACCTCAACGGCTGCGGTTCGCCGCACGCCGACCCGGTCGCGGGGTCCACCCGCACGATCGTGGAGCCGTCGCCCGTGTCGACGAGGAAGCCGCCCACCTGCAGGAGCCCTCCCGCCTCTTCGCGCGGCACGGACCCTTCCCAGCCGAGCGGGGTGCCGTCGCCGCGGGCGAGCGCCCGGCCGTCGGCGAGCACGATGTCGGCCAAGGCGACCGCCGAGCCGAAGGACGCGTTCTCGGTCTGCCACAGCGGCGTCTCCAGTCGCCTGGGATCGAGGGCCCAGGTGGATCCGATCCCGCCGAGCACGATCACCCCGTCGCGCCCGGTCGCCGTGAACGACTGCGAGAAGCTGCCGTTGTAGGTCGCGATCCGGCGGCCGACGGGCAGCGCAGCGTCATCGACCTCGACCGAGGAGACGATCGAGCCGTCGTCGAGCGCGTAGGAGGTGAGCGTCGTGACGGGCAGATCGGTCGCGTTCTGGCCCTGCCAGGCGATGACGATCTCGCCGCCGCCGGTGTCGTGGGGTGTCCCCACCACGACCGGCTGGGTCGGCGATGCCGGAGGCCCCGGCAGGGCGATCTCCCACCGCACCTCAGCGGAGGGCATCTCGACGAGCATCAGTCGCTCCGGGCCGCTGCCCGGGCTGACGAAGTCCTGATGCACCAGCACGAGGCCGTCGTCGACGGTCGTGCCGGTGACGACGTAGTCGGCGGGATCCGCCGTCGCGGGCCCGGCCAGGGTCAGTCGCGCGCCGCTCGGCTCCGGCGCGGTCGGAACGGCCACGAGCGTGTGCGCGGCATCCTGCCAGGAGACCGCGAGCGGCTGCACGCAGCCTGGTGGGGCGCCGGCGGCCGTCGGGGTCGAGGCCGACGCAGACGCAGACGCCGAGGGCTGGGGCGCACGATCTGTGCCGGGCGTCGTGGCGATGACGACGCCCGCGATCAGCGCCGCGCCGGCCATGCCACCGGCGATCGCCCACGGAATCCACCGCCGTCGGGGTGCCGAGGCCGCCGGGGCCGAGGACTGGTCGGACATGCGCTCCTCCTCGACCTCACGCTATCCGCCCGGCCCGGTGGGTCCCGGCCGCGCCGGAGCCCACCGTTGCCGAAGCGTTACGGAACCAGGTACTGCGCGAGGATCTCGCGCACCGACTCAGGCGGTGCCGACGACGATGCGGGGCGTGCCCGCCCACGTCGCAGCGTCGGTGGCGTTGCGGCCGTCGACGATGAGACGGATGCCGGGGAGCTGCCCGGGGGAGAGCTCGCGGTAGTCGGCGTGATCGGTCTGCAGGATCGCGAGGTCGGTCTCGTCGCCCAGGGCGAACGGCTCGAAGCCGAGCGAGCGCAGCTCGTCGTCGGAGTAGAGCGGGTCGTGCACCCGCACCTGCGCGCCGCGGCTCTTGAGCGCCTCGACGGTCGGGAAGACCCCCGAGAACGCGGTCTCCTTCACCCCGCCGCGGTACGCGGCGCCGAGCACGACGGCCCGGGTGCCCTCCAGCGAGCCGAGCAGGCCCTCCGCCTGAGCGACGAGCCGCTCGGGCATCGAGGCGTTCAGCAGGCGCGCGGTGCGCACGATGTCGGCGTCGGGATCGGTGGACAGGTACAGGCGGGGGTAGACCGGGATGCAGTGCCCGCCGACGGCGATGCCGGGACGGTGGATGTGGCTGTAGGGCTGCGAGTTGCAGGCCTCGATCACCTGGTAGACGTCGATGCCGTTGTCGGCCGCGAAGAGGGCGAACTGGTTGGCGAGCCCGATGTTGACGTCGCGATAGGTCGTCTCGGCGAGCTTGGCCATCTCCGCGGCCTCGGCCGTGCCGAGGTCCCACACGCCGTTCGGGCGGGCGAGGTCGGCGCGCTCATCGAACTGGAGCACGGCCTCGTAGAACTCGCGGGCGCGCTGGGCGCCGGCTTCCGAGAGCCCGCCGATGAGCTTCGGGTACTTGCGCAGGTCGGCGAACACCCGGCCGGTGAGCACGCGCTCGGGAGAGAACACGAGGTGGAAGTCGGTGCCTTCGACCAGGCCCGAGCCCTCCTCCAGCATGGGCTTCCAGCGGCCGCGCGTGGTGCCGACCGGCAGGGTCGTCTCGTAGGAGACCAGAGTGCCGGGGGTCAGATGCTCCGCGAGCGAGCGGGTCGCGGCATCCATCCAGGCGAAGTCGGGCTCCCAGGTGGCGTCGTTGACGAACAGCGGGACGACGAGCACGACAGCGTCGGCGCCGGGGATGGCCTCGGCGTAGTCGGTGGTGGCGCGCAGGCGGCCCGCGGGCACCAGGTCGGAGAGCTTCTCCTGCAGGTGCGCCTCGCCGGGGAAGGGCTCGATGCCCGCGTTGATCGACTCGACCGTCTTCGGGTTGACGTCGACGCCGATCACCTCGTGACCGGAATCTGCGAACTGGACGGCGAGGGGAAGGCCGATCTTTCCGAGGGCCACGACGGCGATGCGCATGGGTTCCAGTCTAGGCGGCGGCGTCTGGCACCGACGTCGGCGACCGCCTATGCTGGCGGGCACCGACCAACGCGCGGAGGTGACATGCGCCGCTTTCGGCGAGGTGTGCTCGCAACTCTCACGGCGACCGCGATGACCGTTGCAGCGCTCCCCGCGCTGGCTGCCGAGCGCCCGGCCACTTCGTTCGCGTCGATCTCCGAGCCGGCGAACGTGGAACGACTAGCAGGGGCGGATCGATACCAGACGAGCCTCGAGGTGTCGCGCCGGTTCCCGCCGCAGGTCAGCGCCGTGTTCGTCGCGACCGGGCTCGACTTCCCGGACGGGCTCGCGGCCTCGGCAGCGGCGGCCACCCTGGGCGGCCCGCTCATCCTGACGCGCCCGGGCTCCCTCCCCCCGGGTGTTGCGGACGAGATCGCACGACTCCAGCCGGAGCACATCTACGTGCTCGGCGGCCCGAGCGTCATATCCGAAGCCGTCCGCACGGCGCTCGGGAGGATCGCGCCCACCGAACGACTCGCGGGCGTGGACCGCTACGCCACGGCGGAGCGCATCATCGATGTGACATTCGTCAGGGCACCGCGCATCCTGCTCGCCACCGGCAGGCTCTTCCCCGATGCCCTCGCCGCCGGTGCGGCAGCGGGCAATATCGGATCACCGCTCCTGCTCGTCGATGGAACCCGGGCGACGTTGCCCTCCGCCACGCTCGCCGCGCTGCGCCGCTGGGGCGTGTCGGAGGTGATGATCGCGGGTGGCCATGGCGCGGTCGATCTGCGCATCGAACAGCAGTTGCGGGCCAACGGATACACCGTGGCACGTGCTTCAGGGATCTCCCGCTACGAGACCGCTGTCGCGATTGCGGACACGGTTGGGCTCGTCGGGACCGAGAACGTGCTTCTCGCAACCGGAAGCGACTTCCCCGATGCCCTGTCGGGGGCGGCCCTTGCCGGCGAACGCGGCGCGCCGTTGCTTCTCACGCGGCCCACATGCACGCCGTGGAAGGTGCACGATACGATTCTGCGCAGCGGGGCGACGACCCGCACGATCCTCGGCGGCACCGGCGTCGTGTCGGAGAGCGCGGCAGCCAATACCGCGTGCAGTCCCGCGCCGCAGCGCGAGGCCGACTTCGCGACGACCGGCTGGGAACTGCGATCAGGCGTACCCGTCCCGTACTCGGATCGGGCTCCGGTCGACGTGCGGGACCCCTCGATCGCGATCGACTCGAGCGGACTCCGGGTGTATCTCCGTCGGGATACCGGCCAGAGAGCGGACCATCCGGTGGCGTATGCCCAGTACGGCATCTCGGCGCTGATGGAGTGGCAGCGCACCGGAGAGCGAGTGTGGCTCGACCGCGCTGTGCGACATGCGCAACGGCTCTCGGAGATCCGCACGGAGCGGGACGGCGCCTGGTGGTTTCCCTATCTGTTCCCGTGGACCTACTACGAGCGGACGATGACCGTTCCGTGGTGGTCGGGAATGGCGCAAGGGCAGGCGTTGTCGCTGTTCGTGAGGCTTCACGCCGCCACGGCCGATCAACGGTGGGCGGACGCAGCCCACTCGACGTGGCGGAGCTTCCTCCAGCCGCGTGAGGACGGCATCCCCTGGTCGACGTTCGTCGAGGACGGGTTGCTCTTCTTCGAGGAGTACGCCGGGAATCAGCCCCCGCTCAAGGTCCTCAACGGACAGATCTTCGCCGCATTCGGCGCGTACGATTACTGGCGGTCGACCGACGATCCCGAGGCCCGCCGGTACGTGGACGGCGCTGCGACGACCGTTCTCGCGATCATGCCGGCTGTCAGGGTGCCGGGAGGGATCTCGTACTACTGCGTCCAGCGTGGGTACTGTCAGAGCCCGCTGTGGCAGAACGCTACATACCACTCCATCCATTCCTGGCAGCTCGACACTCTGGCCCGCCTGACGGGCGATACGCAGTTCGCCTCGTGGGCCGGCCTGCTCCGATCCGACTGGGTCCCGATGGCCCGTCTCGGGACTCCCCCGGAGGTGCTCGGCTGGCCGGACGGACCGCCGCAGTGACCCTCCGGTGGGTCCCGCGAGAGGCTGAGCACCGCGGTCGGCTGATGCCCGGTCAGTAGGTGGGGGCGGCGGGCTGCCCCAGGTACTCCTCGAGGGTCGCGAACCCGCCCGACCGGTAGTCCCACGAGAGCGTCGTGCCGACGTAGCGCAGATGCCACGGCTCGCTCAGGTAGCCGGTGATCGCCGTCATGCCGTCCCGGTAGCGCACGATGAAGCCGTATCGGTGGGCGTTCTGGGCGACCCACCTCCCCTGCGCGGTGGCCGCGAACCCGTCGAGGCTGCCGCACCCGCTACCGCACGCCACGACGTCGACGGCCCAGCCGGTCTGGTGCTCGCTGTAGCCCGGTCGTGCGGAGGCCTGCAGGGCCCGCTCCAGCCCGAGGTCGCGGATCAGGCGCTCGTGCGTGGCCTTCTGCGTCGCGTAGGAGCGGTACGCGCTGGCGTTGCCGATGACGCCCGCGCCGGCTGCCGCCGAGGCGGCAGCGAGCTGCTCGAGGGCGGCGGCGGCCTGCGCCCGCAGGGGCCCGCCTCCCGCCCCGCGGATGTTCGGCGTGCGCAGATCGGCGGGCGCGTAGGTGAGCGGCGAGATCGGGTTGCGCTTGTTGACCAGCACCCACGGACTCGTCGCTGCCGTGATGCTCTGGCACGGCGTCGCCGATCCCACCAGCCCGCGCAGCACACGCGGGCCGCCCAGAAGCACGCGGGACGTGACCGCGGCGCGCGTCAGCATCGCCCGTGTGGATGCCGGCGCGCAGAGCGCGGGCGACAGCAGCACGGGCGCGCGATCGCGTGCGGCCAGCGGCACCACGGCGGTCGCATCGGCGAAGCCCGCGCCGGTCGACACGTACACCCGCGTCGGCGAGCCGAACTCCTTGGCGATCTGGACCGCGGTGTCGTAGCGGTCGGTGCCCGCGATGCGCCGCCAGGTGGCGCCGGATGCGGCGGCGACCTGACGAGCCACCGCATCGCGGACGACTGCGGCGCCGCCCAGCACGATGGCCTCGCCGGCCCCGAGCACGCGCACCGCCTCGGTGGTGGGGACGTCGATCCCGGCGGCGGTCCCGTCCACCAGCACGAGGGGGGCCTGGCGGACGGCCGCCAGCGCGGAACCCGCGAGGGCGTCGGGGTAGTCGCGCCCCGTCGCCACGACGACCCGCGCCGCGCCGTCGGGGAATCCGTAGGCGGCGATCAGACGCGAGGTCTCGTAGCGGTCTGCGCCGGCGATCCGCTCGACGACGGGTGCGAAGTCGCGCAGCGCGGTCGCCACCTGCGTGCTGATGGCTCCCGTACCGCCCACGACGACGATCTTCTGGGGGGCGAGGCGACGCAGCTCCTCCCGAGCGGACGCCGGGAGCGAGGCGGTGGCGCTCAGCAGGACGGGCCCGCCGAGGCGCGCCGCGACGGGCCCGACCGACAGGCTGTCCGCGTAGACGGTGCCGCTCGCGACGAACGCGACCGGCACGCCCGCCTGCGGGAAGGCGGTGCGCGAGATCAGGGCGGCGGTCGCGTACCGGTCGTCCCCGAAGATGCGGCTGACGGCGACGGCCGCCGAGGCGGCTGGGGCGACGAACACGGCCCCCGCGACGACCGTCGTGACGGCGAGGGCGACCGCCAGGGAGCGACGGAGACCGCGCGCCGACCGCATCGTCAGGCCCCGGCGAGGAGTGCGTCGATGACGCGGCGCGCGGCGAAGCCGTCGCCGTACGGAGCCGCATCGGTGTCGGCGGGCCGAGGACGGGTGACGCCCGCGGCGATCTCCTCCGCCGTATTGGCGAGCACGTTCCAGCCGAGCTCGATCGTCTCCACCCATTCCGTCTCGGTGCGCACGGTCGTGCACGGCACGCGCAGCAGGAACGCCTCCTTCTGGAGGCCCCCGGAGTCGGTCACGACGCCCGCGCTCGACAGGGCGGCGGCGATGAGGTCGGGGTAGGCCAGCGGCGCGTGGGCGATGAGGGAGCCCTGGGTGAGAGAGATGCCGTGAGCCGCCGCCTTGGCGACCACCCGCGGATGGGCCAGGAGCACGACGGGCTTGTCGAGCCCCGCGAGTCCGGCCGCGACCTCGGCGAGGCGGGCGGGATCGTCGGTGTTCTCGGCCCGGTGGATCGTGGCGACGTAGTATCCGCCCGGCTCGAGGGAGAGCTCCTCCAGCAGCGCAGACGCGGTCTGGCCGACCTGGTCGCGCACCTCGAAGAGCACGTCGGTCATGACGTCGCCGACCAGCACGGTGCGCCCGGTCAGACCCTCGTGGGCCAGGTGGTCGACCGCCACCTGCGTCGGCGCGAGCAGGAGGTCGGCGGCGTGGTCGGTCATGACCCGATTGTGCTCCTCGGGCATGCGGCGGTTGAAGCTGCGAAGCCCCGCCTCCAGGTGCGCCACCGGCAGGTGCATCTTGACGGCGCTGAGGGCGGCGGCGACCGTCGAGTTGGTGTCGCCGTACACGAGCACCCAGTCGGGCCGGTGCTCGTCGAAGACGGCGTCCAGCGCCGCGAGCATGGCTCCGGTCTGCACGCCGTGCGAGCCGCTGCCCACCCCGAGGTGCACGTCGGGCTTGCCGATCCCGAGGTCGTCGAAGAACACATCGGACAGCATCGGATCGTAGTGCTGGCCGGTGTGCACGATGACGTGGTCGACCCCGGCCGCGCGGGCGGCCTTGGCGATGGGGGCGAGCTTGACGAACTGCGGGCGCGCGCCGACGACGCTGACGATCTTCACGACAGATCAGTCTAGGCGGCCCGGTCAGAACACCCGGCGGACGAACGGCACGCGGCGGGCGGCGATCGCGATCGCGAAGGAGATCACGACGACGAGGATCCACAGGAGGAGCGCGATCGGCAGCGACCGGTCGGCGGGGACGAAGGCCGGAATCAGGAGCCGCAGACCGACGAGAACGACGAAGTGCACGAGGAAGACGCCGAACGACGCGTCTGACAGAGTCACCAGCGCGCGCCGCACGGCCGGCTTCGGTCTCCATGCCGCCGCCAGCCCGACGACCGCGAGGAACAGGCAGACCGTGGCGATCATCGTCGGCAGCGAGGTGTAGCCGACCGGGAGGATCGCCCGCAATGCCGTGCCCGGCTCGGCGGCCCCGTACTCCCAGACGATGCCGGCGAGCACGATCGCCGCGACCGCCAGTGCGATCAGCGCCCGGGAGCGGCGGAGCACGATCCCGCTCAGGGCGAATCCCGCGACGAAGTAGCCGACGTACGGGAGCCACTGCGTGAACGCGCTGAGCTGAAGGGTGCGTGTCACGCCGCCCCATGTCAGGACCGCTGCGGTGGTGTACGCGAGCGCCGTGACCAGCAGCAGCACGCCGGCGAGGGCCAGGCCGCGACGCCGGTCGCCATCGCGCAGGAAGGGCCAGATCACGGGCGCGACCGCGTAGAGCCCGACGATGAGCCAGAGGAAGTAGAGGTGCGTGTACGGTGTGCCGTCCGCGAGCAGCTGCACCACGGTGCCGAGCGGGAGCTCCTGCCCGCTCATGCCCGCACGCACCACCCAGAGGTAGAAGACCTGCCAGAACACGAACGCCGGTCCGAGCCGGAGCAGGCGCTTGCGGTAGAAGTGACCGGGTCCGCTGTCCTGGGCGCGTGACGTGAGCAGCAGGGCACCGCTGACGAGCACGAACATCGGGACCACCCAGACGAATCCGAGGTCGATCGCGACGGCCGCCCACCACGTCGCGCTCCCCCGGACATCGGGGTTCCCCACGATCGCGCCGAACACGTGGATCGCGATCACCCCGATAATCGCGATCACGCGCAGGAGGTCGAGTGCCGGCTGCCGTTCCACGATGTCCGAGTCTATGGTCGCCGTCCGCCACCGCCGACCCCGGTTGATAGCGTGTGCTGGTGCGCATCCTCATCGTCACACCGTGGTTCCCCACGGCCGGAGCGCCGCAGACGGGCCTGTTCGTGGCGCGGGAGGCGGAGGCCCTCGCCGAGGCGCACGACGTGCGCGTGCTGCACCTCGACTGGACGGGACCGGCCGGATCGCCGTCGGCACCGGCTCCCACGCCGTACACGGTGGAACGCGTCCGGCTGCGCCGCTTCTCGCCGCTGGACGACCGGCGCGCGCGGCACCTCGTGCGCACTGCCGCGCGCGACGCCGACGTCGTCCACACGCACGCGCTCACGCTGCTGCTCCCCTGGCTCGCGACGGGCCGCCCGGCCGACCTGCCCTGGATCCACTCCGAGCACTGGTCCGCTCTCACGGCGCCGGAGACGGTGCGCGGCGCGCTCGCGGTCGCGCTGCGCCTGCTGCGGCCGATGCTGCGCCGACCCGACGTCGTCGTCGCCGAGAGCAGCCGGCTGGCCGCTGCCGTCGACGCGATCCGCACCGGACCCACCGCGATCGTGCCGTGCGTCGTGCCCGAGGTCCCGGTGCTCGAGCCTCCCGGCGGGGAGCCGGTGCGCCTCATCGGCATCGGCGGGCTCATCCCGCGCAAGGGACCGCTGCTGGCGGTGCGCACCCTCCGTGAACTCGTCGCGGACGGCATGCCCGCGGAGCTCGTGTGGGTCGGCGACGGCCCGGAGCGGGCGGCCGTGATCGCCGAGGCCGCGCGGCTCGGTCTCGCCGATCGGGTCGATCTCACCGGCGTGCTCGACAGCGCCGGCGTCGGCGCGCAGCTCGACGCGGCCCATGCGCTGCTGCTGCCGACGCAGGGCGACAACTTCTGCGTGGTCGCCGCCGAGGCGCTCGTCCACGGCCGGCCGATCGTCAGCGGGTCCGCGACCGGTGCCGTGGACTACGCGCAGCCGCGCGTGAGCCGGTTCGTATCGGACCAGCGGCCGGCGGCGTATGCCGCAGCGGTCCGCGAGCTGCTCGCCGACACGGCCGCGCTGTCGGCGGCGGATGTCGCCGCGACGGTCGCCGATCGCTTCACGCCCCGCGCCGTTCGCACCGCGCTCGAGGACGTCTATCGTCGGGCGGGCACGTCGTGAGCGCGCAGGTCGACGTCGTCGTCGCGGTGCACGACCCCGCGCGCCCGGTCGACCGGGCCGTGCGGTCCGCGCTGTCAGCCGCGGCTCCCGGCGTCGTGCGTGCGATCGTCGTCGCGCACAACACCGACCCCGCAGGCATCGGCGAGCGCCTCGGCGTCCTCGCGCGGCATCCCGATGTGCGACTCCTCGACCTGCAGGACGGCATCCGCAGCCCGGCGGGACCCTTCAACGCCGGGCTGGATGCCGTCACCGCACGGTTCTCGTCGGTGCTCGGCTCGGATGACGAGCTGGCGCCCGGGGCCGTCGCCTCGTGGCTGCGACGCGCGGACTGCACCGGTGCGGACGCGGTGATGACACGTCTCCGGCACGCGGGCGGCGCGGTCGTGCCGACGCCGCCGGTCCGGGCACTGCGGATCGGTGCGCTGGATCCGGTGCGCGATCGGCTGAGCTACCGCTCGGCGCCCCTCGGCCTCGTCTCGACGGCGCGCTTCGGCGACCTGCGGTTCGCGACCGGCCTCCCGGTCGGCGAAGACGTGCCCTACGTCACGCGCCTGTGGTTCTCGGGCGCCCGCATCGCATACGACCGCCGCGGCCCCGCGTACCTGATCCACACCGACGTCGGCGGCCGGACGACGGTGGCGCCGCGCCCGATCGCCGACGAGCTCGCATACGTTCCGGTCGTGCTCGACGACCCCTGGTTCACCTCGCTCGCCGCGGACGCGCGTGCGGCCATCGCCGTGAAGCTCGTGCGCATCCACGTGTTCGGCGCGGTGACCAATCGACCCGACCCGGCCGCGTGGAGCACCGCTGACCGCGAGGCGCTGCGCGAGCGGGCCGCGCGCATCCTCGCGTCCGGCGCCGGCATCGAGCGAGTGCTCTCGCGACGAGATCGGGCGGTGCTGGATGCCGCGCTCGATCCGTCGACCGACACGGCGATCCTCATCGAGCGCGCGCGGCTGCGGCGGCAGCGCGCGCACCCCGATGCACTGCTGCCGCGCGACCTGCGTCACACGCTGCATCGCGAAGCGCCGCTGCGGCTCAGCGCCGCTTCCGCGCTCCAGCTGCTCTGAGGGCGGGGCGCGTCATCCGGCGAGCGCGTCGATCGCGCGCTTCCACACGAGCACCTGCGACTCGCTCGACAGCTCGCGCGCGTGCGCGTGCGACGCGGCCTTGAAGCCGTCGACAGCCGCCGCATCGATGCCGTCGATCGTCGCGGTGAGCGCGCCCGCGGTGAAGTCGGCCGTCACGGCGCCGACCCCGAACCCGGTGACGTACTCGGCCATCTCGGGCGACGGTCCCACGATCACGCCCAGGCGCGCCTGCACGTAGTCGAAGATCTTGTTCGGCAGCGCCCAGCGGTTGTTGAAGTTGACCGGGGGCAGGATGTGGATGCCGGCGTCGTACGCGCTGAGGGTCTCGGCGAGCTCGGCGTACGGCACCGGATCGTGCACCGTCACCCGGCCGGCCGACGCGGCCGCGCGCTCCTTCAGCTCGGCGAGGTACGCGGCGTCGTTCGGCGTCAGGTACAGGTCGAGCGTCGCGCCGCCGGCCGAGGAGGCGACGCCCTCGACGATGGTCTCGAGGTGGCGGTTGCGCAGGGCCGCGCCCGAGTGCACGTAGCGCGTCGGCGTGTGGGCAGGGGTCGGGGCGAGCTCGCGGTACGGCGCGGCGTTGGTCACCACGGCGGGCGCGAAGCCGAACACGCGCTCGTACTCGCGGGCGAGCCCCCGGCTGACGGTCGACCACGACGCGGCCCGGGCGACGTGTGTGCGGCACATCCACTCGATGAAGGGCTTCACGAACAGCCGGAACCGCAGCATCTCCTCGTGCTGGCGCGGCGAATACTCGTGGAGGTCGGCGTGCACGCCGCGCGCCGGATCCAGCGAGAGCGCGAGGGGCACGGCATCCACATCGTCGGCGAGCACGATGTCGAACGTGCGCGCGGCGAGCCCGTCGCGCGCTGCCGCGACTGCGGCGTTCGACCAGTAGGCGCGGCGATACCGGCGGAGCACGACGTCGAGGCGTGGATAGCGCCAGATCGGGTGCTCGTCGGGCACCCGCACGTGCGCGGCGACCCCGTCGGGAGCCGGCCCGTAGCCGCACGTGGTCACCTCGTACTCGTCGCGCAGGAGCGCGACCTGCTTGAGGACGCGCGCGTCGGAGGCGATGGGCGAGAACGACAGGATCAGCAGGCGGGTCTTCGTCATGACGGCAGGAGTCCTCTCACGAGCTCGGCGGCGCGGCGGCCGGTGATCCGGACGTCGTATCGCTGCGCCCAGACGCGGCGCGGGTCGAAGGCGTCATCGGGGTCATCGAGCACGCGGCGTACCGCCGCCGCGATCTGCCCGGGGGTCGCGTCGGGCGCCACGAGCACGCCCGAGCCGAGGTCCTCCCCCACGATCTCCGGCGTGCCGCCGACGGCGGTCGCGACCACGGGGACGCCGTGCGCGATCGCCTCCATGATGCTCACCGGAACACCCTCGCTGCTGCTCGCGTTGACGAAGACGTCCACGCGGTGCGAGGCGTAGAACCCGGTGACCTCGTCGTGCGCGGTGTGGCCGCGCAGCTCGATCCGCAGCCCGGCGGGTGCCGTGGCCGCGGCCGTGCACAGTGCGTCCAGACCGGGGCCCCCGCCGAAGTGCACCCACCGCACGGGGCTCCCGTCCGGCGATTCCGCGAGTTCGCGGACGGCATCGAGGACGAGGTCGACGCGCTTGACCGCCGTGACGGCCGAGCACGACACGATGACGCGCTCGGCTCCCCGCGGCGCGCGCGCGATCGAGACCGGACCGGGAACCCCGAGGCGGCTCACGACCGTCTTCGCGTCGAGGCGCGGATCGCGGTACGCGTCGTGCAGGTGCTGTGCGGTTCGGTCGGCGATCGCGAGCACCCGGTCGGCGCGGGAGAACAGGAACGGCCGGAACGGCAGGTATCCGCTCGGCTGCTCCGCCTCGATCAGGTCGTAGCGGTGCAGGCGCACCGCGCGCGCCGTGACGCCCGTCAGCCACGGCAGGCCGAGGCCGCCGCCCATGCCCCAGAACGCGTACGCCACCGTCCGGGGCGCCTGTGCGATCGCCTCGCGGACGGCAGGATGCTCAGCCTGCAGGATGCCCGCGCGAGCGCCCATCAGGAAGAGCCGCAGATGGCCGCGCAGGCGTCCGGCTCGCGACTCGGCACGCACCGCGGCGGCCAGCAGCCGCAGCACGCGCGGCTTCAGGGGTGCCGTGAAGCGCCACAGTCCGCCACCCGTGCGCAGACGCCCGCCGAGCACGACGTTGCCGGGCATCGGCACCGGCGCGGCCGACCCGTCGCGCGCATCGGTGAAGACGATCACCTCGTCGAAGGCCGCCGAGAGATCCTCGATCTCGTTGCGCACGAACGACGTGTCGCCGCCCGGGAACGGGTAGCTGTTCGTGAACAGGAGGAGGCGGGTCACCGCTTCCTCTTCGCCATCAGGCGCGTGATGATCGCCTCCCACACCTCGACCTGACGCTCGCCGGCGAGCTCCTCGGCGTGACGGTCGGCGTTGCTCTTGAAGCGGGCCACCGACTCCACGGTGAGCCGATCGAGGGCGGCCGTGGTCGCCTCGACCGTGAAGTCGTCGGCGATCTCGCCCACGTCGTAGGTCTCGACGTAGAACGCCATCTCCTCAGACGGGCCGATGAGCACGCCGAGGCGGGCCTGGATGTAGTCGAACAGCTTGTTCGGGAGGGCGAGCTTGTTGTTGAAGTTGATCGGCGGGAGCACGTGGATGCCGACATCGTACGCGGGGAGGGTCGCGGCCAGCTGCGCGTACGGCACGGGATCGTGCACGGTCACGCGCGAGGACGCGGCGGCGAACTCCTTGAGCTCTTCCAGGTACGGCGGATCGTTGGGGGTCAGGTAGAAGTCGAGGGTGACGTCGGCGGCTGCCGCCTCCACCGCCTCGGCCATCACGTGCAGTCGGCGGTTGCGCAGGCAGGCACCGCTGTGGACGAGGCGGATCGGCGCGGAGACGTCGCTCGGTGCGGCTTCCGAGAACGGCGCCGCGTTCGTGACCAGCTCCGCGCGGAATCCGAAGTTCTTCTCGTACTCGTCGACGATGCCGCGGCTGACCGTGGTCCAGGCATCCGCTCGGGTGACGTAGCGGGCGACCACCCATTCGAACCACGGCGTGATGCGCTGGAACCACAGCGCGTTGTCGTCGTGGAGGCGCGGGCTGTACTCGTGCAGATCGGCGAGCACGCCGTGCCGCGGGCGGAGCTTGACGGCCACCGGGACCGCCTCGACGTCGTTGGCGATCGCGACATCGAACCGGCGACCGCGCAGCGCCTGCCGCGACCACTTCACAGCCGACAGGCGCCAGTACGCCGTGCGGTACCGCTTCAGCGTGATGAGCTTTCCGTCGAGGTCGTTGTACCGCTGGTCGTCGGGGATCGAGATGTGCTCGACGACGCCCTCGGGCGCCGGCCCGTAGCCGCAGGTCGTGACGTCGAAGTCCCGCGTGAACCGGGCCACCTGCTTGAGCACGCGGGCGTCGCGGGCGATCGGCGAATAGCTCAGGATGAGCATCGTCGGGCGGGAAGTCATGGACGCGTGGCCTTTCGTTCGCGTTTGAGGACGTACAGCACGTAGCGGCGCAGCATCGTCTCGCGCCCGAAGCTGCGCAGCGGGTTGCGGGTGAGCCAGCGCTCCCGACGCCCCGCGCGGGCCGCCCGCGCCGCGTCGGCGGTCGCGCGCGCCACCGTCGGCTCGGCGGCGAGACCGTCGAGGATGTGGCGGTCCTGCAGGTTGAACGGAGCGAGCACATCGGGGGCCAGAGCGATGAGGCGTCCGAGGATGCCGGCCAGGTAGGAGACCTCGTCGTCACCGCGCCACTGCGACGCCTGCGGTCGCGACCGCACGGCACCCACGACGCTGATGCGCACGAGCTTGATCGCAAGGGCGCGCCGGTGCCGCGGAGACAGCTCGGCGGGCAGGCCGGCATCCAGCAGCAGCTCGATCGGCTCGAACGCCGTCTCCAGGCTCATCGGAGCGTGCGTGGTGCGCTCCCGCGCGTCGGTGCCGATCACGTAGCAGGGCGCCGACCCGAGGAAATCGATGCGGTCGGCGAGGCCGAACAGCCGGATGCCGAACGCGAAGTCCTCCCCCACCCGCACGTTCTCGGTCATGGTCAGCCCCAGCCGGCGCATCGTGTCGGTGCGGATGAGTCCGAGCGGGGCGGTGCGGTAGAACAGGCGGTCCTTCGCGGCATCCATGCGATGACGGCGGCCGAGCCGGGTGAGCGGGTTGGGCATGATCGGCTGGCCGTCGATGCGGATGCGCGCGATGGCGAAGTCGGGCCGGGATGCCTCGACCTCGCCGATCCACGCGGCCATCGCGCCGGGCTCGAGGAAGTCATCGGAGCCCATGACCGCGCAGTACTCCGCCTCGACCAGGCCGAGCCCGTGATTGAACGGACCGGCGGGGCTAGGGATCCCGTCGGCGAACTCCACGACGCGCCACATGCCGGGGATCGGCGCGAGCCGCTCCTCGAACGGGCCGGCCGGCTGACCGTGCGCGACCACCGTGACACGCACGCGCTCGCGGGCGACCGCATCGCGCAGCACCGAGGAGACGGCGCGCTCGATCGGCCGCGACGGATCGTGGCAGGCGATCACCACGTCGACGAACGGCACGCTCACGCCAGGCCCGCCAGCTGCGCCTGCTCGGCGAAGTTCGGCACGGCCTCCACGAGTTCCTCGAACGTGCCGCGGGCGGCGATCGTGCCGTCCTGCAGGAAGCAGATGAGGTCGCTGTCGCGGATCGTCGAGAGCCGGTGGGCGACCGAGACGATGGTCACCTCGCCCTTGAGCCCGCGGATCGCGGCCGTCACCAGAGACTCGGTCTTCGTGTCGAGGGCGCTGGTGGCCTCGTCGAGCACGAGGATGAGCGGATCGCTGTACAGGGCGCGGGCGATGCCGAGGCGCTGCCGCTGCCCGCCCGAGAGGGCCAGTCCGCGCTCGCCGATGCGGCCCTGCACGCCCCCCTCGCGCTTGGCGACCGTCTCCCACAGCTGCGCGCGCACGAGCGATTCCTGCACCTTGTCGAAGTCGATGTCCTCGTCGTCCCACGCGAGCGCGACGTTCTGCGCGATCGTGCCGTCGAACAGTGCGACGTCCTGCGGCACGTATCCGACGCGCGAGCGCCACGCGGCGAGGATGTCCTCCAGGTTCTGGCTGTCGAGCATGATCGTGCCCTGCTGCGGCACGAGCAGACCCAGCAGGACGTCGACCAGCGTCGACTTGCCGGCGCCGGAGCTGCCCACGAGTGCCAGCGAGCTGCCGATCGGGATGTCCAGGTCGATGCCGTGGAGGGCGGGGGTGTCCTCATGGCCGGGGTAGCCGAAAGACACCCCCGACATGCGGAGCACCTTCGGGTGCCCGACGATCGGATCCTTGCCCAGCTTCTCGGCCGTCTCGATGTGCACCTGCGACGCCTTGATGTCAAAGATCACGCCCTGCACGTGCGGGACGTTGGCGGTGGTCGTGGTGACGATGCTCTGGAAGCCCGTCAGCGACGGGATCAGCCGGAAGCCGGCGACGGCGAACAGCGCCACCGACCCGATCGCCGCCTGCATCCCGCCCGTGACGTACCCCATCCCGCCCACGAGCACGAAGCCGCCCACGAGGGCCGCATTCAGCACGAACACCGGGACCGAGCCGAGGAAGGTCATGTTCGCGCGCGCCCGCGTGCTGAAGGAGCGGTTGTACTGCACGACGTCGGCGATCTCGGCGATCTTGTTGCGCAGCGTGATCTCCTTGAGCGCCTGGACCATCTCGGTCATGAGCGCGGAGACCTTCAGCGAGTAGTCGCGGGAGACCCGTCCCGCCTGCACCGACTTGCCCGACACGACCCAGTACAGCAGCGCCATGATCCCGCCCAGGTACACCACCGTGATGAGTGCCGTCAGCGGCTGCGCGATGATGAGCACCCCGAGGATCAGCACGAAGCTGACCACCAGCGCCGGCAGCTGGATGATCGGCATGAGGAAGCCGGCCGTCGCGTTGGCGATGCCGACGTCGGCGATGCGCACGATCTGCGCGGTGTTGCGGGCCAGCCGGTGGGTCCAGGGCGCCTTGATGTACGAATCGAACAGCCGACGGCCGATCTCCAGCTCGAACGACGCGAAGCGCCGGGTGGCGAACCACTGCTGCAGCAGCGACAGCGTCGACTTGAGCAGGATCAGCAGCGCGACCGATCCGAAGACCCAGATGAACATGTCCGGTCCGACCGTGCCGATGATCGGGAGATTGATCGACGTCCCCGAGATCATGGGTGCCAGGCTCAGCGCCAGCAGCATGATCGCGGCGATGTCGAGCACGGCGAGGATGCAGGAGACGAGGATGTAGCGGCGCAGGTATGCGCGCGCATCGGCGGGGAGCCACACGATCAGCTCGCGATAGGTGCTCGCGACGAGCTTCATCGGCGGCACGCTCCGTCGGGGTGGGGAATCGGCATCCGGCTATTGTCCCATCCCGGGGCGTCGCGCCCCCTGTGAGGCGCCGCCGAGGAAGCCCCGCAGCGCGTCGGCAGCCATCGCGCCGTCGTGGACCGCCGCGGCGTACGACGGCCCTTCCGCCGCGAGCGCCGCGTGCTCGGCGCGGGCGGCGACCGCCCTGCGCAGCACCGCTTCCAGATCGTCGGCGCGCGCCTCGAGGATCGGCAGTCGGCGGCCGGTGCGCTCGTGGGCGTTCCGGCGGGTCGTGTCGCCGACGTGGCTGATCACCAGCCGTCCGGCGGCCATCGCCTCGGCCGCCGCGACGCCGTAGATGCCGAGGGAGAACTGATCCAGCACGATGTCGGCGCCACCGTAGACGCCCGGCATGTCGGCGGCGGGCACGCCGCGCACCTCGCGGTAGTCGACGAGTCCCTCCTCGTGCAGTCGCCGCATGGTGTCGGCGATCAGCTCGCTCCCCTTCAATCCGGCGTTGCTCGGCGCGTGCACGACGATCGGCCGCTCGCGCTCCAGCGGGGGTGCGGCGCCGGCGTCCCGCCACGCGTCGACGTCGATGACCACGGGCAGCCACGTGGCGTGCGGGACGTCGTCGAGCAGATCGAGCGTCGAGACGAACACGGGCGCGGCAGTGGCGGCGATGAGGGCGTGATTGCGGGTCGCGATCTCCTCGAGGCGATCGGTCTCGGGGTAGCGCGCGTCGATGAAGGGCGAGCGCGGCTCCCGCTCGGCGTGGCGGCTGGGCATGCGGATGTCGCTGCCGTGGAACAGCAGCGCCACCTCGACGCCGGCCTCGCGCAGCATCCCGACCTGCTCGACGGTCCCCGGAGACGGACCGAGGATCGGCCGCCCCGATTCGATGACGACGTGCGTGAAGCGGCGCAGCACCGCGCGCCGCTGGGCGCGCTGCCACGTGCGGTTGCGCACGAAGACCCCGGTGGGGGTGCGGTGGTCGGCGGGGAAGCCGAAGACATCGCCCGGGTCGCGGTAGGCGTAGTTCGCGGCCGCGACAGCGGGGATCGTCTCGGCGGCGCGCGCCCACGCGTACCCCTGACCGGCGGAGTTCACCGGGGCGATCAGCAGGCGCCGCGGTGCGGCGCCCACCCGCGTGGTGCCCTCCCGCCAGCGTTCCGGCACGTCCCGCAGGAGCCCGTGGACCGCGCGGCCCGCCGGCGAGTGCGCGAGGGCGGAGCGGAGCCGTCCGATCACGCGCGCTCCCCGTCAGAGCCGACGGCGATCACAGCGCGACCGAGCCGCCCGACCGCGCCGAGTCGAGCGCCGCCTCGACGACGGCGAGCGTGCGCAGGCCCTGCTCCATCGTGACGACGTCGCTGGGCTTGCCCAGCACGGCGTCGCGGAAGGCCTCGTGCTCGACGCGCAGCGGCTCGCGCTTGGCGAACGCGTATCGGGTCACATCCCCCTCGGAGACCCCGCGGAACGACGACACCGACTCCCACTCCAGCGGGATCGTGCCGTTCGCGAAGAACGTGAGGTCGCCCGTCGCCGTGTCGGCCACGAACGCTCCCTTCTCGCCGGTGACGACCGTCATGCGCTCCTTCATCGGGCTCAGCCAGTTGACGAGGTGGTTGACGATCACGCCCGAGCCCAGGCGCCCGGTGATCGCGATCATGTCCTCGTGCTCGCGTCCGCTCTTGAAGGTGGTCTGCGCGAAGACGTTGACGTACTCGCTCTGGGCGACCCAGGCGGTGAGGTCGACGTCGTGGGAAGCCAGGTCCTTGGCGACGCCCACATCGGCGATGCGCGACGGGAACGGGCCCTGCCGGCGCGTCATGATCTGGTAGACGCTGCCGAGCTCTCCCGCCTCCAGCCGTCGGCGCAGCTGCTGCAGGGCCGGGTTGAACCGCTCGATGTGCCCGACGGCGCCCACGAGCCCGGCGGCCGCGAACGCGTCGGCCATGCGGCGGCCGGCCGCCACGGTGTCGGCGATCGGCTTCTCGACGAGCGTGTGCACGCCGGCGGCCGCGAGCTTGAGTGCGGCGTCCTCGTGGTAGCGCGTCGGCACCGCGACGACGGCGATGTCGATGCCGGCCTCGATGAGCGCGTCGATGTCGGGGAGCACGGCGAGTTCGCCGGCGACGCCGTGGGGATCTCCACCGGGGTCGGCGATCGCGACCAGGTCGACGCCGTCGATCTCGCGCAGCACGCGGGCGTGATGACGCCCCATCATGCCGACGCCGAGCAGTCCGGCCCGCAGGGCGGCCATCAGGCGCCCGCCCCCGCGACGGCGTTCACGGCGGCGACGATCCGCTCGAGGTCGTCCTGCGACAGCGAGGGGTGCACCGGTAGCGAGACGACTTCGCTCGCGGCCTTCTCGGTCTGAGGCAGCTCGAGCCCGGGCGCGTACGGGGCCAGGGACGGCAGACGGTGGTTCGGGATCGGGTAGTAGACCCCGCTGCCGACCGCGTGCTCCTCCTTGAGTGCCCGCACGAAGCCGTCGCGGTCGTCTTCGACGCGGATCGTGTACTGGTGGTAGACGTGCACTGCCCCGTCGACGACCGGCGGCACGACGACACCGCGCAAGTTCGCGTCGAGGAACGCCGCGTTCTGGCGGCGCTGGGCAGTCCAGGCATCCACCTTCGTCAGCTGCACGCGGCCGATGGCGGCGTGGATGTCGGTCATGCGCGCGTTGAAGCCGACGACCTCGTTGTCGTACTGGCGCTCCATGCCCTGGTTGCGCAGCAGGCGCGCACGGCGCGCGATCTGCTCGTCGGCGGCGGAGATCATGCCGCCCTCGCCGCTGGTCATGTTCTTGGTCGGGTAGAGCGAGAACATCGCGAACGCGCCGAACGTGCCGACCGGGCGGCCGTCGAGCGCGGCGCCGTGGGCCTGCGCGGCGTCTTCGTAGAGGTCGAGGCCGTGCTTGGCTGCGATCGCCTCGAGCTCGCGCATCCGTGCCGGGTGACCGTACAGGTGCACGGGCATGATGCCCGTGGTCTTGTCGGTGATGGATGCCTCCACCGCCGCCGGATCGAGGGTGAACGTGTCGGGCTCGATGTCGGCGAACACCGGCGTCGCTCCGGTGAGGGCGACCGAGTTGCCGGTCGCGGCGAACGTGAAGGAGGGGACGATGACCTCGTCGCCCGCTCCGACGCCCGCGGCGAGCAGACCGAGGTGCAGTCCGGCGGTGCCCGAGTTCACGGCGACGACCGGGCGCCCGTCGACGAAGTGGTCGGCGAACTCGCGCTCGAAGGCGGCCACCTCGGGCCCCTGAGCGACCATGCCGCTGCGCAGCACGCGGTCGACCGCTTCGCGTTCCTCGTCGCCGATGATGGGCTTTGCCGGGGGAATGAACTCGCTCACGCGGTCTCCTTCTTCAGTGCTCCGTCGGCCTCGACGTACCGGTCCCCGGTCGTCGGGCAGACCCAGATGCCGTCCGCGTCCTGTGCCAGCGGCACGCCCGCGGTGCCCACCCAGCCGATCCGGCGGGCCGGCACGCCGGCGACGAGCGCGTGCGCCGGCACGTCCTTGACGACAACGGCGCCGGCGGCGACCGTCGCCCATTCGCCGATCGTCACCGGTGCCACGCAGGTCGCGCGCGCGCCGATCGAGGCGCCGCGCTCGATGGTGACGCCCACCGGCTCCCAGTCGTGCGCGCTCTTGAGCGAGCCGTCGGGGTTGATGGCGCGGGGGTAGGTGTCGTTGGTGAGGACGACGGCCGGTCCGATGAAGACGCCGTCGCCCAGGCGTGCGGGCTCGTACACGAGCGCGTAGTTCTGCACCTTGCAGTGGTCGCCCATGACCACGCCGGTGCCGATGTACGCGCCGCGGCCGACGATGCACCCGGCGCCGAGCACGGCCTTCTCGCGCACCTGAGCGAGATGCCAGACGGATGAGCCCTCGCCGATGACGGCGTCGGGCGAGACATCTGCCGAGTCGACGATGCGCACGGCGGAGGAATGGGTCACGATGAGGGCTCCTGAAGGGGGTGGACGAAGACCCGCGGATGCGGTTTCGATTCTAGTGGGCGGCCGGGGACGCTCCCGGCTCCGAGGTTCCGAGCGCCGAGAGGACCGCGGCGGCGGCCCGTTCGCCGACGGCGTCGAGCGAGACCGTCTCGCGCGCCCACGCGGCACGCTCGGCACGGCGCCGCTCGGTTTCGCCGGCACGCTGCTGGGCCAGGAGGTCGTGCATGGCAGCGGCCACCGCCGCTGTCTCGAACGCCACGGCCTCCCCCAGCTCGTTATCGCGCACGAGCGCGCCACCCGTGTGCGCGCCCGCGTAGAGGACGGGCGTTCCGCAGGCGGCCGCGGCGTACGACTTGGTGGGGCGCGCGAAGTCGTACCCGATGCCGGGAACGATGGAGACGAGGGATGCCACCGCGCCGCGGATCCACCGGGCCGATTCGGCGGGGCTCACGACGCCCCCGAACTCGACGCGCCCCGGCACGAGCTCTGCGGCGAGCCGCTGGAGCCGCTCCTGCACAGCGCCCTGGCCGAAGAAGCGCAGGCGCACCTCCGGATGGTCCCCGGCGATCTGCGCGAAGGCGCGGACGAACACGTCCGGCTGCTGCCACTCCGACATGGTGCCGGTGTAGACGAAGTACCGCTCCCCCGGGGCGGCCGGCTCCGCATCGGGCGTGAACACGCCGGTGTCGATGCCGTTGCCGATCGTCGCGATGCGTGTGCGGTCGGCCCCGAGCAGCACCAGGCGCTCGGTGACCTCGTCGGAGACCGACAGCGTGACCGCCGCGCTGCGGAGGACGGCGGTCTCCATCGCGCGCATCAGCGAGACGACCGGACGGGCGGCGCCCATGGAGATCACGCCATCGGTCCACACGTCCGCGGCGTAGTACGCGAACGGCCGGCGTCGGACGGCGGCCGCCAGGGCCACGACCAGGCCGGTGGTCGGCGGCGACTCGGCCACCGCCACACGCCACGGGCGGAACAGGATGCGCAGCAGCAGCGGCGCGTCGAAGCTCAGGTACTGGACGTACCCCCGCACATTGCCGCCGCGGTCGCGCAGCACCGGCCAGCGACGCACCCGCACGCCGGGGGGATCGTCGGCGGCGGGAGCATGCCGCGGCGGGATCGTCGTGACGACCTCCGCGGCCGCGCCGGCGGAGACCAGGCCGCGGGCGAGCGCTCCCAGCCGGAACGCCCCGGCGCTCACCTCGGGCACGAACAGGCGCGATGCGATGACGACCGTCGCGCGGTCGGCGGATGCGCCGCTCACCGCTGCTCGCCCGCCTCGTCGTGGCCCGTCTCGTCGCCCGCGCGCTCCGAGGACCGCGCCTCCTCGACGGCCTCGACGCGCCGCTCCAGGAACGCGGTGCGCTCCGCGAGCGTGCGCAGCTTGTCCTCCACGCGCGTGAGCTCGGCGCCGTACTGCAGGCTCACCAGGAAGAGCAGCCCGATGGCGATGAAGAAGACGAGGTTCGCCGGCACGGCGACGCCCAGCAGCGCCGCCGCCCACGTGAGCGTCTGCGGGAAGATCGCGATCAGCAGCGCGAGCACGCCGCCGACGAGCCACCACACCGCGTGGCGTTCGCGCAGCGTGGTGCGGCGCATCAGCTCGATGATCGCGAGCAGCGCGAGCACCGCCGCGACGATCCCGAACGCGTAGGCCACCGGGTTCATCGCACCGCCTCCGCGGGAACGGGCACGCGCGGTCGCAGCAGCGCCAGCAGGAACGCCACGCACGCGCGCAGCAGATAGACGGTGGCCTTCAGCGGCTGATGCGACGGGGAGCCCGCCTGACGGGGACGCATCGCGACCGGCACCTGGCGGATGCGCAGGCCCGATCGCGCCGCGATGACCAGCGCCTCCACGGTGTCGCCCAGGTACTCGGCCGGGTAGGTGTGGGCGAACAGCCGCACCGCCGCAGGTCCGGTCGCCTTGAAGCCGCTGGTGACGTCGCTCAGCCGCCGTCCGGCGACACCGCTAACCGCCCACGCGAGCACGCGCATCGCCCAGCGGCGGGGTCCGCGCGCGCCGTAGTCGCCGATGCCGGCGAATCGGGCGCCGATCACGATGTCGGCCTCGTCGAGACCGGCGAGGAGCTCGGCGATGTAGGCCGGGTCGTGCTGCCCGTCGGCATCGACCTGCACGACGATCTCGTGGCCGTGATCGCGCGCATAGCGGAAGCCGGCGCGCATCGCGCCGCCCACGCCCAGGTTGTACGGGAGGCGGAGCACGATCGCTCCCGCCGCCCGCGCGACCTCGGCGGTGGCGTCGGATGAGCCGTCGTCGATCACGACGACCTCGGCCTGCGGGACCGCGGCGCGGATGCCCTCGACCACGGTCGCGACGGACTCCTGCTCGTTCAGCGCCGGAACGACGACGAGGAGATTGTTCGCTGGACCGGGCATGTCACGCAATCCTAACGTCGCCTCCTGCGCGATCACGGAGCGCACGCGGTGATCCTCCACAGCGAGGCCTCGCCTTCGCTGTCGACCAGTTCGAAGCCCGGCTGGCCCGCGAAGTCGGCCATGCCCGCGTAGACGTAGCGTCCCGGCCCGGGCTCGCCCTCGCCGAAGTCCAGGACGTACTCCGGGTCGCCGTAGACCGCGAGCGCGTCGCACACCTCGGGGTCGGTGCCCGCGTCGCGCAGCCGCTCGCCCAGCACCGTCCAGTCGGAGGTGAGGGGCGTCGCCCACGTGCGCGGCGACACGTCCTCGCCCGACAGCATGTACCCGAATCCCATGCCCGTTGCGGGGTTGCCGATGACGGTCGCGTCGTCCGCGATCGTCTCGTCGAGGCGCTCGATGAGCGTCCGCTCGTCGGGCGAGAGGTAGTCCTCGGTCACGAAGCGGGATTCGGCGTCCCTGCTGTTCTCGGTGACCGCGGGCATCTGGATGACCGGGGCCAGCACGAGGGCGAGGGTGCCGAACGCGCCCACAGCGGCGACCGACCAGCCGGTCGCGACGCGCTCCGCGGAATCCGCCTCGCGCTTCGAGATCCGCGCGACCGCCCACGTGGCGACGGCCGACAGGCCGATCGCCGCCAGCGGCAGCACGACCAGGGGCAGCATGGCCGCCAGGCGGTAGGGGTCGGCGTACCAGGCGCCGAGGGCGTAACGGCGCACGAGCGGATTGCCGACCGCGGCGCACAGCGCGTAGAGCCCGGCGAAGGCGAGCCAGACGACGGCGAGCCAGCGCAGCGGCGGGCGGCGGACGGCGACGACGAGGCCGATGACCATGAGGATGCTGACGCCGAGGGCGGGCGGCAGCAGCACCGGGGCGTTGAGGAGCACATCGGCCAGCACGGCGACCTTGCCGCGGAAGGGCGGCCAGTGCGAACCCGACGTGCTCCTGCTGAGCACGATCCACAGCACCGCGACGCCGACCAGCACGGCCGCCAGCGCGGTGATGAGCACCGTCCGCTCCCGCCGCGCGGCATCCCGCAGCCGGCGACCGGCCCACCAGGCGAACCACGTCGCGCACAGGAGCGCCCACGCCAGCAGCACGGCCGGCTGGGACAGCGCGATCGCGCCGAGGCCGGCGAGGACCATCGCCGCCAGGAGCACCGCAGACCGCGCACGACCGGTGACCGGGCCCTCGCCCGACAGCCAGGCCGGCGCGCCGATCACGAGCGCCGCGACGGCCGGCAGAAGCGCGAGGGAGAGCGAGTAGGAATAGAGGATGCCCCACTGGAACATCAGCATCGGGAAGGCGTGCAGCGAACCCGCCAGCGCCGCGGCGATGGCCGTCGGGCCCACCCGCCCGCCGACGACCGTGCGCGTGAACCACGCCAGTCCGACCGGCCAGATCGCCGCCGCGACGACGAGCGACATCATGTTCGCAGCCACGGGGATCTCGGCGCCCGTCAGCAGCATGGTCGCCGACGTGAGGGCGTGCCAGGCCGCGGGATAGAACCCGGACCCGCCGATCACACCGCTGACGGTGAGCGACGACGCCGAGCCGGTCTCGAGGATCCAGCGCAGCGCGTTGAGATGGAACACGGCGTCGTTGGTCTGCGAGATCGCATCCGGCTCGTTCACGTACACGACGAGCCGCGCGGCGCACAGGAGCACGCCCACGGCGAGACCCGCCAGCACGAGCGTGCGTCCGCGTGGGTCCGCAGCGGGACGGCGGGCGGGCGCCCCCAGCACCAGCCGGAACGCCCACGCGACCGCGGCCGCCCCCGCGAGGCCGATGAGGATCGACAGCGACGTCCAGGGGATGCCCACCGCCTCGTAGCCGAGCGCGAGCAGCGCGATCACGGCGGTGCTCGCCACCGGGGCCAGCGCCCACAGCGCCAGGCCGCGAAGGCGCAGGCCGGCGCCGATCAGCAGGCCCGGTCCGAAGACGACCGCCAGGGCGACCAGCAGCACCGGCGCCTGGACCACCCAGTCGCCGATCACGCCGAGGCCCCGATCACTTGTCCACCAGGGCGACGGCGCCGGCGATCGGGCCGTCGTAGATGATCTCGCCCTTGCTCAGCACCACGCCGCGGGTGCACAGCTCGGCGACCATGTCGAGGTCGTGGCTGACGACGAGGAGGGTCTTGCGTGCCGCGATGAGCTCCTCGAACTTCAGCCGGCACTTCTCGCGGAACGGCGCGTCGCCCACCGAGAGGATCTCGTCGACCAGCAGCACGTCGACTTCGACGTGGATGGCCACCGAGAACGCCAGGCGCATGAACATCCCCGAGGAGTAGTGCTTGACCTCCTGATCGATGAACTGCTCGATCTCGCTGAATGCCACGATGTCGTCGTAGCGCTCCTCGATCTCCCTGCGGCTCATTCCCAGGATCGCGGCGTTGAGGAAGATGTTCTCGCGACCCGACAGTTCGGGGTGGAACCCGGCGCCCACCTCGATCAGTCCCGCCACGCGACCGCGCGTGAGGACCTCTCCGTCGTCGGGGCTCATGACGCCCGACATGAGCTTGAGCAGCGTCGACTTCCCGGAGCCGTTGAGGCCGAGGATCGCGACGGACTCGCCCTCGTCGACGACGAGGTCGATGCCCTTGAGCGCCTCGAACTGCGTCGACAGCTTGCGCCGCCGGATCCACGCGACCACGGTGTCCTTCAACGACAGCGCGTGGTTCAGGGTGAACCGCTTGCGCACACCGTCGACGATGATGCTCGGCCGCTGCGCGGCGATGGTCTCGCTCATAGGTCCTGCGCGAACTTTCCCTCGAGGCGGCGGAAGACGGCCTGGCCGACGACGATGCAGACGACGGTGATGAGGAACGTCCACAGCGTGTTGATCGCCAGGTCGGGCGGCAACGGGAGCCCCGCGAGCTGCTCGCCGAACGCGGGCTCGGTCACCGGGCGCCAGAAGGCGAAGTGGAACAGCTCGACGGCCTGCGTGATCGGGTTGAGCAGGTACACCCGCACGAGCCAGTCGGGCAGCACCTCGCTCACCATCGTCCAGTAATAGAGCACCGGCGAAGCCCACGTCGCCAGCAGCAGCAGCAGTTCGACGATGTTCTCGGCGTCGCGGAAGCGCACGTTGGCGGCGCCGAACAGCAGGCCGAGGCCGAAGGCGAAGAGCATGATGAGCGCCATCGCGGCCAGCGCCGCCAGCACGCTCCACACCGTGATGTTGACGATCCAGCCCATGAGCAGGCACACGATCAGCAGGAGCGTGACCTGCGGCAGGAAGTGCACGAAGGCGACGAAGACGGCCGAGACCGCGAACAGCTGCCTCGGCAGATAGACCTTCCGCACCAGCGGCGCGTTGTTGACGATCGAGGTCGTGGCGTTCTTGAACCCCTCGCTGAAGAGGTTGATGATGACGATCCCGGAGAACAGGTACACCGCGTAGTTCGGGATGCCGCGCTCGAGGTTCAGGAAGAGCCCCAGCACCACCCAGAACACGAGGAACTGCGCGGCGGGGCGCACGTAGGACCACGTCCAGCCGAGCACGCTGTTGCGGTAGCGGGTCGTCACGCCGGTGCGCACCAGCAGGCGCAGCAGATAGTGCCAGCGGAAGACGTCGAGAAGTCCGCCGCTGCGTCCGGGGACGTCGAAGTCGGCGCGCGGCACGGCCGCGAAGAGGTCGGGTCTGTTGTTCACGGGGGTTCAGATCTCACGGCGGAGGGATCGGCCCGCTCCGCAAACCATCACAGTCTAGGTGACCGGCGCGCCCCATCCCTGGGCACGCGCCGTCAGCAGCGCCGGAGGGCCGCCACATTCGGTCCGAGAACGCCCGCACCGCCCACGAGGGTGACCTGGGTCGTGCCGCGCGTGCGGATGAAATCGGCGGTCTGCCCCGACAGGCACGTGCCCAGCGAGACGAACATGGGGGCACCCGTGGATGCCGCGATGACCGAGCCCGAGAGAGCGTCGGGGAAGTCGTTCCACACCGAGACGTACACCACCGGGTTCGCGGCGCCGAACGATCCGGCGTTGAGGGCGGCGTTGGTCGCGAAGCGGTCGGCGCCGCCGTAGCGCGTCACGCTGAGACCGCGGTTGCGCAGTGCGGTCTCGATCCCGGCCGAGACCACGCCGGACGCGCCCACGATCACCGCGGTGCGAGCGCCCATCGCCCGCAGGGCCTCGGTGGTGGCCGCATCGATCGTGCTCGCCGTGCCGTCGACGAGCAGCACCGGGGCGCCCGCGCCCCCGGCGACGGCGGCCGCGCCGAGCGCATCGGGGAACAGGCGCCCGGTGGCGACATAGACGGTGGGGCGGGTCTGGCCGTTCTGCGCGAGCAGGCGCGAGGTCTCGTACCGATCCGCCCCGAACACGCGCGAGATCTGCGCCTGGGCGCCGAGGGCCGCGCGCACCCGCTGCTCGGTGCCGGCGTCGAGCACCCCCGGCCCGCCGATGAGCACGACTCGGGTAGGCGCGAGGCGCCTCAACTCCGTCGCCACCGCCGCCGGCATCGCGTTCGGCGGGGTGAGCAGCAGCGCCGCCCCCTCCGCAGCCGCCCGCGGCGCCGCGGACAGCGCATCGGCGTAGTCGAGGCCGGTCGCGAGGTACACCGTGCCCACCGTCGCGGCGTGCTGACGCTTCGACACCGCGACCGCGGTGTCGTATCGCGACGCCCCCGCGATGCGGGCGACCGCGAAGCCGGTCGCGCCCAGCGTCGCAGACGTGCGGGTGGTGGTGAGGTAGTTGGTGCGCCTCGCGACGACGCGCACGCTGAGGGTGGCGCCGGCGTCGGCGTTGGTGACCGAGTAGCTCGCGGCGGTCGCACCGCTGACCGCCGCGCCGTTGCGCAGCCACTGGTAGGTCAGGCTGCTCGGCGCCGGCGACCACGTGCCCGCCGTCGCCCGGAGCACCTGTCCCGCCACCGCGGACCCGCTGACGGTCGGGGTCGGCGCGGCGGTGAAGGACGAATACTGCGTGGACCCGAACCAATCGGTGAAGTAGGCGTAGAAGTTGCGGTTGCCGTAGCTCGCGCACGTGTTCGGCGAGGCGTTGTACCCCGCCGCGAGCGAGGCCGCGTTGGGCTGATACGGGGTGTAGTAGTAGAGGTTGGCGGTGGCCTGGTTCTGGATCGTCACGGGCGAGGTGCCGCAGGCCGTGTTGGGGTGGTAGAGGATGTTCCACGTTCTGCCCGGGGCGTACCAGGTGAAGTACCGGCTGGTGCCGGGTGGATTGGCGTACCGCTTGAACTGCCACGCGGCACCGTAGACCTGGTTGAAGAAGCCGTAGTAGCGCGTGTCGCAGGCGGCGGTGTCGGGGCACCCCTGCCCCATCGCGATGCGGTAGTGCGTCGCCGTGGGGGCGGTGCGCGTGACCAGGCTCTGCTCCTTCTGGAGGGTGACGAGGATCACCTGCGGGTTGATCCCGCACGCCTGCGCCACTCGCCAGATGATGCGCGAGGCGCGCTCGCGCACGCCGCCGTTGTACGCCCCGCACATGGCGTCGGCGGCGACGACCCGCGAGGTGTCGTAGTAGTCCTTGAGGCACGTGTAGCCGGTGGCGCACGCGGGCACCCTGGCCTGAAGGAAGGCCTGGATCTGCGACTCGGTCATCGAGCTGCGGTTGAAGAAGACCGCGTCGCCGATGATGTTCCCGGGGGTGAACCGGGTGAGGTCCGCGGCCTTCGCGATCCCCGTCTCCGCCTGGCCGGTGACCGTCGCCGCGGGGCTCGCCGCCGCCGGCGCGACACCGCCGAGCGAGACGGCGAGAACGATCGCCGCCCACACCGCCACGAGCCGTTTCATCGGCATCCGGTGCAATGGATCGGGGCGGCCGCCATGCGACAAGTGTGTCCCACCGTGCGCACGCGCACCACCCGCCACGCGCCGGTGCGCCGGATGTCACGCAGAAACCCCTGATCAGAGGGCGCGGAAACCCCCGATCAGAGGTCGGCGTGCAGCTGCCACACCCGCTCGGCAGCCTCGAACCAGGAGAACGCCCGGCCGCGGTCGGCCGCGAGCACCGCCAGCCGATCGGCCGCGGCCGTCGTCGACAGGCCCTGCACGAGCGCAGCCGCGAGCTGATCGGCGAGCTCCGAGGCGCCGCCGCCCGCCACGAGGAGCCCGCCGTCCACGAGCACCTCGGCGTGCACCCGGGAGTCGGCGGCGAAGACGGGCACGCCGAGGGCGAGCGCCTCGACCGCGCGCCAGGGGAAAGCCGCCCGCCGAGAGGGGGCCACGTACGCGACAGCCCCGCCGAACACGGCAGCCCGGTCCGCCTGCTCCAGGGGTCCGCGCACGTGCACGCGGCGCGCGGGCAGCCCCGACGCCTCCGCGAGTTCCACGACGGCGTGCTCCAGGCCCGGGGGCACGTCGATCACGGCCACGGGCAGATCGAGGCCCGAGCGCGCGACCGCCGTCAGCGCGGCATCCAGTCCATCGGAGGGCAGCGGACCGCCCGAGGTCAGGATCACTCCCTCGGGCACCTCCAGCGCACGACGGCGCCCCACCTCGTCGGTGGGAACCGCGAAGCCGAGCGGGGGCGCGCCGGCGATGACGCGCACTCGGTCGCCGAGCTTCGCGATCTCGCCGAGCCGGGCGCCGATCTCATGCGTGGGCGCGATGACGGCGTCGGCGTGCTTGACGGCGCGCTTGAGCATCGCCCGCTGCCACGCCGCGGTCGCCTTCGGGAGCTCGCCGGGCGCCTCCCACGGCCGCAGGTCCCACACGGTGACCACCGTCTGGTCGTTGTCGTGCACGCGGTCGTGGCGCACGAGCGGCGCGAACAGCGACGGCGAGTGGATCATGCCGCCGCCGATCCCGGTCGCAAGGCCCAGCTGCAGCGCCGTCGACAGCTCGCGGCGCGCGAGCGCGGTGCGCCGCACGTCCGCCAGGCCCGGGACCGCGCCGAGATCGCCCCCGCCGGCCGGGATGATCGCCTCGACCTCGCAGCCCGTCGGGGCGTGGGCGACGAGTGCACGGGCGAGATCGCGCGAGGCGGTGGCGAGATCGGCATCGACCGGCGCGGTCACCTGGTCGAGCATCACGCGCAGGGTGGCGGTCACGACGACGAGCCTTCCACCGGCGGGTGCAGCGTCGCGTCGACCGTCTCATGGATGTACGCCCAGTCCGGATCCTCCGGCTCGACGCCGATGCCGCCCGGCGAGGGTGTGAGCTCGAGGGTCTGCACGGGCAGGTCGCGGGCCTTGAGCGCGAGCTCCGACAGCGCCGGCAGCAGCGACTGCGGCAGATCGGTCTGCACGATGTCGGAGCCCGCCGCCGCGACGTCCTGGAACCGCGCGAGCACGTTCTGCGGCGTGAACTGCGCGAGGATCGCCTGCTGCAGCACGCGCTGACGCTGCATGCGGTCCCAGTCGCTGGTCGTATAGCGGGAGCGCGCGTACCACTGGGCGGTGTCGCCGTCCATGTGCTGGGGGCCGGCCTCGATCCAGCCCGTCGCCCACTCCTCGGCGGGCTGCCCGGTGTAGGAGGGGCCGCCGCCTTCGGGCAGACGCTGCTCGACGGTGATGTCCACGCCGCCGAGCGCATCGATGAGCGCGGCGAAGCCGTGCATGTCGACGAAGACGTAATAGGGGATCTCGATGCCGAGCACCCCTTCGGCGGCATCCTTGGTGGCCTCGATCCCCGGCTCCGATCCGCGTGCGGCCGCGTCGGGGTACAGGCCCGCGCCGCCGTCCTCGCGGCAGATCTCGGCGGCCCACCGCACGTGGTTCATGTGCCCGTCCCACCCGCAGGTGGCAGAGCCCTGACCGGTGAACCCGTCGGGGTAGAGGTCGTGCATGGGGCCGTCCGAGAACGGCACGCCCACCATGTCGCGAGGGATGCCGGTGATCGTGGCGGCACCCGTGTCGGCGTTCACCGACACCACCGAGATGCTGTCGAAGCGGAGCGAATCCCGGCCCTCGCCGCTGTCGGCGCCGAGGAGCAGGATGTTGTAGTACCCGTCCGAGGGCGGCACGACCGGCGCGCCGGCGCCGAAGATGCTGCCGAGCGTGTCGCGGGTGACCCCAGCCAGGTTGGCCGCATACGCCGCACCTCCGCCCGCGACCGCGAGCAGCACGACCGACAGGCCCGCGATGCCGACGCGCGCGAACGGCCCCGCCTTGATGAGCCGCACGAGCCGCAGGGTGTCGACGGTGAGCACGATCCACAGGATCGCGTAGGCGACCAGGGCGACCTGCGCCAGCAGCAGGAAGAACCAGTTGGTGGCGAGCACGAACAGCACCGACCGCCACAGGAGGGCGGTGAGGATGCCGAGCACCACCAGCGCCCACATCACCAGCGTCGCGCTCAGCCCGATGCGGCCGAGCCGCCGGTTCCCCGCCAGCACCTGCGCCGAGCCCGGCACGAGGAAGTTCCCCAGCACCAGCCACCAGCCGCGCCGCGACATCATCTCCGCTGAGCCGGTGTCGGGGTGGCGCAGCGGGCGCTCCTCGACGACGGCCCGGGTCGCGCCCGGTGCCGCGCGCCCGGTGCGCGGCGGGCTGGCGACGCTCACAGGGCGTCCTTGAGCCGCCGGTTCTTCTCCTCGACCTGGGCTTCGAGATCCCGCGCGTACTGCTCGACACGGTCGGCGATCTCGGCATCCGAGGCACCGAGGATGCGGGCTGCGAGCAGCCCGGCGTTCTTGGCGCCGTTGATCGACACCGTCGCGACCGGGATGCCGGCGGGCATCTGCACGATGCTCAGCAGCGAGTCCATCCCGTCGAGCGTGGCCAGCTGCACGGGCACACCGACGACCGGGACGGCCGTCACCGAGGCGAGCATGCCGGGCAGATGGGCCGCGCCCCCGGCGCCGGCGATGATGACCTGGATGCCGCGCCGGCGGGCCTCACGCCCGTAGCGCATCAGCTTGTCGGGCGTGCGGTGGGCGGAGACGACCTCCACCTCGTGCGGGATGCCGAAGTCGGTGAGTGCCTGCGACGCGTCGCTCATGACGCGCCAATCGGAGTCGGAGCCCATCACGACGCCGACGCGCGGCGAATCGGAGGAGTGCAGCGGCTGGGTCACTGCACCAGGCTAGGGGGCGATCCTGGAAGAGCCCCGCAATGGCGCGGCTCAGTCGTCGAAGTGGGCCGCCGCCGCGCGCGCCTGGTACACGGCGTCGTCGAGGTCGTCGCTGGTGACGTTCACGTGGCCGACCTTGCGCCCCGGGCGGGGAGCCTTGCCGTAGGTGTGCACCTTCGCCCCCGGGTGGGCGGTCATCGCCGCCGCGAACCGCTCGTCGAGTGCACCCTCGGCGGGTCCGCCGAGGATGTTCACCATCACCGACCAGGACTGGCGGGGCGCGGTCTGCCCGAGCGGCAGATCGAGCACGGCCCGCAGGTGCTGCTCGAACTGCCCGGTCACCGCACCGTCCTGGCTCCAGTGCCCGCTGTTGTGCGGCCGCATGGCGAGCTCGTTGACGAGCAGGCGCTCGTCGGTGGTCTCGAACAGCTCGACGGCGAGCATGCCCGTCACCCCGAGCCCCTCCGCGATGCCGATCCCGATGCGCTGGGCAACCTGCTCCAGTCGGCCCGACGAGTGCGGTGCGGGCGCCACGACCTCAGCGCACACACCGTCGCGCTGCACGGTCTCGACGACCGGATAGGCGGCCACCTCGCCCGACGGGCGGCGGGCGACCTGCTGGGCGAGCTCCCGGGTGAAGTCGACGAGCTCCTCGACCAGGAGCGCTCCGCCGGCGGCGTCTTCGGCGAGCGCGGAGAACCAGTCCTCCGCCTCGGCGGCCGTGGAGACCACCCGCACGCCCTTGCCGTCGTACCCGCCGCGCGGGGTCTTGACCACGGCGCGCCCGCCGTGGGCGTCGAGGAACTCCTCGAGCTGTGCGGCGTCGCTGACCGCCGCCCACTCCGGCTGCGGCATCCCGAGCTCCTCGAGCCTCGCGCGCATCCGCAGCTTGTCCTGGGCGAACTGCAGGGCGTCGGGGCCGGGGTGCACCGGCACTCCCGCGTCGACGAGGGCCCGCAGCACCGGCTGCGGCACGTGCTCGTGGTCGAAGGTGACGACGTCGACCTCGCGGGCGAAGGCCAGGACCGTGTCGGTGTCGCGGTAATCGCCGACGGCGGTGGCCGCCAGGGCCGCCGCCATGCCGTCGTCCTCGGCGAGGACGCGCAGCTCCACACCCAGTTCGACCGCCGGCGCGATCATCATGCGGGCCAGCTGCCCGCCTCCCACGACTCCCACACGCAGCGTCATGCCGCTCCTTCCGACCACCCCATCTTCGCGCAAGCCCCGGCATGCGCGAAGCCGGGTGGGAGGCGCCGGGACGAACCGGTCAGGACACGCCGGGCGGAATGGGGGTGGTGCCGGTCTGCGCCTCGCGGTGGGCGAGGATCTGATTCACCTCGACCTGATCGACCAGCGCCTCGTGCACGAGGTCGACGCTCGGCACGTTCACCAGGCGCAGCGGCGCGTCCACACCGTTGGAGAGCACGAGGGTCCCCGCTCCCCACATGCGCTGGATGAGACCGCGCCGCAGCTGGATCGAGTAGCCGCGCACGTGCGTGAGCTCCCGGCGCTTCACCGCGAACACGCCGCGACGCTCCATCACGCGCCGCGTGGTGATCGTGTATACGTGCGCCCACCACGCCAGGAAGGGCATCACCACCAGGAGCAGCACGATGATGGATGCCGCGGCCAGCAGCATCCAGTCCTCCCACGGCGAGGGCAGATTGCCGTACAGGTACCCGGTGGCCCCGGCGACGGCGACGAGCACCAGCGCCGACCAGAACAGCCGGCGCGCGTGACCCCGGAACCGCGCGACGCGCAGCTCGTGGGTGGGCGCCCCCGGAGCGGGCATCAGCGGCCGCCCCCCGTAGCTGGTCGGCTGGGTCATGACCCCATTGTCGCCTCACCGGCGCGCACGCGCCGCCGCGCGACACGCCGACCGCGGGCGTCGGCGGACTCAGCGCACGTGCACCACGTCTCCGGCCGCCACGACCGCCTCGGTGCCGAGGGGGCTCGCCACGACCAGGCGGCCGTCGACGTCCAGGCGGCGACCGCGCCCCTCCAGCACGGTGCCGTCGGGCAGGGAGACCACGATGTCGGCGCCGAGCGTGCCGCACAGCGCCTCGACCCCCTCCATCACCCCGGACGCCGCCGCATCCCCTCCTGCGGCGGCGAGCGCCGAGAGCTGCTCGTCGAGGGCGCGCAGGTAGTCGGCGAGGAGCCGATCGACGTCGGCGACCAGGCCGTGAGCGGCGAAGGAGGTGGCCGTCGGCACCGGGAACTGATCCATGGTCATCGCGGTGTTGACCCCCGCGCCGACGATCACCGTCTCGGGGTGGCCGAGCACGGCCTCGGCGAGGATGCCGCAGATCTTCGCGCCGTCGACGAGCACGTCGTTGGGCCACTTGAGCCGCACCGTCGTCGCGGCGGGAGCCACCTGCTCGGCGACCGCGCGCGTCATCGCCGCCCCGGCCGCCAGCGGGATCCAGCCGCGCGCCGACGGCGGCAGGGCGGATGCGTCGACCACGACCGAGACCGCGAGCGCAGCGCCCGCCGGCGCCACCCAGACTCGGTCGAGCCGGCCGCGCCCGGCCGTCTGATCGTCGGTGACGAGCACCGACAGGTGCGGCCAGTTCGCGGGGTCGTCGTGCACGTGGCGCACGAGATCGGCATTGGTCGAGCCGGTCGACTCGATCACCTGTACGCGCGGGCTCAGGGCCGCCGCGAGCGGAAGTCCTTCGGTGGGAAGCGTCATGGCCCCACCCTAGGACGCGTCGGCCGGCGGCGTCAGCGGTTGCGGAGCCCCGTGTAGTACACCCACAGGAGGCGGCCGCTATGGCGCACCTGGTACCAGAGCCGGTTCGCGTCGACCACCTCGATCGGCGTGCCGCCGGGCACGACGACGGTCACCGTGCCGCCCGGTGAGCTCCTCAGCCCCACCGGCTTCGTGGTCACCATCTGCTGCACCGGGTACGACGCGGCCGCGCCGAAGCTGCCGTGGAAGTGGGTGTACACGGCGCGCGAGATGGCGGCCAGCGCCGCACGGGGCGGCTGGTTCAGGCCGATGATCGACACCGTGTAGGTGACGCGCGGGCCGTTGACGATCGCCGTGTCGCCCTGCATCAGCCCGGAAGCGACCCACAGGGCGCCGGGCTTGCTCGCCTGCGGCACCCCCGGAGGCAGCCCCGACGCGATGCGGGAGCGCCAGATCTGGCTGCGCATGTGGTTGATGATGATGTCGCTGTAGCGCTTGCTGAGGATCGACGCGCTCGCGAGCTTCTGCATGAGCGAGGTGAGGTCGTTGGTGGTGGTGAGGTTGCCGGCGTACAGGATGCTCGTCCCCCTCGGCACCGAGCCGTACGAGGTGTTCGGGAATCCGGCGGCCCGGATCATGCGGTTGATCTCGGCGATGCCGATCCAATGGACGATGTCGGTGTGGCAGTAGTTGTCGGAGACGTGGATCATCACCCTGACGCACTCTCCGAGCGGCACTCCCGAGGGAAGACGCGTCGACAGGGTCGCGCGCCCCTGGTCGATGCGCGTGAAGGCGGCCCATGCGGCGAAGATCTTCATCATGCTCGCCGGCTCCCGCCGCGTGCCGCCGTTGACGTTCGTCGTCACCCCCAGACCGCCCAGCTGCCGCACCGTGACGGTGAAGGAGCCCTGATAGCCGCCCATCGCGTTTCGGATCGCCGTGTTCAGCGCCGATTGGCTGCGCGCCTTCACCGTCGTGCACGCGGTCCCCGCGAGCACGTTCGCCCCCAGCAGCGCCGCACCCCCGACCGCAGTGACCGGGGCTCCCGCCTCCGAGAGGTAACTCGCCGTGCCGTCGGGCACGCACTCCTGGATCGCGTAGAGGAGAGGCTGGCGTGAGACGGCGGCCAGCGCCGCGGCGACGGCGACGTCGGCCATCGACGACGAGTTCGCGAAGATCGCCCGTGCCACCGGCGCCGTGCGCTCGCGCGCCATGAGCACCGCCTGCGCGTTGCGGTCCGGGCCCACCCGGCGCTCCACGGCGAAGCCCGCGCCCGAAAGCGATGACTGGAAGGCGCTGGACACGGTGGCCAGGCCCCCGACGATCACGACCCGGGCGGCCCCGGCGGCGCGGAGCGCGTCGATCGTGGCGGCATCGGCGGCGCTGCGCCGCCCGTCGACCAGCAGCGCGCCCCGGTCGGTGGCCGCGGCGGCCGTGGAGGCCAGCGGCGGGTCGACGGTGGCCGAGCCGCCGGCGACGTACACGGTGTCGACCTGATCGCCGCGGCCGGCCAGCGCGGCCCGCGAGGTCTCGTAGCGATCCGCCCCTCCGAACCGGCGGACATCGGCGGCGAAGGCGCCGAGGGCCGTGAGCGTGCGGTCGGCGACCACGCCGGCTCCGCCGATCACGACGATCGCCTCGGGGGCCAGACGGCGGAGCTCTGTCTGCACCGCGGCGGGCACGGCGCCGGCCTGCACGTACAGGAGCGGGGCGCCGAGAGCAGCCGCCATGCCCGCCGCGATCACCCCGTCGACCGGCGCGAGGCCCGAGGTCACCAGCACGGTGCTCGCCCCGCCGGGGAAGCCGACCCGGGATGCCGCGACGCTGGTGGCGTAGCGGTCCGCCCCCGCCACGCGCGCCGTCGTCGGGGCGGGCACCGCCGGGGCGAGCCGGAGGACCGGCGGCTGCCCGTCGACCCCCGGATCCGGCGCCGGGGTGACGGCGGGAGTGGGCGTCGGTGTCGGCGACGGCTCCGCGGTGGGCGTGGGCGAGGGGGTCGGCGTCGCGGTCGGCTCCGGAACGGGGGCGGGACGACGGTGGGCTCCGGGCTCGGCGCGGCCGTCGGCTCCGGACTCGGCGCGGCCGTCGGCTCCGGGCTCGGCGTCGCGGTCGGCTCCGGGCTGGGTGCGGGTGTCGACGGCGGAGCGGGCGTCGCGCTCGGCGCGGGTGCGTCGACGGGATCCGCGGCGGCCGGCGCCGCCATCAGGCCCGTCACGATGAGCGCGACGGGCAGCGCGAGCGCCACCGCTCTCAGCGGCGCCGACCTGCGAAGACGGAGGGGAAGCGACACGGTGCCCCCGACCATACTCGCGCGGCGGCGCGAACGACATGAACGGCCGATGAGATTTCGCCTCCCCGCGGCACGACTCATTCGCGCCGTGCGACAGCGGAATGCCGAAGCGCTTGTGCGAACCCTCCAAGGTCCGCGCACGCGCCGCCGCTAGTGTGGAATCCGTGACCGATCAGCCCGACCTCTCCACGACCGCCGGCAAGATCGCCGACCTTCGCGCCCGCTATCAGGAGGCCGTCCTCGACGCCGAGGCCGTCGCCCAGCAGAAGCAGCACGCCAAGGGCAAGGGCACCGCCCGCGAGCGCATCGAGCTGCTCGTCGACCCCGGCAGCTTCGTCGAGCTCGACGAGTACGTCCGCCACCGCACGAGCGCGTTCGGCATGGACCGCTCCCGCCCCTACGGCGACTCCGTCGTCACCGGCATCGGCACCATCCACGGCCGCACCGTCGCCGTCTACGCGCAGGACTTCTCCACCTTCGGCGGGTCGCTGGGCGAGGTCGCAGGCGACAAGATCATCAAGGCGATGGAGTTCGCGCTGCGCAGCGGCATCCCGATCGTCGGCATGCTCGACTCCGGCGGTGCCCGCATCCAGGAGGGCGTCGTCGCCCTCGGCAAGTACGGCGAGATCTTCCGCCTGAACACCGCCGCGTCGGGTGTCATCCCGCAGATCTCGATCATCATGGGCCCGGCCGCCGGCGGCGCCGTGTACTCCCCCGCCCTCACCGACTTCGTCGTCATGGTCGACAAGACCAGCCAGATGTTCGTCACCGGCCCCGACGTGATCAAGACCGTGACCGGCGAGGACGTCGGGATGGAGGAGCTGGGCGGCGCGCACACGCACAACACCCGCTCGGGCGTCGCGCACTACCTCGCCGACGACGAGGACGACGCGATCGACTACGTGCGCACGCTCCTCGGCTTCCTCCCCGACAACAACATGTCGGAGAACCCCGTCTACGAGACGGAATTCGAGTTCGAGACGACCGATGCCGACCGCACCCTGAACGCGATCATCCCCGACTCGCCCAACCAGCCGTACGACATCCACGACGTGATCCGGCACATCGTCGACGCCGAGGACTTCCTCGAGGTGCAGCCGCTGTTCGCCCCGAACATCGTCATCGGGTTCGGACGCATCGAGGGGCGCTCGGTGGGCATCATCGCCAACCAGCCGTCGCAGATGGCGGGCACCCTCAACATCGAGGCCGGCGAGAAGGCGAGCCGCTTCGTGCGCTTCTGCGACGCCTTCTCGATCCCGATCGTCACCCTCGTCGATGTGCCGGGCTACCTCCCCGGCACCGATCAGGAGTGGACCGGCGTCATCCGCCGCGGCGCGAAGCTCCTCTACGCCTACGCCGAGGCCACCGTGCCGCTGGTGACCGTGATCCTGCGCAAGGCCTACGGCGGCGCGTACATCGTCATGGGCTCCAAGCAGCTGGGCGCCGACATCAACCTCGCCTGGCCGACGGCGGAGATCGCGGTGATGGGCGGCCAGGGCGCCGTCAACATCCTGTACCGCGGCGAGATCAAGCGCGCCGAAGAGGCCGGTGAAGACGTGGCGGCCGTGCGCACGCGCCTGGCCAACGAGTACACGTACAACGTGGCATCCCCGTTCCTGGCCGCCGAGCGCGGCGAGCTCGACGGCATCATCGAGCCGGCGCAGACGCGCGTCTCGATCGCCAAGGCACTGCGGGCGCTGCGCGGCAAGCGCGCGAGCCTGCCCCCCAAGAAGCACGGGAACATCCCGCTGTGAGCGGGCACGACGAGCCCGGGGTGGATGCCGCGGCCGACGGCATCCGCATCGACGTGCGTCGCGGGGCCCCGACCGACGACGAGCTCGCGGCGCTGATCGCCGTGGTCAGCGAGGCCTACGCGACCGAGGCGGCGACCGCCGTGGCCGACGATGAGCCGGCGCGCAGCGCCTGGCAGATCTCCGCCCGCGCCCTGCGCCAGCCCCTGCGTCGAGACCTCGGGTGGACGCGCGGCTGACCGATCCGGCCGTCTTGTCCCCCATTCGGGGGTCTTGTCCCCCGAATCGGCCCGATTTGTCCCCCAAAATACCTACATACGAATCCCTTGCGGCCCGGAATACTTGATCTTGCTGGAACGCATCTCGCGTTCGGCTGACCTGCACTCCGCTCAGCGGACAGCTCAGGTTCGGCCCCTGCGGACGGTTTTCGGGTAACCGGTCCGCCAGGCGAGGGGCGGGCGGCTTCGCCGCCCCTCGCCTTCTCCTTCTCCGCTCCCCGCCCCGGCTCCCCTCCCCCGCCGGGACGGGGAGCGCGTCTTCTCCCCCGCTGCGTGCGGGGCACGGAGCGGGCGCGAAACCGCAGCCGGTGCCGGCGCACCCGCAGCCCCTGTGGACCGGCGCGGGCGGGCCGTCTCAGGCGCCGCCGTGGGAGATCTCCTCCCACAGGTCGACGGCATCCTCGTCGGAGAGCCCCGGGCCGCTGGCGGAGCGGCCGACGACGGTCACGGCGACGCTCTCGTGCGGCGAGGTGCGGATGTACAGCCGGTCCGAGCGGGCGCTGCGCAGCGTCTCGGCCAGGCGCGCGCGGATCGCGTCGAGCTGCGCATCGGCGAGCCCGTCGAGCCCGCCCTCGTCGAGCACCGTGACGCTGGCGCCGCGGCGGCGGGCGCGGTCGAGTTCGCTGCGCACCTCGTCATCGAGCAGGCGCGGTCCCCTCAGCTCATCGCGCAGGCGCCCCTCGGCCAGGCGCGCCTCGAGCCGATCGTCGTCGTCGAGCGCACCGCCCGCGGCGATCGTGCGGGTGAGCACGGGGCCGGCCACCGCGAGCGCGCGCTGCACCTGGGCGCGGCGCTCGCGCTGGCGCACGACGTGCGAGGCCTGCCAGGCCGATGCGGCGCGCTGCAGCTGCGCGAGCCGCGAGGTGTCCCGGGCGGCACGATCGATGGACCCGAGCATGACCTGCGCGACAGCCACCCAGACCACCGATCCCACGAGGCCCAGCTGGAGCGCCGCGGCCACGCCCATCCAGAGCATCGCCGCCACCCCCAGCAGCAGCGTGCCCGTCCACGCCACCCACGGGCGGCGGCGCACCATCACGATGGTCATCAGCGCGCCGATGCCGCCGAGGTACCAGGTCGCGAAGGCGGCGGTGCGCACGTCGGGGGGCACCGAGAACGAGATGGCGCTGGGCACGAGCGCCGCGCACGCCAGTGCGAGCGCGGCCGCCGTGACCGGCAGGGGCGGCGACGGGCGGGGGCCGGTGCCCAGCGCCGATTCGCTCTCGGGCACCGCGCGCGGTCGAAGCCGCGCGGGCTGCCAGAAGATGCAGAGCCAGGTCGTGGCGAGATAGAGCACGAGGGCCGCCACGATCATCACCGGGCGATCGACCGGATCGGTCCACCACAGCCCTCGCGCGGCGAGATAGGCGGTGAAGGCCAGGCCGAGCCCGGCGATCACGTTGCGCACGCTGATCACGCGGGCCATCAGGACTCCCCCACCCGGTGCCACGACAGGCGCACGTCCGTGCCGCCGGGGCCCGACGTCACGCGGGCCGTACCGCCCACCGCCTCGACCCTGGCCACGATCGACGCGCGGATCCCGAGGCGGTCGGCGGGCACCGCATCCAGGTCGAACCCTTCACCTCCGTCGCGCACGGCGATGCGCACGCCGCCGCGCAGGCCGTCGACCTCGACGGCGAGTCCGATGGCGCCGGCGTGCTGCACCGCGTTGGCCAGCGCCTGGGTGGCCGCAAGGGTGAGCGCGCGCCCGACGTGCACCGGGATCTCGGCCGCGCCGGGGTCGCTGTGACGCGTCACCCGGAGCACCACCCCCATCTCACGGGCCGCCCTCTCGATCTCGGCGGCGATCGCCGCGGCATCGGTCGGGGTGCCGCCCTCCTCGTCGGCGTCCTGCTCGGTCGCGGCGAGGCGGTGCAGCGCGTCCTTGGCCATCGCGACGCAGAGCGTGCGCTCGCGGGGCGTCTCGGCGCGTTCGGCGGCGATGAGCGCCGCCAGCACGCTGTCGTGCATGAGCGCCGACACGGCGATGCGCTCCTGCTCCGCAGCATCCACCGCCGCCGCCCGCGCGTAGGAGTCGACGGCGCGCGCCCGGGCGTCATCGACGCCGGCGGCCACCGAGCGGAACAGCCAGCCGAGGGTGATCAGCACGCCGCCGAGGATCAGGGTGAACGAGACGTCCAGGGCGAGCGCGATGCCGACCTCGGGCTCGAACGTGCCGAGCTCGATCACGCGCACCAGCCCGAACAGCACCGGGGCGAGGATCGCCCACGCGATCTGCAGCGGCAGCGGGAAGGCGAGCACGGCGGCGAGCCCGGCGATGTTGACGAGGTACCAGATCCACGGCGGCTGGGTCGAGACCGGTGCCGAGCCGCCGATCTCGAACGGCCACAGCACCAGAGCGATCAGATACACGATCGCGAACGCCCCCGCGGCCGCACGCACCCCGCGCCCGACGAGACAGGCGACGACCATGAGCGTGAGGGTGCCGAGCACCGCGAGCAGCAGCGGATCCCGCCACAGGTCCGGCTCGGCGCCGATCGCCACGACGACGGCCTGCGTGCCCAGCGCCAGCGACCCGAGCCCGGCGACGACCGAGATGATGCGCTCGACGCGCGTGCGGGTGAACGAGCCCGTTCCGGCCGATCGGCCGTCGTTCGTGCGCGAGATGCGGCCCCACGCGAGGTCGATCGTCGACGTGGAGACCTCACCCGCCACTCGGAGCGCCTCCCTGCGGCTCGCCCGGGTCGGCCAGGATGCCGTCCTCCATCGCGCGGCGCAGCAGATCCACCTTGGTCGGCGCCGGACGCCCGACCTCGACGTACTTGACCCGCACGCGCGTGATGTTCTCCTTCGCCGTCGAGTACGCGACCCCGAGGCGATCGGCCACGGCCTTCAGCGGCAGCCCGGCCGCGTACAGCCGCAGCACGTCGCGTTCGCGCGCCGACAGCTGCGCGTCGGCGAAGGCGCGATCACCCTCGACGGCGCTGGCCCATTCCACGTTGTTCAGCGGCTCGCCCCGCGCGACGGTGCGCACGGCGGCGATGACGTCGTCGATGCGCGACGCCTTGCTGACCACGCCGGCCGCCCCCGCCGCGAGCGCCTCGCGCACCGCGGCTGGCCGGTCGGCGACGCTGTGGATGATGACGCTGGAGCCGCTCCCGACCAGACGCACGACGTTCTCGGTCACGGTGGTGCCGTCGCCGAGGGTGAGATCGAGCACCACCACATCGGCGGGGGCCGCACCGTGACGCTCGCGCCAGTGGAGGAACTCGGTGACGGTGCTGCCGGAGAAGACGACCCGCAGCGTGCCATCGCGCACGCACGCGGCCTCGAGCCCGAGACGCACGGACTCGTGGTCGTCGATCAGCGCGACCCGGGTCATAGCGGCCACTCTAGCCACGCCCGTCCGCGGTCAGCACGGCGACCGCTTCGAGGTGGTGGGAGTTCGGGAACAGGTCGAGCGCGCGCACGTGGGCGGTCTCGTAGCCGCGGGTGCGGAAGGTCGCGAGGTCCCGCGCCAGCGCGACCGGATCGCACGCCACGTACACGACGGCGCCGGGATTCAGGCCCGCCACCTGCTCGACCACCTCGCGGCCCGCGCCCGAGCGCGGCGGGTCCAGCAGCACGACGCCCCGGGACAGGCGCTCGCGCTCTCCCGCCGACGCCGTGTTCGCCAACTGCCCGATCCAGCGGTCCACACGCGCCGTCTCGGCGCGGGCGCCGACCCACTCGGAGAGGTTCTCGCCGGCGTGCTCGGTCGCCCGCGGGTCGGACTCCACGCTCGTCACGCGGGTGGAGGGTCCGCCCAGGTCGCCGAGCACCGCGGCGAACAGCCCCACCCCGCCGTAGAGGTCGAGGTGCCACGCGTCGGGATCGACGACGGCGCCGCCGTCGCCGAATGCCTGCAGCTGCTCGGTCACGACCCGGGCGAGAGTGGATGCCGCAAGCCGGTGCACCTGCCAGAAGCCGCCGGCGTCGACGCGGAAGGCGCGGCCCCCGACCGTCTCGGTCACGACCTCCCGCGCGGGATCGTTCTTCGCGGGGCGGGAGGCGGGGCCCCTGCGGCCGCGACGCTGCTCGGTCGGGCGCGGCAGCACGCGTACCCGCCCGTCGCCGGGCTCCACGAGATCGACGCGCCCGGGTGCGGTGCCGCCCAGGCGCAGCGCCGCCCGCTCGACGGCCGCCGTGGCCAGCGGGTGGTCCTCGACCTCGATGACGCGGTGGCTGCGGGCGGCGAACGGGCCGACGCGGCCGTCGTCGTCGACGTGGAGGCTCAGCCGCGTGCGCCATCCCGTGCCGTCGGGCGACTCCGCACGCGGCCGGCCGTCGGCGTCGGCCGACGCGGGCGCCTCGACCGAGGAGGAGACCTCGAGCCGACCGATCCGCTCGAGCGCGTCCCGCAGCACCTTGTGCTTGAGTTCGCGCTGCGTCTCCAGCGCGATGTGGCCGAAGTCCGCGCCGCCGGGGCGCTGCTCGGGGGCCGCGTCGATATCGGCCTGACGCCACACGTGCGGGCGGCGGCCGGGCGCGGCATCCACGACCTCGAGGGTCTCGGCCCGCAGGAACCTCTTCTGACCCGCCGCCTCGGGCGCGCTCAGCCGCACGCGCACCCGCTCGCCGGGCAGGGTGTCGGGGGCGAACACCACGCGCCCCTCATGACGGCCGACGAACACGCCGCCGTGGGCGACATCGGTGATGTCGAGATCGATCAGGTCGCCGGAATCCACGCGTCGAGCCTACGGTGGTTCCATGCGCGTGTGCCTCGCTTCGACCTCTCCCGCCCGGCTCATGCTGCTGGGCCAGTTCGGCATCCGGCCGCTCACGGTCGCCCCCGACGTCGACGAGGACGCCGTGGTGGCCGCCGTCGAGTCCGGCGAGGGGAGGCGCCTGTCGCCGCAGGAGCACGTGCTGCTGCTGGCCCGGCGCAAGGCTGCCGATGTCGCTGCGCGGCTGGCCGACGACATCCCCGACTTCGACGGGATCGTCATCGGGGGCGACTCGATGTTCGAGATCGGCGGAGAGGTGCTCGGCAAGCCGCTCACCCCCGAGAACGCCCGCGCCCGCTGGCACGCGATGCGCGGCCGCACCGGGGTGCTCCACTCCGGCCACGCCGTCGTGCGGCTCGCGCCCGGCACCAGACCGCAGGAGGTGCACGCGGTGGCGGGCGCATCGGTCACGTTCGCCGACGACGTCTCCGACGCCGAGATCGACGCCTACGTGGCCTCGGGCGAACCCCTCCACGTGGCGGGCGCCTTCACCGTGGACAGCCTCGGCGGGGCGTTCATCACCCGCGTGGAGGGCGACCCGTCGACCGTTGTGGGGATGTCGCTGTCCACGCTGCGCGGGCTCGTGCGCGAGGTGGGCGGCGAGTGGACATCGCTGTGGAACACGACCGATCCCTCGCTCGACGGCCCCTCGGCTGCCGTCGGCGCCACCCCGCCGTCGTTGTAGTAGGAATCCCACGTTTCTCGTCTGTTCTTGTACGAACCAGTCAAAGGACGGGGGAAACGCGTCGGTAGGCTGACATCCATGCCTCAGATCGCCAAGGTTCTCGTTGCCAACCGCGGCGAGATCGCCGTCCGCGTCATCCGCGCCGCCCGCGATGCCGGGAAGGCCTCCGTCGCCCTCTACGCCGACCAGGATCGCGACGCGATGCACGTGCGTCTGGCCGACGAGGCCTACGCCCTCGACGGCGCGACCTCCGCCGAGACGTACCTGTCGATCGAGAAGATCCTCTCCGTCGCGCGCCGCTCGGGCGCCGACGCCGTGCACCCGGGGTACGGGTTCCTCGCCGAGAACGCCGACTTCGCCCGCGCCGTCATCGACGCGGGGCTCGTGTGGATCGGCCCGTCGCCCGAGGCCATCGAGGCGCTCGGCGACAAGGTCACCGCGCGCGCCGTCGCCGAGAAGGTCGGCGCGCCGCTGGCGCCGGGCACCCCCGGCCCCGTCGCCGGCGCCGACGAGGTGGTCGCCTTCGCCGAGCAGGTCGGACTGCCGATCGCGATCAAGGCGGCCTACGGCGGCGGCGGACGCGGCCTCAAGGTCGCCCGCGAGCTCGGCGAGGTCGCGGAGCTGTTCGAGTCCGCCACCCGCGAGGCGATCACCGCCTTCGGCCGTGGCGAGTGCTTCGTCGAGAAGTACCTCGACAAGCCGCGGCACGTGGAGACCCAGTGCCTGGCCGACGCCGACGGCAACGTCGTCGTCGTCTCCACGCGCGACTGCTCGCTGCAGCGCCGCCACCAGAAGCTGGTAGAGGAGGCTCCGGCACCGTTCCTCAGCGACGAGCAGAATCGCGTGCTCTACGAGTCGTCCAAGGCGATCCTGCGCGAGGTCGGCTACGTCGGCGCGGGCACGTGCGAGTTCCTCATCGGCGCCGACGGCACGATCTCCTTCCTCGAGGTGAACACCCGCCTGCAGGTGGAGCACCCGGTGTCGGAAGAGGTCACGGGCATCGATCTGGTGCGCGAGCAGTTCCGGATCGCCGAGGGCGGCATCCTCGACTACGACGACCCGACGCCCGAGGGCCACTCGATCGAGTTCCGGATCAACGGCGAGGACCCCGGTCGCGGCTTCCTCCCGCAGCCCGGTCACATCCACGTGTTCAAGACCTTCGGCGGTCCTGGCATCCGCCTGGACTCCGGCGTCACCGCGGGCGACTCCGTCTCGGGCGCGTTCGACTCGCTGCTGGGCAAGATCATCGTCACCGGCCGCGACCGCGCCGAGGCGCTCCAGCGCGCCCGCCGCGCGCTCGACGAGTTCGAGGTCGCCGGCATGCCCACCGTGCTGCCCTTCCACCGCAAGGTGGTGCGCGACGCGGCCTTCACCGCCGACGACGGCGTGTTCGGCGTCTACACGCGCTGGATCGAGACCGAGTTCGTCAACGACATCGACCCGTGGGACGGCGAGCTCGACGCACCGAAGCCGGCGGAGAGCCGCCACACGGTGGTCGTCGAGGTCGCGGGCAAGCGCCTCGAGGTGAGCCTTCCCGATCGCATCGCGAGCTCCACGCCGCAGGTCGGCCGCCCCGCCGCCGTGCCGCCCTCGCGCCGCTCGCACGCGACCACCGTGATCGCCGGCGCCTCGGGCGACGCCGTCAAGTCGCCGATGCAGGCCACCGTGGTCAAGGTCGCCGTCGAGGAGGGCCAGACGGTCGTCAAGGGCGACCTCGTGGTCGTGCTCGAGGCGATGAAGATGGAGCAGCCCATCCAGGCGCACAAGGACGGCGTGATCGGCGCCATCAGCGCCGACCCCGGCACGACGGTCTCCGCCGGCCACCAGCTCCTCACCATCTCCTGACGCCCTCGGGGCGCTCGGGGGGCGCGACGAGCCAGTGGATGCCGCGGGCGCGGCATCCACTTCCCGGCGTCAACCGCCGTAGACCTTGTGGTCCACGACGTGCATCGCACGGGCGGCGTCGGTGATGCTGCCCGACAGCGACGGGTACACGGCGAACACGCGCGAGACCTGGTCGACCGTGAGGCGCCGCTCGACGGCGATGGCGATCGGGTAGATGAGCTCCGACGCGCGCGGTCCGACGATGACGCCGCCGATGACGGTGCCGCTGCCCTCGCGGGCGATGAGCTTCACGAAGCCGTCCTTGGTGCCCATCATCTTCGCGCGCGCATTCGCGGCGAGCGGGAGCTTGTGCACGACGCCGTTGATGTGGCCGTCTTCGATGTCCTTCTGCTGCCAGCCGATGGTGGCGATCTCGGGCGCGGTGAAGATGTTCGACGTGATCCGGCGGCGCTCGAGCGGGATGACGACGTCGCCGAGCGCGTGGAACACGGCGGTGCGGCCCTGCATGGCGGCCACCGAGGCCAGCGGCACGAAGGTGGTGCAGTCGCCGGCGGCGTAGATGTTCGGCACCGAGGTGCGCGCGACGCGGTTGACCTGGATGTGGCCGGACTCGGTCATCTGCACGCCGGCCTGCTCCAGGCCGATGCCCGCGGTGTTGGGGATCGAGCCGACCGCCATGAGGCAGTGGCTTCCCTCGACGACCCGGCCGTCCGACAGCGTCACCGTCACCCCGTCGCCGGTGTTCTCGACCTTGTCGGCGCGCGACTTCGACAGCAGGGTCATCCCGCCGCGCTTGAAGACCTTCTCGAGCACGGCCGCGGCGTCGGAGTCCTCACCCGGCAGCACCCGATCGCGGCTGGAGACCAGCGTCACCTTGGCGCCCAGGTTCATGTACGCGCCGGCGAACTCCGCGCCGGTGACGCCGGAGCCGACCACGATGAGGTGCTCGGGCAGCGTCGACATGTCGTACAGCTGCGTCCAGGTGAGGATGCGCTGCCCGTCGGGCTGCGCACTCGCGAGCTCTCGCGGGGAGGCCCCCACCGAGACGACGAGGGTGTCGGCCTCGATGCGGTCGAAGTCGGTGCCGCCGGGACCGGTCGAGACGACCACCGCGGTCTCGCCCTCGAGGCGGCCGTGGCCGGAGATGATGCGCACCCCCGCCTCGACGAGCGAGGCGCGCATGTCGTCGGACTGCTGGCGCGCGAGGGAGAGCAGGCGGCGGTTCACCGCGGCGAGGTTGATCGCGATCTCCGGCTTGAGGGGCTTGCCCTCCTTGCCCTTGGCGAACAGCTGCACGCCCAGATCGCTCGCGCCGGAGATGGCCACGGCGGCGTCCGCGGTGGCGATGAGCGACTTGGAGGGCACGACGTCGGTGATCACGGCCGAGCCGCCGACCCCGGCCCGCTCGACGAGCGTGACCTCCGCCCCGAGCTGGGCGGCGGCCAGCGCCGCCTCGTAGCCGCCGGGTCCGCCGCCGATGATGGCGACGCTCTGGGTGCGCTCGAAGCTCAAGGACATGGCATCCATTCTCCAACGCCCCGGGCTCCGGCACCGACACCGCCCCGACACACCGTGCGTCGGCGCTCTCTGGCCCTGGCGCGTCGGCGTCCATAGAGTGAGGGCATGTCCGACCTCCACGACAATCCGCTCGACGATCCCGCCTCCGATCCGTTCGAGGTGGCAGCCGCCGCGGCCGCCGACATCGCGCGTCTGACCGGCGTCGAGCACCACGACATCGCCCTCACCCTCGGCAGCGGCTGGGGCAAGGCCGCAGAGCTCATCGGCGAGACGGTGGCGGCCTTTCCCGCGACCGAGGTCACCGGCTTCAGCAAGCCGGCGCTGGAAGGCCACGTCGGCACGCTCCGCTCGGTGCGCACCCCCCGGGGCAAGCACGTGCTCGTCATCGGCGCACGCACGCACTTCTACGAGGGCCACGGCGTGCGCCGCGTCGTGCACAGCGTTCGCACGGCGGCCGCCACCGGCGCGCGGACGATGGTGCTCACCAACGGCGCCGGCGGCATCAAGCACACGTGGCAGCCGGGCCGCCCGGTGCTCATCAGCGACCACCTGAACCTCACCGCCGCCTCGCCGCTGGAGGGCGCGACCTTCATCGACCTCACCGACCTGTACTCGATGCGGCTGCGCGATCTCGCCCGCACGATCGATCCGAGCCTCGACGAGGGCGTGTACTGCCAGTTCCGCGGCCCCCAGTACGAGACCCCCGCGGAGGTGCAGATGGCGAAGATCCTCGGCGGGCACATCGTCGGCATGTCGACGGCGCTCGAGGCGATCGCCGCACGCCAGTCGGGCATGGAGATCCTGGGCTTCTCGCTGATCACCAATATGGCGGCCGGCATCCAGACCACGCCGCTGAGCCACCAGGAGGTCATCGACGCCGGCCGCGAGGCCGAGCCGGTGATCTCGTCGCTGCTGGCGCGTGTGATCGGGGCGATGTGACCGCGCCGGGGGGCGAGGGCGTGCTCGACGCGGCGCGCGCGTGGCTGGCCCAGGACCCCGACGGGCAGACCCGCGCCGAGCTGCGGGCCCTCATCGAGATGGCCGAGGTCGGCGACGCCGACGCCCTCGCCGACCTCGAGGACCGGTTCGCGACGCGCCTGGCCTTCGGCACGGCAGGGCTGCGCGGGCGCCTCGGCGCCGGCAGCAACCGCATGAACCGCGTGCTCGTCGCCCAGGCGGCCGCGGGGCTCGCCGCGTACGTGATCGAGCGGGCGGGCGGAGTGGGCGACGACCCCGACACCGCGCCGCTCGTGGTGATCGGCTACGACGGCCGCCGCAACTCCGACGTGTTCGCGCACGACTCGGCGGAACTGTTCGCCGGCGCGGGCCTGCGCGCCGTGCTGCTGCCGCGCCTGCTGCCGACCCCGGTGCTCGCCTACGCCGTACGGGCGATGGATGCCGCCGCCGGCGTCATGGTGACCGCCAGCCACAACCCGCCCGACGACAACGGCTACAAGGTCTACCTCGGCGGCGAGGACGACGGCTCGCAGATCGTCTCTCCCGCCGACGCGGAGATCGCCGCGCACATCCAGCGCGTGGCCGACGCCGGCGACATCTCGGCGCTGCCGCGGTCCCTCGCCTTCGCCACGGCACCGGAATCGCTGGTCGAGGCCTACATCGATGCGACGGCGGCGGTCGCCCCGGCGCCGGAGGGCGCCGAGGGCCTGCGCTGGGTGTACACCGCCATGCACGGGGTGGGCTGGGAGACCTTCTCCCGGATCCTCGAGGTCGCCGGCTACCCGCAGCCGGTCACGGTCGACGCCCAGATCGACCCCGACGGGGGCTTTCCCACCGTCGCCTTCCCGAACCCGGAGGAGCCCGGGGCGATGGATCTCTCGTTCGAGGCCGCCCGCTCCGCCGGGGCGGAGCTCATCATCGCGAACGACCCCGACGCCGATCGCCTGGCTGTCGCCATCCCCGATGAGCAGGCCGACGGCGGGTGGCGCCGGCTCAGCGGCAACCAGATCGGACTCCTGCTCGGCTGGCGGGCCGCGCAGCGCGCCGCGGAGACCGGGATGGATGCCGCGGAGGCGTCGCTCGCGTGCTCGCTGGTGTCGTCGCCGGGCCTGGCCGCCGTGGCCGAGCATTACGGCCTCGGCTTCCACGCGACCCTGACCGGCTTCAAGTGGATCTCCCGCGCGCCGGGGATGATCTACGGCTTCGAGGAGGCCCTCGGCTACCTCGTCAACCCCGAGACGGTGCGCGACAAAGACGGCATCTCGGCCGCGGTCGCGATGCTCGGCATGGCAGCCGACGCACGCGGGCAGGGCCGCTCGGTCACCGACCTCCTTCGCGAGTTCGACGAGACGTTCGGCTTCTTCGCGAGCGACCAGATCTCAGTGCGCGTCGACGACGTCTCGACGATCGGTCGCATCATGGCGGCGCTGCGGGCGGAGCATCCGGGTGCGATCGGCGAGGTGGGCGTGGACCGGATCGACGACCTCCTCGAGGGCGTCGACGACCTTCCGCCCGGCGATGTGCTGCGCCTGTGGCTCGTCGACGGCTCGCGGGTGATCGTGCGGCCCAGCGGCACCGAGCCCAAGCTCAAGCTCTACCTCGACGCGCGCGGAGACTCCGCCGACGATGCGGCGGCGCGCATCGCCGCACTCGGCGACGGGGCGCGCGCACTGCTGGACGCGATCGGCTGATCGCCCGAGCAGGTCGCTCTCGCGATATATCGCGAGTACCCTTTCTCTGTCACCACGACGGGAGGCATCCGTGTCCGCGACCGACGATTCCGCACCGACCCCCGCGTCCGTGACGGCGGCCGATGACCCGCCGCACTGGCTGCGCGGCGTCGTGCTGTTCCTGAGCGGACAGACCACGAGCCTGCTCGGCTCGATGCTCGTGCAGTACGCGGTGTTCTGGTACCTCACCATCACCTTCCAGTCGGGCCTCGTCATGATGCTTGCCGCGGTGTTCGGTTTTCTCCCCCAGGCGGTCGTGTCGATCTTCGGCGGCGTCTGGGCCGACCGGCACAACCGCAAGCTGCTGATCATGGGGGCCGACGCCGCGATCGCGGCGACCACCCTCGTGCTCGCCGTCGTCATCCTCACCGGCAACGACCAGCTGTGGGTGATCATCGCCGCCCTGGCGATCCGCTCGGCCGGCGCCGGCATCCAGATGCCCGCGGTGTCCTCGCTCATCCCCCAGCTCGTGCCGATGCGTCACCTCATGCGCGTCAACGGCATCAACGGATCGATCCAGTCCGCGATGGCGCTGCTCGCCCCGGCCGGGGCGGGCGCGATCTACGCGTGGTCGTCGGCGGTGAACGGCGGGTCGGCGGCGTCCCTGGTGCCGATCTTCCTCATCGACGTCGTCACCGCACTCGTCGGGATCGGATTCCTGGCCTTCATACCGGTGCGCGCCGTGCGCCGCGCCGCCGACGTCGAAACCGGCTACTTCGCCGACCTGGTCGACGGCCTGCGCTACCTCGGCAGCCACGCCTTCGTGCGATGGCTCCTGGTGCTGTTCGCGATCATCTTCCTGCTCACCGTCGCCCCGTCGAACCTCACCCCTCTCATGCTCGTGCGCTCGTTCCCGGCGGGCGAAGCGCAGGATGTCGTCAACCTGGCCGTGCTGGAGATCTCGTTCAGCATCGGCATGACTCTCGGCGGGATCCTCGTCGCCGCGTTCTTCGCGACACGCAGCCGCATCGGGATGATCGTCTCGGCGTCGCTCGTGTTCGGCGGACTCTCGATCGGCCTCGGACTGTCGGTGAACATCTGGATGTTCTTCGGCTTCATGTTCCTCATCGGGCTGGCCGTTCCGTTCTTCTCGACGCCCTCGATGACGCTGCTGCAGGAGACGGTCGAGCCGGAGCGCCAGGGCCGTGTGTTCGGGTTCGTCGGCATCGTGATGGCGGTCGCGATGCCGCTGGGGATGACGGTGTTCGGCCCGCTCGCCGATGTCGTGGCGATCGAGGTGCTCCTGGTCGCGGCCGGGGTGCTCACGTTCGTCGTCGTCGCCCTCGCGGTGTGGCTGCCCGCCGGACAGCGTGCGATCGCGGCGGCACGCGCGGCCGCCGACGCCGGCGACCCGACCTCGGGAGCGGATGCCGCGGAGCGGGCGATGCACCCCTCCGACGAACTCTGATCCCTGCCGCGGGTCTCACTCCGTCGCGGCGAGCTCGTCGAGCCGGCGCTGGAGGTGGCGGCGCTCGGGAGCGGTCGGGGCGCGATCCCGCGCCACCCGCAGCCGCGCCGCCGCAGCGTCCGTCTCACCCGCGCGCCGGAGGAACTCCGCCTGGGCCGCGGGCAGCAGGTGGGATGCGGGCAGGAGACCAGCCTGCTCCAGCGCGTCGAGCTCCGCCAGACCGTACCGCGGCCCGGCTGCCATGCCGAGGGCGATGGCGCGGTTCATCGCGACGGTGGCGGAGGGCAGGATCGCGAACAGCTCGTCGTACCGGGCGAGGATCGCACGCCAGTCGGTGTCGGCGGCGCGGGACGCCTGGTCATGCAGCGCCTGGATCTCCGCCTGCAATCGGTACGCCCCGCGCTCCCCCTCCCCCGCCAGCCCCGCCACCGGCGCCGCGAGCACGGCGCGCCCCTCGGCGATCGCTGCGGCATCCCACAGCGATCGGTCCTGACCGTCCAGCGGAACCAGGTCGCCGTGGGCATCGACCCGCGCCGACGCGCGGGCGTGCTGCAGCAGGAGCAGTGCGAGCAGTCCCCTCGCCTCGGCGGACGCCGGCACCAGAGCCACGACGAGCCGCGCGAGGCGGATCGCCTCGACGGACAGGTCCACGCGCAGGAGGCCGTCGCCGGAGGAGGCGGCGTACCCCTCGTTGTGCACCAGGTAGAGCACGGCCAGCACCCCGTCGACGCGCTCGGGCAGCACGTCGGCAGCGGGGACGCGATACGGGATCCCGGTATCGCGGATCCTGCGCTTTGCCCGCACCAGCCGCTGGGCCATCGTCGCCTCGGGCACGAGGTAGGCCCGCGCGATCTCCGCGGTCGTCAGGCCCGCGACCGTGCGCAGGGTGAGCGCGACGCGGGCCTCCATCGGCAGAGCCGGGTGGGCGCACGTGAACACGAGCCGGAGCCGGTCGTCGACCTCGAGCGCGCGCTCCCCGTCGTCGGCCGCATCGGCGGGGTCGGCCGCCCGGTCGAAGCTTCCGGCCGTCCTCTCGTCGGCGAGCCAGTCCTGCACCTTCTCACGCTCGACCGCGCGCCGACGGAGCCGGTCGAGCGCCAGATGGCGCGCGGTCGTGGTGAGCCAGGCCCCGGGCCGATCGGGGATCCCGTCGCGCGCCCATGCCGTCGCGGCGCGCTCGAAGGCGCCCGCCGCGGCCTCCTCCGCGACGTCCCAGTCCCCGGTCACACGGATGAGTGTGGCGACCACCCGAGCCCACTCGTCCGCGAACGCGCGCTCGAGGGCCGCGGCGACCGCGGGCGCGGGGGCGCGGCCCCCGCGCCCGCGGGTCACCGCGCGGTCATCGGGCATCGGAAGCGGCGGCCCGCGCGAGCATCGCGAGCGCCGCCGCGGCGGGGATCTCGGTGCGCCGATCGTGCTCGGGGGCTTCGCGCGCCGCGCGCGCGACATGGTCCTGGTGCACGTCGAACGCCCACAGCGGCCGCAGCTCCAGCGTGCCGCCTCTGGCCATGGGATGCGACGAGGCCACCTCGATCGCTTCGGCGAGATCGGCCACTTCGAGCAGGTCGAACCCGGCGATCCACTCCTTCGCCTCGGCGAACGGCCCGTCCCCCAGCAGCACCTCGTCCGCCCGGGTGCGGACGAAGGTGGCGGCGTGCGGACCCTGGAGCACATCTCCGAACAGACGCGCACCCCGGGCATCCATCTCCGTCACCCACCGCTCCGGATCGCTCTCGTCGCCCGGCTCCGCCGGCTCGCCGTCGCCTGCGACCACGAGCATGAGATACCGGCGGCCCCGCACCGGACGATCGGCGAGATCCGGCGGCACGACCCGATAGCCGGGCTCGGCGTCGGGCCACTGCACGAACGGGCGGACCTCGACCCGCCCGAAGGTCGCCGCGGGATGCCCGGCGGCGATCCGGACGGCCTCGTCGAGATCGGCCGCCTCGATCACGTCGAACCCGCCGATCGACTCCTTCGACTCGGTGAACGGACCGTCGGTGGCCAGAAGCTCGCCGCCGCGCACCCGCACGGTGGTCGCGTCGCGCTCCGGCCGGAGTCGCTCGCCGAATTCGAGGGCGCCGCGCGCGCCCCAGCGATCAGACCAGTCGCCGATGTCGTCGAGCTCGGGACGATAAGGCAGTGCGTCATCGCCCTCGGCGTAGAACAGTGCGTATTCCATGTGAGACCCCTTCCGGTCACGGTACGCAGGTACGACGAACGGCGCACCCCGATTTCGACACCGCCTCCGAACTCGTTCCCGCCGCGCTCTAGGCTCGGAGGGTGCTGCTGACCGAGCCGATCGCCCTCCAGAACGCCCACGTGCGGCTGGAGCCGCTCGAGCACGCCCATGCCGACGACCTCGCCGCGGCCGCCGTCGGGCTGGAGCGCACGTGGTACACCTCGGTGCCGAGCCCGGGCGGAGTGCGCGCGGCGATCGCCGAGCGCATCGCCTGGCGGGAGGCCGGCCGCATGAACCCGTGGGCGATCCGTCGGCTCGACACAGACCGCGTCGTCGGCATGACGACGTACTGCAACATCGACCAGCCGAACCGGCACGTCGAGATCGGCTACACCTGGATCGGCGTCGAGGCGCAGCGCACCGCCGTCAACACCGCGGCCAAGCTCCTGCTGCTGGGCCACGCGTTCGAGGACTGCGACGCGATCGCGGTGGAACTGCGCACTCACTGGCACAACCGGCAGTCGCGCGCGGCGATCGAGCGTCTGGGCGCCAAGCGCGACGGCGTGCTGCGCAACCACCTCATCGGCCCCGACGGCACGCTGCGCGACACCGTCGTGTACTCGATCCTCCCGCACGAGTGGCCGGCGGTGCGGCTCGGTCTGCGCGAACGGCTCCGGCAGGACTGAGCGCACCGCCGCGACGCGCCTCAGCCGTCGATCACGGCCACCAGCTCATCGAGGAAGCCCGCGAAGTCGGTGGCGCGCCGCACGATGCGCTGCACGCTGTCACGTTCGCTGAACACCTCGACGAACTGCTCGAAGACGGTCTGGAAGGCCTCGCGGTCGGTCTCCGAGAAGGCGACCATCGCCACCACCTGCACCCGCGCATCCCCCACGGCAGCGGCGGGTCGGCGATGCCGATCGCGATCGCCGTGCGCGCGGCGGTCATGCCGATCGCGTGCGGCACCGCGAGCGCGTCGGTGAACGCCGTCGAGGAGAGCTGCTCGCGCTGGATCGCCCGGTCCACGTAGTCGTCGTCGATGACGCCCTGCGCGACCAGCGTCGCCCCGAGCGCGGTGATCGCACCGTCGACGCCGGCGGCGGCATCCAAGCCCCGCAGGAACGACGCCTCGTCGAAGTACCGCTCGAGCTCGGTGCGCAGCCGCGCGAGACGCCGGGCCCGGCGCACGCGCCCGGCCGCCGCCTGCACGCGCTCGATGTCGGCGTCGGTGAGGAACGGCTGGATGCGCACGATCCGGTCGCCCGCCACCGGGGGCTCGATCGTGGTCAGCACCAGATCGGTGTCGATCGAGGCCCAGTCGGGGTCGACGCGGGTCTCCACGCCCACCACCTCGATCGCCTGGCCGAGGGAGCGGTCGACGCTCGAGCGCAGCAGCTCGTGCAGCTCGTAGTAGCCGGGGCACACGATGGTCGCCGTCAGCAGCTGGTCTGCGCGGCGGCTGCGCTCCAGCCGCCCGCCCACGTGCATCGCGATGTAGGCGATCTCGTCGTCCAGGAGCGGGATGTCCAGCCGCTCGTGCAGGCCGTTCGCGATGAACACCGCGACCTCGAAGATCATCGGATACGTCGCCTTCAGCGACTTCGTGAGCGGATTGCGCGACCACGCCTGCTCCCGCGCGCGGTGGCGCAGGTTCTGCACGTGCAGGGCCAGGCGCAGGAGGAAGTCCTCGTGCACGATGTCGACGAGGAACTCCGACGCCGCCTGGCCGACGACATCGCGCACCGCGCGCTCGACGTCGGGTTCGAGCCGCGCGCGCACCTCATCGCCGGGCGTCGCGCCCGGGGCTCCCGGTGCGACCACCCGCGTGAGCACGAGCGTCGACAGGTGCTGCAGGTCGCCCGCCCCGAGGGTCACGCCCAGGTGCCGCGCGGAGAGATCGGCGATGATCTGCGCCACCTCCTGGCCTGCCGGGCGCGCGGCCTGCACGGTCGCCGCGTCGAGGGGCCGGTCGCGCGACACGCGATCGGCGGCGATCGCGATGTGCATGACCACATCGGAGATGCCGAACTCGTTGACGAAGTAGCCGAGCGCGCCCAGCCGCGACACGAGGTCGGTCTTGAACGGCCCGAACGCCTGCGCGCCCACCGACTGCGTGCCGAGGGTGCGCCGCAGCGCGACGAGGTCGAAGGAGCCGGCATCCATCTCGTCATGGGCGAGCTTGGACAGAAGGCGTCGCTGGGCAGCCTCGGTGCCGTGCAGGCGCGCCCGCGAGGCCGAGCGCTCGAGGGTCAGCTCGGTGCCCCCAGCAGTCCGCGCACGCGCGCGAGGTCGGCGTCGAGGGTGGCGGGACTCACGAACATGCCCTCCGCGGTCTCGAAGACGTCGAGGCCGTCGGGTGCGTCCAGCAGCGCCCGCACCAGCGTGTGCAGCCGGTCCCGCGGGGTGCCCGCGTCGGGGGATGCCGAGCGCTGGGCCGTCGCCGCGTCGGGCCCCGCACGGTACCCGTGCGGCCCGGACTCGATGGCCACCCCGGGCGCGACGCGCGCGTTGACGGCGGTGACATAGGAGCGGATGCTGCGTGGAGTGACGCCGATGGTGTCGGCGAGGCTCGCCGCGGTGGCCCAGTCGTCCTCGCGGACGAGGAGCGCCAGCAGCCGATCCTGTCTCGCTCGGGTCACAGGGCTCCTCTCGCGACGGCGCGATCGTCCGCGGACTCCGTCCTCGCCAGTCAACCACGCCGGGCGCGCTGCGGCGCCGCACCGGCACGCGGGCGCTAGCGTGTGGCGCAGACGGGCGGATGGGCCGCTCGCAGGAAGGGACACAGCATGGCAGCACAGCGCCCCGGCGGGGTCACACTCGTCGCGGTGATCGCGTGGCTCAACGGCCTGTTCACGATCATCGGCGGGATCTTCCACATCTTCACCTGGTCGGGCTGGGTGAGCATCATCCTCGGTGTCATCACGATCGCCGTCAGCCTCGGCCTCTTCCGCGGGAACAACCTCTCGCGCATCCTCCTCACCATCGTGTTCGTGCTCGACCTCGCCGTCGCCGCCTACAACGTCTTCACCACCGGCAACGGCTTCTGGGGGCCTCTGGTGGCCGGCGCGATCGCGCTGATCGGCCTGGTGCTGCTCTACACGCAGAAGGCGAACGCCTTCTTCCGCTGAGCCGCACCCGCCCCACCGGGAACGGACCCCCTCGGGGGTCCGTTCCGCTTTCCGCCCCTGCGGAAGAAGACCTGGTTGTCCCCTCCCAGCGACTTCACAAGAATGAGGTCGAGGAGGCAGGTCGATGAGGATCCTGGTTGTCTGCGGTGCGGGCGCGTCGAGCACGTTCGTGGCCCAGCGCGTGCGCCACGCGGCGCATGACCAGGGTCTCGCCTACACCGCCTTCGCGGGCACCGAGCTGTCGTTGCCGATAGATCTCGACGCCGCAGACGTCGTGCTCGTCGGCCCCCACCTGCAGCATGCGCTGGAGCGCATCGAGCGGGAGGCGGCGCCGCGGGGCACAACGGTGGTGCTGCTGCCGAGCGACATCTTCATGGATCTCGACGGCACCCGCACCCTCGCGCTGGTGCGCGACGCGGTCGGAGGCTCCGGGGGGACGCCTCCGACCGCGAAACCCTCCCCGGGCTGATCCGCTCGCCCACGACCGCAGAACGCACGACCGCAGAACGCACGACAGAGACGCACGACAGACAGAGAGGTCACCATGCCCGGCATCGAACGCACGGTCCGCATCGGCTCGTCCCACGGTCTTCACGCCCGGCCCGCGAAGCTGTTCGCGCAGGCCGCGAAGGAGTCCGGCATCCCGGTCACGATCGCCAAGGGCGCGGGGGCGCCGGTGAATGCGGCCTCCATCCTCGGCGTCATCGCCCTGGGCGTCGAGAAGGGCGACTACGTCACCCTGAGCGCCGACGGCGACGCCGCCGAGGCCGTGCTCGACACGCTCAGCGAACTGCTGACCACCGACCACGACACGGAGGCGGCATCATGAGCGCGCTGCGCGGCGTCGGCATCGGATTGGGCGTTGCCCAGGGCCCCGTGGCGCGGATGGCCGAGCCCCTGCCCGCCCCCGCAGACGAGCCCAGCACCCAGACCGTCGAGGCGGAGAAGGCCCGCGTGGCAGAGGCCGTCGCCGCCGTCGCCCGCGAACTGGAGGAGCGCGGCGCGCACGCGGGCGGCGCAGCCCGCGACGTGCTCGAGGCGCAGGCCATGATGGCAGAAGACCCCACCCTCGCCGAGGAGGTCGACGCGCGGCTCGCGCAGGGGAAGACCGGCGAGTTCGCCGTGTTCGACGCCTTCGCGGCCTTCCGCGACCAGCTCACGGCGCTCGGCGGCTACCTCGGCGAGCGCGCGGCAGACCTCGACGACGTCGCCCAGCGCGTGATCGCGCGGCTGCGCGGCGTCCCGGCCCCCGGCGTGCCCGACCCCGGGCATCCGTTCGTGCTCGTGGCGAAGGATCTCGCCCCCGCCGACACCGCCCTCCTCGACCTCGACATGGTGCTGGCCCTGGTGACCACCGAGGGAGGCCCCACCTCCCACACCGCGATCCTCGCCCGCGAGAAGGCGATCGTCGCCGTGGTGGGCACCGTCGAAGCCACCGGGCTCGCCGACGGCGAGACCGTCATCGTGGATGCCGCGGCCGGCGTCGTGACCACCGAGCCGTCCCCAGCTGAGCTCGAGCGCGCACGCAATCGTGCCGACGCCCGCGCCGCCGCGGCATCCGCTCCCGTCACCCCGGGGGCACTGGCCGACGGCACGGCTGTGCCGCTGCTGGCGAATCTCGGCAGTCCGAAGGGCGCGGCCGAGGCGGTCGAGCTCGGGGCCGAGGGTGTGGGGCTGTTCCGCACGGAGTTCCTCTTCCTCTCCTCGAGCCAGGCGCCCACGGTCGAGCAGCAGCGCGCCTCGTACACGGAGCTGCTCTCGGCGTTCCCCGGCAAGAAGGTCGTGGTGCGGGTGCTGGATGCCGGCGCCGACAAGCCCCTCGCGTTCCTCAACGACGCGCACGAGGACAACCCGGCGCTGGGCCTGCGCGGCATCCGCGCGCTGCGGGCGAGCGAGGACATCCTCCGCGAGCAGCTGACGGCGCTGGCGCAGGCCGATGCGGCGACCGAGGCCGACCTGTGGGTGATGGCGCCGATGGTCGCGACGGTCGGCGAGACGGAGTACTTCACCGAGCTCGCCCGCGAGTACGGCATCAAGACGGCCGGCGTCATGGTCGAGGTGCCGTCGTCGGCGCTGCTGGCGGACCGCGTGCTCGGGATCGCGGACTTCGCCTCGATCGGCACGAACGACCTCACCCAGTACACGATGGCCGCCGACCGCCTGCTCGGCTCGGTCGCCTCGTTCCAGGACCCGTGGCACCCCGCGGTGCTGCACCTCATCCGCTCGGTCGGCGCCGCCGGCCGCGCGACCGGCAAGCCGGTGGGCATCTGCGGCGAGGCCGCCGCCGACCCGCTGCTGGCCGTCGTGCTCGTGGGGCTCGGAGCCACCAGCCTCTCGATGGCTCCCACCGCCCTCGCAGATGTGCGGGCCACCCTGCTCGAGCACTCCCTCGACGATGCCGCGCGCATCGCCGAGGCCGCCCTGGCCGCACCCGATGCGGCCGCAGCCCGAACCGCGGCGATGGAGGCCGCATCCCGCTCGGCGGACAGCGCCGCGGCGGCGAGTCACGAGAAAGCGAGCACGTCATGACAACGGAGTCAGCACCCCAGACCGGGGTCAACAAGGCCCGCGTCGGAGTCCAGCGCTTCGGCACGTACCTGTCCGGCATGATCATGCCGAACATCCCTGCGCTGATCGCGTGGGGCATCGTCACGATGTTCTTCATTCCCGACGGTTTCACCCCGAACTCGCAGCTGGTCACCATCGTCGGACCGTTCATCCACTACCTGCTCCCGATCCTCATCGCCTACACGGGCGGCAGCATCGTCTACGGCGTCCGTGGCGGTGTCGTCGCGTCCATCGGACTGTTCGGCGCCATCGCCGGATCCGACTACCTCATCGCGCAGTTCAATGCGAGCCTGCCGGGGGGTGATGCCCCGCTCGGCCAGGTGCACATGTTCATCGGCGCGATGATCATGGCCCCGCTCTCGGCCTACACGATGAAGTGGCTCGACAGCCTGTGGGAGGGCAAGATCAAGGCGGGCTTCGAGATGCTCGTCAACATGTTCTCCGCCGGCATCTGGGGCTTTGTGATGATGATCGTGGGCTTCTACCCGATCGCCTGGCTGGTCAACGGCATCATGAACGTCCTCAGCACGGCAGTGAACTGGCTGGTCTCGATGAACCTGCTGCCGTTGACGAGTATCCTCATCGAGCCGGCGAAGGTGTTCTTCCTCAACAACGCCATCAACCACGGCGTGCTCACCCCCCTCGGCCTCCAACAGGCCGCCGACTCGGGTTCGTCGATCCTGTTCCTCCTCGAGGCCAACCCCGGCCCCGGTGTGGGACTCCTGCTCGCGTTCACCTTCTTCGGGATCGGCGCGGCGCGGGCATCGGCTCCCGGCGCGGCCCTCATCCAGTTCGTCGGCGGCATCCATGAGGTGTACTTCCCCTACGCGCTCATGAAGCCGATGCTGATCCTCGCCCTCATCGCGGGCGGTGCGACCGGCGTCACGACGAACATGCTGTTCGGCGGCTCGCTCGCTGCTCCCGCCGCTCCCGGCAGCATCATCGCGGTCAGCGGACAGGCGATCAGCCCCGCGGCGGGCGGGGTGCCGAACCTGCTGGTGGTCTGGCTCTCTGTGCTGCTGTCCGCGACGGTGACGTTCGTCGTCTCGTGGGTCATCCTGCGAGCCTCGCGCAAGCGCGACCTCGCGGCGATGGCTGCGACCGACGACGCCTTCGGCGCGGCGATCACGCAGACCGAGGCGGCGAAGGGCAAGTCGTCCGACGCGCTGTCGGGCCTGCGCGGCGGCGCGGCGACCGGTGCGGACGGCGGCATCGAGCCGGCGACCATGACCGAGCGCGACATCAAGAACATCGTTTTCGCGTGCGACGCCGGAATGGGCTCCTCGGCGATGGGCGCGAGCGTGCTGCGCAACAAGATCAAGAAGGCCGGCATCGAAGACGTCACCGTCGTCAACAAGGCGATCGCGGCGCTCGACGGCTCCGCCGACCTGGTCATCACGCAGAACCAGCTCACCGACCGGGCGCGCAAGCAGACGCCCGGCGCCGTGCACATCTCGGTGGACAACTTCATGAACTCGCCCCGCTACGACGAGGTCGTCGATCTCGTCCGCGCACAGCACGACGAGAAGGGCGCCTAGGCGCCGAGACCGCTGCGGGGCCGGGACGTGGCGTGAGGCCCCCGGCTCCGCAGCCCCTCCCGCGACGCCACGGCGTCGCATCCACGATCGACGAAAGGCGAGATGATGGCGAACGATGTCCTGAGCATCGGGCAGGTGCGGATCCACTCCGGCGGAGCGACCCGTGAGGAGGCGATGAAGGAGGCCGCCGACATCCTCGAGGCGGCGGGCGCGGTCACCGGCGCGTACTTCGACGCGATGCAGCAGCGCGAGCAGACCGTGTCGACGTATATGGGCAACGAACTGGCGATCCCCCACGGCACGAACGAGACCAAGGAGGCGATCCTCGACTCCGCGCTGTCCGTGGTGCGCTACGACGGGGGCGTCGACTGGGGCGGGGAGCACGTCACGTTCGTCGTCGGCATCGCCGGAAAGGGCGACGAGCACCTCGACATCCTGTCGCAGATCGCGATCCTGTTCTCCGACGAAGACGACGTCGCGCGCCTGAAGGCCGCCGGCAGCCCCGAGGAGCTCTACGAGATCGTCGCGGCGACGGGCGTGTGATGAAGGCGGTGCACTTCGGCGCGGGCAACATCGGCCGCGGGTTCGTCGGCCTGCTGCTGCACGAGGGCGGGTACGAGCTCGTCTTCTCGGACGTGGCCGCGCCCCTCGTCGACGCGATCAACGCCGTCGGCGAGTACACCGTCCATGAGGTCGGCGAAGGGGGCCGGGACCACGTCGTGACCGGGTTCCGCGCCGTGAACTCCGCGGAGCAGCCCGACACCGTGGCCGACGAGGTCGCGACCGCCGACGTCGTCACCACGGCGGTCGGGCCGACGATCCTGCGCTTCATCGCCCCGCACATCGTGGCGGGCCTGACCCGGAGGCCGGCTGACGCTCCCCCGCTGCAGGTGATGGCGTGCGAGAACGCGATCGGCGCCACCGACCTCCTGCGCGACGAGGTCGTGGCGCTGGCCGGAGAGCAGTGGCGCGACCTGGCCGGTCGCGCGGTGTTCGCCAACACCGCCGTCGACCGCATCGTGCCGGGCCAGCCCGAGGGCGGCGGGGTCGACGTGACCGTCGAGCCGTTCCACGAGTGGGCGATCGAGCGCGGACCGTTCGGAGAGTACCCGCCGGCGATCCCCGGCGCGCACTTCGTCGACGACCTCGCCCCCTACATCGAGCGGAAGCTGTTCACCGTCAACACCGGGCACGCCACCACCGCGTACTTCGGCGCCCAAGCGGGGGTGGAGAAGATCGCCGATGCGCTGGCCGATCCGGCGATCGCACAGCGCGTGGCCGCCACCCTCGAGGAGACCTCGGCGCTGCTCGTGGCCAAGCACGGCCTCGACCCGCAGACGCAGGCCGAGTACCGCACGACGATCCTGGGGCGCTTCCGCAACGACGCCCTGCCCGACACCGTGTGGCGCGTCGGCCGGCAGCCGCTGCGCAAGCTCTCCCGGCACGAGCGCTTCGTCGGCCCGGCTGCCGAAGCGGTGGATGCCGGACTGGGCGTCGACGCCCTTCTCGCCGCGATGGGCGCGGCGCTGGCCTTCGACGATCCCGAGGATGCGCAGTCGGTCGACATGCAGCGGATGCTGCGGGAACTCGACGCCACGGCGTTCACGGCGGAGGTCACCGGGCTCGAGGCGCAGCATCCCCTCTTCGATCGCGTCCGGGAGGTCGTGGCGGCCCGCCAGGGCACTCTGCCGGGGTGAGCGTGGGTACGCTCGACGGGTGAGCGAAGACACCGCAGCCCCTGAGACCGCCCCCGCCCCGCGTCGTCGGCGCGGGCGGCGCATCGTCGCCTGGGTGCTGGGCTCGCTCGGCGCGCTGGTGCTCCTGGTCGCTGTCGGCCTCGTCGTCTACAGCCAGGTCGGCGTCATGGCCGCCGAGCCAGGGCCCGTGGCCGACGTGCGCGAGAATCCCGCGATCGAGGTGACCGAGACCGATGCCGCGATCGTGCTCGCGCCGGCGGACGCGGAATCCACCGTCGGCCTCGTCTACATCCCGGGCGCCAAGGTCGAGGCGTGGGCGTACGCCGCGAAGATGTCCGGGGCCGTCGTCGACGACGACGTGACGGTCGTGATCACCAAGCCCTGGCTGAACCTCGCGTTCTTCGACCTGCGCCCGCTGTCGGCGTTCACCGACCTCGCCCCCGGGATCGACACCTGGATCGTCGGGGGCCACTCCCTCGGCGGGGTGAAGGCGTGCATGCTCGCCGCCGATGCCGACGGCCTCGCCCTGTTCGCGTCGTACTGCGCGAACGACCTCGGCGATTCCGGCCTGCCGGTGCTCAGCATCTCGGGGAGCGAGGACGGCCTGTCCACGCCCGAGAAGATCGACGAGGCCGCGCCCCTGCTACCCGCCGACGCCGACTTCGTCGAGGTGGACGGCGCCGCGCACTCCTCGTTCGGCGACTACGGCCCGCAGGCCGGCGACGGCACCCCCACGATCTCCGACCCGGAGATGACCTCGGCCCTCACGGCGCTCGTCGGCACCCTCGTCGCACAGGTGCGCTGACGGGCGGAGCCCTCCCGGCCACGTAGGCTGGACGCCCGTGACTCTTCTCCTCGCCGGCATCGCGGCGCTCGTCTCGGCCGTCATCCAGCGCATCACGGGCCTGGGCTTCATGCTCGTGCTCGTCGGCCCGATCGTGCTCCTGTACGGTCCGCTCGAGGGCGTCACGATCGGCGTGCTGCTCGCCTTCGTCGCCTCGCTGTCGGCGATCCCGCTCGTGTGGCGCGAGATCGAATGGCGCCGCGCCTGGTGGCTCATCTGGCCCGGACTGCTGGCGGCCCCGCTGGGGGCGCTCGTGGTGCGCACCCTGCCCGAGCCGGCGCTGCTGCTGCTGGTCGCCGCGATGGCGTTCTTCGCGCTCGTCGCCGGCTGGATCCCGCTGCTCTCGAGCGCCCTCGTCGGTCGGTCCGGCGCGGTCGCCGCCGGCGCCGCGGCGGGCTTCATGCACGTCGCCAGCGGCCTGTCGGGTCCGCCGCTCGCAGCGCACGCCGTGGGCGACCGCTGGCCGCAGCGCAGCTTCGCGGCCAGCGTGCAGGTCATCTTCGCGGTCTTCAGCATCGTCTCGGTCGGGCTGCGGGGCCTGCCCACCATCGCCGCCGGCGACGTCGGCATCCTCGTGGTGGCCACCGCCGCCGGCATCCTCCTCGGAACCCTGCTGACCCGCTTCGTGCCGGCGCGCGCCGCGCGCCTGGCCATGCTCGTGATCGCGTGGGCGGGCGCGACGGTGGTGCTCGTGCGCGGGCTTCTGGCACTGTGGTCCTGACCCCCGTCGCTGCCGTGATTTCGGTTAATAGCGAGTAACGCTTAGGGTTCTTCCCTGGGGTCGGATCGTCGTGCCCCCACAACGTCGTGCGGGAGAGGACACATGGAGCACCGCTACGCCATCATCGGAGCCGGCCCGTCGGGGCTGGCCGCCGCGCGCGCCCTGCAGAAGGCCGGCATCGCCTTCGACGGCTACGAGGCGTCCCGCGGCGTCGGAGGCCTCTGGGACATCGAGAACCCCCGGTCGACGATGTACGAGTCCGCCCACCTCATCTCCTCGCGCACCACCACCGAGTTCGCCGAGTTCCCGATGGACACCACGGTCGACTACCCGAGCCACAAGGTGCTCATCCGCTACTTCCGGGACTACGCGTCGACGTTCGGCCTCACCGAGCGCTTCCGCTTCGAGACGAAGGTCACGGCGCTCACGCGCGAAGGCGACGGGTGGATGCTGCGCGCCGACGGCCCCGACGGCGAGACCACCGCGCACTACGCGGGGGTCATCCTCGCCAACGGCACGCTCGCCGAGCCCAACGTGCCCGCCTTCCGCGGCGAGTTCACCGGCGAGCTGGTGCACACGAGCGCCTACAAGCGCGCCACCCAGCTCACCGGCAAACGCGTGCTCATCATCGGCGCGGGCAACTCCGGCTGCGACATCGCCGTGGATGCCGTGCACCACGCCGCCGCCGTCGACATGAGCGTGCGTCGCGGCTACTACTTCGTGCCGCGCTATCTGTTCGGCCGCCCCTCGGACACCCTGAACCAGGGCCGTCCGCTCCCGGCGCCCCTCAAGCAGTTCGTCGACACGCGGATCCTGCGCGCCTTCACCGGCGACCCCGTGCGCTTCGGCTTCCCCAAGCCCGACTACAAGATCTACGAGTCGCACCCGATCGTCAACACGCTGATCCTCAACCACCTCGGACAGGGCGACCTCGGCATCCGCCCCGACATCGACCGGTTCGACGGCACGACGGTGCACTTCCGCGACGGGTCCTCGGCGGACTACGACACGGTTCTGCTGGCCACCGGGTACTCGCTGGACTATCCCTTCGTCGACCGCGGCGAGCTGAACTGGACCGGCTGGTCTCCGAAGCTGTTCCTCAACATCTTCCCGCCCTCGTTCAACGGACTCTTCGTGATGGGCATGGTCGAGGCGTCGGGCCTGGGCTGGCAGGGCCGGTACGAGCAGGCCGAGCTCATCGCCGAGTACCTCGCCGCAGACGCGGCGCACCCCGAGCGCGCGGAGCGCTTCCGCCGCACCGCCGCCGAGCCCTGGCCCGACCTCACCGGCGGCTATGACTACCTCGGCCTCGAGCGGATGTCCTACTACGTGAACAAGGACGCCTACCGCCGCACCGTGCGTCAGGCGACCGACGACCTGCGCGCCGACGCCGATCCCGACGCAGCCCCGCCGCGCCGCGGCATCCACATCACCCGCGGCCGGGGCAGCGACATGCAGCTCACCGTGAACCTGGGTCTGCGCAAGAAGGAGGGAGCGCGGGCATGAATCCCGACGACGTCCTGCTGAACTTCAACCCGGGGTCGCTGCTGCTGCTGAACGTGGTGCTCGGACTCATCATGTTCGGCATCGCCCTGGACACCACGCTCGAGGACTTCAAGATCGTCGGGCGAAAGCCCAAGCCCTTCGTCATCGCGATCCTCGCGCAGCTGCTCGTGCTGCCGGCCGTCACCTTCGGGCTCACGCTGATCCTGCCGGTCACCCCGTCGATGGCGCTCGGCATGCTGCTGGTGGCGTGCTGCCCGCCCGGCAACATCTCGCAGGTGCTCACCCATCGCTCGGGCGGCAACGTCGCGCTGTCCGTGTCCATGACGGCGGTCGGCAACGTGCTGTACATCTTCATGCTGCCGCTGAGCATCGCCTTCTGGGGATCCCTGCACCCCACGGCGAGCACCCTGCTGGAGACCGTCGCGCTCGACCCGTGGCAGATGCTCCTCGACATCTTCCTCATCATCGGCCTTCCCTTCGCGGTCGGACTGCTGATCCGGCACCGCTTCCCGGCGTTCTCCCGCCGCGTGCAGCCGTTCGTGAAGTGGTTCTCGCTGCTGGCGCTGGTGGGGTTCATCGTGGCGGCCCTCGCCGGCAACTGGACGTACTTCATCGCCTTCCTCGGGATCATCGTGCTGGTGGTGACGGTGCACGATGCTGTGGCCCTGGCGATCGGCTACGGCACCGCCGTGGTCGGGGGCCTCGGCACGCGCGAGCGGAAGGCGATGACCTTCGAGGTCGGCATCCGCAACGCGGGCCTCGGGCTCGGTCTCGTGTTCTCGTTCTTCGGCGGGCTCGGCGGCATGGCCATCGTCGCCGGCTGGTGGGGCATCTGGGACATCATCGCGGGCCTCATCGTCGCGAGCCTGTGGGCCGCGCGCACGCGCCGCCGCACCGGCTCCGCCAAGGGCGATGCGACCCGCCACGCGATGGCCGGGCCCGACGTCGACGCCGCGGGAGCTGCGGGGTCGGCGTCATGACCCGCGTGCTCATCACCGGCGGTGCCGGATTCCTCGGCTCGCACGTCGCCGCCGCTCTCGTCGCGCGCGACGACGTGGAGCTGGTCGTCGCCGGCGACGTGCGCCGGCCCGAGCATCCCGTCGACGGGGTCGTCTACGACGACAGCGACGTGACCCGCCCGGGCGGCCTCGCGCCCCTGCTGGAGCGGCACGCGATCGACGTGGTCGTGCACCTCGCGGCCATCGTCAACCCGGGCCGTGATCACGACCTGGAGTACCGCGTCGACGTCGACGGCACCCGCAACGTGCTCGAGGCGTGCATCGAGTCGGGCGTCTCGCGCGTGGTCGTCTCGTCGTCGGGAGCGGCGTACGGGTACCATCCCGACAACCCCGAGTGGCTGCGCGAGAGCGACCCGGTGCGCGGCAACGACGAGTTCCCGTACTCCAAGCACAAGCGGCTCGTCGAGCAGCTCCTCGGCGCGTACCGGCAGACCCACCCTGATCTGGAGCAGGTCGTGTTCCGCATCGGCACGATCCTCGGCCCGACGGTGCGCAACCAGATCACCGCGCTGTGGGACGGCCGGGCGATCCTCGGCGTCAAGGGATCCGCATCGCCGTTCGTGTTCGTGTGGGTCAACGATGTGGCCGCGGCGATGGCGCGGGCGGCCACGGTGGGCCCCGCGGGCATCTACAACGTCGCGGGCGACGGACGCGTCACGGTGCAGGAGCTCGCGGCCCGCCTCGGCAAGCCCGTGGTGTCGGTGCCCGCCTCGGTGCTCGCGTTCGCGCTCCGGGTGGGGCGCGCGCTGCGTCTGACGGTGCACGGCCCCGAGCAGGTCGGGTTCCTCCGCTATCGTCCGGTACTCGCGAACGAAGCGCTCAAGCGCGACTTCGGCTACACCCCCGCCAAGACCAGCCGCGAGGCGTTCGAGGCCTACCTCGCCACCCATCCCGGCGTCGCCCGCCGCTGAGCCCGGCCCCGGCCCGGCCCGGCCCCGGCCCCGCGCGGGCTCGCCTGCAGAACTCCGGAGATCCGTGGCGACGCGGACACCCAGCCGCGCCCGTCGACCGCTCGCGCGTGATTCTTCCGGAGTTCTGCCGCCGGCAAGGTCTCCTCCCCACGCGACGAGGCCGGCTGAATAGCCCACACGCACCCCCGGACCGCTCTCGTGCGGGGACCCGGGGCCCAGCGTGGGATCGTGAGTCGACGACGTGACCCTTGGGGTGGCATCCCCCCGACCTTCCTCAGCCCGCGTGCACTCGCCTCGGCGGGCATGTCCCGGCACCGGGTCACGCGCGCCGTCGCGGACGGCACGCTGATCAGGGTCCGGAACGGTCGGCTCGTGCCGGCGGGCACGCACATCGACCTCGTGACGGTCGCCCGGTGGGGCGGGCGCTTGGACTGCGTGTCGCTGCTGCGCCACCTCGGGATCTTCGTGCTCGAGAGGGGCGCGCCGCACGTTCAGCTCGACCCGAAGATGACCCGTCTGCCCGAGCGTCCGGCCGGCGTCGTCGCGCACTGGCGCGCGACGACAGTGCCGCGCGAGGCGCTCGTCACCGACCTGATCGAGGCTCTGGCGCAGGCGACGAGGTGTCAGGATCCCCGCTCCGCCATCGCGACCCTGGACAGCGCGTGGCACCTCGGCCTGGTCGACGCCGAGACGTTGGACGAGGTGTTCGCGCGTCTGCCCCACCGCTATCAGGTGCTGCGCGGTCTCCTCGACCCGAGCTGCGAGTCGGGCCCGGAGTCGCTCGTGCGGCTCATCCTCCGCGCGCTCGGATGCCGGTACGAGACCCAGGTGAAGATCCCCGGGGTCGGCCGCGTCGACTTCGTGGTCGACGGATGGCTGATCATCGAGTGCGACAGCGAGCAGCACCACTCCGACTGGGTCGCTGTGAAGCGGGACCGGCGGCGCGACTTCGCCGCGGCCGAACGCGGCTACACGACCGTGCGCCTGCTCGCCGAGGACGTCATGTGGGACCGGGAGCGGATCACCGCGTCGCTGCGACGGGTCGTTCGCACCCGTCGACCGGCGCGAGGTCGGCAGAACTCCGGAGTTTCTGCCCGCTGAGGCCCGCCTCCCGGGTGCGCGTCACTCGCCGCGCAGATTCTTCCGGAGTTCTGCAGACGGCGGGCGGCCGGGGGCGGCCGCCCGCCCGCCGATCAGCGGTCGAAGCCGTCGCCGATGAGCTCGATCAGCTCTTCGCGGTCCTCGACCGCGAGGAACGCACCCGCGGCGGCGTTCAGCTGGAAGACCTCGAGGTCGTCGAGGTCGTACTCGAAGGTCTCGGCGAGCAGGGCGAGCTCGCGCGTGAGCGAGGTCCCGCTCTGCAGCCGGTTGTCGACGTTCACGGTCACCGCGAAGCCCAGCTGATAGAGCAGGTCGAAGGGGTGGTCCTCCATCGCGGTGCCCCAGCGCTCGATGGCGCCGGTCTGAAGGTTCGACGACGGCGACAGCTCCAGCGGGATCTCCCGGTCGCGCACCCAGCGCGCGAGGTCGCCGAACTGCACGAAGACCTCCTCGCCTTCGCGCGAGACGACCTCGAGATCCTCGGCGAGGCGCACCCCGTGGCCGAGGCGCAGCGCCCGGCCGTCGATGAGCGCGGAGCGGATGGAATCCAGCCCGGCCGCCTCACCGGCGTGCACCGTCGCGGGGAAGAACTCCCCGGCGAGGTAGTCGAAGGCCGCACGGTGCTTCGACGGCGGGAAGCCGTCCTCCGGACCGGCGATGTCGAAGCCCACCGCGCCGCGTCCGCGCCAGTCGACGGCGAGCTTGGCGATCTCGAGCGATCGGTCGGTGTGGCGCATCGCGGTGATGAGCTGGCCGACGCGGATGTCGCGGCCGGCCGACTCGGCGGCATCCTCCCCCTCTTCGATGCCCTCCTGCACCGCGTCGACGACCTCCTCGAGCGAGAGGCCCCGCGCCAGGTGCTGCTCGGGCGCCCACCGCACCTCGCCGTAGATCACGCCGTCGGCGGCGAGGTCTTCGACGAACTCGCGCGCGACGCGCGTGAGCCCCTCACGGGTCTGCATGACCGCCGTGGTCAGGTCGAAGGTCTTGAGGTACTCGACCAGCGATCCCGAGTCGCTCTTCTCGGCGAACCAGTCCGCGAGCGCACCGCCGTCGCTCTCGGGCACGTCGAGGCCGATGGCGTCGGCGAGCTCGATGATCGTGTCGGGTCGAAGGCCGCCGTCGAGGTGGTCGTGGAGCGACACCTTGGGAAGGCTGCGGATCGAGACTCCCTGGAGGACGGCGTCGCCGTCTTTGTCGATGGGCATTGGGGACTCCTCGCGTGCGGGGGCGGACGATGGGGACGAAGGGATGCCGCGGGCTCAGGCCGAGATGCGTTCGAGCACGAGGGGCGTGGCCGCCGGCGCCTGCGCGCCGATCGCCCACGCGCCGTCGAGGGCGTCGAGGGCGCGATCGAATCTGGTGGCATCCTCGCCGAGCAGGGTGAACAGCGGCTGTCCGGCGGCGACGCGGTCGCCGGGCTTCACGTGAAGATCGATCCCGGCCGCGTGGAGCACCGGGTCCTCGGCCCGCGCCCGGCCGGCGCCCAGCCGCCACGCGGCGATGCCGAACGGCAGGGCCTCCATCGCGGTGACGTACCCGTCGACGCCGGCGGTGACCGTGTGCGTCTCGTTCGGCGCGGGCAGCGCGGCATCCGGATCCCCGTCCTGCGCGCGGATCATCGCGCGCCAGGCGTCCATCGCGCGCCCGTCGCGCAGCGCGGCCTCGACGTCGGCCTCGGGCTGGCCGGCGAGCGTCAGCATCTCGCGCGCGAGGGCGACGGTGAGCTCGACCACGTCGGCCGGTCCGCCGCCGGCGAGCACCTCGACCGACTCGCGCACCTCGTTGGCGTTGCCGATCGCGAGGCCGAGAGGGGTGTTCATGTCGGTGAGCAGCGCCGTGGTCGCCACGCCCGAGTCGGTGCCGAGCGCGACCATCGTGCGGGCGAGTTCGCGGGCCCGGTCGACGTCGCGCATGAAGGCGCCCGAGCCGAACTTCACATCGAGCACGAGCGAGTCCGTGCCCTCGGCGATCTTCTTCGACATGATGCTCGACGCGATGAGCGGGATCGCCTCGACGGTCCCGGTCACGTCGCGCAGGGCGTACAGCTTCTTGTCGGCCGGGGCCAGCCCCGACCCGGCCGCGCAGATGACGGCGCCGACGTCGCGCAGCTGCGCGAACATCTCGTCGTTCGACAGTGCCGCGCGCCAGCCCGGAATGGATTCCAGCTTGTCGAGCGTGCCGCCGGTGTGACCGAGCCCGCGGCCCGACAGCTGCGGCACGGCGACGCCGAAGGAGGCGACCAGCGGCGCGAGCGGGAGGGTGATCTTGTCGCCCACCCCGCCCGTGGAGTGCTTGTCGACCGTGGGCTTGCCGAGCCCGGCGAAGCCCATCCGCTCGCCCGAGGCGATCATCGCGTCGGTCATCACGCGGATCTCGTCGCGCTCCATGCCGTTCAGGAGCACCGCCATCGCGAACGCGGCCATCTGCGAGTCGGCCACGTACCCGCGCGTGTACGCGTCGACCATCCAGCGCAGCGCGTCCTCACCCACGGCCCCGCCGTCGCGCTTGGTGCGGATGACGTCCACCGCGTCGTGCGGCTCGGGCGCGGTCATCGCCCGACCTCCTCGAGGTCTCGCGGTCCGAACGCATCGGGGAGCACCTCGTCGATGGTCCGGATGCCCGAGACCGTGTCCAGCAGCATCCCGGGGATCGCGTTCTCGTACAGGAGCTGACGGCAGCGTCCGCACGGCATGATGATGTCGCCCGCGCTGTTGACGCACACGAACGCGACGAGTCTGCCGCCTCCGGTGAGGTGGAGCTGGCTCACCAGGCCGCACTCGGCGCACAGCCCGACGCCGTACGAGGCGTTCTCCACGTTGCATCCCTGCACGATGCGTCCGTCGGACACGAGTGCCGCCGCACCCACCTTGTAGCGCGAGTACGGCGCGTACGCGCACTCCATCGCGCCGATCGCGGCCGCTCGCAGTTCATCCCAATCGATGTCGGTCACGGACGGCTCGCTTTCGGGTCGATATCAGGAGGGTCGGATGCGGCGGCGCGGCCGCACGGCGCGGGCACGGCTCAGCCCTTGATGTAGGGCTTGCCCGCCGCGGCGGGCCCGCGGATCTGACCGGCGAAGCCGGCGACCGCCACGATCGTGACCACGTAGGGGAGCATGAGCATGAACTCGCTCGGGATCGGCGTGCCGAGCACGGTGAGCAGGTTCTGCAGGTTGGTCGCGAAGCCGAACAGCAGCGCGGCGAGCGTCGCCCGGATCGGATCCCATCGCCCGAAGATGACGGCGGCGAGGGCGATGAAGCCGAGGCCCGCGGTCATCTCCTTGGTGAACTGCCCGACCGAGACGAGGGTGAAATACGCGCCGCCGATGCCGGCGATCGCGCCGGCGAGCGACACGTTCCAGAAGCGGCTCGAGTTCACCTTGATGCCGACGGTGTCGGCGGCCTGCGGGTGCTCGCCGACGGCGCGCAGGCGCAGGCCCCAGCGGGTGCGGTACAGGCCCCAGGCCACGAGGGCCACCGTGATGTACATGAGGTAGACGATGAGCGTCTGGTTGAACAGCACCGGACCGATGATCGGGATCTCGCCGAGGATCGGGATCTCCAGCCGCGTGAAGCGCACCGGGCGGTTCAGCGTGTTCTCGTTGGGAACCAGCAGCGCACCGTAGAGGAATCCGGTGAGGCCGGTCACGAGCACGTTGAGGACGACACCGACGATCACCTGGTCGACGAGGTACTTGATCGAGAACGCCGCGAGCACGAAGGCGACCAGGACACCGCCGACCATGGCGGCCAGCAGCCCCACGAAGGGGTTGCCGGTGATGCTCGACAGCAGCGCCGCGCTGAAGGCGCCGAACAGGAACTGCCCCTCGATGGCGACGTTGACGACGCCGACGCGCTCCCCGATGACACCGCCGAGGGCTCCGAAGATCAGCGGGATCGACAGCGACAGGGCGCCGAACAGGAGGCCGGTCACCGGCACGAGGCCGCCTGCGGCGGCCCACACCAGGAACGCGAACACGGCGAGCACACCGTAGACGATGCCCAGCCACAGGCCGGACGTGCGGTACGAGTACGCGTCCCACAGAGCCCAGGCGGTCAGCAGCAGCATGATCACCCACACCGACCAGCTCGTGATCGCCGTCGGCACGCCGACGTTCGGCAGCGCGATCGACGACGACGCGTCGCCCAGGCGGAAGGTGCTGATGCCGTTGCGGGGCACGAGCAGGAAGAGCAGCCCGAGGCCTACGGTGACGATCGAGAGGCTGATGGCCAGCTTCCAGTGACGCACCTTGACGGTGGTGAGGTGGAGGGCGCCGCCGGCGACGGCGGGGGCGGTCACGGCGCTCATGCGGCCACCGCCCGCTTCGCGGCCTTCGCTCTGGCCTTCGCGGCCTTCTCGGCGTCGGTCTTGGGGAGGAAGAAGATCGTGCGGATCAGCGGGGGCGCCGCGATGAACAGCACGATGAGGGACTGGACGACCAGCACGATGTCGACCGGGATTCCCTGCGAGGCCTGCATGGTGAACGAGCCCGCCTTGAGCGCGCCGAACAGGATGCCGGCGGCGAACACGCCCCAGGCGCGGCTGCGGCCGAGGAGGGCGACGGTGATCGCGTCGAAGCCGATGCCGGCGTCGATGAGGCCGTCGAACCCGGTGACGACCGAGCCCTGGATCTGGTTCATGCCCGCGAGGCCGGCCAGGCCACCGGCGAAGAGCATCGCGTAGATGTACATGCGCTGCACCGAGATGCCGGCCGCGCGCGCGGCGTGCGGGTTCTCGCCGACCGCCCGCAGGCGGAATCCGAGGCTCGACCGCTCGACCAGCCACCACACGAACACCGTCGCGCCCAGCACGATGACGAAGCCCCAGTCCAGCAGCGGGAAGCGCGGGCCGATGAGGTCGGGGAACTGGGCCGTGGCGGGCGTCGGCGCCGAGATCGGCTGATCACCGGCCGGGCGCTGCAGGATCCCCGGCGTGCGCACCATCCACGACACCAGGTACAGCGCCACGTAGTTGAGCATGATCGTGAGGATCACCTCGTGGGCTCCGGTGCGAGCCTTGAGCACACCCACGATGCCGCCCCAGATGGCGCCGCCCGCGATGCCGGCCGCGAGGGTCAGCGGCAGGTGGAGGAACATCGGCAGGTCGAGGTTGAAGGTCAGCAGGGCCGCCGTCGCGCACGCGATCAGGATCTGGCCGCGGCCGCCGATGTTGAACAGGCCGACGCGGAAGGCGAGGGCGACGCCGAGCCCGGCCGCGATCAGCGGCGCGGCGAAGCCGAGCGTGTTGGTGAGCGGGCGGATCTGCGTCGCGAAGTCGTTCGCGCGCGGGTTGAAGATCGATCCGCGGAAGAGGGCCTCGTAGCCGCCGTACACCGCGTTCCAGATCGCGACGAACGTGTCGCTCGGGCGCGCGAAGAAGTACGAGGAGGCTTCACGGACGTCCTCGTCGGTGAGCGCCATGAGGAGGCCGCCCACGATCATCGCGGCGACGACGGCGAGGATCGTGGTGACCGCCGAGCCGCGCAGCAGCTCCTTGATGAACACGTTCTGCCGCGGAGGCGGGGGACCTCGCCCCCGTCGGGAGCGGCATCCGCGTCCGCGGCCTTCGCCTCCTCCTTCTCCGGATGACCCGTCAGGGGCCCGCCGACGGGAGGAAGCTGCTCGGGCGGCAGACCCTTGATGTGCTCGTCGCCTGCTCCCGGTGTCGGCCCGCTCATGCGGCCTCCTCGCTGTCGGGGCGCTCGCCGGCCATCATCAGGCCGAGCACGTCGCGCGGGGTGTCTCCGGGCACGATGCCGACGATTCCGCCGCGGTACATGACCACGATCCGATCGGCGAGCGCGGCCACTTCGTCGAGCTCGGTCGAGACGACGACCACCGGGATGCCGGCATCCCGCGTCTCGACGATGCGGGTGTGGATGAATTCGATGGAGCCCACATCGACGCCGCGCGTGGGCTGGGCGGCGACGAGGAGCTTCAGGTCACGGCTCATCTCCCGTGCGATGACGACCTTCTGCTGGTTGCCGCCGGAGAGGGTGCCGGCGGGTACATCGGGCCCCTGGGTGCGGATGTCGTACTCCTCGATGCGCGCGCGGGCGAAGTCGTCGAGAAGCGCGCGGCGGATGGTGCCGCCGCGCACGAACGCGCTGTCGCCCGAGCGGTCGAGGATGAGGTTCTCGGCCACCGAGAAGGCGCCGACCAGGCCGTCTTCCGTCCGGTCCTCCGGCACGAAGCCGACACCTTCGTCGAGGATGCCGCGCACGGTCTTGCCGACGAGTTCGGTGCCGTCGAGGCTGATCGAGCCCGTCACGCGCTCGGCCAGGCCCACGATGGCCTCCACGAGCTCGGTCTGACCGTTGCCCTGCACGCCGGCGACGGCCAGGACCTCGCCGGGCCGCACGTCGAAGCTCACGCCGTCGACGACGACCGTGCCCTCGGCGGTGAGCACGCGAAGATCCTTGATCTGCAGCCCGCCGTCGCGCACCTGCGGCGGCTCCTTCTGCACCGTCAGCTCGACGGCACGGCCGACCATGAGCGAGGCGAGCTCGGCGTTGGAGGCGGTCGGCTCAGCCTCCCCCACGACCTTGCCGAGGCGGATGACCGTGATGCGGTCGGCGACCTCGCGCACCTCGCGCAGCTTGTGGGTGATGAAGACGATGGAGGTGCCCTCGTCGCGCAGCTGCCTCATTATGCCCATGAGCTCGTCGGTCTCCTGCGGCGTGAGCACCGCGGTGGGCTCGTCGAAGACGAGCACCTTCGCGTCACGCGAGAGGGCCTTGATGATCTCGACCCGCTGCTGCACGCCCACGGGGAGATCGCCCACGAGTGCGTCGGGATCGACCTGGAATCCGAAGCGGTCGGCCACGTCGCGCACGTGCTGGCGCGCCTTGGCGAGGTCGAGGGCGCCGAGGGCCTTCGTGCTCTCGTGGCCGAGCATCACGTTCTCGGCCACCGTGAAGACGGGGATCAGCATGAAGTGCTGGTGCACCATGCCGATGCCGGCGGCCATGGCGTCGCCGGGGCCGCGGAAGTGCTGCACCTCGTCACCGAGGAGGATGTCGCCCTCGTCGGCCTGATAGAGGCCGTAGAGCACGTTCATGAGGGTGGATTTGCCGGCGCCGTTCTCGCCCAGGAGGGCATGGATCTCCCCCGGCTCGACCACGAGATCGATGTGGTCGTTGGCCGTGAGTGAGCCGAACCGCTTCGTGATCCCACGGAGCTCGAGCTTCATATGTGCACCTTAGCGAGAGACGGATACGGGCCGGAAGAAGCGCGGCCGGGCGGATCATGATCCGTCCGGCCGCGCTGTGTGCGTCGCGCTTACGGCGAAGCGGGCGAGGTCACCTCGAGCTCGCCGGAGATGATCTGCTCCTGGAGTGCGGCCAGCTCGTCGAGCAGGCCCTCGGGCAGCTGCGACTCGAAGTCGTGGAACGACGACAGGCCCACGCCCTCGTTCTCCAGCGTGCCCACGTAGGGGGTCACGTCGAAGTCGCCGGTGGCGGCCTGCATGGTGGCGTCGAACACGGCCGAGTCGATGCGCTTCATGATCGAGACGAGCAGGATGTCGGCGACCGAGGTGTCGACCTCGGCGAGGTCGGAGTCCACACCGAGCATCAGCGTCGAGGCGCCGCTGTCGGCGATCGCGTCACGGGCCGACTGGTAGATCGGGCCGCCGACGGGCAGGATCACGTCGACGCCCTGGTCGAGGATGCCCTGCGCGGTCTGCTTGGCGGTGTCGTTCGCGGCGAAGCCACCGGTCATCGAGCCGTCCTGGGCGTCGACGTCCCAGCCGAGGGTCTCGACGGAGGCGCCCTTGTCCTCGTTGTACTTCTCGACGCCCTCGACGAAGCCGTCCATGAAGATCGTGACGGGCGGGATCGGGATGCCGCCGAAGGTGCCGACCTTGTTCACACCGGTCTCCGCCGACCACGCCGCCGCGGCGTAGCCGCCGAGGTACGCGGCCTGCACGGTGTCGAACTGCAGCGGCTTGATGTTCGGGGCATCGGGTGCGCCGTCGCCGTCGGCGTCGGCCAGGTCGTCGATGATCGCGTAGTCGATGTCGGGGTTGGCCGTGGCCGAGGCGATGGTGTCCGCCGACAGCTTGAAGCCGACCGAGACGATGAACGTGCAGCCCTCGGCGATCAGGTTCTCGAGGTTCGGCGCGTAGTCGTTGGCCGAGCTGGACTCGACCTCGATGGGCTCCACGCCCAGCTCCTCCGCCGCGCGCTCCATGCCCTCGAGCGCCGACTGGTTGAACGACTTGTCGTTGAAGCCGCCGTCGTCGGAGACGAGGCAGGGGGTGAACCCTTCGATGGGCTCGGCGCCTGCGGATTCGGACGGGGTCGCCTCGGGTGCCGAGCCACAACCGGCAAGGGCGAGCAGAAGGCCCGCGGCGGCGGTCACGCCGACGAGCTTCTTGGTGCGAGAGATGGTCAACTCGGCCTCCACTGTGTCGCCCCGCGTCTCTCACGGGGACTGTACGAAGTTACCTACTGTGACGGGCGGGTTGCGTGCACGCGGGCCCGTCGAGCGCGAATGGTTACAAAGACGCAACTTCCCGATACGCGCCCGTAAGGAACGCCCGGTCAGAGCACGTCGCCGCGACCGGTCAGCTTGAGGGCGTCGACGACGCCCTTCACCCGCTGCGCGTGCTCCGACGTGGTCACCAGCAGCGCGTCGGGGGTGTCCACGACGACGATGTCCCGCACCCCGACGAGGCTGATCACCCGCTGCGTCTGGCTCACCACGATTCCGCTGGCGGCATCGGAGAGGATGCGGGCGTTCTCGCCGAGGATGGCGAGGTCGTTCTTGCGGCCGTGGGAGTTGAGCTTGGCCAGGCTCGCGAAGTCGCCGACGTCGTCCCAGTCGAAGTGCCCCGGGATCACGGCCAGCCGACCCTTCTCGGCGGCGGGCTCGGCGACCGAGTAGTCGATCGCGATCTTCTTGAGGGTCGGCCAGACGCGGTCGACCACGGGCCCGCGTGCGTCGCGATCGTCCCAGGCTTCGGCGAGCTCGAGCAGGCCCGCGTGCAGCTCCGGCTCCTGCTGCGCGATCTCGGCCAGAAGCACGTCGGCCCGCGAGATGAACATGCCCGCGTTCCACAGGTACGAGCGGTCCGCGAAGTACTCCTTCGCCGTCTCCAGATCGGGCTTCTCGACGAACCGCTCCACCGTCGCCGCCTCGGGGGCGCCGTCGACGATCAGCTCCCCGGCCTTCTTGATGTAGCCGAATCCGACGGAGGGCTCGGTGGGCGGGATGCCGATCGTGCAGATGTAGCCCTCGCGTGCGACGGCGATCGCCTGGCGGACCGCCCAGTCGAACAGGTGCGGAACCCGGATCACGTGGTCGGCGGCGAACGAGCCGATGATGACGCCCGGCTCGCGTCGGGCGAGGATCGCCGCGGCGAGCCCGATCGCGGCGGTCGAGTCGCGCGGCTCCGACTCCAGGAACACGTTCGGGTCGGGGATGCCGGGCAGCTCGCGCTCCACGGCGGCACGGTGCGCGCGCCCGGTGACCACCGCGATCCGGTCCGGGCCCGCCAGCGGCTCGAGGCGGTCCCACGTGTCGCGCAGCAGCGTCTGCCCCGAGCCGGTCAGGTCGTGCAGGAACTTCGGCGCGTCCGCGCGGGACAGCGGCCACAGGCGGCTTCCGATCCCTCCGGCGGGGATCACGGCGTAGAAGTCCTCGATCGGCTCAGGCATGGCACCAGGCTAGCCGTCGCCGGCCGCCTCGCTTCACGGGGATCCGGGCACCGGTCGCGCGGAGCACGACCGGTGGGCGCCGCAAGAACCGCGGTTCTTGACTCACCGGAAGATCCCGAGGGGAACGGGACCGATAAGGGTCGCCTTCGTCGCCGGGCGCTCAGAGCGGGGAATAGGATGAAGAAAGCGTCCGCGCGACGCCGTCGATCCGCCCCCAGACGGATCGACCTCGGGGCCTCGAGTCGCCCCACCACGTTTTCGATCCAGGGAGGACGGCCGTGTCTGCTCCAGCGCGCGTCACACCGTCGGTATCCGAGACCACTTCCCGCACCCCCCGAGGCACGCTGTATCGCGGCAACGAGGGCATGTGGTCGTGGGTTCTGCACCGCATCACCGGCATCGCGATCTTCTTCTTCCTTCTCGTGCATGTGCTCGACACGGCGCTCATCCGGGTCTCCCCCGAGGCGTACGACGCGGTCATCGGCACCTACAAGAACCCGATCATGGGGATCGGCGAGGTCGCCCTCGTCGGGGCGATCGCGTACCACGCCTACAACGGCCTGCGCATCATCCTCGTGGACTTCTGGTCCTGGGCCACGCGACACCAGCGTCAGCTGTGGTGGGGCGTGCTGGGCCTGTGGGTGGTGACGATGCTGGGCTTCACCCCGCGTCACCTCATCAACGTGTTCTCGCAGATCGGAGGGGGCCACTGATGTCCCAGGCCATCGCCGACCCGCGCGCCCCCCAGCGGACCGTGCGCCGCTCGGGTCCGAACCTCGAGAAGTGGGGCTGGATCTACATGCGCGCCTCGGGCGTGCTGCTGATCGTGCTGATCTTCGGACACCTGTTCGTCAACCTGATGGTGGGCGAAGGCATCCACGGGATCGACTTCGCCTTCGTGGCCGGCAAGCTCGCCTCGCCGTTCTGGCAGTGGTGGGACGTGCTGATGCTGTGGCTGGCGCTCATCCACGGTGCGAACGGCATGCGCACGATCGTCAACGACTACGTCACCCACGAGGGCACGCGCAAGGTGCTCGTGTGGGCGCTGTGGCTGTCGGCCGGATTCCTGATCCTGCTCGGCACCCTCGTGGTCTTCACCTTCGACCCGTGCATCCCGAACCTGTCCGACGGCAGCATCCTCACCGAGATCTGCAGCGCCGCCTGAGCGCTCCCGACGAGCAAGAGACAACCCGAGGCATTTCACACGTGAGCACCCAGACTGCAGACAGCTACGTCAAGGACGGCGTCCACTACCACCAGTTCGACATCGTGATCGTCGGCGCCGGCGGCGCCGGCATGCGCGCGGCCATCGAGGCCGGTCCCGGCGCGAAGACCGCCGTGATCAGCAAGCTCTACCCGACCCGCTCGCACACCGGTGCCGCGCAGGGCGGGATGGCGGCGGCCCTGGCCAACGTCGAAGAGGACTCGTGGGAGTGGCACACTTTCGACACCGTCAAGGGCGGCGACTACCTCGTCGACCAGGACGCCGCCGAGATCCTCGCCAAGGAGGCCATCGACGCGGTCATCGACCTCGAGAACATGGGCCTGCCCTTCAACCGCACGCCCGAGGGCAAGATCGACCAGCGCCGCTTCGGCGGGCACACCGCCGACCACGGCAAGACCCCGGTGCGCCGCGCCTGCTACGCCGCCGACCGCACCGGCCACATGATCCTGCAGACGCTGTTCCAGAACTGCGTCAAGCTCGGCATCAACTTCTTCAACGAGTTCTACGTGCTCGACCTCATCACGGTGAAGAAGGACGACGGCACCACCGAGATCGCCGGCGTCGTCGCGTACGAGCTCGCCACGGGCGAACTGCACGTCTTCCACTCGAAGGCCGTCATCTTCGCCACCGGCGGCTTCGGAAAGATCTTCAAGACGACCTCGAACGCCCACACCCTCACCGGTGACGGCGTCGGGATCATCTGGCGCAAGGGCCTGCCCCTGGAGGACATGGAGTTCTTCCAGTTCCATCCGACCGGCCTCGCCGGGCTCGGCATCCTCCTCACCGAGGGGGCCCGCGGCGAGGGCGCGATCCTCCGCAACGTCAGCGGCGAGCGGTTCATGGAGCGCTACGCCCCCACCATCAAGGACCTCGCGCCGCGCGACATCGTCAGCCGCTGCATGGTCCAGGAGGTGGCCGAGGGCCGCGGCGCCGGGCCTCACCGCGACTACGTGCTCCTGGACTGCACGCACCTGGGCGCCGAGGTGCTCGAGACCAAGCTCCCCGACATCACGGAGTTCGCCCGCACCTACCTCGGGGTCGACCCCGTGGTCGAGCCGGTGCCGGTCATGCCGACCGCCCACTACGCGATGGGCGGCATCCCGACCAACAACGACGCCCAGGTGCTCAGCGACAACACCACGGTGGTGCCCGGCCTGTACGCCGCCGGCGAGTGCGCGTGCGTCTCGGTGCACGGCTCCAACCGCCTCGGCACCAACTCCCTCCTCGACATCAACGTCTTCGGCAAGCGCGCCGGTCGCAACGCGGTGCAGTACGTGCAGACAGCCGACTTCGTGCCGCTGCCCGAGGACCCGGCCGCCGAGGTGCGGGGTCTGATCGAGGGGCTGCGCGCCAACCAGGGCACCGAGCGCATCGCGGTCCTGCGCAAGAAGCTGCAGGACGAGATGGACCGCAAGGCCCAGGTGTTCCGCACCGAGGAGTCGCTGGGCGAGGTGCTCGAGGTGATCGAGGAGCTGCGCGAGCGGTACAAGAACATCCACGTCGACGACAAGGGCAAGCGGTTCAACACCGACCTGCTCGAGGCCGTCGAGCTGGGCTTCCTCCTCGACATCGCCGAGGTCGTCGTCGTCACCGCCAGGAACCGCAAGGAGAGCCGCGGCGGCCACATGCGCGACGACTTCCCCAAGCGCGACGACGAGAACTACATGCAGCACACGATGGCGTACCTGTCGGGCGATGCCGGATCGGCCAACGCCGATGACCACATCCGCCTGGATTGGAAGCCCGTCGTCGTGACCCGCTACCAGCCGATGGAGAGGAAGTACTGATGTCGACGACGCTCGTCGAAACCGACGCACCCGTCGAGACCGAGACTGCGGCCGACACCGGCATCCAGTCCTTCCTCGTGACCTTCATCATCCGTCGCTTCGACCCCGAGGTGGACGAGGAGCCGCGCTGGGTGGACTACGACGTCGAGCTGTTCTCCACCGACCGCGTGCTCGACGCGCTGCACAAGATCAAGTGGGAGGTCGACGGGTCGCTGACGTTCCGACGCTCCTGCGCGCACGGCATCTGCGGATCCGACGCGATGCGCATCAACGGCCGCAACCGGCTCGCGTGCAAGACGCTGATCAAGGACCTCGACATCTCGCAGCCGATCTACGTCGAGGCGATCAAGGGCCTGCCGCTGGAGAAGGACCTCGTCGTCGACATGGAGCCCTTCTTCGCGTCGTACCGCGAGGTGCAGCCGTTCCTCATCGCGAACTCGAAGCCCGAGCCCGGCAAGGAGCGCGTGCAGTCGATCGTGGACCGCGAGGTCTTCGACGACACGACCAAGTGCATCCTGTGCGCGGCGTGCACCTCGTCGTGCCCCGTGTTCTGGACCGACGGCCAGTACTTCGGCCCGGCCGCGATCGTCAACGCGCACCGCTTCATCTTCGACTCGCGCGACGATGCGGGCGACGTGCGCCTGGACATCCTCAACGACAAGGAGGGCGTGTGGCGCTGCCGCACGACCTTCAACTGCACCGAGGCGTGCCCGCGCGGCATCGAGGTGACCAAGGCGATCGCAGAGGTCAAGCAGGCGGTCCTGAGCGGGCGCTCCTAGCCCTCCATGACGCAGGCCCGGCGCGACGACGCGCTCACCGCGCACCCGCCGCGCTCCCGCACGCGTGCCGCCGTCACCGCGGCGTACGCCGCCCAGGGCCTCGGCTACGCGGTGATCGTCACGTCGCTGCCCGCCCTGAAGGCGCGCCAGGACGTCGACGACACCGTCGTGTCTCTGATCGTGCTGGGCGTGGCCCTCGCCGCCGCCGGCGGATCGCTGGTCGCCAACGCCCTGGCCGTGCGCTTCAGCAGTCGGGTCGGGCTGGTCACGGGGCTGGCGCTGCAGGGCGCCGCCCTGCCGCTGATCGCCGTTCCGCTCCCCTTCCCGCTCTTCGCCGCGGCGTTCGCACTGTTCGGGGTGGGACTCGGGTGCGTCGACGCCGCGGTGGCGATGCAGGGCGTCGCCGTGCAGCGCGCGGGCGGCCGGCCGATGCTCGGCGGCTTCTTCGCCGCCCTCACCGCCGCCGCGATCGCGGGGGCCCTGCTCGTGTCGGCGTTCGCGCTGACCGCCACGGCCGCAGGGATCGCACTGGCGGTTGCGGGGGTCGTGGCGCTGAGCATCGCCGCCGTCGGCGCGCGCCTGTTCGCTCGCGAGACACCGGTCGCGCCGGAGGGGGCCGGAGGCACGCACGGCCGCCTCCCGCGCGCCGGAATCTGGGCGTTCGGATTCGTGATCCTGGCGGTGTTCGTGGCCGACTCCGCGGTGAGCACGTGGAGCACCGTCTACCTGCACGACGACCTCGACGCCCTCGGCTGGGTGGCACCGCTCGGCTACGCCGCCTACCAGGGCGCCGTCCTGGTCACCCGCCTTGCGACCGACCGACTCGTGCTCACGATCGGACGCGCTCCGCTGGTGGCCACGGCCGCGCTGGTATCGGCTGCCGGCTGCGCGGCGGTCGCCCTGCTCCCCTTCGCCTCCGCCGCCGTGATCGGCTTCGCCCTGGCCGGCGTGGCGACCGGGGTGCTCGTGCCGGTGACCTTCGACGCCGCCGGCGACCTGGATGCCGCGCACAGCGACCAGGTGATCGCCCGCGTCAACCTCTTCAACTACGCCGGGGCGATTCTCGGAGCCGTCGTGCTCGGACTTCTCGCCGACGGACCGGGCCTGGGTGCCGCCTTCCTCCTCCCGGCGGCGGCGCTGCTCGCGGTGCTGCTCGTCGTGCCCCGGTTCCGCCGCCCGCTCGCGTGGGCCGCGAGCGCGGCATCCACCTCTCGCTAGTCTGGCGGGGTGAGCCGCACACCGCACCGCACCACGCGCGTCGAAGCGGACGCGGCCCAGCGCGAGGAGGAGACGCTCCGCGCGCGCTGGGAAGCCACGCAGGAGGCCCTGCGCGAACGCTTCGACGAACCGCTCAGCCGCGCGACCAGGATCACCCAGAGGACCCTGGCGTGGTTCCCCGTGCGGGTGTGGCGGCACTTCCTGCAGCACAACGGATTCCTTCTCGCCGCCGGGGTGAGCTATCAGGCGCTGTTCGCCACCTTCGCCGCGATCTACGTGGCGTTCGCGATCGCGGGGCTCTGGCTCGGGGGCAGCGAGCAGGCGATCCAGGGGCTCATCGACCTGATCAACAGCTACATACCGGGCCTGATCGCCCCCGAGGGCGGGCTGTTCACGCCCGACCAGGTGACCGAGATCGCGACCTCCAGCGCCGGGGTGCTCGGCATCACGGGTGCGATCGCGCTCGGCGCGCTGCTGTGGACCGCGATCGGGTTCGTCACCTTCACCCGGCGCGCGGTGCGCGACATCTTCGGCCTGCCCCCGGATCTGCGCAGCTACGTCTACCTGAAGGCCCGCGACTTCGTCGGCGCGATCGCGTTCGCGCTGGCGCTCGTGCTCGGCTTCGCCGCGACCTCGATCGGCACCTGGGCGCTGCATCTCGTGTTCAGCCTGTTCGGCTGGAGCGATGCGTCGGGGTGGTACGTGGGCGCGACCCGCGTGGGCACGATCCTCATCTCGTTCGCGATCTTCACTGCCGCGCTCGGCGCCCTGATCCGGTTCCTCACCGGCACGAAGCTCCCCTGGCGGCGCATCCTGCCCGGTGCGCTCCTCGGCGGCGCGGCCATCACCGTGCTGCAGCTGTTCACCGGCTGGCTCTTCATCTACACGCCCACCAACGCTCTGCTGGCGACCTTCGCGATCTTCGTCGGTCTGCTGCTGTGGTTCCGCATCATCGGCATCATCATGCTCGTCGCCGCCGCATGGGTCGCCGTGTCGGCCAGCGACGAGGATGTCCCGCTGCTGCCGCAGACCGAGGCCGAGCGGGTCGCCGCCGAGCACGCGGCGCTGCTCGTGGCCGCGCAGGTGCGGCTGCGCACGGCGCAGGAAGCGAGGGAGGAGGCGCCCTGGTACCGCCGGTGGATCGACGACCGGGCCGTGAGCGAGGCCGAGTCCGAGCTCGCCGAGGTCGAGGCCGTCGCTCCCCCCGCGCCGCGCAAGGGATCGTCGCTGTTCGAATGACCCCGCGGCGCGGCGGTGTCCGGGGCGCTCATTAGGCTGGAGGGCGTGTCTCGCCGCGTCCGCATCGCCTCTGTCAACGTCAACGGCATCCGCGCCGCCGTCCGCAAGGGCATGATCGAGTGGCTCGACCAGGCCGACGTCGATGTGATGGCGCTGCAGGAGGTGCGTGCCACGCTCGACGAGCTGCACACGGCCCTGCCCGGCTGGCAGATCGTCAACGACGAGGCGCTCGCCAAGGGGCGGGCCGGCGTCGCGGTGGCCAGCCGCCTGCCGTCGGTGGCGGTGCGCAGGGTTCTCGGCCCCGACGACCTCGACGCCCCCGACCGGGCCGACTGGGCGGGGCGATGGATCGAGGCCGACTTCGACATCGACGGCGAAGCGCTGACGGTGGTGAGCGCCTACGTGCACACCGGAGAGGCCGACACCCCCAAGCAGGACGCGAAGTGGGCCTTCCTCGATGCGATGGAGGCGCGCCTTCCGCAGCTGCAGGCGCGGTCTCCCCTGGCCCTGGTGATGGGCGACCTCAACGTCGGGCATCGCGAGCTCGACATCCGCAACTGGAAGGGCAACGTCAAGAAGTCCGGCTTCCTCCCGCGCGAGCGGGCGTACTTCGACCGCATGCTGGGCGCTTCCGGCGAGACGGTGCAGGCCGTCGACGGCACCACCGGCATCGGCCTCGGCTGGGTCGACGTCGGCCGGCGCTTCCACGGCGATGTCGAGGGACCGTACTCGTGGTGGTCGATGCGCGGCCGCGCGTTCGACAACGACACCGGGTGGCGCATCGACTACCACCTGGCCAGCCCCGCGCTGTCCGAGCGGGTGACCGACTACCGCATCTTCCGCGCGTCGGCCTGGGACACGCGCTTCAGCGATCACGCGCCCGTCGTGGCCGACTACACGATCGGCGCCTGACCGCCTCCGGCGTGAACGGGCCGCCACCCGCACGCCCGCCCGCGACCGCCCCGCGGCCCGAAGAGGCCGTCGCGCGGCGGCGGGCGCGGCATCCATCGCCCTAGAATCGATCGGGTGACCAAACCGCGCCTCTACTCCGGAATGCAGCCCTCGGCCGACTCGCTCCAGGTCGGCAACTACATCGGGGCGCTTCTGCAGTGGCGCGACCTGCAGGAGGCGTACGACGCCTACTTCTCGGTCGTCGATCTGCACGCACTGACCCAGCCCAACGACCCGGCGGAGCTGCGTGAGAAGACGCGCCGCACCGCCGCGCAGTACATCGCCGCCGGCATCGAACCGGCGAAGTCGACGCTGTACGTGCAGTCCCATGTCTCCGCGCACGCCGAGCTCGCCTGGATCCTCTCGACCCTCACCGGCTTCGGCGAGGCCGGGCGCATGACGCAGTTCAAGGACAAGTCGCAGCGCTACGGCTCCGACGCGACCAGCGTGGGACTGTTCACCTACCCCGTGCTCATGGCGGCCGACATCCTGCTGTACCAGACGGACATCGTGCCCGTCGGCGACGACCAGAAGCAGCACGTCGAGCTCACCCGCGACCTCGCGGAGCGGTTCAACAGCCGCTACGGCACCGCCTTCCGCGTGCCCATGCCGGTGATCCAGAAGGACACCGCGCGCATCTACGACCTGCAGAACCCGCTCGCGAAGATGTCGAAGTCGGCCGAGTCGGATGCCGGCGTGCTGTGGCTGCTCGATGAGCCGTCGAAGTCGGCGAAGAAGATCATGCGCGCTGTCACCGACTCGGAGGGCTCGGTGCGGTACGACCGCGAAGCCAAGCCCGGGGTGTCGAACCTGCTCGTGATCTACGCCGCCCTCACGGGCCGTCAGATCCCGGCGATCGAGGACGAGTACGCCGGCCGCGGGTACGGCGACTTCAAGAAGGGCCTGGCCGAGGTCGTCGTGAACGAATTCGGTCCGGTGCGCGAGCGGGCGCTCGCCCTCCTCGACGACCCTGCCGAGCTCGACCGCGTGCTGGCCGCCAACGCCGACCGCGCCGCCGAGGTCGCCGGCCGCACCCTCGCCGACGTCTACGACAAGGTCGGCCTGCTGCGGCGGGCCTGACCGAGCAGCCGCAGGAGCCCTCGATGCAGCCGGTGAGCCTGCGCACCGCCCGCGCGGTGCTCTCGACGCCGACCGAGGACGACGTCGACGCTATCTACGTCGCGTGTCAGGATGCCGCGATCCAGCGCTTCACGACGGTGCCCTCGCCCTACGAGCGCGAGCACGCGCTCGGATTCGTGCACATGGTCGCCGAGCGCTGGCGTGACGACAGCGAGTACACCTGGGCGATCCGCGCGAGCGGGCGGCTGGCCGGGATGATCGGTCTGCACGGGGTGGGGCGCGGGGCCGCCGAGATCGGCTACTGGATGGCGCCGTGGGCGCGCCGCCAGGGTCTGCTCGTCGAGGCCGCGCACGCGGTCGTCGACTGGGGCTTCGCCGACCTCTCGCCCCGGCTCGAGCGCATCGAGTGGCGGGCCGTCGTGGGCAACGTGGGATCGGCACGCGTCGCCCGCAGTCTCGGGTTCCGCTACGAGGGGACGCTGCGCCAGGCGCTGGCGAACGCGCACTTCCGCGACGACGGGTGGGTCGCGGGCCTCCTGCGCGGCGACGACCGCACGCCGCAGCCGTGGCCGGTGCTCGGCTGACGGCATCCATCCGCCCGCCGTCGGAAGGACGTGGCAGGATGAGCCCATGCCCGAGATGCCCGAGGTGCAGGGACTCGTCGACTTCCTGAGCGGACGGGTGACCGGGCTGCGCATCCAACGGGCGAGCGTCGCGAACATCGCCGCGCTGAAGACCTACGACCCGCCGATCACGGCGCTCGTCGGCACCGCGATCACCGGTGTCTCCCGGCACGGCAAGTTCGTGGACATCACCGCCCGCACCGCGGCGGACGAACCGCTGCACCTCGTCTTCCACCTGGCGAAGGCGGGATGGCTCCGGTGGTACGACGCCCTCCCCGCCACGATCATCAAGCCCGGCCGCACGCCGATCGCGCTGCGGGTGGCCCTCGACGACGGCTCGGGCTTCGACCTCACCGAGGCCGGCACGAAGAAGTCACTGGCGGTGTACGCGGCGCGCGATCCGCAGGAGGTCCCCGGCATCGCCCGGCTCGGACCCGATCCGCTCGATCCGGCCTTCGACCGTGACGCGTTCGCGGCGCTGCTCGGCGGCCGTCGCACGCAGATCAAGGGGGTGCTGCGCGACCAGTCGATCATCGCCGGCATCGGCAACGCCTACTCCGACGAGATCCTCCACGTCGCGAAGATGTCGCCGTACGCGCTGGCGGCGACCCTCGACGACGACGAGATCGACCGCCTCTACGCCGCGACGAGAACCACCCTCGCCGAGGCCGTCGCCGCGGCGTCGGGCAAGCCGCCCGCCGATCTCAAGGACGCCAAGCGCCGTGGCATGCAGGTACACGGCCGGCGCGGGGAGAAATGCCCGGTGTGCGGCGACGAGGTGCGCAGCGTCTTCTTCGCCGACAACTCCCTGGAGTACTGCGCCACCTGCCAGACCGGCGGCAAGGTGCTCGCCGACCGGCGCCTCTCCCGGCTCCTCAAGTGACGCCCGCCCGGTGCGGCGCGCTGGCTCAGCGCCCCGTGGTCCCCATGAGCTCGCGCGCGTCGTCGTCGACCCAGTCCAGCGACTTCGAGACGGCCTTCTTCCACAGGCGGTAGCGTCGCTCGCGCTCATCGGTCGGCATCGACGGCTCGAAGCGCACGTCTTCGCGCCAGTGGCGACGCAGCTCGTCGGTGCCCGACCACACGCCGGTGGCGAGGCCCGCCGCGTAGGCCGCGCCGAGCGCCGTCGTCTCGACGACCTTCGGGCGCACGACCGGCACGCCGAGCAGGTCCGCCTGGAACTGCATGAGCGCGCTGTTGCGGGTCATCCCGCCGTCCACCCTCAGCTCGTGCAGCGCGCGGCCGGTGTCGGCGACGACCGCCTCGATGACATCGCGGGTCTGGAAGGCTGTCGACTCCAGCGCCGCCCGGGCGATGTGCGCCTTGTTGACGTACCGGGTGAGGCCGACCAGCGCCCCGCGCGCATCGGGCCGCCAGTACGGGGCGAACAGGCCCGAGAAGGCGGGCACGAAGTAGGCGCCGCCGTTGTCGGCGACGGTGGAGGCGAGGGTCTCGACGTCTTCGGAGCGCTGGATGATGCCGAGGTTGTCCCGCAGCCACTGCACGAGCGAGCCGGTCACCGCGATCGAGCCCTCGAGCGCGTAGCGGGCCTGCTCCCCGTCGCGCCGGTAGGCGACCGTGGTGATCAGCCCCGCGTCGGAGCGCACGATCTCGGTGCCGGTGTTCACGAGCAGGAAGTTGCCGGTCCCGTAGGTGTTCTTGGACTCGCCGGCGTCGAAGGCGGCCTGTCCGAAGGTCGCCGCCTGCTGGTCGCCGAGGATGCCCGCGATCGGCACGCCGTGGAGCACGTCGGGCACCTGCGAGGCCCCGACCACCTCGCTCGACGAGCGGATCTCCGGCATCATCGCCCGGGGGATCCCCCACACCCCGAGCAGGTCGTCGGCCCAGTCCAGCGTGCCGAGGTCCATCAGCAGCGTGCGCGACGCGTTGGTGACGTCGGTGACATGGATGCCGCCCCGGGCGCCTCCGGTGAGGTTCCACACCACCCACGTGTCGGGTGTGCCGAACAGCAGGTCGCCCCGCTCGGCGGCCTCGCGCGCCCCGGGCACCCGCTCCAGCATCCACGCGATCTTCGACGCGGAGAAGTAGGTGGCCAGCGGCAGACCGGTCTGCTCGGCGAAGCGGAACACGTCACCCGACTCCGCGGCGAGCTGGTCGATGCGCGGCTGGGTGCGCGTGTCCTGCCAGACGATGGCGTTGTGCACCGGACGCCCCGTGCGCCGGTCCCACACGATGGCCGTCTCGCGCTGGTTGGTCACGCCCACCGCCGCGATGGCCGCCGACTCCAGGCCCGCGCGCGACAGGCACGCGGCGATGACCCATTCGGTGTTCGTCCAGATCTCCACCGGATCGTGCTCGACCCACCCGGCGCGCGGGAAGATCTGCTCGTGCTCGCGCTGCGCGCTCGCCACGATCGCCCCCTCGGCGTCGAACACGATCGCGCGCGTCGACGTCGTCCCCTGGTCGATGGACAGAACGTGGCCCGCCACGCGGTCTCCTTCCTCACGCCGCTCCCGTGCGGCGGATCATCGACGTCCGCCGCGCGGCGGACTGCGGTCAGGCTATCGCGCGTCGGCCGTCTGCCCACCCGCGGGCTGCCAGGTCGGGTCGGCGGCGTGCACGCGATCCAGCGCCCGGCCGACCTCGGACTCGACCCGCGCGGCATCCCACCCGAGCACGGGCGCGATCGCCGCCGCGGCCTCGGCCGCCAGCTCCGGCGTGGCCGCCCCGATGAACGCGAGGCTCGTGCGCCGCAGCAGCAGATCGTCCAGGTGCACGACGTCTTCGGTGGCGGCGAGGTGGCGCAGTTCGCCCGTGCTGTAGTCCGGGGCATGCACGAGGGGCGCGTCGTCGGCATCGGCGCCGAGGGCGTCGATGACATCGGCGGCGACGGTGCCGTAGCGGTCCAGCAGCGTCTCCACGCGCGACGGCGCGAGATCGGCGCAGTGCACGGCCACCCACTTGCGCCGCGCGACGTCGGTCGTGGGGTAGCCGCGACCGCCGCCGATGCCCACCCCCTTGGTGCTCGTGCGCCGCGGCACGGAGAGGAGGTCGAGGGCGCGGTCGGCAAGGGCCTCACCCGACGCGCGGAAGGTGGTCCACTTGCCGCCGACGAGGCTGAGCACGGTGGTCTCGCCGCCGGCGAGCGGGGCGGACTCGATGCGGTAGTCGCGCGAGACGAAGCCCGGCGCCATGTCGCCGTGGCCCGGCAGGGGGCGCACCCCGGCGAACCGGTAGACGATCTGCGAGCGGTCGACGGCGATGCCGGGGAGCACCTGGCCGATCAGATCGAAGAAGTAGTCGACCTCGGCCTCGGTGCACGCGACCGGGTCGGCCATGTCGTGCTCGAGGTCGGTCGTGCCCACCATGACCCGCCCCTTGAGCGGGTAGATGAGCACGATGCGGCCGTCCTCGTTCTCGAAGAAGAGCTCCCGGCCGGCGGTCGCCTCCAGCAGCTCGGGGTGGTCGAGCACGATGTGCGAGCCCTTCGTGCCGCCCATGAAGCGCGTCGGCGCCCCGAGAGCGAGGTTGGTGAGGTCCGCCCAGGGCCCGGTCGCATTGATGACGACGGATGCCGCGAAGGTGGCGCGCTCGCCGGTGAGTCCGTCCTGCAGCACGATCCTGCCCTCGTCCACTCCCACCGCCGCGGTGTGGTTGGCGGCGCGGGCGTTCGCGCGGCCGGCGGCCCGGCCGTCGCGCAGCACATCGATCGCGAGTCGCTCGGGATCGTGCAGCGAGGCATCCCAGTAGGTCGCGGTGTACTTCACGCGGGGGTCGAGGTGCGGCAGCACCTCGAGCGAGCGACGCCGTCCGCGGAAGGTGTGACGGCCGACCCGCCCGCCGCCACGGGAGAAGGAGTCGTAGATCACGAGGCCGATCTTGATCAGCGCCGCACCGCGCTCGCGGCGGGGACCTGCGCCGTGGCGGAGGAACCGCATCGGCGCGGAGAGGATGCCGGAGAAGGTCGAGAAGATCGGGATCGTCGTCCGCAGCGGACGCACGTAATGCGGCGCGACCTTCAGGAGCCCGTTGCGCTCGGTCACCGCTTCGTGCACGAGGCGGAACTCCCCGTTCTCGAGGTACCGGATGCCGCCGTGGATCATGTGGGACGAGGCCGACGACGCGCCGCCGGCGAAGTCGCCGCGCTCGACGAGGGCGACATCCACGCCCTGCATCGCGAGGTCGCGGAACGCGGCCAGGCCGTTGATGCCTCCGCCGACGATGAGCACATCGGCGTACGGGCGCTGCGCCAGCTCGGTGAAGCCTCGGTGTGCGGGTGACTCCGTCATCTCTTCCCCTCCGGTGGTGACTGGTCGGTGACGACTGCCCCCATCCTGACATCCGTGGACGTTCTTGCACTTGTTTTGCACAAACGTGCACGATGGGATCATGTCGACTCCGGAACCCGACGCCCGCACCGCCCAGCGCGCCCTGACCGCGGCGCACCTGTACTACGTGCAGGAGCGCACGATGGAGGCGATCGCCCGCGAACTCGACACGTCCCGCTCGACGGTGTCGCGCCTGCTCGCGCACGCCCGTGCAACCGGCATCGTCGACATCCGCATCCGCTCGCCGTTCGCCGCACCGCGGCGCCTCGAAGACGACATCGCCGCCCGCTTCGGCGTCACCGCCCACGTCGTGCCCGTGCCCGACGACGCGAGCGAGGTGGAGAGCCTCGAGCGGGTGGCGGCGGCGGCCGCCCACCTGCTGCACGAACTGGTCAAGACCGACATGATCGTCGGCGTCGCCTGGGGGTCCACGACCGCCGCCGTCAGCAGGCGCCTCGTGCCCAAGGCGGTGCGCGGCACGGCGTTCGTGCAGCTGAACGGGTCGGGCAACACCCACACCACCGGCCTGCTCTACGCGAGCGAGATCCTGCGACGGTTCGCCGCGGCGTTCGGCGGCAGCGCCCAGCAGTTCCCGGTGCCCGCGTTCTTCGACGACCCGCGCACGCGCAGCGCGATGTGGCGGGAGCGCAGCACCCGCCGCATCCTCGCCCTGCAGGACGCGATGGACCTCGTCGTGTTCAGCACCGGCGCCGCCGACTCCTCGGTGCCCAGTCACGTGTACAGCGGCGGGTACCTCGAGACCCGCGATCTGCAGTCGCTGGCGGCCGAGGGCGTCGTCGGCGACGTCGCGACGGTGTTCTACCGCGCCGACGGCTCCAGCACCGGCATCGCGCTCAACGAGCGGGCGACCGGGCCCCGGTTCGACGTGCTGCGGCGGGTGCCCCGGCGGGTGTGCATCGTGTCGGGCGTCACCAAGCTCGCCAGCGTCCGCGGCGCGCTCGCCGCGCGCCTGGCGACCGACCTGGTCATCGACGACACGACCGCACGGGCGCTGCAGGCCGCCTCGACGACGTGAGCGGCGCACCCGGAATGAAACCGCAACGCGCACGTTGAGTAGACTCGAGAGCATCTACGTGCTCCGGGGTCGGTGAGAATCCGAACCGGCGGTGACAGTCCGCGAGCCACGGCATACGCGCCCGATCGGGCGCCGCCGCGGCTGATCCGGTGGAATTCCGGGACCGACGGTGATGCGAGGGCAGCTGCGCGAGCAGCGGTCGTCGCTAGTCCGGATGGGAGGAAGCACGGGCGGCGCCACGCGCGCCGTCGACATCCTGCGCCCCGGAACGCCGTGATCGACGAGCGAGACGAGGACAGGCATGACGGTGAGCGCCACCGAACGCGAGGCGATGCGTCACGCGCTCGAGCTTGCGCGCCGCGGCCCGCGGGGCGTCAATCCGCAGGTGGGCGCCGTCCTGCTCTCGCCGGGCGGCGAGATCATCGCCGAGGGCTGGCACCACGGCGCCGGCACCGCGCACGCCGAGGTCGACGCCTTGTCGAAGCTGGATCGGGATGCCGCGCGCGGCGCCACCGCTGTGGTCACGCTCGAGCCCTGCAACCACCACGGCCGCACCGGCCCGTGCTCCGAGGCACTTCTGGCCGCCGGCGTCGCGCGCGTCGTCTTCGGCGCCGACGACCCGAACGTCGAATCGTCGGGCGGCGCCGAGCGGCTGGCGGCTGCCGGCGTCGAGGTCGAGCCGCATCTCATGCGCGACGAGTCGCTGGACGTCATCGCCGACTGGCTCGCCGTGCAGAAGCTCGGCCGCCCGCACGTCACCGTGAAGTGGGCGCAGAGCCTCGACGGCCGTGCCGCTGCCGCCGACGGCACGAGCCAGTGGATCACCGGCCCCCTCGCCCGGGCCGACGTGCACCGCCGCCGCGCCGAGGCCGACGCCATCGTCGTCGGCACGGGCACGGTGCTCGCCGACGATCCGGCTCTCACCGCCCGCAGGCCCGACGGCACGCTCTACGACCACCAGCCTGCCCCGGTTGTCGTCGGCCGGCGCCCCCTCCCCCCCGACGCCGCCGTGCACCGGCATCCCCTGCCCCTGCGCCGCCTGGACGCGACGCTCGACGCGGCGCTCGACGCGCTGCGCGCCGACGGCGTGCAGCGGGTGTTCGTCGAGGGCGGCCCGACGCTCGCGAGCGCGTTCCTTTCCGCCGGTCTCGTCGATGAGGTGCTCGCCTACGTCGCCCCGACCCTCATCGGCGCGGGCGCCGACGGCGCCGACCGCCCCGCGCTCGGCGCGATCGGGGTCGACACGATCGCCGACCAGCGACGGCTGCGCGTGGCATCCATCGAGCACCTGGGAGACGACCTGCTGATCGTCGCCCACCCCGCCGGCACCGCGGCGGGAACGGACGACTCCGCGACCGCGGACGAAGGAGAGAGCTGATGTTCACCGGAATCGTCGAGGAGATGGGCGAGATCACCGCCGTCGCGCCTGCGGGCGACGGCGTGCGCGTGACCGTGCGCGCCCCGAAGGCGGTGTCGGATGCCGCACACGGCGACTCGATCGCCGTCAGCGGCGTGTGCCTGACCGTGGTCGACCAGGGCGCGGACTGGTTCACCGCCGACGTCATGAAGCAGACGCTCGACATGTCCACGCTCACCGGCGTCGAGCCGGGCCGCCTGGTGAACCTCGAGCGGGCGACGGTCGCGCACGGCCGCCTGGGCGGCCACATCGTGCAGGGCCACATCGACGGCACCGGCGAGGTGCTCGAGGTGCGCCCCGGCGCGCAGTGGCGCGTGGTGCGCGTCTCCGTGCCCGCGCACCTGGCGCCCCTCGTGGTCGACAAGGGCTCGATCGCCGTCGACGGCGTCTCGCTCACGGTCAGTGCCGCCAGCCCCGCCGACGCCGACGTGCACTGGTTCGAGGTGTCCCTCATCCCCGAGACCCTCGCCGCCACGACACTGGGCGCACGCGTCGCCGGCGACCGTGTGAACCTGGAGACCGACATCCTGGCGCGCCACGTGCAGCGCCTCCTCGCTTTCACCCCGACCGCCGTCGCGGTCTCCACGGAAGGAGGCTCGCGATGAGCCTTTCCCCCATCCCCGAGGCGCTGGATGCGCTGCGCGCGGGCAAGCCCATCATCGTGGCCGACGACGAGAACCGCGAGAACGAGGGTGACGTCGTGCTCTCGGCGCAGCTGGCCACCGCCGAGGCCATCGCCTGGACCGTGCGCTGGTCGAGCGGCTTCATCTGCGCGCCGATGCCGGCCGAGTGGGCGGACCGGCTCGACCTGCCGCCGATGGTGGAGACCAACGAAGACGCGCGCGGCACGGCCTACACCGTGAGTGTGGATGCCGCCGACCGCGTCTCCACCGGCATCAGCGCGTCCGACCGCGCACACACCCTCAACGTGCTCGCCGACCCCACCTCCACGCCCACGAGCGTCATCCGCCCGGGGCACATCCTGCCGCTGCGGGCCGTCGACGGCGGCGTGCGCGAGCGCGGCGGACACACCGAGGCAGCGGTCGAGCTCATGACCCTCGCCGGTCTCGAGCCGGTGGGCGCGATCGCCGAGGTCGTCGCCGAGGACGGTTCGATGATGCGCCTGCCGGGCCTGCTCGAGCTGGGCGCGCGCGACGGCGTCCCCGTCATCACGATCGAGCAGCTGATCGCGTACCTCGACGAGCACCACCCGCGCGACACGGCCGCCCACTCGCCGCACCGGCGCCGTGTGAGCCTGCGCGCCGAGTCGCACGTGCCGACCGGGCACGGCTCGTTCCGCTTCCTCGCCTACAAGGACCGCATGACCGGCACCGATCACCTCGCGGTGGTCTCCGGCGATCTGTCCGACGAGGCCCCCCTGGTGCGCGTGCACTCGGAGTGCCTCACGGGCGAGGCGTTCGGCTCGCTCAAGTGCGAGTGCGGCCCCCAGCTGGATGCCGCGCTCGACGCGATCGAGAAAGATGGCGGCGTCGTCATCTACATGCGCGGACACGAGGGACGCGGCATCGGGCTCATCAACAAGCTGCGCGCCTACAGCCTGCAGGAGCGCGGACTGGACACCGTCGACGCCAACCTGGCGCTGGGCCTGCCCGCCGATGCGCGCGACTACGCGGCGGCCGCCGGGATTCTCGCCGACCTCGGCGTCTCACGGGTGCGCCTGCTCACGAACAACACCGACAAGGTGACGCAGCTGCGCACGTTCGGCCTCGACATCGTCGAGCAGGTGCCGCTGCTGGTCGGCGTGGGCCCGAACAACCACCAGTACCTCGCCACCAAGCGCGATCGCATGGGGCACGTCATCGCCGAAGACGACCTCGCCGACGCCCTGGCGCAGATGCACGAAGGAGCAGACCGATGAGCGGCACCGGAGCCCCCCAGGCCGAGAGCATCGATGCCACCGGCCTGCGCGTAGTGATCATCGCGGGCACGTGGCACGAGGTCATCACCGACGGTCTCATCGCCGGAGCCCAGCGCACGCTCGACGCCGCGGGCGCCACCTCGCACCTGGTGCGGGTGCCCGGCTCGTTCGAGCTGCCCGTCGCCGCGAGGGCCGCCCTCGACGGCGGCGCCGATGCGGTCGTCGCGCTCGGCGTGATCATCCGCGGCGGCACGCCCCACTTCGAGTTCGTCTCGTCGGCGGCCACCGACGGGCTCACCCGCGTCGCGCTCGACACCGGCAAGCCGGTCGGATTCGGCGTGCTCACCCTCGACGACGAGCAGCAGGGCCTCGACCGCGCGGGCCTGGCCGGCTCGAAGGAGGACAAGGGCGCCGAGGCCGCCGACGCCGCCGTGCGCACCACTCTGCTGCTGCGGGAACTCGCCAACCTTCAGTAATACGTAAGGTACGATGTCGGGCATGGAGACCCTCCGTCACATCGTTCTCTTCATCCACCTCATCGGCTTCGCGCTGCTGTTCGGCGCGTGGGCCGTCGAGGTGTACACCCGCCGCTTCGGCGTGACCCCGCTGCAGCACATCGGCGTCACGGTCGCGGCGGTCGCGGGCCTGGCCCTCGCCGCGCCGTGGGGCATCTCGCATGAGCTGAACTACGCCAAGATCGGCACGAAGCTCGTCGTGCTGCTGATCATCGGCGCGTTCCTCGGCATCGGGCAGGCCCGCCAGCGCAAGACCGGTTCGGTGCCGCCCGTGCTCTTCTGGGGCATCGGCGCGCTGACGCTCCTGAACGCCGGTCTCGCCGTGATCTGGCGCTGACCCCTCCCCTTCCCGACCAACCACCGTTCCGCGAGAGTGCATCTGGCGGACGAGGCCGCGCCCCGGCGCTGCACCCTCGTCGCCCAGGTGCACTCTCGCCGTTTCGGGGGTGGCGTCAGTCGAGGAACAGCGCCCGCAGCCGCTTGGTCGTGAAGACCAGGCCGATCGCGATCATGACGACGTAGTAGAGCACGTGCCAGAGCATGTCGGGGCTGAGGATGCCGGTGGTCAGGCCCCGGATGAGCTCGACCCCGTGCCACAGCGGGAACGCCATGATGATCGTCTGGATCCACTCGGGGTAGACCGTGATCGGGTACAGCGTCGCCGAGAAGAGGAACATCGGCAGCAGTATGAAGTTGATCCAGTCCATCTGCTGGAAGGTCTTCATGTAGCTTGTGACAGCCATACCCAGGCTCGCGAAGCCGAAAGCGATCAGCAGCACCGCGGGCAGGGCGAGGATCGCCGTCCACGACAGGTTCAGCCCGAGCAGCTGCATGATGATCATGAAGCCGGTGGCGTAGAGCAGGCCCCGCAGCAGCGCGTACAGGATCTCGCCGAGCGCGACATCGAGCGGGCCCAGGGAGGTCGCGAGCATTCCCTCGTAGAGCTTGCCGTAGTTGAGCTTGAAGAACACGTTCCACGTCGAGTCGTAGATCGCGCCGTTCATCGCCGATACCGCCAGCAGCGCCGGGGCGATGAACGCGGCGTAGGAGACCGCGACGCCCGAGGAGGTCTCCACGTCGCCGATGAGGGCGCCGAGGCCGATCCCCATCGAGGCGAGATAGAACACGGGCTCGAAGAAACCCGACACGACGACAGCCCAGCTCGAGGAGCGCGCCGCGATGAGCCCGCGCTGCACGACCGACTGCGGGTTGCCCGCCCACAGGGCACGCACTCCCCCGGAGCGCACCGGGGCGATCTCTGTCACGGTGGTCATTCGCCGAGCCTCCTTCGGAAGGTGCGGCGCGCGACCGCGAAAGCGCCGACCGCCAGCAGCAGCAGATAGCCGACGTGCACGGCGATCGCGATGGGGTCGGCAGGCTTGTCGTACGAGACGATCCGACCGAGTTCCGACGCGTGCCACAGCGGCGACACCCAGCCGATCCACTGCAGCCACAGCGGCAGGGTCGCGAGCGGGTAGAACGTTCCCGAGAACAGGAACATCGGCATGAAGACGAACCGCTGCACCAGGGCGATCTGCCCCTTGTCCTCGGTGATCGACGCCGAGTACGCCATGTACGGGATGCCGAACGCGAGCCCCGCCAGCACGCCGATCGGGATCATCAGCCACCCCGTGGCCGGGTTCGGCACCGCCTGGAAGATCCAGAGGAACGCGTAGTACGCCGCCACGACGAAGACCATCCGCGCAGCGGCGCCGAGCACGACGCCACCGGCGATCTGACCGGGTGAGAGTGCCGACGCGCTGAATCCGAAGAAGTAGCGACGATACTTGAAGCCGGCGATCACGGGGTACGAGAACTCCTCCGCCCCGACCTGGATCGCCGCCGTCATCAGCAGAGCTGGCGCGACGAAGACGAGGTACGACACCTCGATGCCACCCTCGGTGATCGGAGCGTCGATGAGGGCGGCGAGGCCCACCGCGAGGCCGAGCAGGTACAGCACCGGCTGACCGAGCCCGCCGACGAGGATCGTCCACCCGTAGGCGCGCATCGCCCGCAGCATGTGCTCGGTGACGTAGAGCGCTCCCCGCCGTCGCGGCTTCCGGCCCCACTCCAGCGCCTCCGCACGCAGCTCCTCGAGCGTCGGCAGGCTGTCCGCCCGCGCGGCGGCCGGCTGCGGCATCCCGCCCGGTTCGTTCGACGCGCCGCTCATTCGATGAGCGACCGTCCCGTGAGGCGGAGGAAGACGTCCTCCAGCGAGGATCGGCGCACCAGCGAGGTGACCGGGTGATGCCCGCGGTGGGTGATCTGCTCGAGCGCGGCCTCGCCGTCGGCGGCATAGACGAGGATGCGGTCGGGCAGCACCTCCACACGCTCGCCGATGCCCTCCAGCTGCGGGGCCACCTGCTCGTTGCGGTCGGAGCCGAAGCGCACCTCGAGCACCTCGCGGCTGGAGTGCTCGCGGATGAGCGACGACGGCGTGCCCTCCGCCATGATGCGGCCCTTGTCGACGACGATCAGCCGGTCGCACAGCTGCTCGGCCTCGTCCATGTAATGCGTGGTCAGCACGAGGGTCGTGCCCCGCTCCTTCAGGCGGAACAGGCGATCCCACAGCACGTGCCGCGCCTGCGGGTCGAGGCCGGTCGTCGGCTCGTCGAGCAGCAGGATGCGCGGGTCGTTGATGAGGCCGCGCGCGATCGTGAGGCGCCGCTTCATGCCGCCCGAGAGCTGGTCGACCTTGTTCTTGGCCTTCTCCTCGAGCTGCGCGAAGGCGAGCAGCTCGTCGGCCTTCTGCTGGCAGACCTTGCCGGGAAGGCCGAAGTAGCGCCCGTAGATGTGGAGGTTCTCGCGGGCGTTGAGCTCGCCGTCGAGGTTGTCCTGCTGCGGCACGACCCCCAGCCGCGACCGGATCTCGGGGCCGTAGCGGTCGGGGTCGAGGCCGAGGATGCTGAGGTCGCCGCCCGTGCGGGTGGACACGGCCCCGATCATCTTCATCGTCGTCGACTTGCCCGCCCCGTTCGGGCCGAGCAGGCCGAACGACTCCCCGGGGGCGACCTCGAAGTCGAGGCCGTCGACGGCCAGGAAGTCGTCTTTGCCCTTGACCTTGTAGGCCTTCACGAGGTTCTTCGCGTGGATCACGGGTTCTGGCACCGGACTACTGTAATCGCGACCGGCGACACCGGGCGCGCACGCGTCCCGCGCCCTATCCTGGGCGCGGGACGCTTGGCCGCACCGACCCGCAGAAACGAGGACGCCATGAGCGACGAGACGCACGCCGGCCCACCCGATCCGGAGCCCCGCGGACGCCTGGGGGGAGACGTGCCCGCCGAGGCATCCATCACACGCCGTCTGCTGCTGATGACCGTGCCCGCGCTGCTCGTGGGGATCGGAAGCGCCCTCAGCCTCATCGTGCTCGATCTGCTCGCCGAGGGGCTGGACTCGGTGCTGTGGGAAGCCATCCCCGCCGCCGGCGGATTCGATCCGTACACCGGCTGGTGGGTCATCGTCGTGCTGACCGCCGCGGGCCTGGCGACCGGACTGCTGGTGCGGTTCATGCCCGGGCACGCCGGTCCCGATCCGGCGACCGAATCGTTCTTCCCTCACCCCGAGCGGCTGTCCACCCTCCCGGGCATCGCGCTGGCGGCCGTCATCACGCTGGCGACCGGCGTCAGCCTCGGACCGGAAGGCCCGATCATCGCGATCAACGTCGCCGTCGCGGCATGGATCTTCACGAAGTTCCTCCCGGCCGTTCCGACGAAGCTCGTCATCCTGATGGTGGTCACCGGCACGTTCGGCGCCCTGTTCGGCTCGCCCGTGGGCGCGGCGCTGCTGGCCACGACGGTCGCCGCCACCGTGGCATCCAAGGAGCTGCTCTGGGACCGCCTGTTCCTCCCGCTCGCGTCGGCGGCATCGGGGTCGCTGGTCATGATGCTGCTGAGCGACCACACCCTGGCGATCGATCTCCCCTCCTACACCCCGAACGTGCTCCTCGACCTCGGCATCGCCCTGGCGGTGTGCGGGGTCGGGATCGGCGTGGGCGCCATCATGCTGTGGGCGTTCCCGCATCTGCACCGGATCTTCCACCGCTGGCGCAACCCGATCCTTCCGCTGACCGTCGGCGGGCTGCTCCTGGGCGTCCTCGGCGCGATCGGCGGCGAGGTGACCATGTTCAAGGGCCTGGAGCAGATGCAGCAGCTCGCGCAGGAGGCCGACGACCTCAGCGCGGGACAGGTCGCGATCATCGTGCTCATCAAGGTGACGGCCCTCCTCATCGCCGCGGCGGCCGGCTTCCGCGGCGGCCGCGTCTTCCCCACCGTGTTCATCGGCGCCGCGATCGGCATCCTCGCCTACGCGCTCTTCCCCGGCACGCCGCTGCCGGTCGCGGTGGCAGCCGGCGTGCTCGGCGTCTGCCTCATCGTCGTGCGCGACGGCTGGCTCTCCCTGTTCATCGCGGCGGTCGTCGCGGGCGACCCCGCGATCCTCCCGATCCTGTGCATGGTCGTGCTGCCCGGCTGGCTCGTGGTCGCACGCCTCCGCGAGATGCGCGTCACCGCCCCCGAGGGCGGCGGCGCCGCCGTCGACGCGCCACGCGCCTGACAGCCGGCTCGGCCGTCGGCCGACGTCGGCCGACGTCGACAACGGCGTGACAGGGCGTCCACAAGAAGTACGGTCGTAGGTGACCCCCTGAACGAACGAGGTACACCCATGCCCTCCGCCGACATCGACGACAGCCCCTCGACTCCCGTCGCCTCCCCCGCCGCCCCGGCGCCCGCCCGGCGCGGCCGCGGTTCGCGCCGGGTCAAAGACGACGGCCCGCGCGCCTCGCTCGCGCAGCTGCTGCCGTTCCTGTTCGAGCACAAGGCCACGCTCGCGGTGGTGGTCGTGCTGAGCATCCTCGGCGCCGCGGCATCCCTCATCCAGCCGCTGCTGGTGGGTCAGGTGATCACGCGGGTGCAGGAGAACCTCGACCTCGGCATCCTGCTGTGGGCGCTCGTCGGGTTCGTGATCCTCGCCTCCCTCATCTCGGGCTACCAGCACTACCTGCTGCAGCGCACCGGCACCGCCGTGGTCTACTCGAGCCGCCGCAAGCTCATCGCGCGCATCCTGCACCTGCCCATCAGCGAGTTCGACGCCCGCCGCACCGGCGACCTCGTCTCGCGGGTGGGCAGCGACACCACGCTCCTGTACGCCGCACTCACCCAGGGCCTCGCCGACTCGGTCGGCAACGCGCTCCTGTTCGTCGGCGCCCTGGTGGCGATGGCGATCATCGACCCGCTGCTGCTGGCGATCATCGTGCTCGTCATCGCGATCTCGGTGGTGGGCGTGACCGCGCTCAGCGGCCGCATCCGCAAGGCCTCGACGGAGCAGCAGGAGAAGGTCGGCGCCCTCGCCTCGGGCGTCGAGCGCGCCGTCGGATCGATCCGCACGGTACGCGCTGCCGGCGCCACCGAACGCGAGGTCGACGCGGTCACCATCCAGGCGACCGAGGCCTACCGCGTGGGCGTGCGCATCGCGAAGGTGTCGGCGCTGGTGGTGCCGATCGCCGGCATCGCGCTGCAGGTGTCGCTGCTGGTGGTCATCGGCCTCGGCGGCTTCCGCGTCGCCACCGGCGCGATCACGATCGCGAGCCTGGTGACCTTCATCATGTTCCTGTTCATGCTGATCGCCCCGCTCGGCTCGTTCTTCGGTGCCATCACCTCGGTCAGCCAGGCCCTGGGGGCGCTCGGGCGCATCCAGGAGGTGCTCGACCTGCCGAGCGAAGACGCCCGCGATGCCGAGATCGCCGCGGATGCCGCGCCGGGCGCGGACGGAGCGCCGGCTGCGGCGGCTGCGGCGGGCTCGGATGCGGCCGCCCCGGTGGATGCCGCCGCCGTCGAATTCCGCGACGTGCGCTTCCGCTACCCGGCGAATGTGGTCGAAGCCCGCCGCAAGGCCGAGACCGAGGCGCGCGCGCTGCTGGAGAACGCGCACGTCGACGACTCCGCACGGGCGCTGGAGGCGGCATCCACTTCTGTCGACGGCTCCGCCGACGCCGATGCCACCGAGGTGCTGCGAGGCGTGTCGTTCCGCGTTCCCCGTGGAGCGCGGGTGGCGCTGGTGGGTCCCTCCGGGGCGGGCAAGAGCACCACGCTCGCCCTCATCGAGCGGTTCTACGACCCGACCGGCGGCGCGATCCTGCTGAGCGGCGCCGACGTGCGCACGCTCGACCGCACGGCGCTGCGCGCCCAGCTCGGCTACGTCGAGCAGGATGCGCCGACCCTCGCCGGCACGATCGGCGACAACCTGCGGCTCGCCGCGCCCGACGCGACCGATGCGGAGTGCGAGCGGGTTCTGCGCGCCGTGAACCTCGGCGAGGTGCTCGACCGCAGCGACCTGGGGCTGGATGCGCCCGTGGGCGAGAGCGGCGTCATGCTCTCCGGCGGCGAGCGTCAGCGCCTCGCGATCGCGCGTGCGCTGCTCGCCGCCCCGCCGATCCTGCTGCTCGACGAGTCGACGTCGTCGCTGGACGGACTCAACGAGCAGCGCATGCGCGAGGCGATCGACGCGGTCGCCTCCGGACGCACGCTCATCGTCATCGCGCACCGGCTGTCGACGGTGGTCGACAGCGACCACATCGTGGTCATGGACCACGGCCGCGTCGTCGGCCAGGGCACGCACTCGGAGCTCGTGCAGTCCACCCCGCTCTACCGCGACCTCGCCAAGCACCAGCTCTTGGTCTGACTCGCGGCGTCGCGCCCAGCCCTCGCTGCTCCGCTGTCACGAATCGGTCGAATGGTGACCGATTGCGACAGCGGAGCAGCGGGCGGAGGGCGAACAGGCGCCGGCCGAGCAGCGGGCGGAGGGCGAACAGGCGCCGGCCGAGCAGCGGGCGGAGGGCGAACAGGCGCCGGCCGAGCAGCGGGCCGGCCGGGCCGCGCGCCGTGCCCTCAGGCGCGCTGCAGGCGGTACCGCAGGGCGGCGAGCTCGGCCCACAGCGGGGCGGGGACGCGCCCCTCGAACGTGCGGTAGAACTCCTCGGTGAGGTCGGCTTCGCGCATCCACGAGTCGCGGTCGATCGCGAACAGCTCGTCGAGGTCGGCCTGCGGCACCTCGATGCCGTCGAGGTCGAGGTCGGCCGTCTTCGGCAGGCGCCCGATGGGGCTGTCGACCGCGCCGACCTCGCCGTCGATGCGGCGGATGATCCAGTCGATGACGCGGGCGTTGTCGCCGAATCCGGGCCACAGGAACCGGCCGTCGGCGCCCTTGCGGAACCAGTTCACCTGGAACACGCGCGGCGCCCGGTCGAAGCGCAGCTTCTGCCCGACCTTCAGCCAGTGGCCGAAGTAGTCGGCCATGTTGTAGCCGCAGAAGGGCAGCATCGCGAACGGGTCGCGGCGCAGCTCGCCGACGGTCCCCTCGGCGGCCGCGGTGCGCTCCGACGAGATGTTCGAGCCCATGAAGACGCCGTGCGTCCAGTCGGTGGCCTCGACCACGAGCGGCACGTTGGTCGCGCGGCGGCCGCCGAACAGGATCGCATCCAGCGGCACACCCTCGGGGGCGTCCCAGTCGGGCGCGATCTGCGGGCACTGGGCCGCGGCGACGGTGAAGCGCGAGTTCGGGTGGGCGGCCGGGCGCCCGGAGGCCGGCGTCCAGGGCTTGCCCTCCCAGTCGGTGAGCTCGGCGGGCGGGGTGTCGGTGAGACCCTCCCACCACACGTCGCCGTCGGGGCGCAGCGCCACGTTGGTGAAGATCGTGTTGCCCCACAGCGTCTCGACCGCGGTCACGTTGGTGGACTCGCCGGTGCCGGGCGCGACGCCGAAGAAGCCGGCCTCGGGGTTGATCGCCCACAGGCGCCCGTCCTCGCCGGGCCGCAGCCAGGCGATGTCGTCGCCGAGGGTCTCGACCCGCCAGCCGGGGATCGTCGGCCGCAGCATCGCGAGGTTGGTCTTGCCGCACGCCGACGGGAAGGCCGCGGCGATGTGGTACGCCCGGCCGGCCGGGTCGATCACGCGGATCAGCAGCATGTGCTCGGCCAGCCACCCCTCGTTGCGGCCGATGACCGAGGCGATCCGCAGCGCGAAGCACTTCTTCGCGAGGATCGCGTTGCCGCCGTAGCCGGAGCCGAACGACCACACCTCGAGCGTCTCGGGGAAGTGCACGATGTACTTCTCGTCGTTGCACGGCCACGCCACGTCGGCCTCGCCCGGTGCCAGCGGGGCGCCCACCGAGTGCACCGTCTTCACCCACGGGGCGCCGCCCGCGATCTCGCGGACGACCTCGGTTCCGACGCGCGTCATGATGCCGATGGATGCCACGGCGTAGGCCGAGTCGGTGACCTGCACGCCGATGTGCGACAGCGGTCCGCCGACGGCGCCCATCGAGAAGGGCACGACGTACATCGTGCGGCCCTTCATCGACCCTTCGAACAGCGGCGTGATCGTTGCGCGGATCTCATCCGGCGCGACCCAGTTGTTCGTGGGACCGGCGTCCTCCTCGCGCTCCGAGGCGATGTAGGTGCGACCCTCGGTGCGGGCGACATCGCTCGGGTGCGAGCGCGCCAGGTACGAGCCGGGCCGCCACTCGGGGTTGAGCTTGATGAGCTTGCCCTCGTCGACCATCTCCCGCAGGAACTGGTCGTTCTCGGCGCGCGAGCCGTCGACCCAGTGGATGCGGTCGGGCGTGGTCAGCGCCGCGATCTCGTCGACCCACTCCCGCAGCGCGGCCATGCCGGCCCCCTGGATGGTGGGGACGAGGCCGGTCTCGCGCCGGACCGGCTGCGAGCCTGCGGTGTCGATCGGGCGAGTGAAGATATCGGCCAGAGCCATGAGGTCGCTCCTCTTCGATGCGGACGGTAGATCTTTGGTCTTCCTCCACTTTGACGGGCGATGGATGCTTCTTCCCGGCGGATCACGTGTCAAAAGTCGCAATTCTTTCGCTACGATCAAGGAATGCCGTCATCGCTCGAGCTCTCCACCCTCGGTCACCGCATCCGCCACCAGCGTCTCGAGCACGGGTACACGCTCGACGAGCTCGGCGAGAAGGTCGGCGTCGCGGGCAGCCAGCTCAGCCTCATCGAGAACGGCAAGCGGGAGCCGAAGCTGTCGCTGCTGCAGGCGATCGCCGCCGCGACGGGGGTGGACGTCGGCGATCTGCTCTCCGCAGAGCCGCCCAATCGCCGCGCGGCGCTCGAGATCGAGCTGGAGCGCGCCCAGGCGGGATCCGTGTTCCGACAGCTGGGCATCACGCCCGTGAAGGTCACCAAGGGCATGTCCGACGACACGCTCGAGTCGATCCTTGGTCTGCACCGCGAGCTGCAACGCCGCGAGCGGGAGGCGATCGCGACCCCCGAGGAGGCCCGCCGCGCCAACACCGAGCTGCGGTTGAAGATGCGCGCCATCGACAACTACCTGCCCGACATCGAGAAGCTCGCCGAGAAGCAGCTCAAGGCCGCCGGGCACGTCTCGGGGGCGCTCACCCACCGCACGGTGAGCATCATGGCCGAGCAGCTCGGCTTCGAGCTCCTGTACGTGAGCGACCTGCCCCGGTCGACCCGCTCGATCACCGACCTCGAGAACGGGCGCATCTACCTGCCGCCGGCGTCGATCCCCGGCGGCCATGGTCTCCGCTCGATGGCGCTCCAGGCCATGGCGCACCGCCTGCTCGGCCACAAGCCGCCCACCGACTACGCCGATTTCCTGCAGCAGCGCCTCGAGATCAACTACTACGCGGCCTGCTGCCTCATGCCCGAGACCGCATCGGCGGCGTTCCTGCAGCAGGCGAAGAAGGACCGCAACCTCGCCGTCGAGGACTTCCGCGATGCGTTCGGTGTGACGCACGAGGCCGCCGGCATGCGGCTCACGAACCTCGCGACCCGCCACCTCGGCATCCGTCTGCATTTCCTGCGCGTCGACGGCACCGGCGCGATCCAGCGCGTCTACGAGAACGACGACCTGCCGCTGCCGATGGATGTCACCGGCGCCGTCGACGGCCAGGTGGCGTGCCGCAAGTTCTCGGCGCGGGCGGCGTTCTCCGAGCAGAACCGCACCACGGAGCACTACCAGTACACCGACACACCCGCCGGAACCTACTGGTGCTCCTCGCAGACGGGCACCACCGCCGACGGCGACTTCTCGATCACGGTCGGCGTGCCGTTCGACGACGCCCGGTGGTTCCGCGGACGCGAGACCCAGAAGCGCGCCGTCTCGACCTGCCCCGACGAGGCCTGCTGCCGCCGCGCCGACGGCGAGGTCACCGCGCGATGGGCGGGCAGGGCCTGGCCGAGCGCCCGCGTGCACATGCAGATGTTCTCGCCGCTCCCCCGCGGCGCGTTCCCCGGCGTCGATGACAGCGAGGTCTACGCCTTCCTCGACCGCCACGTCTGAGCGCACTCAGGCGGTGATGAAGGCGCGGTACCGATCGAGCGCCGCGGCGATCTCCTCGGGGGATGCCGCGCCCGGCGCGAACAGCTCGGGAATCGGATCGTCCGCGTGGCGACCGACGGCGAGCGAATGGGTCCACACGCCGACGACCTGGCCGTCGGCGACGAGGATCGGACGCACGTTGCCGTTCATGCCCGGGCCGACCGCGGAGAGGAACTCGGGCGCACACGGCACGGAGCGGTCGGCGTAGGAGAGGTAGTACTCCTCGAACGGCGGCAGGGCGAGCACCCGCGGAGCCGCCGCGATGCGGCGCGGCCGGGGTCCGGCCGCGAGATACTGCGGCTCCGGATGCTCGCCGACGACCGTGATCCGGGTGGACGCGCGTTCCGCCGCAGAGCGCGCCGAGCCCAGGGGCAGCCCCGACCACCACGCGAAGTCGCGCGCACCGGCCGGCCCGTGAGCCCGCACGAAGCGGACGAAGAACTCGGCGAGCGGGTCGGACGGGCTCGCGGCATCCCGGATCCAGTCCTCGGCGAGGACGATGTACTGCTCGCGCGTGGCGCCGCCCGCCCGCGGCACGACGGGCCCCTGGCAGACCACGGCGCGCATCGAGAGGTTCGTGAGCAGGTGGTAGCCGCGCTGGCCGGCCGTCGAGATGCCGGCGCCCTCGAACACGGCGAAAAGCTCCGCTCGGGTCAGCCGCTCACCGCCGGCGAGCGCCCCGCGGGCGACCGACTCGGCGCGCGCGGTCTCGGCACCGTCGATCGCCTCGCGGCGGTGCACCGCCGCGGCGGCGCGGATCTGCCGCTCCCCCGTCAGCGACAGCACCCAGGCGACGTCCTCGGGAGGGATGAGGTGGATCGTGCCCCGCATCGTCCACGTGCGCACGATCTCCCCGCGATCGAACGCCGCGTCGACCTCGCCCACGCTCGGCGCGCCTCGCGTGCGTGAGGCCAGCGCCCAGCGCCCGCCCCAGAACTCCTGCCCCTGCGTGGCGAGCATGTGCCGCGCCGCCTCGGCGACGCTCGCGACCGGGGCGCTCAGGCGATGGGAGCGCAGCCGCTCGGCGACGACGGTGGCGGCATCCATCCCCCCATCCTGCCGCGCGGGTGGGACAACCGCCCTTCGCCTCGTCGGAGCGTGACGAAGGGCGGTCCCTGAACGAGCGCAGCGAGACGAAGGGTCAGAACGGCTGCGGGGTGAGCGTGTACTTGGTCTGGAGGTACTCGTGGATGCCCTCGGCGCCGCCCTCGCGGCCCAGGCCCGACATCTTCCAGCCGCCGAACGGAGCCGCGGCGTTGGAGACGACGCCCATGTTCAGGCCCATCATGCCGGTCTCGAGCCGCTCGATCATGCGCTGGCCGCGCGAGAGGCTTTCGGTGAACACGTACGAGACCAGGCCGTACTCGGTGTCGTTGGCCAGGGCGATCGCCTCGTCCTCGGTGTCGAAGGGGACGATCGCGAGGACCGGTCCGAAGATCTCCTCGCGCAGGATGTCGCTGCCGGCCTGCACGTCGGTGACGACGGTGGGCTGGTAGAACGTGCCGGGGCCCTCGAGCGCGCTGCCGCCGGTGGCCACCGACGCGCCGCGCTCGACGGCGTCCGCCACGAGCTGGGCGGCCTTGGCGACCGCGCGGTCATCGATGAGCGGGCCGATCGCCACGCCTTCCTCGGTGCCGCGGCCGATCTTCATGCCCTGCACCCGCTCGGTCACGCGGCGGGCGAACTCGTCGGCGACGGAGCGGTGCACGATGAACCGGTTGGCCGCGGTGCACGCCTGGCCGATGTTGCGGAACTTCGCGAGCATCGCGCCGTCGACCGCCTTGTCGAGGTCGGCGTCGTCGAACACCACGAACGGGGCGTTGCCGCCGAGCTCCATCGAGGTGCGCAGCACGCCCTGCGCCGCCTGCTCGAGCAGACGCTGGCCGACCTGCGTGGAGCCGGTGAAGGAGAGCTTGCGCAGACGCGGGTCGCGGATGATGGGCTCCGACACCGCCCCCGAGGTCGAGGTCGTGAACACGTTCACGACACCGGCCGGAAGCCCGGCGTCCTCGAGCAGCTTCGCGAACGCGAGGGTCGTCAGCGGGGTGAGCTCGGCGGGCTTGATGACCACGGTGCAGCCGGCCGCGAGCGCCGGAGCGATCTTGCGGGTGGCCATGGCCAGCGGGAAGTTCCACGGCGTGATCAGGAAGCACGGCCCGACGGGGTGCTGCGACACGATCATGCGGCCGGTGCCCTCGGGGTTCGCGCCGTACCGGCCCTGCACCCGGGTCGTCTCCTCGCTGAACCAGCGCAGGAACTCGCCGCCGTAGGCGACCTCCCCGCGCGCCTCGGCCAGCGGCTTGCCCATCTCGATCGTCATGAGGAGCGCGAACTCCTCCTTGCGCTCCTGCAGCAGGTCGAACGCACGACGCAGGATCTCCGCCCGCTCGCGTGCGGGGGTCGCCGCCCACGCCGGGAACGCCTCGACCGCGGCATCCAGCGCCGCCTTGCCGTCCTCCGGCGACGCGTCGGCGATCTCCTTGACCACGCCGTTGGTCGCGGGGTCGCGCACGACGAGGGTCCTGCCCTCCGCCGCCGGGCGCCACTGCCCGCCGATGAACAGCCCATCGGGCACGGACGCCAGCAGGTCGGTCTCGCTGATCTCGGTCACGGGGACTCCTCTTCGATCTCGATACGGGATGCCGCGGCATCCCGATTTCGCACGCTTTCGGGCCATTCTGCCCGCGGCCGCTCGTCGCGGCCGATATACACGATGTACAGATGATGGGGCTTTCTCGCCCCGGTGGACGGGTTCGGGCGACGTCAGCGCGCCGTTGCCATCGAACGCTGATCGGTCAGCGCGCCGGCGAAGAACGCCGACAGCTCCTCGGTCGCCGTCAGCGGAAGCACCGCCGCGACGTACTGATCGGGGCGCACGACGACCACCACTCCGTCACGGGAGAGCTCCCGCTCGGCGAAGATGTCGTTGTCCCGCCACCCGTCGGCGCCCGCCGCGAAGACCTTCTCCCAGTCGGTCAGGCCGAGAGGACCCGTCCGGGGCAGGAAAAGCTCAGGCACCCGCGAGATGTCGACGTCTTCGAAGCGCTGCTGGTAGACGACCTTCACGTCGAAGACCGCGTCGATGTCGGCCCCCTCGGGGGTGTGACGGGAAAGCGGTGCGTCGGGAGCCGACATCCACTCGGCCCAGTCCGACAGCGCGGACGGTTCACCCGCCGCGGGTGCGTCGGCGAACGCGTAGATGCGCCATCGACCGTCCGCCTTGGCGTGGTGCCCCAGGTGCACGACGTTGCCGTCGCTCACGCGAGTGACCTCGGCGGACTTCAGCCGCTTGCCGAGCGGGAACCCGGCGGCGAGCGCCTGGTGGGCGGCATCCGTCACGATCGCCGACGGCCCGTACTGGGTCATGAACCCCGACGGGAACTCGGCGGTGCCGAGGTAGAAGGTGGCGAGCTCCTGCGGGTCGGAGATCTCCTCGGGCTTGCGGGCCATGAGCGAGGACCACTCGCGGTCGAAGTCGATGAGCTGCTGGGCGACCGGCTGCCGCTCGGCCGAGTAGGTCTGCAGGAGGGATGCCGGAGCCAGTCCCGTCACGACGTGACCGAGCTTCCAGCCGAGGTTGTAGCCGTCCTGCATCGAGACGTTCATGCCCTGCCCGGCCTTCGCGCTGTGGGTGTGGCAGGCGTCGCCGGTGAGGAACACGTGCGGGTCGCGGCCTTCGTCTCCGTCGTCGAAGCGGTCGGTCACGCGGTGGCCGACCTCGTAGACGCTGCTCCAGGCGACCTGCTTCACATCGAGCGTGTAGGGATGCAGGATCGCGTTGGCCTTGGCGATGACATCCTCGATGGGCGTCTGGCGCACCCGGTGGTCGTCGTCGGCGGCGACTTCGCCGAGATCGACGTACACGCGGCACAGGTAGCCGCCCTCGCGCGGGATGAGCAGGATGTTGCCGGCCTCGGAGTTGATCGCGCACTTGGTGCGCCAGTCGGGGAAGTCGGTGTTGACCAGCACGTCCATGACGCCCCAGGCGTGGGCGGCGAACGCGCCCACGTGCACGCGGCCGATCGCCTCGCGCACGCCGCTGCGGGCCCCGTCGCTGCCGACGACGTAGGTCGCGCGGATCGTGCGCTCCTCGCCGGCGCGGGGGCCGGTCGTGTGGCGCACGCGCACCTCGACCGGGTGCTCGCCGCTCTCGTGCACGGTGAGGCCGAGGAACTCCACCCCGTAGTCGGGCGCGATCCGGCCGGGGCCGTGGAGGGCCGCCTCGGCGAAGTAGTCGAGCACGCGCGCCTGGTTCACGATCAGGTGCGGGAACTCGCTGATCTTGTACGCGTAGTCCTCGGTGCGCGAGGTGCGGATGATGTCGCGCGGGTTCTCGGGGTCGGGGCCCCAGAAGTTCATGTAGGCGATGTTGTACGCCTCGGCGACGATGCGCTCGGCGAAGCCGAACGCCTGGAAGGTCTCGACGCTGCGCGGCTGGATGCCGTCGGCCTGGCCGAGCACGAGACGCCCGTCACGCCGCTCGATGATGCGGGTCGTGACGTCGGGGAACTGCGAGAGCTGGGCGGCCAGCAGCATGCCCGCCGGCCCCGAGCCGACGATGAGCACGTCCATCTCGTCGGGAAGGTCCGCCGGGCGGTCGACGCCGGTGCCGGCGGCGGGGAGCACGAGCGGGTTGCCCGATACATACCCGTGGTGATGGAACTGCATGGGTTGTCCTCCTCGAACGACGATGTCGAGAGGTCGCACTGCGACGCTGCTTGCGGTCATGATCGGTGCGTTCTATATTCGAACACACCGTTCTACTATTGAACAGATCGTATACGACTTCGCCGCAAAGCGGAACCCCGGAGGTGTCATGACCGAGGAGCGCGCCCCGGCCTCGCAGACGCTGAGCCGCGGCATCCGGATCCTGGAGATCCTCGCCGACGCCCGCGGCCCGCTCGCGATCGACGAGATCGCCCGACGGCTCGGCGTGCATCGCTCGGTCGCCTACCGGCTGCTGCGCACCCTCGAGGACCACGGCCTCATCGAACGGGACTCCGCGGGCCTGGTCGAACTCGGCGCGCGCCTCGCGGCCCTCGCCGCCGGCGTCGCCCACGACCTGCAGGCCGAGGCGCTCCCCGAGCTCACCGCCGTGGCGAACGAGCTGGGAATGACGTGCTTCCTCTCGGTCCTCGACCACGAGGAGTGCGTGACGCTGGCCTCGGTCGAGCCCCGGCACGCCGTCAACGCGGTCGCCCAGCGCCCCGGCACGCGGCATCCGGTCACCCGGGGCGCGCCGGGCAAGGCGATCCTGTCGCTGCTGGCGGAGCCCGCGTGGCCGGACGGCATGGACGCCCGGCTCCGCGACGAGGTGCGCGCGGCCGCCGCCCGCCGCTTCGCGACGAGCCACGACGAGGTCATCCCGACGCTGCGCGCCGTGGCCGTGCCCCTCGCCCTGCGGGGCCGGGGCCCCGCGGCCGTCGCTGTCGTGTTCGTGGCCAGCACGCACGACGACGCCGAGATCGCCGCACGGCTGTCACGCACGGCGGCCGCGATCCGCGACGCCCTGGGCGGCTGACGGCGCCCGGCCGACGCTGCGGCCGGGCGGCTCCCCGCGGCGCGCCCTGCAGAACTCCGGAGATCTGCGCACGATGTCCGAGCCGCCGACCCCATCCGACCGGATCGGAGCGAAATCTCCGGAGTTCTGCACGCGCGGGGCCCGGAACCTCCCGGCCGGCAGGTCAGCGGGCGGGCGAGAAGTCCGCCACGAAGCCGATGTTGTACTCGGCGACGCGCTGCGGCACTCCGTCGAAGGCCTCCGCGCGCGCAGCCGAGGCCATGTACGCCTGCTCGGTCGCGGCGAACGCGTCGGCGTCGCCGGGCGCGCTCACCGCCCACACGAACTCGTTGGTCTCGGGGATGCCGTAGGCGAACTCGATCGTGAATCCGGCCCCGCGCCGCACGCGCGGCATCCACGTCTGCCACCAGGCGACGAACGCGTCGTACTCCCCCTCGACGAGCGTGTACCGGCGCAGCTGGATCGTCTTCATCCCGCCATCTTGGCACGCGCCTATACTCATGATGTCCGGCGGTGCACCTGCGCCGCCCGGTGCTCGAAAAATGGGCACGCAGCCAGCCCCGCGACCCGCGGTGCGCGCGAGACACATACGGCCTGATACTCCGTTCCGTCTCGAAAGCCTTCGCCATGCCCACCGTCTCGGCGCACGTCGCCCTCACCCTCGCCCGCCACATCGACCATGTCTTCGGTCTGATGGGCAACGGCAACGCGTACTTCCTCGACGCCCTCGAGCGCTCCACCGACGTGCAGTTCACGGCCGTCCGCCACGAAGCGGGCGGCGTCGTGGCCGCCGACGCGTTCTTCCGCGCGTCGGGGCGCCTCGCCGCGGCCACCGCGACCTACGGCGCCGGGTTCACGAACACGCTCACCGCCCTCGCCGAGGCCGTGCAGGCCCACGTGCCGCTGGTGCTCGTCGTGGGCGACGAGCCGACCTCGGGCCCACGCCCGTGGGACGTCGACCAGATCGCGCTCGCGTCGGCGGTCGGGGCCCGCACCTACACCGTCGGACGCATGGATGCCGCGGCCACGACCGTCATCGCGATCGAGCACGCCCTCACCTACCGCGTGCCCACGGTGCTGGCCATCCCCTACGACGTCGCGGCGCGCGACGCCGGCGAGGTGCCCGAGACCCTGGAGCCGCGCCTGCCGGCCCCGCTCGCCCCGGCCGGGCCCTTCGCGCTCGGCGCCGTCGACGACCTCGCCGCCGCCCTCGCGTCGGCGAAGCGCCCGTTCCTGCTGGCCGGCCGTGGCGCGTGGCTGGCGGGAGCAGGCGACGCGCTCGGAGAGCTCGCCGACCTGACCGGCGCGGTCACGGCATCCACCGCGCTCGGCCGCGGCATCTTCCCGCGCGGCGAGTTCGATCTGGGAGTCACCGGCGGCTTCGGGGCCGAGGGTGCGATGGCGCTCGTGCACGAGGCCGACGTCGCGGTCGTCTTCGGCGCGTCGCTGAACCAGTTCACGATGCGCTTCGGCGACCTTTTCGCGCCCGGGACGCGCGTGTTCCAGGTCGATGTCTCCCCGGCCGCGACCCATCCGCACGTGGGGGGCTATGTCCGCGGGGATGCCGCGGTGGTGGCATCCGCCGTCGTCGACGCGCTGCGCACGGCCGGGGGCCCCGCCAGCGGATGGCGGGAGTCGGTCGAGATCGCCCCGCTGCGCACGTACGACACCGGCGACGCCGTGGCTCCCGACGGGCGCCTCGACCCGCGCTCGGTGGCCGCCCGCATCGGCGAACTCCTTCCGGAGGATCGCGTCGTCGTCTCCGACGGCGGCCACTTCATCGGCTGGGCGAACATGTTCTGGCCGGTGGCCTCACCCGACCGCATGATGATGGTCGGCACGGCATTCCAGTCGATCGGCCTGGGCTGGCCCTCGGTGCCCGGCGCGGCCCTCGCCCAGCCCGAGGCCACGATCGTGCTCACCAGCGGCGACGGCGGCGGACTCATGGCCCTCGCCGACCTCGAGACCGCGGTGCGGGTCGCGGGCGGTCGCGGGGTCGCGGTGGTGTGGAACGACGCCGCCTACGGCGCCGAGGTGAACCTCTACGGACTGAAGGGCCTCGCCGAGGGTCCGATGCTCATCCCCGAGGTCGATTTCGCCGCGCTGGCGGGCGGCGTGGGCGCCGAGGGCGTCGTCGTGCGCACGCTCGCCGACCTCGACCGCCTGGCGTCGTGGGCGGCCGAGGATGCGGCATCCCGGCCCTTCCTGGTGCTCGACTGCCGCATCTCCGGCACCGTCGTGGCGCCGTACCAGCACGAGATCATCCGCGTGAACTCCTGACGCGGACCGGCGTCACGCCCCGCGGAACTCCGGACGCCGCTTCTGCTGGAACGCCGCGAAGCCCTCGCGGTAGTCGGCGGTCGCCTGCAGCGCCGCCTGCCCGCGGGTCTCGTCGGCGATGACCTCCCACAGCCGCTCCCCCGCGAGGCGCCCGATGAGACGCTTCGAGGCGAGGAACGCCTGAGTGGGGCCGGATGCCGCACGCTGCGCCCTCTCCCGCGTGAACGCGACCACCTCGTCGCCGGGCAGCGCCCTGCTGAACAGTCCGGCGGCGACCGCCTCGGCGCCCGAGAGCAGGTCTCCGGTGTAGATGAGGTCGAGCGCGCGGTGGGCGCCGAGCCGCTCGAACAGCAGCGCGTGACCGCCAGAGTCCAGCAGCGCGCCGAGCCCCGCGAACGGCGAGCCGACCTTGGCGTTCTCGGCGACGTAGACGACGTCGGTCGCGATCGCGAGGCCGAGCCCCACCCCCAGGCACGCGCCGTGCACGGCGGCGAAGGTCGGCGCGGGGAAGGCGGCCATGCGCCGCATCACCCTCTCCACCGCGCCGAGGTAGCCCGGCACGTCGTCGGTGGCGGCATCCACCCCGGCGATGTCACGGCCGGCGCAGAACCCCCGCCCCTCACCGCGCAGCACGAGGGCGCGAACTCCGGCCGTCTCGGCATCGGCGTACGCGGTCTCGAGCTCCTCGAGCCCGGCCAGGGTGAGCGCATTGAGCTTCTCGGGGGCATCGAGCACGACCTCCGCGACACCGGCATCCACGGACAGACGGATCATCGCGACACTCCTCAGACGTCGTAGTCGACCACGACGCGATCGGTCGTGGGGTGGGACTGGCAGGTGAGCACGAAGCCGCGCTCGAGCTCGTCGGGCTCGAGCGCGTAGTTCTCGGTCATCGTGACCGATCCTTCGACCAGTCGCGCACGGCACGTGCCGCACACGCCGCCGGCGCACGCGAAGGGCACGTCGGGCCGCACCCGCAGCGCGGCGTTGAGGATCGACTCGTGCGCGGCGACGGGGCTCTCGACGCTCGAGGACTGCCCGTCGAGCGAGAAGTCGATCCGCCGCACCGGCTCGTCGTCGCGCACCTCGACCGGCCGGCCCCGTCCGGGTTCCTCGCGGCCGGGCTCGCCGGTCGTGAACAGCTCGTAGCGCACGTGCGCGGCATCCACGCCCACGTCGGCCAGGGTGTCGCGGCACAGCTGCACCAGGGCGAACGGACCGCACAGGAACCATTCGTCGACCGTCTCGGGCAGCACGAGCGCGTCGAGGATGCGCCGCAGTCGCGGCTCGTCGATGCGCCCCGACAGCAGCGGCGCCGTGCGCTGCTCCCGCGAGAGCACGTGGTGCAGCGCGAGGCGGGTGGGATACCGGTCCTTGAGGTCGGCGAGGTCGTCGGCGAACATGACGTCGCTCGTCGACCGATTCGTGTACACGAGGGTGAACCGCGAGGTCTCCGACCGCGCGAGCACGGTCGCGGCGAGCGCCATCATCGGCGTGATGCCCGAGCCGGCGGCGATGCCGGCCACGTGCGCACCGTCGAGCGCCGCGATCGTGGAGGTGAAGGTCCCCTGGGGACTCATCACGTCGATCTCGTCGCCCGGTCGCAGCTGCGTCTGCGCCCACGTCGAGAACCGCCCGCCCCGATCGCGCTTGATCGCCACGCTGATCGAGCCCGGCGCCGGAGGGCGGCACAGCGAGTACGACCGGCGCATCTCGTGCCCGTCGATCGTGGCCCGCAGGGCGACGTGCTGACCGGCGAGGTAGTCGAACTCCCCGTGCAGGGCCTCGGGGATCGCGAAGGTCACCTCGACCGCGTCGTCGGTGAGCGCGCGCACCTCGGCGACCCGCAGCGGGTGGAAGCGGGTCCGTCGCCGCCCCGGCGCGGTGGCGCCGCCGACGGCGCTCGACAGCAGCGCCTCGGCCACCTGCTCGGCCGTGCCCTCCGGGGCGGCGGGGCCGGCATCCACATGATCCATCAGTGCGCCTTGAAGTGGTCGAAGGGCTCCAGGCACGCGCGGCACTCGTACAGCGCCTTGCACGCGGTGGAGCCGAAGCGGGCGATCTCGCGGGTGTCGAGCGACCCGCACCGGGGGCACCGCACCGACAGCGCGAGCGGGATCGGCCCGCCCGTGCGGCGCGGCCCGGGCGGCGCGATGCCGTAGTCGCGGAGCTTCTCCTTGCCGGCCGCGGTCATCCAGTCGGTGGTCCACGCCGGCGCGAGCGCGACGCGCACCTCCACCTCGGCGAAGCCCGCGGCGGTGAGGGCGAGGGTGAGGTCGTCGCGGATCGCCTCGACCGCGGGGCAGCCGGAGTAGGTGGGCGTGATCGTGGCCCGCACGCGGTCGCCGTGGACGGCGACGTCCCGCAGGATCCCGAGATCGGCGATCGTGAGCACCGGCACCTCCGGGTCGAGAACCGTGGATGCCGCCTCCCACGCCTCGCGCTCGCGCTCGGTCACCATGTCGCCCCCGGGTGCTGACGGGCGAGCACCTGCATCTCGGCGAGGATGTAGGCCAGGTCCGGGAAGTGGATGCCGCGCCGCCCGCCTCCCGATGACGACGGCCCCGCCGGAAGCGCGATGTCGGCCTCGGCGAAGACAGCGGCGATCACCGCGTCGAACTCCGGCCGCAGGCTCGAGGGACGCACCGCGACCCCGTCGAGCCGGTCGATGAGCGGCTCGTCGCGGAACAGCTCGTCGACGTACGGCCACACGTCGCCGACGGCCCGCAGCAGGCGGCGGCGCGACTCGTCGGTGCCTCCGGAGAGCCGCAGGGTCCACTGCACGGCGTGGTCGCGGTGGTACTCGACCTCCTTCACCGCCTTCGCGGCGATGGCGGCGAGCGTCGGGTCGGCCGATTCGGCGAGCGCCGTGTAGAGCGCGAACTGATACGCGGATGCCACCAGCTGCCGCGCGATGGTCTGCGCGAAGTCTCCGTTGGGCTGGGCGAACAGCCACGCGCACCGGAAGTCGGGCTCGTCGCGCCCGTACGCCAGGTCGTCCTCCGTGCGGCCGTCGAAGCCGCCGGCGTAATGGAGCAGCGACCGCGCGTGCCCGAGCAGGTCGAGGGCGATGTTGGCAAGGGCCACATCCTCCTCGAGCTCCGGTGCTCGCGCGATCCACGCGCCCAGCTGCTGCGACAGGATCAGCGCGTCGTCGCCGAGCCACAGCGCGTACTCCGCGACCTCGGCGGTCGCCGCGCGCCCGCCCTCTCCCGCGAGCTCGTCGGCCAGCCGCAGCTGCTCGACGGTCACGTCGCCGTGCGGATCGCTCACAGGTGCGGCACCCCCTCGGAGGCCGCGTAGTACACGGCGTGACGGTAGTTCTTGCCCGCGGGGCTCTCGAAGTAGGCGCCCTTGCTGTCGGGGTCGCTCGTGGTGATCGCCTCCGACGGCACGACCCAGATCGACGTGCCCTCGCCGCGGCGCGTGTACAGATCGCGGGCGTTGCGCACCGCCATGTCGGCGTCGGGGGCGTGCAGCGACCCGGCGTGCACGTGCGACAGCCCGCGCGAGGCGCGCACGAACACCTCCCACAGCGGCCAGGTCTCGCGCTCGGAGGCGCCCGGAGTCGCCATCACGCCACCTCCGCCGCGCCGGCCGCTGCGGCGGCATGCGAAGCCGTGCGCGCAGCGTACGCGGCGGCGGCTTCGCGCACCCAGGCGCCGTCCTCGTGCGCGTCACGGCGCGCGCGGATGCGCTCGGCGTTCATCGGACCGCGCCCGGCGAGCACCTCGTGGAACTCGGTCCAGTCGATCTCGCTGGTGTGCCAGCGGCCGGCCTCCTCGTCCCAGCGCAGCTCCGGATCGGGGAGGGTCACCCCGAGCACCTCCGCCTGCGGCACGAGCATGCCGATGAACCGCTGGCGCAGCTCGTCGTTGGAGAACCGCTTGATCTTCCAGGCCATCGACTGGGCGGAGTTCGGCGACTGGTCATCGGGCGGCCCGAACATCATGAGCGAGGGCCAGTACCAGCGGTCGACCGCGTCCTGCGCCATCTGCCGCTGGGCGTCCGTGCCCTGCATGAGGGCGAGCAGGATCTCGAACCCCTGCCGCTGGTGGAACGACTCCTCCTTGCAGATGCGCACCATGGCGCGCCCGTACGGCCCGTACGAGGCCCGGCACAGCGGCACCTGGTTGCAGATCGCGGCGCCGTCGACGAGCCATCCGATCGCGCCCATGTCCGCCCACGTCGGGGTCGGGTAGTTGAAGATCGACGAGTACTTCGCGCGGCCCTCGATGAGCTGTGCGGTCATCTCGTCGCGCGTGATCCCGAGGGTCTGGGCCGCCGAGTACAGGTAGAGCCCGTGACCGGCCTCGTCCTGCACCTTCGCCATCAGGATCGCCTTGCGCTTGAGGCTCGGCGCCCGCGTGATCCAGTTGCCCTCGGGCTGCATGCCGATGATCTCGGAGTGCGCGTGCTGTGAGATCTGCCGGATGAGCGTGCGCCGGTAGGCATCCGGCATCCAGTCCCGCGGCTCGATGCGCTGCTCGGCGGCGATCAGCGCGTCGAACGTCTCCTGCTCGGTCGTCATCATCGACTCCTCATTTACAGACCGTTCGTTCAGTAAGTCTAGATCCGGGTGGATGCCGCGGCAACCGGCATCCCGTCAGACCGCGCGCCGGGTGGTGACCGATCGGCCGCGGAACTCCGCCACGACCGTTCCCGACTCGTCGCTCACGGTGACGTCGTACACCCCGTGCGCCCCGAACGGGCGCGGCGGCGCGCGTGCGCGGTGAGCGTCTGCCCCGCCCGCGTCGACGCGAGGAAGGTGATGTCGGCGCCCGCGGCCACCGTGACCGCGTCGTCCTCGTTGCACGCCATCGCGAACGCCGTGTCGGCCAAGGCGAACACGATGCCGCCGTGGGTGATGCCGAACCCGTTGGTGAGGTCCTCGCGCACCGGCATCGAGACCACGACGTCGCCCGGCTCGTCGCGCGCGACGACCATGCCGAGCATCGCCGACGCGCGGTCTCGCCGCAGCATCTCGCGCTGCCCCGCGAAGTGCACCGCGGGGTCGACCTCAGGCATCGGCGTGCTCCACGGCGCGCTCCTCCGTCGGCGCCCCCGCGTGCTCCTTGGCGACGAGCGTCAGCACGTCGTACGTGGCCACCGTCTCGTCGCGCTGGTTGTAGATGACGGCGTCCCACCGCACCTCGCCGTACTCGTCGGTCTCGCGGGGCGTGATCTGCTTCGCGGTGAGCACGACCCGTACCTGGTCGTCGGGCGAGACCGGCGTCACGAACCGCAGGTTCTCGAGGCCGTAGTTGGCCAGCACCGGCCCCGGATCGGGGTCGACGAACAGGCCGGCGGCCCACGAGACGAGCAGGTAGCCGTGCGCCACCCGGCCCGGGAAGAAGGGGTTCGCCGCGGCGGCCTCCTCGTCCATGTGCGCGTAGAAGGTGTCGCCCGTGAAGCGCGCGAAGGTCTCGATGTCGTCGAGGGTCACCGGCCGCGACGCCGAGGCGAGCTGGTCGCCGACGGCGAGCTCGGCGAGCGACTTGCGGAAGGGATGCCGGTCGCTGCGCGCCGCGGCGCCGGTGTGCCACACGCCGGTGAGCGCCGTGAGCATGGCCGGCGAGCCCTGCACGGCGGTGCGCTGCATGTGGTGCATGACGGCGCGGATGCCGCCGAGCTCCTCGCCCCCACCCGCGCGGCCGGGGCCGCCGTGCACGAGGTGCGGCACGGGTGCGCCGTGACCAGTGGAGGTGCGGGCGTCGTCGCGGTCGAGGAACAGGAGCCGGCCGTTCCAGGCGGCGGTGCCGACGAGCATCTCGGTCGCGAACGCCGGGTCGTGCGTGGCGACGCTGGTCACCAGAGATCCGCCGCCGCGGCGTACGAGATCGGCCGCCTCGGCGGCGGTCTCGTAGGCGAGCACGCTCGCCACCGGGCCGAACGCCTCGATCTCGTGCACCTCGTCGGGCGCTGCCGCGTCGAACCCGAGCAGCATCGGGGCGACGAACGCTCCGTCGGGCGCGGGCCCCGTCGTTCCGTCGGCGCGCACGACCTCGGGCACGTCGATGCCGCCGAGCAGCAGCTCCCCGCCGGCATCCATCAGCCGGCGCACGGCCTGCAGCACCTCGTCGCGCTGCTCCAGCGACACGAGCGGCCCCATCGTCACCGCCCCCGCCCGCGGGTCACCCACGACGACGCGCTCGGCGATCTTGGCCCGCAGCGCCTCGACGACGCTCTCGACCGCGGCCGTCGGCACGATGGCGCGTCGGATGGCGGTGCACTTCTGCCCGGCCTTGGTGGTGAGCTCCACCATGAGCTGCTTCACGAACGCGTCGAACTCCGGGGTTCCCGGTACCGCGTCGGGGCCGAGCACCGAGGCGTTGATGGAGTCGGTCTCGCTCGTGAACCGCACGCCGGTCGGCGCGGCATCGCGCAGGAACGCCGCCGTGCCGGCGCTGCCGGTGAACCCGACGAGGTCTCCGAGACGCAGGTGCTCGAACAGCGTCGGCACGCTGCCGCTGACAAGCTGAAGCGTTCCGGCGGGCAGCGCGCCTGATTCCACGAGGATCCGCACCCACGCCTCGGCGACGTAAGCGGTCGGTGTCGCAGGCTTGACGACAGAGGGCACTCCGGCCAGGAACGCGGGCGCGAACTTCTCCAGGGCGCCCCACATCGGGAAGTTGAAGGCGTTGATCTGCACCGCCACCCCGGTCAGGCGCGTGAACACATGCCGGCCGAGGAATGACCCGTCGCGGGCGAGGCTCTCGACCGGCCCGTCGAGCACGACCTGCGTGTTCGGCAGCTCGCGGCGCCCCTTGGAGGCGTAGGTGAACAGCACACCGATGCCGCCGTCGACATCGCTCAGCGAATCGCGCACCGTGGCTCCGGCGTGCTGGGAGAGCGCGTAGAGCTCCTCCTTGCGTGCGGTCAGCGCGATCGCGAACTCCTTCAGAAGCAGCGCACGCTTGTGGAAGCTCAGCGCCCCGAGGCTGGCCTGCCCGACGGTGCGGGCGTGGTGGAGCACGGCGGCGAGGTCGAGTCCCTCGGCGCTGACCTCGGTCACGACCTCGCCGGTCGAGGCGTCGCGCACCGTCGTGGCGGCGGCGCCGGGCTGCGGCATCCACCATCCGTCGCGCACGTAGCTCGGCAGAACTGTCACTTGTCGCTCCATTCGTAGAATCCGCGGCCGGTCTTCCGGCCGAGGTGTCCGTCGGCGACCATGCGCCGCAAGAGGTCGGGGGGTGAGAACCGGTCGCCCAGCCGCGCGTGCAGCTGCTCGGCGATGCCCAGGCGCACGTCGAGGCCCACGAGATCGGTCGTCTTGAGGGGACCGACGGGATGCCGGTAGCCGAGCTCCATCGCGGCGTCGATGTCGGCGGCGCTGGCGACGCCCTCCTCGAGCATGCGGATCGCCTCCAGTCCCAGCACGAGACCGAGACGGCTCGATGCGAACCCGGGGCTGTCGCGCACCACCACCGGCGTCTTGCCGAGGGCCTCGACCCACGCGCGGGCGTCGCCGACCCGGGCGGGATCGGTCGCCGCGCCGACGACGATCTCCACCAGCGCCGACGCCGGCACCGGATTGAAGAAGTGCAGCCCGAGGAACCGCTCCGGGCAGGCGAGGGTTGCCGCCAGCTCGCCGATCGGGATCGACGACGTGTTCGTGGCCAGCACGGCCTCCGGCCCGGTCGCCGCCTCGGCGCGGGCGAGGGCCGCGCGTTTGAGGTCGAGGTCCTCGGGTACCGCCTCCACGACGACCCCGCAGCCGGCGAGCGCCGCGGCGTCGGTCGCGAATTCCAGCGCGAAGTCCTCGACGCGGCGCTGCGTCGTGCCGCGGTCGATGCTGTGGCGGAGACCCTCGAAGACGCGGGTGGATGCCGCTCCCGCCGCCTCCGCGTCGCGTTCGACGACCACCACCTGCGCACCGGCCAGCGCGAACGCGTGGGCGATGCCGGCGCCCATCCGGCCGCCGCCGATCACGCCGACCCGCTCGGGGATCATCGGTTGCGCCTCTCCAGGAACGCGGTCATGCGGCGCTCCTTCTCGGGGCTCTCGAACAGCTCGGCCTGCAGCTCCAGCTCGAGGCCCGGGTGGTCTGCCGCGGCGAGCGCGGTCTTGGTGTGGCGGGTGGCGCGCGCGTCGTTGGCGACGATGCGGTCGGCGAGGGCGTGGGCGGCGGGCATGAGCTCGTCGGGCGCGTGCAGCGATGACACGAGCCCCCACGCGCAGGCCTCGTCGCCGTCGAGGATGCGACCGGTCAGCAGCAGCTCGGCCGCCCGCGCCTCCCCCACGATCTGCGGAAGGCGCCAGGTCGCCCCGGCGGCGGCGATGATGCCGAGGCCCGTCTCGGGGTTGCCGATGCGCAGGCGCGGGGTGCCGATGCGCAGGTCGGCGGCGTAGGCGAGCTCGGCGCCGCCGCCCAGGGCATAGCCGTCGATCGCGGCGATCACCGGCATCGGGAGGGCGCGCATCCGGGCGAAGGCGTGCGTGTTGATGCCGCGCCGGGCGTCGTCGGCGCGCCGCTCGCGCAGCTGGGCGATATCGGCCCCCGACGCGAAGACTCCTCCTGCGCCGGTGACGATGAGCACGCGCGGATCGGCCTCGAGGTCCGCGCACAGCTCGTGCAGGGCGTCGATCAGGGCCTGGTCGATGGCGTTGCGGCTCGAGGGTCGATCGAGAGTGGCGACCACCCGGTCGACGTGCCGTTCGATGCGCAGCGAGGTCTCGGACACCGTCATCCTTCCATCCCGCACCGTCGCGGGCCGGGATTATCTTACCGATCGTTCAGTATTTACGGAACCGGGCTCCCCTGCCACACTGGTGCCATGTCGTCCCCCGCGCTCCCGAGCCCCGCGGCGCCGGCCGCGCCGCGCCGCGGACGCCCCGGATACGACCGCGCGCAGGTGCTCGAGGCGGCCGTCGCCCTCTTCATCGAGCAGGGCTACGACGCGACCTCCGTGGCCGACCTCGCCGCACGCCTGGGGGTGACCAAGTCGGCGCTGTACCACCACTTCGCCGCGAAGGAGCAGCTGCTCGCGCTCGCCCTCGACGAGGCGCTCGACGCCCTCGAAGGCGTGCTCGACGAGCCCGCCGCGACCGCCGGCACCCCCGTCGAGAGAGTGGATGCCGTGCTGCGCGGCGCGGTGCGGGTGCTGGTCGACAGGCTCCCGTACGTGACGCTCCTGCTGCGGGTGCGGGGCAACAGCGACATCGAGCGCGCGGCCCTCGCGCGACGGCGCGCCTTCGACCATCGCGTGACCGAGCTCGTGGCGGCGGCCCAGGCCGCCGGCCAGGTGCGCGCCGACATCGACAGCGCGGTGGCCACGCGCCTCATCTTCGGCATGGTCAACTCCCTCACCGAGTGGTACCGGCCCGGCGGACCGGTCGACGCCGAGCGCCTCGCCCACGACGTCGTCGCGACGGCGCTCGACGGACTGCGCACGCGCTGAGCGCGGCATCCACCCCCGACGCACCCCGTGCCGACGCCGTCCACCCGACGCACGCTGCTCCGCTGTCGCAATCTGCTGGGTGGGGCGCCGATTGCGACAGCGGAGCAGCGGTACTTCTCAGGCAGAACCTGAGAAGCATCGGGGTTTTTCCCGTTTGCGAGGGGTTAGCACCTCGGACGAGCATGTTCGCAACACCCGACGACGGATGCGAACGGATCGACGATGACCACCTTGAACCCCCGAATCATCACCCTCGGCACGGCCGGCGGCCCCCGCTGGTGGACCGGCCCGAACGCCGGACGCCGCGCGGGCATCTCCACCGCAGTCGTCGTCGGCGACGCCGTCTACCTCGTGGATGCCGGATCGGGCGTCGGCCGCCAGCTGATGCTCGCGGGGCTGTCGGTGGCGGACCTGCGCGGCATCTTCCTCACCCACCTCCACTCCGACCACACCGTCGACCTCGCCAGCCTCGCCCTCTTCGGCATGTTCAGCCTCACGCCGGGGCAGACGCCCATCACGATCCTGGGTCCCGGCGACCGCGGCATCCTTCCTCCCGTCTCCCCGCTGGCGACGAAGACGCCCCGCCCCCTGAACCCCGCCTCGCCCACCCCCGGCACCGCGGAGATGTTCGACCTCATGCTGCGGGCGCACGCGACCGACCTGAACGACCGCATCCTCGACGCGCTGCGTCCCTCGCCGCAGGTGCACTTCACCGCGCGCGACATCGCGATCCCCTCCCGCACCGGCTACCACCCGAACGAGAACCCGACCCCCGCGGGCATGGCGCCGTTCGAGATCTACCGCGACGACCTGGTCACCGTCACCGCGACGCTGGTGCAGCACCCGCCGATCGCTCCGGCGTTCGCCTTCCGCTTCGACACCGTCGAGGGGTCGGTGACCATCTCCGGCGACACCGCGCCCTGCGAGAACCTCACCCGGCTCGCCGCCGGCAGCGACCTGCTGCTGCACGAGGCGATCGACTTCGACTGGGTGGAGCGCAGCTACGGCGGGCTCGACGACGACGCGGCGCGGGCATCCATCTCGCACCATCGCCGGTCGCACACCTCTCCGGCCGACGCGATCGACATCGCCCACCGCGCCGGGGTCCCCACCCTCGCCCTGCACCACCTGGTGCCGGGCACCACCCCCGACGCCGTCTGGCGTTCGCACGCGCCGGGCTTCGACGGGACGTTCCTCATCCCCGACGACCTGGACACCATCCCGTTCTCCACCGCCGCGGTTCCCGCCGCGGCATCCATCGACGAAGATGAAATGGCGGTTGCATCATGACCACGACCGAGAGTCCGATGAAGGACACGACCGAGCAGCGACAGCAGGAGCACAGTCTCTCCTCGCCCGAGATGAGGCGCATCCTCACCTCGAGCTTCCTCGGCAGTGCCATCGAGTTCTACGACTTCATCCTGTACGCCACCGCCGCCTCGCTGGTGTTCAGCAAGGTGTTCTTCGTGAACCTCGACCCCGCTGTGGCGATCTTCAGCTCGTTCGCCACCCTCGCGGTCGGCTACCTCGCACGCCCCATCGGCGGCATCGTGTTCGGCCACTTCGGCGACATGCTCGGGCGCAAGGGCGTACTGATCCTGTCGATGGTGATGATGGGCGTGGCCACCACCTGCATCGGCCTGCTGCCCACCACCGCCCAGATCGGGATGCTGGCCCCCATCGCCCTGATCCTGCTGCGCATCGTGCAGGGGCTCGCCGTGGGAGGCGAGTGGGGCGGCGCGATGCTCATGGCCCTCGAGCACGCCCCCGCGGAGCGCCGCGGATTCGCGGCGAGCTTCGCGAACATGGGCGGCCCCGCCGGTGCGGTGCTGGCCACCCTCGCGGTCTCGGCCGTGTCGGTGCTGCCGACGGAGCAGTTCCTGGCGTGGGGCTGGCGCATCCCGTTCCTCGCGAGCGTGGTGCTCGTCGGCGTGGGGCTGATCGTGCGACTGAAGGTCAGCGAGTCGCCGCTGTTCCTGGCGCTGGAGACCGAGGCCGAGAAGCGCCGCCTGCCGCTGCTGGAGGTGCTCACCCGCTACCCGCGCAACGTCGTCGCCGGAACCATCGTCGGCATGAGCTCGTACACCGTGCAGGGGCTCATGACGGTGTGGGCGATCTCGTACGTCGTCGACCAGGTCGGCGTGTCGCAGACCGGCGTGCTCAACATCAAGGCGATCGGCGCGCTGCTCACGGTGATCGCGGTGTGGTTCTCGGCGCGCGCCTCCGACCGCCTGGGCCGCAAGCGGGTCATGGCGATCGGCATCATCGCGGGCGCGGTCGCCGCCTACCCGATGATCTTCCTCCTCGGCATCGGAGAGCTGTGGGCGTTCGCGATCGCCCTGTTCATCGCCAACGGCCTGGTGCAGGGCACGATCTTCGGACCGTTCGGCGCCTTCACGGCGGAGCTGTTCCCGACCCGCATGCGCTACACGGGCGCCTCGCTGGTCTACCAGCTCTCCTCGACCCTCGGCGCCGGATTCACGCCCATGATCGCCGCGGGGCTGGTGGCCCTCGCCGGCGGCGAGCTGTGGATGCTGGCCCTGGTGTGGGCGGGAACCTTCGTCGTGAGCGGACTGGTGCTGCTGACGATCAAGGAGGGCCGCACCCAGGACCTCACGAAGACGGAGTTCTGAGCGAGGATCCCCCGGCGCCCTCCGGCGCCGGGGGATCCTCGCCCACCCGCACGCAGAAATCGATCAGCGCCTGGAGCCGGAAGCTCGGGCGCTGATCGCTCGTGGTGGCGATGCAGATGTCGCTGTGGCCGATCTCGCCGTCGATCTCGACCGCCCGCACGGGCAGCCCGTCGTAGGTCAGGTCCACCGGCGAGCGCTGCACCAGCACGGTGTAGCCGAGCCCCCGGCCCACCATCCCCCGCACCGCCTCGAAGCTCGACGACCGCCAGCGCACGTGGGGGTCCAGGCCCGAGGCGCGCAGATTCGCGAGCTGGTTGTCGCGCACGCTCGGCACGTCGAGCTGGATGTAGTCCAGGTCGCGCAGTTCCTCGAGGGTGACCGCCGGCATCGCGGCGAGGGGGTGCGCGGCCGGAAGCAGCACGTAGGGCCGCCCGGGCTTGACGGTGTGGGCCTCGACGCCGGGCACGAGGTGGCGGCGGTGGGTGAGCACCGCGTCGAGGTAGCCCTCGATCATGCGCTGCTGCAGCACAGCGGCGTCACCCTCCTCGACCGTCATCTCCAGGCGCGGGTGCGGGCGGATGAAGTCGGCAGTGATCGCGGGCACCCAGAACGGCACGAGTGTGGTGTAGCAGCCGAGTGCCAGCGGGCCTACGAGGCCGTGCTGGCGCTCCGCGACCCGCGCCTGCACGTCGCCGGCCTGGCGGAGCAGGGGCCGGGCGTCGGCGAGGAACGCCACGCCGGCGGCGGTCAGCCCGACGCCCTTGGAGCGCCGGCGCACGAGCAGCTGCGCACCCACGCTGCGCTCGAGCTCGGTCACCGCCTGCGCGAGGGCGGCCGTGGACACGTGGCAGACCGCCGCCGCGGCGCTCAGCGATCCGTGCTCGGCCGCCGCGACGAAGTATTCGAGCTGGCGGAGCGTGAAGCCGACCTCCATGCGTTCACCGTACCCGCGCGGGCGCGCCGCGCCGCGGCATCCACCCCCGACGCAACCCGCGCCGCGGCATCCACCCCCGACGCACGCCGCTCCGCTGTCGCGATCTGCCCGATCAGGCGCCGATTGCGACAGCGGAGGCGCGAAGGTCGGGCGCGAGGCCCACTGCTCCGCTGTCACGAACGGCGCCGAGGGCGACCGATTGCGACAGCGGAGCAGCGGAGGTCGAGCGGTCGGGTCAGGCCCTCGACAGCCCGTAGACCGGGGACTTCGCCTGCTCGGCCTCATGGTCGGGGCCGAGCGGGATGCCGGAGCGGTCGCGCAGCAGCAGCGTGGCGACCAGGCCCAGCACCGTCATGCCGGCGAGGTACCAGGTGACGCCGTCGGTCGAGCCGGTGGCCTGCACGATCGCCTGCGCGATGGTGGGGGCGAACGCGCCACCGAGGATCGCGCCGAGCGCGTAGGAGATCGACACCCCCGAGAAGCGGATGCTGGCCGGGAACAGCTCGGAGTACAGCGCCGCCTGCGGGCCGTAGGTGAAGCCGAGGCCGATCGTCAGCACGCACAGTCCGAGCGCGAGCGAGACCACGCTGCCGGTGTTGACGAGGGGGAACAGCAGGAAGACGCCCGCCAGCTGCAGCACCCAGCCGATGATGTACGTCGTGCGGCGCCCGATGCGATCCGACAGCCAGCCCGCGACCCACGTGAACACCAGCCAGGAGACCGCCGAGAGCGTCACCGCGCCCAGCACGTCCGCGGTCGCAAGGCCCACGGGGCCGGCGGGATCGGTCGTGTAGCGCTGGATGTAGCCGCCCGTGGTCATGTACCCGACGGCGTTGTTGCCGGCGAAGACGAGCGCCGCGATGAGCACGAGCAGCGCGTGGTGGCGGAAGAGCTGGATGATCGGCATCTTCGTCTCCTCCTTGCGCTCGGCGAGCTCGGCGAACACCGGGCTCTCCTCCACGCGGCGGCGCACGTAGTAGCCGATGAGGATGAGGGCGACCGACAGCAGGAACGGCACGCGCCAGCCCCACTCCAGGAACGCGTCACCGGGCGCGATGAACGCCATGAGCGCCATGATGCCGGAGGCCAGGAGCAGGCCCAGCGGCACGCCGATCTGCGGCGACGCGCCGAAGACCCCGCGCCTCTTCTTGGGCGCGTGCTCGACCGCCATGAGCACAGCGCCGCCCCACTCGCCGCCCGCCGAGACGCCCTGCAGGATGCGCAGCACGATCAGCAGGATGGGCGCGGCGATGCCGATCGCGGCGTAGGTGGGGAGGAGCCCGACGAGCGTCGTGGCCGCTCCCATGAGGATGAGCGTCCACATCAGCACGACGCGCCGGCCGAACCGGTCGCCGAAGTGGCCGGCCAGGAACGCGCCGAGGGGGCGGAACAGGAAGCTGATGCCGACGGTGAGGAAGCTCAGGATCTGCGCGAAGCCCTCACCGGCGGGGGCGAAGAACAGCTGACCGAACACGAGGCCTGCCGCCGAGGCGTAGATGAAGAAGTCGTACCACTCGACGGTGGTGCCGACGACGGTCGCGAACACGACACGACGACGGTCGGTGCTCGCGGCGATGGTGCCGGTGGGGGTGAACCCGGGATCGGGCGATGTACTCATGGTGACTCCTGTGTCGTGTGCGGACGTCGTCGTCTCCGGCGAGCCGCTCGAAATTCGCGGTTGCCGGATGCCACATGATCATATACGATTTCGGATACGACGCAAGGGTCCACCGACGAGCGAGGGAGCTCATGAGCACCGACACCACGACCGACACCCGGTTCAGCGGCCTCCCCGGCCGTCCGGGCAAGATCGTCGCGATCCACCTCAGCTACGCCTCCCGCGCCGACCAGCGCGGACGCCGGCCGCAGCATCCCTCCTACTTCTTCAAGCCCTCGAGCTCGGTCGCCGCCTCCGGCGGCGTCGTCGAACGCCCCGCCGGCACCGAGCTGCTCGCCTTCGAAGGCGAGATCGCCCTCGTGATCGGGGATGCCGCGCGCCGCGTTCCGCTCGAGACCGCGTGGTCGCACGTCGCGTGGGTGACGGCATCCGATGATCTCGGCCTGTACGACCTGCGCGCCAACGACAAGGGCTCGAACGTGCGCTCCAAGGGCGGCGACGGCTACACCCCGATCGGCCCCGGCCTGATCGACGCCCGCACCATCGACCCGGCCGCGCTGCGCGTGCGCACCTGGCTCAACGGCGAGCTCGTGCAGGACGACACCGCCGCCGGCATGATCTTCTCCCTCCCGCAGCTGGTCGCCGACCTCTCGCAGCACTTCACCCTCGAGCCCGGCGACGTGATCCTCACCGGCACCCCGGCCGGATCGTCGGTCGCCCAGCCGGGCGATGTCATCGAGGTCGAGGTCGACGTGCCCGGCGGCCCCACCTCGGGCCGGCTGGTCACGACCGTCGTCGAGGGCGTCGCGCCGTTCGACGGCGCGCTCGGATCGCTCCCCGCCGTCGACGACCTGCAGCGCACCGAGGCCTGGGGGTCCCGCGAGGCCGCGGGCCTGCCCGAGCCGTTGCCCGAAACAGGTGATCCGGCGAGCGCAGGCCGTTCCGGCGCGGATTCTCCTGTCTCCGGCGGATCACCTGTTCTCGGCAACGGGGATGCCGCCCCCGGCCCCTCCCCCGCCGCAGGCCCCTCCCCCGCCGCAGGCCTCTCCCCCGCCCTGCGCGCCAAGCTCGTCGAGGCCCCGGTCGCCGGGCTCTCGGGCCAACTGCGCAAGCGGGGCCTGGACAACGTGCACATCGACGGCGTCGCCCCGCTGCATCCGGACGCCAAGCTCGTCGGCACCGCCCGGACGCTGCGCTTCGTGCCCAACCGCGAGGACCTCTTCCGCAGCCACGGCGGCGGCTACAACGCCCAGAAGCGCGCGTTCGACGCGGTCGGCGAGGGCGAGGTCATCGTCATCGAAGCCCGCGGCGAGACCGGCTCCGGCACGCTCGGCGACGTGCTCGCGATCCGCGCGAACGCCCGCGGGGCCGCCGGCATCGTCACCGACGGCGGGGTGCGGGATGCCGCCGCGGTCGCCGCGGTCGGCATCCCCGTCTTCACCTCCGGCGCCCACCCGGCCGTCCTCGGCCGCAAGCACGTGCCGTGGGATGTCGATCTCACCATCGCGTGCGGCGGCGCCACGGTGCAGCCCGGCGATGTGATCGTCGGCGACAGCGACGGCGTCATCGTCATCCCCGCCGCGATCGCCGAGGAGATCGCGGATGCCGCGCTCGCCCAGGAGGCCGAGGATGCCTGGATCGCGCAGCGCGTGGCAGAGGGGCACCCGGTCGACGGGCTGTTCCCGATGAACGCCGCATGGCGCGCCCGCTTCGAGCAGGAGGGAGGCGCCCATGCCTGATACGCAGACCGCGGCGCCGGAGAGCCTCAGCAAGTCGCAGAAGGCCTATCACTGGATCAAGCAGCGCATCGCCTCGCAGGAGTTCACGCCCGGCTACCGGCTCGTGCTCGGCTCGATCGCCGGCGATCTCGACATGAGCGTCGTGCCCGTGCGCGAGGCCATCCGCCAGCTCGAGGCCGAGGGGCTCGTGACGTTCGAGCGCAACGTCGGCGCCCGGGTCTCGATGGTCGACGACTCGCAGTACCGGTTCTCCATGCAGGCCCTCTCCATCCTCGAGGGCACCGCCACCGCGCTGTCGGCGCGCCGCCTCACCCACGAGGACATCGCGCGTGCGCGCGCCGTGAACGAGCGCATGATCCAGACCCTCGACCACTTCGACCCGAGGTCGTTCACGGCACTCAACCAGGAGTTCCACGCGACGCTGTTCGAGAAGTGCGCCAACCCGCGCATGCTCGAACTCGTCCGGGCCGAATGGGCCCGCCTCGGGCACCTGCGCGACTCGACGTTCAGCTTCGTCCCCGGTCGCGCCGCCGAATCCGTGCGAGAGCACGAGAACATCCTGCAGCTCATCGAGAGCTCCGCCCCGCTGGGCGAGATCGAGAAGGTGGCCCGCCGCCACCGCTCGGCCACGCTCGACGCCTACATGATCCACGAGCACCCCGACGAGACCCTCGGCCTCCCGGCGTTCTGAACTCCCGAAGGAGACACCATGACCGACACCGCCACCATCGCGACGCAGCGACACGTGCCCGCCGATCTGCCGGGCGGCATCCAGCATTACATCGACGGCGCGTTCGTCGACTCGATCGACGGCGACACCTTCGACGTGCTGGACCCGGTCTCGAACGAGACCTATCTGCAGGCCGCCGCCGGCAAGAAGGCCGACATCGACGCCGCCGTCGCCGCCGCCCGCCGCGCCTTCACCGACGGCCCCTGGCCGCGGATGCTGCCGCGCGAGCGCTCGCGCGTGCTGCACCGCATCGCCGACATCGTGGAGTCGCGCGACGCGCGGCTGGCCGAGCTGGAGTCGTTCGACTCCGGCCTGCCGATCACGCAGGCGCTCGGCCAGGCGCGCCGCGCCGCCGAGAACTTCCGGTTCTTCGCCGACCTGATCGTGGCGCAGGCCGACGACACCTACAAGGTGCCCGGCCGCCAGATCAACTACGTGAACCGCAAGCCGATCGGCGTCGCGGGCTTGATCACGCCGTGGAACACGCCGTTCATGCTCGAGTCGTGGAAGCTCGCCCCGGCGCTGGCCACCGGCAACACCGTGGTGCTCAAGCCCGCCGAGTTCACGCCGCTGTCGGCGTCGCTGTGGGCCGGCATCTTCGAGGAGGCGGGCCTGCCGCAGGGCGTGTTCAACCTCGTCAACGGACTCGGCGAAGACGCCGGAGACGCTCTGGTGAAGCATCCCGACGTCCCCCTCATCTCGTTCACCGGCGAGAGCCGGACCGGCCAGATCATCTTCGGCAACGCGGCGCCGTTCCTGAAGGGCCTGTCGATGGAGCTCGGCGGCAAGTCCCCCGCGGTCGTGTTCGCCGACGCCGACCTGGATGCCGCGATCGACGCGACGATCTTCGGCGTCTTCTCGCTCAACGGCGAGCGCTGCACCGCGGGCTCCCGCATCCTGGTGGAGCGCCCGGTGTACGACGAGTTCGTGCGCCGCTACGCCGAGCAGGCCGACCGGGTCGTCGTCGGGCACCCGCACGATCCCGCCACCGAGGTGGGCGCGCTCGTTCACCCCGAGCACTTCGACAAGGTGATGTCCTACATCGAGATCGGCAAGGGCGAGGCGCGCCTCGTCGCCGGCGGCGACCGCCCCGAGGGCTTCGAGACGGGCAACTTCGTGCGGCCCACGGTCTTCGCCGACGTGGCGCCCGACGCCCGCATCTTCCAGGAGGAGATCTTCGGCCCCGTCGTGGCGATCACGCCGTTCGACACCGACGAGGAGGCGCTGGAGCTCGCCAACGGTGTGAAGTACGGCCTCGCCGCTTACGTGTGGACCAACGACCTCAAGCGCGCCCACAACTTCTCGCAGGCCATCGAGGCCGGCATGGTGTGGCTGAACTCCAACAACGTGCGCGACCTCCGCACCCCGTTCGGCGGCGTCAAGGCCTCCGGCCTCGGCCACGAGGGCGGCTACCGCTCGATCGACTTCTACACCGACCAGCAGGCCGTGCACATCACGCTCGGCAAGGTCCACAACCCCACCTTCGGGAAGGCCGGCGCGCCGGCATCCCACTGATCGACCCACGCAAGCAAGGACGCTGACATGACCGACCGCAACGACATGACCCGCACCTCCTCCGGCTTCTTCGTGAGCCAGGAGGCGCCGATCCACACCGACAACCCGGTGCCGACCCCGCAGAGCCCCGCGCCCGACATCCTGCGCTGCGCGTACATGGAGCTCGTCGTCACCGACCTGGCGGCATCCCGCGAGTTCTACGTCGACGTGTTGGGCCTGTACGTCACCACCGAGGACGAGTCGAACGTCTACCTCCGTTCAACGGAGGAGTTCATCCACCACAACCTCGTGCTGCGCCAGGGCTCGGTCGCGGCGGTCGCGGCGTTCTCGTACCGCGTGCGCACCCCGGAGGACCTCGACAAGGCCGAGGCGTTCTACCGCGAGCTCGGCTGCGACGTGCGTCGCAACCCCGCCGGCTTCACCGAGGGCATCGGCGACTCGGTGCGCGTGACCGACCCGCTCGGCTTCCCGTACGAGTTCTTCCACGACGTCACCCACGTCGAGCGGCTGTCGTGGCGCTACGACCTGCACACCCCCGGCGAGCTGGTGCGCCTCGACCACTTCAACCAGGTCACCCCCGACGTGCCCCGCGCGGTGAAGTTCATGCAGGACCTCGGGTTCCGCGTGACCGAGGACATCCAGGACGACGAGGGCACCGTGTACGCCGCGTGGATGCGCCGCAAGCCCACCGTGCACGACACCGCCATGACCGGCGGCGACGGGCCGCGCATGCACCACGTCGCGTTCGCCACGCACGAGAAGCACAACATCCTCGCCATCTGCGACAAGCTCGGGGCCCTCCGCCGCTCCGACGCGATCGAGCGCGGCCCCGGCCGCCACGGCGTGAGCAACGCGTTCTACCTGTACCTGCGCGACCCCGACGGACACCGCGTCGAGATCTACACGCAGGACTACTACACCGGCGACCCCGACAACCCCGTCGTCACGTGGGACGTGCACGACAACCAGCGCCGCGACTGGTGGGGGAACCCCGTCGTGCCATCGTGGTACACCGAGGCATCCCTCGTGCTCGACCTCGACGGCAACCCGCAGCCGGTCGTGGCCCGCACCGACTCCAGCGAGATGGCGGTGACCATCGGCGCCGACGGCTTCTCGTACACGCGCGCCGGCGAGGACTCGATGCCCGAGTACAAGCTCGGCAACCAGCTCTGACCCCGGCGCCCGCCGCTCCGCTGTCACGAAGCGCGACTTCGGTCGCAGATCGTGACAGCGGAGCGGCGGACCGAGACACCGAACGAGACACACAGCACCGACTGAAGGAGAGGGTGGATGCTGCCCCCGAAGTGATCGAGCAGCTCGCCGCCGAGCTCGCCGAGGCCGACCGCGCGCACGGGGTGATTCCGCGCATCACGGCGCGGCACCCGGAGGCGACGGTCGAGGACTCGTACGCCATCCAGGGTGTGTGGCGCGACCGCATGGTCGCGTCGGGAAGGCGCCTGGTGGGCCGCAAGATCGGGCTCACCAGCAAGGCGATGCAGCAGGCGACGGGCATCACCGAGCCGGACTACGGGGTGATGTTCGACGACACCGTGTACGCGTCGGGCGACGAGATCTCCGTCGATCTCTTCTCGAACGTGCGCATCGAGGTCGAACTGGCGTTCGTGCTGAAGGCGCCGCTGGAGGGCCCGGACTGCACGCTCGAGGACGCCCTCGCCGCGATCGACTACGCGGTGCCGGCGCTGGAGATCCTCAACTCGCACATCGAGCTCGAGGGCCGAACGATCGTCGACACGATCAGCGACAACGCCGCGTACGGCGCGATGGTGCTCGGCGACGTGCGCAAGCGCCCCGACGAGATCGACCTGCGCTGGGTGCCCGGAGTGCTCTCCCGCAACGGCGAGATCGAGGAGACGGGCGTGGCCGCCGGCGTGCTCGGGCACCCGGCGACCGGCGTCGCATGGCTGGCGAACAAGTTCGCTGCCCACGGCGCGCGCCTGGAGGCGGGCGAGATCATCCTCGCCGGGTCGTTCACGCGCCCCATGTGGGTGTCGCGGGGCGATAGCGTGCTGTGCGACTACGGACCCATGGGAGTGATCGAATGCCGCTTCGTCTGAGCCCGACCTTCGGCGACCGACTCGCCGCCGCCGAACGGCCGCTCGCCGGAATGTGGGCGTGCTCGGGCTCGGCGCTGGTCGCCGAGATCTGCGCGGGTTCGGGGCTGGACTGGCTGCTCATCGACATGGAGCACTCCCCGAACGACCTCGCATCCACCCTCGCCCAGCTCCAGGCGGTCGCCGCCTATCCGATCACCCCGGTGGTGCGGGTGCCGATCGGCGACCCCGTGACGCTCAAGCAGGTGCTCGATCTCGGAGCGCAGAACGTGCTGGTGCCGATGGTCGACAGCGCAGCGGATGCCGCAGCCGCCGTCGCCGCCGTGCGCTATCCCCCGCGCGGCAGGCGCGGGGTCGGCTCGGCACTGGCGCGGTCGGCGCGGTGGAACCGGGTCGACGGGTACCTGGAGAACGCCGACGACCACGTGTCGCTGTTCGTGCAGGTCGAGACCGCCGCCGCGGTGGAGGCCGCCGCCGAGATCGCCGCCGTCGACGGGGTGGACGGGGTGTTCGTCGGACCATCCGACCTCGCGGCATCCCTGGGTCTGCTGGGGCAGCAGACCCACCGCGACGTCGTCGCGGCCGTGCGACGCGCGTTCGACGCCGTGCGCGCGGCCGGCAAGCCCGTCGGCGTGAACGCCTTCGACCCGGCCGCCGCACGGGACTACCTCGACGCGGGCGCCTCCTTCGTGCTCGTGGGCGCCGACGTCGCCCTGCTCGCGCGGGGCTCCGAAGCCCTCGCGGCGCGGTGGGTGACCCCCGACGACGGACCGGCGCGCACCTCGTACTGACCCCGGTCGAGGGCTGTCAAGCCCTCGACCGGGATTCGCGCGCGCGGCGCGCCGGTGCCAGTCTGGGGCGCATGCGCAGAGAAGTCTCGAGCCGCGTCACCCTGTCCGTGTCGGAAGACGCCGATCTCGTGTTCGCCATCGCCGTGTCCGGCCACTACACGCCCAGCCGCGAGTCGTTCACGGCCACCCTCGATGGCCGGCCGGTGCGGGTGCACGAGTTCCCCGACGCGCACGGCACCCGCCTCCACCGGCTGCGCAGCGCGCCGGGCGAGCTCGTGGTCGACTACAGCGCTCTCGTGCTGGGCGCCGGCGAGACCGCGATCGCGAACGAGGCCGATCTGGTCACGTACGTGCGGCCGAGCCGCTACGCCGAGTCCGACGCGCTCGCCCCCACTGCGGCCTCGGAGTTCGCCGGCATCGATGATCGCGCCGACCTGCTGCGCGCGGTGTCGTCGTGGGTCGGCACGCATCTGTCGTACGTGCCGGGGTCATCGCTGCCCACCGACGGCGCGACGCGCACGCTCCTGGCCCGCCAGGGCGTCTGCCGCGACTACGCGCACCTGTGCGTCGCGCTGCTGCGCAGCCTCGGCGTGCCCGCCCGCGTCGTCGCCGTCTACGCGCCCGGGCTCGACCCGATGGACTTCCACGCGGTCGCCGAGGCGTGGGTCAACGGCGGGTGGCGGGCGGTCGATGCGACCACCCTCGCCCCGCGGTCGTCGCTGCTGCGGGTGGCGACGGGGAGGGATGCGGCCGACACGGCGTTCCTCACCGTGATGTCCGGCCGCGCCGACCTGGGCGCCGTCACCGTGACCGCCACCGTCGACGACCTCCCCGGAGACGACCTCGACCGTCTGGTCTCGATCGCGTAGCGAACGGCGCCGCCGCGGCCGCGACGTGGCACAGTGAATCCCATGAAGAAGTGGATCGTTCGCTTCGGCTCGCTCCTGGCGTTCAACGTGATCGTGCTGCTGCTCATCGGATGGCTGACGCCCGCGCGCGTCGGCTGGTCGGCGCTGTGGGCGGGGATCCTGCTCACCGCGATCGTGGTGTGGATCAAGCCGCTCGTCGAGAGGTGGTTCCGCTCGATGGCGGCGAAGTCGGCGAACCGGCGCACGCGCGCGGGCGAGTGGCTCGTCGAGGCCTTCCTCACGTTCAGCGTCGCGCTGATCGTGTGGGTCGCGTTGGTGCTGCTGTCGGGGGTGAGCGTCGGCGGCGGGTTCTTCGGCTCGTTCTGGGGCTGGGTGCTGCCGCCGGTCATCCTGCTGATCGGCTGGGCGGTGTACGCCGTGATCGTCGACCGCCTGGAGGCGCAGGCGAGCGCCCTGTACGACAAGGCCGCCGGCGGCCGGGTCGCCGGTGAGACGGATGCCGCACCCGCCGTCCCGAGCCCGGAGGCGGACGCGGGCCGGCGCGAATTGCACGACGGCCTCACCGACGAGCAGCGGCGCATGCTCGACGACCTCGGCAAGAGCTGACGGCCTCCGTCAGGCGGTGGCGCGCTCGGCCGCCTCGACGACGTTCGTCATGAGCAGGGCGACCGTCATCGGACCGACCCCGCCGGGGTTCGGCGAGAGCCAGCCGGCCACCTCGGCGACATCGGGGTGCACGTCGCCGAAGACCTTGGCCTTGCCGGTCTCGGGGTCGTCCTCGCGCGTGACGCCGACATCGAGCACGGCGGCACCCGGCTTCACGTCCTCCGCGCGCACGATGTGCTTCACCCCGGCCGCGGCCACGATCACGTCCGCCTCGCGCAGGTGCGCACCGAGATCGACGGTGCCGGTGTGGGTGAGCGTCACGGTCGCGTTGTACTGGCGGCGGGTCAGCAGCAGCCCGATCGAGCGGCCGATCGTCACGCCGCGGCCCACCACGACGACGTTCTTGCCGTTCAGGTCGTAGCCGTTGCGCACGAGCAGCTCGATCACGCCGCGCGGCGTGCACGGCAGCGGCGTCGTGATCGGCGCATTGACGTTCAGCACGAGGCGGCCGAGGTTCGTGGGGTGCAGCCCGTCGGCATCCTTCGCAGGATCGATCCGCTCGAGGATCGCATCGGTGTCGAGGTGCTTCGGCAGCGGCAGCTGCACGATGTAGCCGTGGCACGCCGGGTCGGCGTTGAGCTCGTCGATCAGCGCCTCGACCTCGGCCTGCGTCGCGTCGGCGGGCAGTTCGCGCTGGATCGAGTTCATGCCCACCGCCTCGGACTGGCGGTGCTTCATGCCGACGTACAGCTGCGACGCCGGGTCGGCGCCCACGAGCACCGTCGCGATGCCCGGCGTCACGCCGCGGTCCTTGAGCGCTGCCACGCGCTCGCGCAGCTCGTCCTGGATGGCGGCCGCGGCCGCGCGGCCGTCGAGCTTGGTCGCAGTCATGGTTCCTCCCGATGCCGAGACCCGACTCCGCGGGCGAGACCCGCCGGCGGCGGCGTGGGTCTCACCCGGGAATCCGGGTCTCGGCGTAAGTGATGACAGATGGATGCCGCGCGCGGCGTTACTGCTGCAGGCCGGGGTAGAGCGGGAAGGCGGCGGCGAGCGCGTCGACGCGGGCGCGCAGCGCGTCGAGGTCGGCGCCGGGCTGCAGCGCGAGGGCGATCACGTCGGCGACCTCGGCGAACTCGGCGTCGCCGAATCCGCGCGTCGCGAGCGCGGGCGTGCCGATGCGCAGGCCCGAGGTGACCATCGGCGGGCGCGGGTCGTTCGGCACGGCGTTGCGGTTGACGGTGATGTGGATCTCGTGCAGGAGGTCCTCGGCCTGCTTGCCGTCGATGGCGGCCTCGCGCAGGTCGACGAGCACGAGGTGCACGTCGGTGCCGCCCGAGCGCACCGCGACGCCGGCATCCTTCACGTCCTGCTGCGAGAGGCGATCGGCCAGCAGCGCGGCGCCGCGCACCACGCGCTCCTGGCGCTCCCGGAACTCGGGGGTGCCGGCGAGCTTGAACGCGGTCGCCTTCGCGGCGATGACGTGCATGAGCGGGCCGCCCTGCTGCCCGGGGAAGACGGCGGAGTTGATCTTCTTGGCGATGTCGGCGTCGTTGGTGAGGATGAAGCCCGAACGCGGTCCGCCGATGGTCTTGTGCACGGTCGACGACACGACGTCGGCGTACGGCACGGGCGAGGGGTGCAGGCCCGCCGCCACGAGACCGGCGAAGTGCGCCATGTCGACCCACAGCAGGGCGCCGACCTCGTCGGCGATCGCGCGGAACGCGGCGAAGTCGAGCTGGCGCGGGTAGGCCGACCAGCCCGCGATGATGACCTTCGGCTGGTGCTCGAGGGCCAGGCGCCGCACCTCGTCCATGTCGATGATGCTGGTCTCGGGGTTCACGCCGTACGCAACGATGTTGTAGAGGCGCCCGGAGAAGTTGATCTTCATGCCGTGCGTGAGGTGGCCGCCCTGATCCAGCGACAGACCCAGCAGCGTGTCGCCGGGGCGCGCGATCGCGTGCAGCACGGCGGCGTTGGCGGAGGCGCCGGAGTGGGGCTGCACGTTGGCGTACTCGGCGCCGAACAGCTCCTTGGCGCGGGCGATCGCGAGCTCCTCGGCGACGTCGACCTCCTCGCAGCCGCCGTAGTAGCGGCGGCCGGGGTAGCCCTCCGCGTACTTGTTGGTGAGCACCGAACCCTGCGACTGCAGCACCGAGACCGGAACGAAGTTCTCGGACGCGATCATCTCGAGGAAGCCGCGCTGGCGGTTCAGCTCGCGCTCGAGCACCTCCGCGATCTCGGGGTCGACCTCGGCGAGCGGGGCGTTGAAGTACGGATCTGTCATGACGATCTCCTGACGACGGCTGGATTCGGACGCCCGCAGCGCGGGAGCGGGTGAACATCGGCCCAGGCGTGCGGTCGAATGCCGTTGTCGGTCGCTCCCCGGTGGTTCCCCACCTCAACGCCAGTCGCGACCCTGCGAGCATACCGGATCCGCACCCTCGCGCCGCGGGCGATCGGCGCGATAGGCTGGCCGGACGCATTTTGTTAGGACTCTTTACTAGGAGGATCCGTGCCGCACCTTCCGGTCGTCCCCGCTCCCGCGTCGCTGGCCGTCGCGGACGGCGCCCCGTTCGCCCTCACCGGTGCCGTCGCGGTCATCGGCGACGCGGCGGCCGGGGCTCAGCTGGCGGACCTGGTCGCCGCGCGCACCGGTCTCGAGCTCACCGCCACCGCGGGCTCCTCCGACACCGGCGCGATCGCCCTCCGCGTCGAGCCCGGGGGCCCCGCCGAGTCGTACCGGCTCTCGGTGAGCGCCGGAACGGTGACCGTGGTCGGCGCCGACGCAGCCGGCCTCTTCTACGGCGTGCACACTCTGGCGCAGCTGATCGCCCGCTCCGGCGACGCCTGGACCGTTCCCCCCGTCGAGATCGACGATGCCCCGCGCTTCGCCTACCGCGGCGTCATGCTCGACGTCGCGCGCCACTTCCACGCCGTCGAGACGGTCACCGACTACATCGACCGCGCCGCGAGCCTGAAGTTCAACGCGCTGCACCTGCACCTCACCGACGACCAGGGCTGGCGCATCCACCTCGACTCCCGTCCGGCGCTCACCGAGAAGGCGACGAGCACGTCGGTCGGCGGCGACCCCGGCGGCTTCTTCACGAAGGACGACTACCGCCGGATCGTCGCGCACGCGGCATCCCGCCACATGATCGTCGTGCCCGAGATCGACATGCCCGGGCACACCCACGCCGTCGGACTCGCGTACCCCGAGCTGGTCGAGAAGCCGGTGCTGAGCGAGCACATCCACGAGATCTTGCAGCAGTACGGCGGTCAGCTGCCGACGCCGGGCGTGCCCTACGACGGCATGGCCGTCGGCTTCTCGTCGCTGCGCATCCACGACGAGGCCACGTACGACTTCGTCGCCGACGTGTTCGGCGAGCTCACCGCCCTGACCCCGGGGCCCTATCTGCATCTGGGCGGCGACGAGGCGCTGGGCACCGACCCCGACGATTTCGCGACCTTCGTCTCGCGCGCCAGCGAGATCATCGCCGACCTCGGCAAGACGCCGATCGCGTGGCACGAGGCCGGGGCGGCGGCGGGCCTGCACCCCGACACGGTCGGCCAGTACTGGGGCTTCGTCACTCCCACCGACGGCATGGATGAGAAGGCGCGCGCCTTCGTGCGCGCGGGCGCGGGCCTCATCCTCTCGCCCGCCGACGCGATCTACCTCGACATGAAGCACTCCGCCGACTCGCCGCTCGGGCTGGTGTGGGCCCACGGCGTGACGAGCGTGCGCCGCTCGTACGAGTGGGAGCCCGCCGCGATCATCGAGGGCGTCGGCGACGACGACATCCTCGGTGTCGAGGCGCCCCTGTGGACCGAGACGGTCCGCACCGCCGCCGACATCGACGAACTCGCCTTCCCCCGTATCGCCTCGGCCGCCGAGGCGGCCTGGTCGCCCGCGACCGGTGCGAGCGAGCTGCGCACGTGGGAGTCCTTCCGCGCACGCGTCGGCGGCCTCGCTCCCCTGTGGCGGGCGCTCGGCATCGGCTTCCACCCCTCCGACGAGATCGACTGGGCGGCCGAGTGAGCGCCACCCTCATCCACTCGGCGCGACTCGTCGACGACGGGCGGGTGACCGACGACGGGTGGGTGCTGTTCGCCGACGGCCGGGTCGCCGCCGTCGGCGACGGCGAGAGCGGGAGGGATGCCGCGCCCGCCGCGACAACGGTGATCGACGCCCGCGCGCTCGCCGGCCCCGGGGCGATCCTCACGCCCGGCTTCATCGACCTGCACGGCCACGGCGGCGCCGGCGCGTCGTACGACGAGGGCGCCGACGCGATCCGCGCCGCCCGGGCGCTGCACCGTGCGCACGGCACGACCCGTGCGGTGGTCTCGCTGGTGACCGCCTCGGTCGACGACCTCGTCGAGCGGGTGGGCGTGGTGGCCGGGCTCGCCGCCCACGACCCCCAGATCCTCGGCTCGCACCTCGAGGGGCCCTTCCTCGACCCGGGCCACAAAGGCGCGCACACCGAGGGGCTGCTCGTCGATCCGACCCCCGTCGCCATCGACCGACTCGTGGATGCCGCGCGCGGCACCCTCGTGCAGGTCACGCTCGCCCCCGAGCGTCCGGGTGCCGGGGCGGGGCTGGAGCGCCTGCGCGCGGCGGGCGTGGTGGTGGCCGTCGGCCACACCGACGCCGACGCCGACACGGCGCGGGCCGCCTTCGACGCCGGGGCGAGCCTGCTCACGCATGCGTTCAACGCGATGCCCGGCATCCACCACCGCGCTCCCGGCCCGGTGGTCGCGGCGCTGCGCGACCCGCGTGTGGTGCTGGAGATCATCGCCGACGGCGTGCACGTCGATCCCGCCCTCATCGCGGTCGCCTTCGACGCGGCGCCGGGCCGGATCGCGCTCGTGACCGACGCCATGGCCGCCGCCGGCGCCGACGACGGGCGCTACCTGCTGGGCGGCCTGGAGGTGAGCGTGGACGACGGCGTGGCGCGCCTGGTCGAGGGCGGCGCGATCGCGGGGTCCACGCTGACGCAGGACGCCGCGCTGCGGGTCGTCGTGGCGGCGGGCGTCGCCCTGCCGGCGGCCGTCGCGGCGCTCACCCGCACCCCGGCGCGCGCGATCGGTCGCGACGACATCGGTCGGCTCTCCCCGGGCGCCCGCGCCGACGCGGTGCTGCTGGACGCGGGACTCGGCGTGCGGGGCGTGTGGGCCGACGGCGACGCGGTCTGAACCGCCCCATCCGGGGGGGCGGCGGCCGCTGCATCCCCCACCATGCAGCGGCCGCATCCCCTGAGAGGTTCGCGGGCCGGAGATCCCTCCCCCGAGACATCCCCGGACCCGCTGGGCGACCGACGTCGGCTGCCCACCCGGCTCCCGTCCCCCCGACGGGGCGGCGGGCCTGTGATCCTCTGATCATGAGATGCGGTGGCAGCCGATCCATTACGCGAGTTCGCAGAATTCCTGCGAGAAAGTTCCGGATCGGTCTCGATGCGACGGCACACGGTCGCACGGGTGGTGAAACCGGGTGCGAACCGTGAGAATGGACCGATCGCGTGATGACCCCCGGCTTTGCGCGTCTCATGGGCAGGACCGGCGTGCGCCGGCCGAAACCGTCCACGTCCGGAGACATCGATGACGCAGGAACTCCCGCGCGAGAGCGTCGCGCCCGCCGACCTCGGCGACGCCGATCTCGTCCTTCGCACGCGTTCGGGCGACAGCGACGCGTTCGGCGAGCTGTGGCGCCGCCACTACCGCTCCGGCATCACCGTTGCCCGCTCGGTGACCTCGACCCTCGACGCCGACGACCTCGTGCAGGAGGCGTACACGCGCATCTACCAGTCGATCCAGCGCGGGGGCGGGCCGACGGGGTCGTTCCGCGCCTACCTGTTCACGAGCATCCGCAACACGGCCGCCTCGTGGGGGCGATCGAACCGCGAGACCACGATCGAGACGCTGGATGCCGTCGAAGACCCGTCCACGACCGAGCAGGCGACCTCCGAGGCACTGGACCGCAGCCTCACCCACAGCGCCTTCCGCAGCCTCCCCTCGCGATGGCAGGAGGTGCTCTGGTACACCGAGATCGAGCAGATGAAGCCGGCCGAGATCGCGCCGCTGCTCGGGATGAAGGCGAGCGCCGTCGCGCAGCTGGCGTTCCGCGCGCGGGAGGGCCTCCGCGAGGCGTGGATCCAGGCCCACCTGCGCAGCGTGGCGGACGGGTCGCAGTGCCAGTGGACCATCGAGCGGCTGGGCGCCTATGCGCGCGAGAACGTCGGCCGCCGCGACCGCCGTCGCCTCGATGAGCACCTCGCCGAATGCGCGCGCTGCGCGATCGTCGCCGGCGAGGCGAAGGAGGTCTCGCACCGTCTCGCCCTCGTGCTGCTCCCGCTGACGGTCGGCGTCGCCGGCACCGCCGGCTACCTCGCGTCGCTGCAGGGCGGGGGCGTGCCGCTGATCGCCCTGGCCGCGATGCCCGGGACCGTGATCGACGGCGCGGTCGGCGCGTCTCCCGGGGCCGCGTCGGGCTCGGGCGCCGCGGCGGGAGCCGGCTCGAGCTCGGCCGCCGCGGGGGCCACCGCGACCGGCGGTGCGCTGTCGGGAGTGGCGGCCTCGGCAGGCCTGGTGGCCGCCGGCCTCGTGGTCGTGGGCACCGTTGTCGCCGGCGCTGTGATGCTGCCGGGGCTCCTGGCGCCGCCGACGTCATCCGACGCCGCGGGCGCCTCCGCCGCCGAGCGCGGCGCGCCGAACGCGGTGCTGGGCGATGCGCCCGTGTCGTCGGGCGCCGACGGCGTCCCCGTCGACGAACTGCCGACGCCCCCGATCACCGCTCCCGCTCCGCCCGTCACGACCCCCGCCCCGGGCGACGATCCCGTCGCCGACGCGGGGGCGCGCGCCGCCGATCCCCGCACCGACGAGCCGGTCGCCCCGCCGGCCGCGGAGGAGCCGTCGGCGCCGGTCGACCCCGCCGACCCCGACCCGGTCGACCCCGCCGACCCCGACCCGGTCGACCCCGTCGACCCCGACCCGGTCGACCCGGGCGGTCCGGATGCGCCCGTCGATCCCGCACCGCCGAGCGACCCCGCCGCCCCGTCCGGAGGCCCCGAGGAGGATGCCGCGACGGGCCTGCCCGCCGGCGCCCCGCTGATCGGCGCGGCCACGACGTCGGTCGAGGATTCGCAGCTGATCGTCGTGATCGAGGTGTCCGGCGAGCCCGGCGCCCTCGTACGGGTCAAGTTCGCGGGCTCGGAGCGCGATGTGCTCACGCTCGATGACGCCGGCACGGGCGTGGTCGTGCTGCGGCCGACGACGGCGCAGCTGCTCACCGACAGCGCGCTGGAGCTGCGGTACACGACCGGCACCCGCGTCGGCGCGGCCGCCCGGGCGAACCTGAGCGACCTGGTCGATCTGCGCGAGATCATCGACGCCCTCCCCTGAGCGAAGGATGCGCCCGGCGCCGGGCGCCGACGTCGGGGCATCCGGCCGCCCGACGTAGACTGGAGGCCATGCCCGAGACCCCCTCCGCCGCCTCCGCATCGCCCGCCCCGGGCATGCGCGCCCCGCTGTCGGCGATCGATGTGCTGGCCTTCGTGTGCGAGCTCTTCGCGTTCGGCACCCTGGCCTTCTGGGGCTTCGTGGCGTGGCCGTTCCCGTGGAACATCGTGGTCGGCATCGCCGCCCCCGTCGTGGCGATCCTCGTGTGGGCGCTGTTCGTCTCCCCGCGCGCGGTCTTCGCCGTGCACCCGTTCGTGCGCGCGTTCGTCGAACTCCTCGTCTACGCGTCGGCGACGATGGCGTGGTGGAGCCTCGGCCAGGCGTGGATCGGCTTGGTCTTCGCCGTCATCGCCGTGACGGTCGGCGTCATCGCGGGCCGGCGCCGCTTCGCGTGACCGCAGCCGCCGCCGACGTCGTCGCCCTCCTGCGGGCCGATCTCGGCGAGCGCGTCGACACGACCCTCGCGGAACGCGAGCGAGCGCGCGCCGACAAGTCCGGCCACGCCGCCGCCGGCATCCCCCTCGCCGTCGTGCACGCCGAGTCGGTCGCTGACGTGCAGACCGTGCTGCGGATCGCCTCGGCCACCCGCACCCCGGTGGTCACCCGCGGTGCGGGAACGGGTCTGGCCGGCGGCGCGAACGCGGGCGAGGGGGAGATCGCCCTGTCGCTTCGACGCATGGATCGCCTCCTCGAGGTGCGGCCCGACGATCTCCTCGCGGTCGTCGAGCCGGGCATCCTCAACGGCGACCTCAACGCCGCCCTCGCCGTGCACGACCTGTGGTGGGCTCCCGATCCCGCCAGCCGCGCGATCTCCACGGTCGGCGGAAACATCGCCACCGGCGCCGGCGGCCTCCTGTGCGCCAAGTACGGCGTCGTGCGCGACGCGGTGCTCGGCGTCGACCTCGTGCTGGCCGACGGTCGCCTGCTGCACCTCGGCCACCGCACGGTGAAGGGCGTGACCGGGCTCGATCTCACCTCGCTCGTGATCGGCTCCGAGGGCGTGCTGGGGGTCGTCGTGGGCGCGACCCTGAAGCTGCGCCGCCTCGTCGCCGGCGAGGTCTGCACGCTCACCGCCGTCTTCCCCGATGTCCGCACCGCGGCACGCGCCTCCGCCGCGGTCACCGCGTCCGGCGCCCAGCCGGCGATCATGGAGCTGATGGATGCCGCGGCCCTCGCCGCCGTGCACGACCTGCTCTCCCTCGCCCGGCCCGCCCCCGGCGCCGCCCAGCTCACCCTGCAGACCGATGGTCCAGCCGCCGTGGCGGAGGCCGCCGCGATCGCCGAGGTGCTGCGGACGGCCGGCGGCACCGTGGCCATCTCGCACGATCGCGAGGAGGGCGAGCGTCTGCTCGCGATCCGCCGCGCGATGCATCCCGCCATGGAGCGCCTGGGCACCACCCTCATCGAGGACGTGTCGGTGCCCCGCAGCGCCCTGCCGGCCATGTTCGACGAGATCGCGCGCGTCGAGCGCGAGCACGGGCTCACCATCCCCACCGTCGCCCACGCCGGCGACGGCAACCTCCACCCCAACTTCATCTTCGACGCCGCGCCCGGAGCCGCCGGCGCGGTGGAGGTGCCGCCGCACATCTGGGAGGCCGCCGACGACCTCTTCCGCGCCGCGCTGCGGCTGGGCGGAACCCTCACCGGCGAGCACGGCGTCGGCGTGCTCAAGCGCCGGTGGCTGGTCGACGAGCTCGGCGACGATCAGTGGGAGCTGCAGCGTCAGGTCGCGCGGGTGTTCGACCCGCTCGGCATCCTGAACCCCGGCAAGGTGTTCGCGGCGCCGCGCTGAGCGCGGGGGCGCGGGGGCGCGGGCTACAGCCCCTGCCACTCCGGCTTGTTCTCGAAGGTGTAGCGGTAGTAGTCGGCGTGCTCCAGCCGTGACGCGGCCGCCTCGTCGACGACGACGGTCGCGTGCGGGTGCAGCTGGATCGCGGACCCCGGCAGCGACGCGCTCAGCGGTCCCTCCACGGCGCCGGCGACCGCGTCGGCCTTGCCCTCGCCGAAGGCGAGCAGCACGAGGTGGCGCGCACGCAGGATCGTGCCGAGGCCCTGCGTGATGCAGTGCCGGGGCACGTCGTCGATGGCGTCGAAGAACCGGGCGTTGTCCAGGCGGGTCCGCTCGGTCAGCGTCTTCACGCGCGTGAGCGAGGCGAACGACGACCCCGGTTCGTTGAAGCCGATGTGCCCGTCGGTGCCGATCCCCAGGATCTGCAGGTGGATGCCGCCCGCCGCCCGGATCGCCGCCTCGTAGTCGTCGCCGTGGTGCTCGATGCCGTCGGGAGACCCGTCGGGCGTGCGGATGCGCGCCGGGTCGAGCCCGAGCGGCTCCACGACCTCACGGGTGATCACCGAGCGGTAGCTCTCCGGGTGCGCGGGATCGATGCCCACGTACTCGTCGAGCGCGAAGCCGCGCACGCGCGACACGTCGACGCCGTCGAGGCGGGGGCGCAGGGCCTCGTACACCGGCAGGGGCGTCGAACCCGTCGCGAGACCGAGGACGACCTCCGGATCCGCGCGCACGAGGCGAACGATCTCCTCGGCGACCAGCGCGCCGGCCGCCGCGGCATCCTTCACGATCACGACTTCAGCCATGGGCGAGCACCTCCTCGGTCTCCCGCGCGGCGCCGACCAGCGCCGCGCCGATCGCCGCCGCGGCCGAGCCGGTCGGCAGGATCTCGACGCGCTCAGTCAAGCGCAGGGAGCGCATGAACGGCGAGGCCGCGGCGCTTTCGGCGAGCTCCGCCCGCACCGGCGCCATGAGCCGGTCGCCGAGCGCGGTCAGCCCTCCGCCGAGGACGACGGTGTCGACATCGGCCGTGAGCACGAGCACCCGCACCGCGGCGGCGACACCGCGGGCGAGCCCGGCGCGCAGCTCCCGGGCGAGCGGGTCGCCGGCGTCGGCCGCATCGAACACGGCGAGCACCGGATAGTCGGCGCTCTGGGCCCAGCGCTGCGCGAGGGCACCGCCACCCGCGAAGGCCTCGATGCACCCGCGCTGCCCGCACCGGCACAGGGGCCCGGCCGGATCGACCGATATGTGGCCGACCTCGCCGGCGGTGCCGCGCGAGCCGCGCCACAGGATGCCGTCGGTGACGATGCCGGCGGCGACCCCCGTGCCGAGGTTGAGATACGCCATGGATGCCACTTCGCGGCCGGCCGCGCGGTGCAGCGCGTCGGCGCCGAGGGCGGCGGCCTTCACGTCGTTCTCGACCGAGACCGGCAGCGCCAGGCGCTCCCCCACCGCTGCTTCCAGATCGAGCTCCTCGACGCCGAGGTTCACCGCGTGCACGACGCGCGCGGTGCCCGGCTCCACCTGGCCCGGGATGCCGATCCCGACCGAGCGGAGGGCTGCGGCATCCACTCCCGGCTCGCGGCGCAGCGCGTCGACAGCGGTCGCGACCGTGTCGGCGACGGCTGCAGGTCCCCAGCCGGTCGGCAGTCGCAGCCGCGCCGCGATGGTGCCGGCATCGTCGACGACGACCGCGTCGGTCTTGGTGCCGCCGACGTCCAAGCCCACCCTCATGAGCCGCCCTCCCCACGGGAGGCGGCGATGTCCAGCCCGCGCATCAGCCCTTGACCGCCCCGGAGACGAGTCCGCCGGTCATGCGGCCCTGGACGATCAGGAAGAAGATGATCACCGGGATCGAGATCATCGTGGCGCCGGCCATGACCGCGCCCCAGTTGACCGAGCCCGATGCCGACGACGAGGTGAAGGCCATGAGCCAGGGCATGAGGGTCAGGTTGTAGCCGCGCATGAGCAGCAGCGCCATCGTGAACTCGTTCCACGCCTGGATGAAGGCGAAGATGCCGGTCGAGACCAGGCCCGGGGCCAGGAGCGGGAAGGTCACCTTCCAGAACGCCTGCGACTTGGTGCAGCCATCGATCATCGCGGCCTCTTCGAGGTCGGCGGGGACGCCGGCGACGAATCCGCGGAGCGTCCAGATCGTGAAGGGGATGACGGATGCCACGTACACGATGCCCAGACCCAGCATGGTGTTCACCAGTCGCCAGTCGTCGAGCATGCCGTAGATCGTGAACATCATCGCTTCGCCGGGGATCATCTGCACGACGAGGACCGCGATGATGAAGGTCTTGCGACCCTTGAACGCGAAGCGGGCGACCGCGATGGATGCCAGGAACGCGAACAGCAGGGTGGCGATCAGCACGCCCGCGGTGATCGTCACCGTCGTCGCCAGCGCGTGGGTGAAGTCGGTCTGGCCCGGCGCCGCCTCACGGCTCCACGCCGTGACGTAGTTGTTGAGCGTGAACTCGAACGGGAGCAGATCGGGGTCGCGGCTGATGATCTGGTCGTTGCGGGTGAACGACAGGTTGACCATCCAGTAGACCGGGAAGATCGAGCAGGCGAAGACGATCGCGGCCGCGATGTTCAGGAGCGTGCGGATGACGACGCGCCGCGACGACGGGCGGCGCGCGTCGATCGATCCGCGCTTGGGGGTCTTGACCTGGCCGACCTCGCCGATGATCTCATCGACGCCGACGGTGCCGAGCTGCGTGCCGGCGGAAACCTGAGTGCTCACAGCTCCTCCTCCTTGAGCGTGGTGCGGACATAGCCCATCGACAGGACGAGCAGCAGGATGACCATGAAGACACCGATCGCCGCGGTCGCGCCGAACTCGCCGATGCCCTGGCGGAACAGGTACGTGCCGAGCACGTTCGTCTCGGATGCCACGCCGCCGCGCTCCTGCAGCGCGTACACCTGCGTGAAGATGCGGAGGTTCCAGATAATCTGGAGCACCAGCACGACGGTGAGGATGTTGCGCAGGTACGGGAAGACCACCAGGCGGAACCGCTGGATGCCGGTGGCGCCGTCGAGCGACGATGCCTCGAGCACCTCGGCGGGCACCTGGCCGAGGCCGGCGTAGGTGGTGAAGGCCACGAACGGCACGCCCTGCCACACGATGATGATCGTGAGCACGAAGAAGAACGACAGCGGAATCTCGAGCCAGCTGTGGTTGGTCCAGTCGTTGGTGCCGGTGATCGCGTTCAGGGCCCAGTTCACGACGCCGTACTGGGTGTCGAAGATCCAGCCCCACACGACCGTGGCGGCCAGCGGCGGCATCGCCCAGGCCAGCAGCAGGCCGATCGAGACGGTGATGCGCCACGCGCGGCTGAGGCGCATCATGAGCACCGCGACGAGCACGCCGAAGAAGATGATCAGCACCGTGAGCACGACCATGAGCCCGAGGCTGCGCATGAGCACGGCCGGGAAGTCCGACTGCGTGAACAGGTCGATGTAGTTCTCGAAGCCGATGAAGTCGGGCGCGACGCCGAGCACGTCGTCCTTCACCGTGAAGTCGGTGAAGGACTGCCAGACCATCGTGAAGGCCGGGTAGCCGACCATGACGGCGAGGACGATCAGGGACGGGCCGAGGAGTGCCCAGGCGGTGCGGGCGTCACGTCGGGCACGCGCCTTCTCACGGGTGGTGGGGGCTTCCTTCTTGGAGCTCCGGGAGCCCGTCGCACGGATCGCGGTGGCTGTCTCGCTCATGTCGCCTCCTCTCTGATGGGGGGGATTCGTCGGGTGTGCGGGCACGTCGAACGTGCCATGCGATGTAGGGGGTGTGGGAGAAGACCGGTCTCCTGGTGCCCGCCAGCCGGCTGCCGCCTGGCGGGCACGAGAGGAACGGTCTCGGCGAGGGCTCCGGGCCGGGGGGATCCCGGAGCCCTCGCACGAGAGATCAGTCGTTGAGGATGGCTTCGATCGCCTCGTCGAGCTCGGCCGCGATCGCCGCGACGTCGCCGCCCTGCGCGATCTTCACGAGCGCGTCGGGGATGAGCTGCGCAGCCTCGACCTCGGACCACTTCGGGCTGGCCGGGGTGCCCTTCGAGTTGGCGAGCGCCTCACCCTGAGCCTTGGCCGACGGTGTGTCGGGCAGAGCCGAGGCGGCCTCGACCAGACCCGGGACCAGACCCTGGGCCGCGAGCAGCTCCTGGTAGCCGGCCGAGAGCATGATCTTGAGGGCCGACTTGGCCTTCTCGGGGGCGTCGCTCTTCGTGGTGACGGCGATGTTCGAGCCACCGGCGAAGATCGGGGCGGTGGTGCCCTCCTCCATGCCCGGGAGCGCGAACGCGTTCAGGTCGCTCGCGTAGGTGTCGGGGCAGCCCTGCGAGACCTCTTCGCCCTTAGCCTTGTCACCCCACGGCCAGGCGCCGGTGAGGTTGCCCTCGGCCCACGCCGGGGTCGAGAGGAAGCCGACCTCGCCCGCGCAGAACGCGATGTTGCCGAGACGCTCGTTGCCGTCGGTCGGAGCAGCCGAGGCGTTCAGGTAGACGTCCTGCAGCATCTCGAGTCCCTCGAGGCTCTCGTCGCTGGAGAACTGGGCGTCCCAGGTGTCGCCGTCCTGGACCGCGATCTCGCCGCCGTGCGCCCACACGTAGGGAAGCGCGTTGTACCAGTCCTTGCCGGGGGCGAAGATGCCCGAGACCGTGTCGGTCTTGAGCTCCTTGCCCTTGGCGACGTACTCCTCGAGGGTCGCCGGCAGGGTGTCGCCGACGATCTGCGGGGTGTAGAAGACGATGCGGCCACCGGCGTAGTACGGCGCGGCGTACAGCTCGCCGTCGTAGGTGCCGGCGTCGACCAGACCGCCGACGAGCTCGCCGAGGTCACCCTCGATGTCGCTCAGCGAGGCGAACAGGCCCGCGTCGGCGAAGCCGAGCGCCTGGGTGTTGCCGACCTCGACCACGTCGGGCGCGTCGTTGGAGGCGAGCGCCGCGGTGTACGTGTTCGACACGTCGTCCCAGGTCTTCTCCTCGATGTTGAGGGTCCAGCCCTCGTTCTCGTCGGCGAAGGTCTCGACGAGGTAGTCGCGCGCCGTCTGCGGCGTGTCGGTGCCGACCAGCCACACCGTCAGCTCGCCGGTCTCCGGCTCTTCGGGGGCGGCCGCAGTGCCGCCGGCGCAACCGGCGAGGACAACAGCCGAAGCGCCGACGAGCGCGAGGGCTCCGAGCTTCTTGTTCATGGGTGTCTTCCTTCGTGTTTCTCTTGGTGTCGGAAGGGCCGGGCGGCCCATCCGGGGGGAATTGCGGGTGCCGCGTCGTTGCTACGACACCCCGAGTTGTCCAGACAGGACCATGACGGCGGCGCCGCGCAGGACGATGTCCTGGCCTTGCGCCGTCATCCGCACGCGTACGCCGTCGTGGAACTGCGCGAGAGTGCGGGAGCGGAGGGTCTCGACCGCGGCCGCCGCGAGCGGTCCGTCGAGAAGTTCGATGGGGCCGGAGAGCACGATCTCCGACAGATCGAGGGCGCCCACGACCGGCGCCAGGGCGATGCCGAGACGCTCGCCGGCGTCGCGGAGCACGCTCTCGCGACCGGCCGCGTCGGGCGCGGCATCCATCCGCTCGGTCAGCGATGGCACCGACAGCCAGGCCTCGAGGCACCCGACCTTGCCGCAGACGCACTGCGGGCCGCCGTCGGTGCCGACGGTGACGTGGCCGATCTCGCCGGCGGCGAAGCGGCTGCCGCGCATGGGCTGGCCGCCCGAGAGCAGGCCGGAGCCCACACCGCGGCCGACCTTGACCAGGAGCACGTCGTCGCCGGCGCCGCCCCACGTGTATTCGGCGAGCACGGCGGCGTTCGCGTCATTGGCCACGAGCACGGGAAGCTGCAGGGCGCCCTCGAGGGCGGATTCGAGGTCGAACCCCGCCCAGCCGAAGTTCGGGGCGGTGAGGATGATGCCGCGGTCGTCGACGACACCGGGGGTGCCGACGCCGATGCCGAGCACCGGGGCGTGGGATTCGGCGACGAGCTCGCGGGCGAGTTCCACCACCGTGGCGACCACGTCGCCGGCGCTGGCCGGCACGGGGGCCTCGCGGCGCACGACGATCTCGCCGTCGAGGGTGAGCACGGCGCCGATGAAGGTGTCGGTGCCCGAGAGGTCGAGGCCGACGATGCGGTGGCCGGCGCGGTCGAGATCGACGAGGATCGCCGGCTTTCCGGGGCGCGAGGACTCGCGCACGCCGAGTTCGGCGACGAAGCCGTCGGCGATCAGCTCGCCCACGAGGTCGGAGATGGTGACTCGGGTGAGCCCGGTCTCGCGAGAGAGGTCGGCGCGGCTCATGGCACCCTGGTGGAAGAGCGTCTGCAGCACGAGCGAGCGGTTGTGGCCGCGGGCGTGCTCGGGAAGCACCTTGGCGCCGGGCCGCAGCGCACGGCCCGCCCCGAAGGAGCGGCCGCCCGTGGCGGTGAGGGTGTGCGGCGGCTCGAGTGTGGAAGAGCCGCGGTGCACTTCCGATGCAGACATGTTTGTTAGTAGACCTTACGAACAAACGTCGCGCAACCCCTGGGAGGAATTTGGGTGGCGTGTTTACAAAACCGTTACATTGCATCCCCCACGGCCGCATTCCCTGGCGCGCACACGCGTCCCTTACCATAGGGAGGACGTAGATCGCGATCGGGGGGTGATGGCGTGACGGATCTGGCGACCAAGCCGGGCGCCGACGGGGCGCAGCCGAACGATGCCGTGTCGTCGAACGACGCTGCGGAGACGGCCGTCATCGACGGACCGCCGCCGCTTCCCGGCGAGCCGACGTACGAATGGGCGCCTGCGGAGCCGGCGCCCAAGAAGAAGCGCACCGGACTGTGGATCGGCCTCGGCGCCGGCGCCATGGCGGTCGCGCTGGTCGTCGCGTCGCTGTTCCTCATCGCCCCCGGAACCTCGATCGCCGGCGTCCCCGTCGGCGGCATGACCGTCGGCGGCGCCACCGACGCCGTGCAGCAGCGGCTCGCCCAGACCACCATCGTCCTGACCGGCGCGGGCGACGACGTCACCGTCACCGGGGCCGACCTCGGCGCCTCGGTCGACGCGAGCGCCCTCGCCGACGACGCCTTCGCGGCGCACCCCATGTGGAACCCCACCACGTGGAACGGCGAACCCTCCCCCGCCACTGTCACGATCGACCACGTCGCCGCCACCGAGGCCCTCGTCGCCGCGGTGCCCGACCTGTACGTCGAGCCGGTGGATGCCACCCTCGCGTACGACGCCGACGCCGCGCGCTACGTGACGACCCCCTCCACCGCGGGCTCGGGCATCGACCTCGCCGTGATCGAGGAGGCCCTGCAGAGCGCCTTCGACAGCGGGAAGACCAGCATCGACCTCGAGCCCGCGCAGGTGCCGATCGAGGCCGTCACCACCTCCGCCATCGCCGATGAGACGGCCGCCCGGCTCAACGGCATCCTCGAGAGCGCCGGCTTCTACGTGGGCGACGATCGCGCCGTCGCCGTGGAGCCCGCGGTCGCGGCATCCTGGCTCACCGTCACCCGCAACACCGACGGCACCTACGCGATCTCGGCCGACGCCGGCGCGATCCAGTCCGTCGTCGACACCCTTCCGGCCGCCATCGACCGCGCCGCCGTCGATGCCACCGTCATCACCAACTCCAGCGGCGGGGTGCTTCGCACGGTCACGGAGGGAGTGACCGGACGCACGCTCGGCGCCACCGACGGCATCGCCGACGACTACGCCGCACAGCTCGCGGGCGGCGAGGGCGCGTTCGCCCTTCCCGTCACCGAGCAGGAGTTCACCACCACGGCCCTGGAGCGCACCATCGAGGTCGACCTCGGCGCGCAGCGTGCATACCTCTACGAGAACGACGAGATGGTCGCGAACATCATCGTCTCCTCAGGGCTCTCCGGCTCGCCGACTCCGCAGGGCCGGTTCACGGTGAACGGCTACTCGCGCATCCAGAGCATGGGATGCTTCGACGGCGCGCCGTACTGCGTGGAGGACGTGCCGTACGTCACCTGGTTCGCACCGGACATCGGCTTCCACGGGGCGAGCAACCTCCGCTCGAGCCTCGGCTTCCCTCAGAGCCACGGCTGCGTGAACATGTGGGACAACGACGCGAAGTTCGTCTACGACTGGACCGTCCCGGGAACCGAGGTCTGGGTCCACGCGTGACGCGACCCGGAGCAATGCCGCGCACTAATCTGACGGGGTGCCCCGCTTCGATCTGAGCCTGCCCGAACTGCGCAGCTATGCGCCCGAGATCCGCGAGCCCGAGGACTTCGACGCCTTCTGGGCCGACACCATCGGCATGGCCCGCGAGGCCGGAGGCGAGGTGGTGCTCGAGCCGGTCGACACGGCGCTGCGCACCGTCGACGTGTTCGACGTCACCTTCCCCGGCTTCTCCGGCGAGCCGGTCAAGGCCTGGCTGTGGATGCCGCGCGGCATCGAGGGGCCACTGCCCGCGATCGTCGAGTACAACGGCTACGGCGGCGGCCGCGGCCTCCCCCACGAGCGGCTCGCCTGGGCGAGCGCCGGATACGCGCACCTGTTCATGGACACGCGCGGGCAGGGCTCCGCCTGGGGCGGCGGCGGGGCGACCGCCGACCCGCACGGAACCGGCCCGTCGTCGCCGGGCTTCATGACGAGGGGAATCGACTCCCCCACCACGTATTACTACCGCCGCGTGTTCACCGACGCCGTCCGCGCCGTCGACGCCGTGCGCGGCATCCCGGACATCGACGCGGCCCGTGTGGCGGTCGCCGGCGGCAGCCAGGGCGGCGGCATCGCCCTCGCCGCAGCCGGCCTCGTGCCGGGACTTCGCGCGGTGCTCCCCGATGTGCCGTTCCTGTGCCACTTCGAGCGCGCCGTCGGCCTCACCGACCGAGACCCGTACCAGGAGGTCGCACGCTACCTCTCGGTGCACCGCGGCGCCACCGAGCGCGTGTTCGACACCCTGTCGTACTTCGACGGCGCGAACTTCGCCGCGCGCGTCTCGGCTCCCTCGCTGTTCTCGGTCGCGCTGCAGGATCTCACCTGCCCGCCCTCGACCGTGTTCGCCGCGTACAACCGGGTGCCGGTGGCCGACAAGGCGATCGAGGTGTACGACTTCAACGACCACGAGGGCGGCGGGCCGTACCAGTGGGCCGCCCAGGCCGCCTTCGCGGCATCCCGGGTCTGAGGGCGACACGGCGAAGGCCCGGCCGCACGCAGCGACCGGGCCTTCGTGGTTGCCGCGATCAGACGATCGCGTCGATGATCTCGTTGAACGTCGGCGACGGACGCATCACGCCGGTCACGAGGGCTGCGTCGGGACGGTAGTAGCCGCCGATCTCGACGGGCGAGCCCTGCACGGCGACCAGCTCGTCGACGATCTTCTGCTCGTTGGCCGCCAGCGCCTCGGCGACCGGGGCGAAGGCCGCGGCCAGCTCCGGGTCGGCGGTCTGCTTCGCGAGCTCCTGCACCCAGTACAGGGCGAGGTAGAAGTGGCTGCCGCGGTTGTCGATCGTGCCGAGCGCCCGGCCCGGCGACTTGTCGTTCTCGAGGAACGTGCCGGTGGCGGCATCCAGCGTGTCGGCCAGCACCTGTGCGCGGACGTTGCCGGTGAAGGTGGCCAGGTGCTCGAGCGAGGCTGCGAGCGCGAAGAACTCGCCCAGCGAGTCCCAGCGCAGGTAGTTCTCCTCGACGAGCTGCTGCACGTGCTTCGGCGCCGATCCGCCTGCGCCCGTCTCGAACAGGCCGCCGCCGGCCAGCAGCGGGACGATCGAGAGCATCTTGGCCGACGTGCCGACCTCGAGGATCGGGAAGAGGTCGGTGAGGTAGTCGCGCAGCACGTTGCCGGTGACCGAGATGGTGTCCAGGCCGTGGCGCATGCGCGCCAGCGTGTACCGGGTCGCCTCAGCGGGAGCCAGGATGCTGATCTGGATGCCGGTGGTGTCCAGCAGCGCGAGACCCTGGTGCACCTTGGCGATCAGCTGCGCGTCGTGCGCGCGGTTGACGTCGAGCCAGAACACGGCGGGCGAACCGGTGGCCTTGGCGCGGCCGACCGCGAGCTTGACCCAGTCCATGACCGCGATGTGCTTGGTCTGGGTGGCGCGCCAGATGTCGCCGGGCTGCACGCTGTGCTCGATGAGCACCGCGCCCTCGCCGTCGACGATCTGCACGACGCCGGGCGTCTCGATCTCGTAGGTCTTGTCGTGGCTGCCGTACTCCTCGGCCGCCTGCGCCATGAGCCCCACGTTCGGAACCGTGCCGATGGTGGCCGGATCGAGCGGGCCGTTGGCGATCACGTCGTCGATCACGGCCTGGTAGACGCCCGCGTAGGACGAGTCCGGGATGACGGCGAGCGTGTCGTCCTCGCCGCCGTCGACGCCCCACAGCTTGCCGCCGTTGCGCACGAGGGCCGGCATCGAGGCATCCACGATCACGTCGGAGGGGACGTGGAGGTTCGTGATGCCCTTGTCGGAGTTCACGTACGACAGGCGGGGTCCGGCGGCCAGGCCCGCGGTGATCTCCGCGGCGATCTGGTCGCCCCCCTCGACGGAGCCGAGGCCGGCGAGGATCGAGCCGAGGCCGTTGTTGGGGGTGAGGCCGGCCGCGGCGAGCGCCGCGCCATGACGCTCGAACACATCGGCGAAGTAGGCCTTCACGACGTGGCCGAAGATGATCGGGTCGCTGACCTTCATCATCGTGGCCTTCAGGTGCACCGAGTACAGGACGTCCTCGGCGCGGGCGGCCTCGAGGGTCTCGGCGAGGAACGCGTCGAGGGCCGCGGCAGACAGGAACGTCGCGTCGATGATCTCGCGCGGCAGCACCTTGAGGTTGTCCTTGAGCACCGTGACGGTGCCGTCCTCGGTGACGTGGCGGATCGTGAGCACGTCGTCGTGGGCGGCGATCCACGACTTCTCGTTGCTCTTGAAGTCGTCGTGACCCATGGTCGCGACGCGGGTCTTCGACCCCTCGGCGAACGCCTTGTTGCGGTGCGGGTGCTTGCGGGCGTAGTTCTTCACCGACAGCGGCGCGCGGCGGTCGCTGTTGCCCTCGCGCAGCACCGGGTTCACGGCGGAGCCCTTGATGCGGTCGTAGCGGGCGCGCACGTCCTTTTCCTCGACGCTCTGCGGCTCGTCGGGGTAGTCGGGCACGTCGTAGCCGGCCGCCTGCAGCTCGGCGATCGCAGCCTTCAGCTGCGGGATGGATGCCGAGATGTTGGGGAGCTTGATGATGTTGGCCTCGGCGAGCGTGGCGAGACCGCCGAGCTCGGCGAGCGCGTCGCCGACCTGCTGCTCGGGCGCGAGCTGCTGCGGGAAGGCGGCGAGCACGCGGCCGGCCAGCGAGATGTCGCGGGTCTCGACATCCACCCCGGCCTGGCTCGTGACGGCCTGGACGATCGGGAGGAAGGAGGCGGTCGCGAGGGCCGGGGCCTCATCGGTGTAGGTGTAGATGATGGTCGAGTCGGTCACCTGTGTCGTCTTTCGTTGTCGGGGCCCGCACAGCCTATCGCACGGAACCGAAAGTATCTTGACGTCAAGATAAATCCCGAGGATCTTGCGACACGGTCGCATATCGTTCACGTGACCCGGGCCGTGGATTGCGGCTAGCCTGTCGCCTATGGCTGAACTGCGACTGGTCGAACTGTCCGCCGCCACCATCGTGGCGGTCAACAACATGTCGCTCAAGCCCGGTCAAGCCGAATACCTCGCTCCCGTCAGCTACGGCATCGCCGCGACGGTCGTGAATCCGCAGACGTCGTGGCAGCGGGTCGTCGTCGACGGCGACGAGGTCGTCGGGTTCGTCAGCGCGAACTTCGACGATGAGGCGCCCGACGAGCACTTCCGCTCCGTGCTGTGGCGCATCAACGTCGACGCCGACGACCAGGGCCGCGGCGTGGGCCGCTTCGCCGTCGAGCACCTGCTGGCCGAGGCGCGCGAGCGCGGCGTCGACCACGTCAACGTCATCTACGAGGCGGGCGAGGACGGCCCCGAGGCGTTCTTCACCCGTGTGGGCTTCACGCCGGTCGCCGAGACCGAGTACGGTGAGGTCATCGCGGAGATCCGCCTGTAAGCACAGTCGCCTCTCAGAGCGAGCGCGGCGAACGGGTATCGACACCCGCCCAGATCCGGCGGCGGGGTCCCGGCCACCCCTCCCCCGCCGAGACCCCGTCGCCCTTGGCGTGCTCCGCGGCGCCCGGTGCGCGCGCTCGTCGGCCCCCGCGCCCTGCGCGAATGCGCGGCGCTGCACTCCCTGCGCGAGTGCGCGGCGCTGCGCCCCTGCGCGAGTGCGCGGCGCTGCACCCCTGCGCGAGTGCGCGGCGCTGCACCCCTGCGCGAGATCCGGAAACCGGATGACGGCAGGTTTGCCGGACTCGATCCGCACGCGGGCCCGGAAAGCGCACTGACCTCCGGTTTCCGGACCGTTCGGCGCGCGGCCCCGCTCCTCCCCAGCGGCCGCAAACGCGCCACCGCGTGATTCTTCTGTGGAGAGCGCCTGGACGGAACCCGTCGTCGGCCACGATCGCCGTATGAGTCCTCGCACCCTCAGCCCCCGCCGCTTCGCCTCGATCGCCGAGGGGGTGCCCGCACTCGCGGCCTGGGCCGCCGCCTCCGGCGGGATCGTCCACCGGGCTGCGGCCGAGCGTGCCGGCTTCCCGATCTCCGTACGCCGGGCGGCGGTGCGCACCGGTGCGGTGCGCAAGCTCCGGCGCGATTGGCTGGCGACCGACGACGCTCCACCCGACCTGGTCACCGCCGCGATCAACGGCGGCACGCTCACCTGTGTATCGGCGGCACGGCGACGAGGCTGGTGGATGCCGGAAGGCGCGCCCACCGGCATCCACCTCCGGGTCGATCCGCACGCGTCATCGCCCGTCGATCCCGACGTCGCCGTGCATTGGTCGCAGCGGATCGCACCCGCCCGACCGGACAGCCTCCTCGAGTCGGTGGAGGACACTCTCGCCCACATCGCGGTGTGCCTCGATGCGGAGAGCGCGCAGGTGGTGTGGAACTCCGCCGTCAAGCTGGAATCGCGATCGCCCGCAGCGCTCCAGCGGGTGCGGTGGCGAACGCAGGCTGCACGGGACTGTGCGGACCGCGCGTCCGAGCAGTCGGACTCGGGGCTCGAGACGATCGCCGTCGTGCGGCTGACCCCGTGGGGGATCCCCATCCAGCAGCAGGTCGTGCTGCTCGGGCGCCCCGTGGACATCCTCATGGGCGAACGGCTCGTGATCCAGATCGACGGGTACGCCCACCACGCGTCATCGGCGCAGCGGAGCCGAGACGTGGCGTTCGACGCGGAGCTGGCGCTGCTCGGCTACACCGTGCTGCGCTTCACGTACGTGCAGATCGTGCACGATTGGGAGGGCGTCGAACGCACCATCGCCCGCGCGATCGCCGCCGGGCTGCACCTCGCATGACGCGCCGCGCGCTGTCGCTCGGCTCGCGCCCCGCGCCGCGCGCGCGCCGCGCGCGCCGCGCGCGCGTGCTCCGGAAACCGGATCCACGTACGTTCTCCGGACGCGATCGCCGCTTCGGTCCGGAAACTGCGCGGGCCTCCGGTTTCCGGATCGCGCTGCGGAAGACGACGCGAACGCCGCACGCCGGAGTGGATGCCGCGCCCGGCGCGAGCGCGGGGCGCGGCATCCACTCGCGGCGTCAGACGAGCGATTCCCGCCAGGCGGCGTGGAGCTTGGCGAAGCGCCCGTCGCCGCCGATGAGGTTCTCGGGGGCGTCGTCCTCGATGATGCGGCCGTGCTCCATGACCAGCACCCGGTCGGCGATCGCGACCGTCGACAGGCGGTGGGCGATGATGATCGCGGTGCGGTCGGCGAGCAGGGTCTGCAGCGCGTCCTGGATCTGCCGCTCCGACGGGATGTCCAGCGACGCGGTCGCCTCGTCGAGGATCAGCACCGAGGGGTCGGCCAGGAACGCGCGCGCGAACGAGATGAGCTGGCGCTGACCGGCCGACACGCGTCCGCCGCGCTTGTTGACGTCGGTCCCGTAGCCATCGGGCAGCGCCTCGATGAACTCGTGCGCTCCGACGGCGCGCGCCGCCGCCTGGATCTCCTCGAGCGTCGCGTCGGGCTTTCCGAGCGCGATGTTGTCGGCGACCGTGCCGCTGAACAGGTACGCCTCCTGCGTGACCATGACGATCGCGCGGCGGAGGTCCTTGGGGTGCAGCGAGCGCAGGTCGACGCCGTCGAGAGTCACGCTGCCGTAGGTCGGGTCGTAGAACCGCGACACGAGCTTGGCGAGCGTCGACTTTCCGGCACCGGTGGTGCCGACGAGGGCGATCGTCTGCCCGGCGGGGATGTCGAGCGAGAAATCGGGCAGGATCACCCGGTCGTCGGAGTACCCGAACATCACGTCGTCGAAGCGGATCGCGCCGCGTGCGCTCCACAGGTCGACCGGACGCACCGGGTCGGGAACCGTGGGCTCCTCCTCCAGCACGCCCGACACCTTCTCGAGCGCCGCGGTGGCGGACTGGTACGAGTTCAGGAAGAACGCGACCTCCTGCAGCGGCGAGAAGAAGTTGCGCACGTACAGCACCGCGGCCAGCAGCACGCCGACTTCGATCGCGCCGTCGACCACCCGGATGCCGCCCCACAGCAGCACCAGGGCGACCGAGGTGGATGCCACGGCCATCAGCCCGGGCTCGAACGTGCCGAACAGCTGGATCGAGCGCATGTTCACGTCTCGGTAGTTGCTGGCGAGCCCGCCGAACTCCTCGTCGTTGCGCTTCTCCTTGCGGAACGCCTTGACCGCGCGAACGCCCGTCATCGTCTCGACGAACTTGACGATCACCTGGGCGCTGACCACGCGGGACTCGCGGTACACGACCTGCGAGCGCGTGTAGAACCAGCGCATCAGCAGCATGAGCGGGATGCCCATCACCGCGAGGATCACGCCCGACTCCCAGTCGAGCAGGAGGAGGGCGATGAGGGTGAACCCGCCGTACAGCAGGCCGGAGACGAGCTCGTTCAGGCCGCCGTCGAGCAGCTCGCGGATCGAGTCCAGGTCGCTGGTCTGGCGCGAGATGATGCGACCCGACGTGTACGACTCGTGGAACTCCAGGCTGAGCCGCTGCGTGTGCAGGAAGATGCGCTTGCGCAGGTCGAGCATGATCGCCTGCGTGAGGCGCGCGGCGACCACGACGTACCAGCCGATGAGCCCGGCACCGCCGATCGCGGTGACGAGGTAGACGGCGACGACGCCGATGGTCGGCATCCAATCCATCTCGTCCACGACGGCGGGCAGCGCGTTGTCGATGCCGAACGCGATCAGGGCGGGTCCGGCGACGCGGAACGCCGTCGAGACGACGAGCACGATGCCGGCCAGCCACAGCTGACCGCGCACCGGCGTCACGAGCGAGCCGAGCAGGCGCAGCGAGCGCCGCCGGATCGCGCGGCTCTCGTCGCGGGTGTAGTCGGAGCGGTCTTCGCCGCTGGTTCCGGTGACCGTGGTGCTCACAGGTTCACCTCCCTCTCCCGCAGGCGGGCTTGCTCGACCTCGAGGCTCGAGATCACGTGGCGGTAGTGCGCGCTCTCGCGCAGCAGCTCGGAGTGGGTGCCGACGGCGGTGATGTGACCGGCTTCGAGCAGGGCGACGCGGTCGGCGAGGGTCACCGTCGAGGGGCGGTGGGCGACCACGAGGGCCGTGGTCTCGTGCAGCACCTCGCGCAGCGCGTCTTCGACGAGCGCCTCGGTGTCGACGTCGAGGGCCGACAGCGGATCGTCGAGCACGAGTACGGCGGGCCGGGCGGCGACGGCGCGGGCGAGGGCCAGGCGCTGGCGCTGGCCGCCGGAGAGCGAGAGGCCCTCCTCGCCGATGATCGTGTCGACGCCCTGGGGCAGGTCGTCGACGAACCCCGCCTGGGCGACCCCGAGCGCCTCGCGCAGCACCCGCTCGGCCTCCGGCGACCCGGGCACGAGGTCTTCGCGGCCGAGCAGCACGTTGTCGCGCACGCTCTGCGAGAACAGCGTCGCATCTTCGAAGGCCATGCCCACATGGGTGCGCAGCTCGTGCAGGGTCAGGTCGCGCACGTCGATGCCGTCGAGCGTGACGCGACCGCCGGTCACGTCGTACAGCCGGCCCGGGAGCGTCGTGAGGGTCGTCTTGCCCGAACCGGTCAGCCCGACCAGCGCCATGGTCTCGCCGGGGCGCAGCACGAGGTCGATGCCGTCGAGCAGGTCGCGTTCGGTGGGCGCGGCATCCTGGTAGCGGAAGTGCACGCCCTCGAAAGCGAGCTCGCCGCGCGCGCGGCCGAGCTCGCGGGGCTCCGCCGGATCCTCGATCGTGTTGACCTCGTCGAACACCTCGAAGATGCGGTCGGTCGCGGTGCGCGCGTCGAGCAGGAACGAGAACAGGAAGCCGATCGACTCCATCGGCCATCGCAGCACGGTCGCCATCGCGAAGAAGGCGATGAGCTCGGATGCCTGCAGCTGGCCGACCGCAGTCAGGGCGATGCCCGCACCGAGGCACAGCGCGAACGCGATGTCGGGCAGCAGCACCAGCCAGAACCAGATCCAGCCGATGGCCCGGGCCTTGCTCAGCTCGGTCTCGCGGAGGGTCTCGGCCTGGCGGGTGAACTTCAGGAGCGCGTGCTTGCCGCGTCCGAAGGCCTTGAGCACGCGGATGCCGTGCACGCTCTCCTCGACCGACGTCGCGAGGTCGCCGGCCTGGTCCTGCGACTGGCGGGCCAGGGTGCCGTAGGTCTTCTCGAACCGGTAGCCGGCGTACCACAGCGGAGCGTTGACCAGGAGGAAGATCCCGCCCAGCGCCCAGTGCCACCGGAACAGCAGCCCCATGCCCACGAGGATCGTGAGCACGTTGACGACCAGGAGCACGATGCCGAAGGCCATCCAGCGGCGCAGCATCGAGATGTCCTGCATCATGCGGCTGAGGAGCTGCCCCGACTGCCACCGGTCGTGGAACGCGACCGGGAGGCGCTGCAGGCGCGAGTAGAAGGTCTGACGGATCTCGTACTCGACACCGGTGGCGGGGCCGAGCACGAACCAGCGGCGCAGCCACACCATGAGCGCCTCGGCGAGGCCGAGGGCGAGGATGGCGGCCGCGCCCCAGCCCATGAGCACGAGATCGCCCGAGGCGATCGGCCCGCGAACGATGACTTCGAGCACGAGCGGGATGGACAGGGCGAGCAGGCTCGCCGCCAGGGCGCTGGCGGCGCCGAGGGCGAGGCGGGGCAGGACCGGGCGGGCGAACGGCAGCAGCCGGGCGAGCGCTCGGAAGGTGGACAGTTCGGACCGTGGCGATTCAGCGGTGGTGGTCATGATCCTTGATGGGTCCTCGTGGGGAGGGGTGGTGCGGGCCTGGTGGGCCGGAGAGAACGCGCGCGGCGGCGCGGCGGAGGCTCCGATGGGAGGAACGCTCCGAGTGGCGGCGATATGCCGGGTCGGCCGTGGCCGAGAGCAGAAACGGAGCGGACTTACCCCTGGAAGCGAAGACGCGGCCGCCCGACGGCAGGGAGGACGACCGGGGTCTTCGCGATGTGAGCGACCTGGTACATGGCTTCCTCCTGTGGGCGGCGTGGGGACTGCGCGAGCGCGGCAGCCCTCCAGCATATGCCTGGGATTTGGCTGAATGCAACAGCAAAGGCTTTCCGAGCGGTGTGGGACGCCCGCGCGCGGCGCCGGGACGCGGCGCGGCGCCCGCGCGTGGCGCGGCGCGGGTCAGACGAGCGCCGGCACGCCCGCCTCGCGCGCGAGCAGCCGCTCCTTCACGGCGAGTCCCCACGCGAAGCCGCCCAGGCCACCGCCGGTGCGCAGCACCCGGTGGCACGGCACGAACAGGGCCGGGGCGTTGCGGGCGCAGATGGATGCCGCGGCCCGCACGGCCGACGGAGAGCCGAGCTGCACCGCGAACTCCGCATAGGTCAGCGGATGTCCGGGCTCGATGCGCCGCAGCGCCGCCCAGCCGGCCCGCTGCATCTCGGTGCCGCGCTGCAGAACCGGAACCTCGTCGATCGCGGTGAGATCGCCCTCGTAGTAGGCGGCGACGGCGGGCGCGGCATCCACACTCCCCGGCCGCACGTCGGCGGGACGGTCGGCGGGTCGGAGGCGCGCGAGGATGGCGTCGGGATCGGCGGTCCAGCCTGAGGCGAGCACACGGCGGGCGTCGTCTTCGAGCACGGTGAAGGGTCCGTCGGGGGTGTCGAGGGTCTGGATGGTCGCGATCATGATCGGTCTCCTTCGGGGGGTGTGCAAAACTCCGGTGATCCGGCGGCGGCGCCCGCGGCGGGCCCCGGAACTCCGCGGGTCTTCGCCGCGGCGGCCGCAGGACTTCCGGAGTTCTGCAGGCGGGTCGCCGACGCCGGCCGGGAGGGCGGCGAGGCGTGCCACAGGTGGGCGGTGAGGTAGCTGCGCCACGGGGCCGTCCGCTCGGCCCACGTCGCCAGTCCTTTCGGGTCGGACGGGATGCCGAGCACGGCCGCGCCGGAGCGCACCGCGACATCGCCGGGCAGGGTCACGTCGGGGTCGCCGATCACGCGCATGCGCACGTAGTCGGCCGTCCACGGGCCGATGCCCGGCCGCGCCAGCAGCGCCGCGCGCTGCTCGGCGCCGTCATCGCCGGTGGTGAGCACGAGCGACCCGTCGGCGAGGGCTTCGGCCGCGCCGACGATCGCGGCGATGCGCGCCGCGGGGCCGCGCAGCACCTCGCGCCCGCGCTCGGCGATCGCCGTCATCGTCGGGAAGAGGCGCTCGGCGTCGGGGAACCCCGTCACCGGTTCGCCGAGGGCCGCGGTGAGGGCGGTCAGCGCGGTGCGTGCCGCGGCGACGGTGATCTGCTGGCCGACCATTGCGCGGATGAGCATCTCGTGCGGGTCGGCGGCCCCGGGCACGCGCATCCCCGGCGTGCCCGCGACGGCGCGGGCGAGTTCGGGGTGGGCGGCCAGCGCATCGTCGACGGCGATCGGGTCGGCGTCGAGGTCGAAGAGGCGCCGCACGCGGGTGACGAGCGTCGAGAGGTCGGCCAGCTGGGTCAGCGCGGCCCGCAGGCGCACGCGGCCCTGCGCGTCGAGGCGCACCTCGAACCAGGCGGGGCCGCCGGGCAGGCGCAGCACGCGCGCGAAGGTGGTGCCGGTCGCGACCTCGACGCCGGTGACGGCGCGGGCGCCCATCCAGTCGAACAGGCCGTCGGCGTACAGCGGCCCCCGGTGCGGCAGCACCAGATCGATCGCGCCGGGGCCGGCGGCGTGCCCGCCCGAGAGCGGCCGACGCGCGCGCAGCTCGAGCGGCGTCATGCCGAACACCTCGCGGATCGTGTCGTTGAACTGCCGCACGCTCGCGAACCCCGCCGAGAAGGCGACGTCGGCGGCGGGCAGGTCGGTGCCGACCAGCAGCATGCGCGCGGTCTGGGCGCGGTGCGCGCGGCTGAGCGCCAGCGGTCCCGCGCCGAGCTCGGCGGTGAGGAGGCGGGTGAGGTGGCGCGGCGAGTAGCCGAGACGCCGGGCCAGGCCCGGCACTCCCTCCCGCTCGATCACGCCGTCGGCGATGAGGCGCATCGCGCGACCCGCGGTGTCGCCGCGGAGGTTCCATTGCGGCGAGCCGGGCGCGGCCTCGGGCAGGCACCGCTTGCACGCGCGGTACCCCGCCTCGTGCGCGGCGGCGCTGGTCGGATAGAAGGTGACGTTCGCGGGCTTGGGGGTGCGCGCCGGGCAGCTGGGCCGGCAGTAGATGCCCGTCGAGCGCACGGCGGTCACGAACTGCCCGTCGAACCGGGTGTCGCGCGAGTCGATCGCGCGGTAGCGCTCGTCGAACGACAGCGACGCCACGGACGCGGCGGGCGGTGTCGTCGTCAGGCTCATGCCCCCTAGCCTGTCACGCCGGGGAGGCACCGGCTGGCGGAAATCGGACACCGCCGTGCGCGGCATCCTCCCCTCGCGTCGTCAGGCGACGCCCACGCCGGCGGCCTCGTCGCCAGCCGCCGCCTCGAGGCCGTCGAGCACGAGGTCGAGACCGTACGCGAAGGAATCGCCGAAGCGGTAGTCGGGCCTCATCGCGTGCTCGGTGGTGAAGCGCACGAGATGGGGGTGGCTCTCGGGTGAGAAGCCCTCTGACACCTCGGCCGCCGTCTCGGCCGACCCCTCTCCGCCCTGCACGAGAAGGCTCGCCTCCTGGATCGCGAACCCGTACACGTAGGCGTCGAGCACCGCATAGGCGTGCGCGGTCAACGGCATCGACAGCCCGGCCTCGAGGAAGCACGCGAGCATCGCCTCGTGGTGGCGCAGGGTCGCGGGCCCGGGCGACCGCCGCGATTCGAGCAGGGGCACCGACCAGGGATGCCGCACCAGCACCTCTCGCGCCGACGCGCAGCGGGCGCGCACCGCGTCGCGCCAGGGCCGCGCCGGATCGGGAAGGGCGATCTTCTCGAACACGACATCGACCATGCCGTCGAGCACCTGCTCCTTTCCCTCGACGTAGTGGTACAGCGTCATCGGGCCGACCCCCATCTCCTTGGCGAGGGCGCGGATGGTGAGGGCGTCGATGCCGTCGCGATCGGCGAGGTCGACGGCGGCCGCCATGATGCGCTCGCGGGTGGGCCGGGTGCGCGGCGAGGGAGGTGTCGGCACGGGGTCTCCTTTCGGATCGTCCATCGGGTCTCGACCATCGGGTCTTGACCCATCGTACTAAGTACGAGTACCGTGATGCCAACAGTTCGTACTTAGTACGAGAAACATCCACGGGAGGATGACATGGCCACCACGACCACCACGAAAGGCACCATGCGGGCTCTCGCCCAGCACCGCTACGGCTCCACCGACGCGCTCGCCGTCGAATCCCGGCCGACTCCCGCGCCCGCCGCAGGCCAGGTTCTGCTGCGCGTGCGCGCCGCGGGGGTCGACCGCGGGGTCTGGCACCTCATGACCGGCAGGCCCTACCTCGTGCGTCTGCTCGGCTTCGGGCTGCGCCGCCCGGCCCAGCCCGTGCGCGGGGCCGATGTCGCCGGCACCGTCGTCGCCACCGGCGAGGGCGTCGCGCGCCTCTCCCCCGGCGACGAGGTCTTCGGCATCGCCGACGGCTCGTTCGCGGAGTTCGCGCTCGCCGACGCCGACCGGCTCGCCCTGGCCCCGGATTCACTGGATGCCGCTGAGGCGGCCGTGCTCGCCGTGTCGGGCGTCACCGCCCTGACCGCCGTCGAAGAAGTCGCCGATGTGCAGGCGGGCCAGCGCGTGCTCGTGCTCGGCGGCTCCGGCGGCGTCGGATCGTACGCGGTGCAGTTCGCCGCCGCACGCGGCGCCCACGTCACGGCCGTCGCCAGCGGCGCGAAGGCGGCGTTCGTGCGGAGCCTCGGCGCCGAGCGGGTCATCGACTACCAGGCCGAGGACGTCACGGCGTCGGGCGAGGTGTTCGACGCGATCATCGACACGGGCGGGCGCACGCCGCTGCGGCGCCTGCGCCGCATCCTGGCGCCGACCGGCACGCTCGCGATCGTCGGTGGCGAGGGCGGAGACCCGCTCACGGGCGGGATGCTGCGCCAGATCGGCGCGGCGGTGCTGTCGCTGGTCACCCGCCAGCGTCTCCGCTTCTTCATCGCCCCCGAGCACCACGCGCCGATGGCGCGCGTGGCCGCTCTGGTCGCGGCGGGCCGGGTGCGCCCCACCCTGACCCGGACCTACCCCCTCGACCGCGCGGCCGAGGCGATCGACGACCTCGTGGCGGGCCGCATCTGCGGAAAGGCCGCCGTCGTCATCGAGGAGGAATCGTGAACACGCGTCTGACTGCGCTCGCCGCCGCCGCGGCATCCACTCCCGACGACACCCGGCCCGCGCGCGCGGCCCTGTGGGCGGGAGGCGGGTACGCAGCGATCTTTGTGTGCGCGATGTTCGGCAACTTCGCCGTCGTGCAGCCGGTGCTCGGTGCCGGCGACGCCGACGCCATGGTCACCGCGATCGCCGGGGATCCCGGCCTGTACCGACTGGCCGTGCTCGCGTTCGCCCTGATCTTCGTCGTCGACGTGATCGTCGCGTGGGCGCTCCACGTCGTACTGAGCGGCACCGGCCGGATGCGATCGCTCCTGGCCGCCTGGCTGCGCCTCACCTACACGGTGCTGCTGGGTGCCGGGGTCGCGTTCCTGCACCTGGCCGGACAGCTCGCGACCGGAGGCACCGCGGTCGACGCCGCCGCGGCTGCACCCCTCGTGGTGGTGCTGCTCGAGGCCTTCGACATCACCTGGATCATCGGCCTCCTCGCCTTCGGCGGGCACCTCATGGTCGTCGGCACGATCCTGCTGCGCTCGCGCATCGCGGCGCGCCCCCTCGGAATCGGGCTGATCGTGGCCGGAGCCGCCTACGCGGTCGACACGGTCGCGCACCTGATCGCCTCCGATTACGCCGGCATCGCCGACGTGATGCTGCTGATCGTGGCGATCCCCTCCATCGCGTCCGAACTCGGACTCACCGTGTGGCTGTTCGTCGCGGCGCGGCGGCTGCGTGTCGCCGCGCACGCGTCCGAGCAGGTCGCAACGCGGGTCTGACCCGCGCCTCCCGTGGCCCCGCCGGCGCGCCGCCGGCGGGGCCGTCGGGCGCGCGCACCTCTCCCGCCCGCGCGCAACCCCTGGCCGCGCGCACGCACGCCGCGCTAGCGTGCACCGCATGGGTGCGCAGGAGTACGACGTGATCGTGATCGGGGCCGGTGCGGTGGGCGAGAACGTCGCCGACCGCACGGCGCAGGCGGGACTGTCGACGGTGATCGTCGAGGCGGAGCTCGTCGGCGGCGAGTGCTCGTACTGGGCGTGCATGCCGTCGAAGGCGCTGCTGCGACCGGCATCCGCCCTCCGCGCCGCACGAGCGGTCGACGGCGCCGCCGCGGCGGTGACCGGGGATCTCGACGTGGCGGGCGTGTTCGGCCGGCGCGACGCGATCGTGCACGGATGGGACGACGGCTCCCAGGTGCGCTGGCTCGAGAAGACGGGCATCGATCTGGTGCGCGGCCACGCGCGCTTCACCGGGCCGAAGGCGATCGCGGTGTCCACGGACACGGGCGTGACGCTGCTGCGCGCCCGCCACGCGGTGGCGGTGTGCACCGGGTCGGCGGCGCTGCTGCCCGACATCCCAGGGCTCGCCGGGATCGAGCCGTGGACGAGCCGCGACGCGACCAGCGCGAAGTCCGCCCCCGCCAGCCTCGCCGTGCTGGGCGGGGGCGTGGTGGGCACGGAGCTCGCCACCGCCTACGCCGGGTTCGGCACGAAGGTCACGGTGATCGCGCGGTCGGGACTCCTCCGCGGCCTCGAGCCGTTCGCCGGCGAGATGGTGGATGCCTCGCTGCGCGCCCTCGGGGTGACGGTGCGCGCCGGGGTGGAGGTGTCCGAGGCGCACCGCACCGAGAAGAACGCGGTGCTCGCCCTGAGCGACGGCGGCCGCGTCGTGGCGGAGCAGGTTCTCGTGGCGACCGGGCGCGTGCCCCGCACGATGGACCTCGCTCTGGAGGCGATCTCGCAGCCCCCCGGGGAGTGGCTCGAGGTCGACGACACGCTGCGGGTCGCCGGCACGGACTGGCTGTACGCAGTGGGCGATGTGAACCACCGCGCCCTGTTCACGCATCAGGGCAAGTACCAGGCCCGCGCAGCCGGCGACGCGATCGCCGCGCGTGCCCGCGGGAGCCGGGTCGACGACCGCCCCTGGGGCGCGCACGTCGCCACGGCCGACCACGACGCGGTGCCGCAGGTCGTCTTCACCGAACCGGAGATCGCGTCTGTCGGCTTCACTGCGGACTCCGCGCAGAAGGCGGGCAGGCGTGTGCGCGTGCTCGACTACGACCTGGCATGGCTCGCCGGCGCGACGACGCACGCCGACCGGTACGAGGGGCGGGCGCGGGCGATCGTCGACGAGGACCGCGGCACGCTCATCGGCGCGACCTTCGCCGGACCCGACGTCGCCGAGCTCCTGCACGCCGCGACCGTGGCGATCGTCGGCGAGGTGCCGATCGACCGCCTCTGGCACGCGGTGCCGCCCTACCCCACCGTCAGCGAGGTGTGGTTGCGCTGGCTGGAGGAGTACGGTCGTCCGGCGGCCTGACCGTGGACACCGCCCGTCCCGCGCTCAGTGGAAGAAGTGGCGCTCGCCGGTGAAGAACATCGTCACGCCGGCTTCGCGGGCGGCATCCACGACCTCCTGGTCGCGCACCGACCCGCCCGGCTGCACGATCGTCTTGATGCCGGCGTCGATGAGCACCTGGGGACCGTCGGCGAAGGGGAAGAAGGCGTCGGATGCCGCGACCGAGCCGGCCGCGCGGTCGCCTGCGCGCTCGACCGCCAGGCGGCACGAGTCGACCCGGTTGACCTGGCCCATGCCGATGCCGACCGTCGCCGAGCCCTTGGCGAGCACGATGGCGTTCGACTTCACGGCGCGGCACGACTTCCACGCGAAGATGAGGTTCGTCATCTCCTCGTCGGTCGGACGCTCGCCCGAGACCAGCTCCCAGTTCTTCGCGACGGACTCGATGTCGTCGGGGAAGCGGTCGGCATCCTGCAGGAGCAGACCGCCCGAGACGAGGCGCACGTCCATGCGCTCCTGCTTCCAGTCCTCGGGCAGGCGCAGCACGCGCAGGTTCTTCTTGAGCTTGAAGACCTCGAGCGCCTCGGGCTCGAAGTCGGGCGCGACGATGACCTCGGTGAAGATGTCGCGCAGGTTCTCGGCCATCTTGAGGGTGACCGTGCGGTTGGCGGCGATCACCCCGCCGAACGCCGACACCGGGTCGCACTCGTGCGCGCGCAGGTGGGCGCTGGCGATCGGGTCGAGCGCCTGCGGAGCGGTGACCGCGATGCCGCACGGGTTCGCGTGCTTGATGATCGCGACGGCCGGCTTGACCATGTCGAATGCGGCGCGCAGGGCGGCGTCGGCGTCGACGTAGTTGTTGTACGACATCTCCTTGCCCTGCAGCTGCGTGGCCTGGGCGATGCCGTGGCCGCCGATGCGCGAGTAGATCGCGGCGCGCTGGTGCGAGTTCTCGCCGTAGCGCAGGGTCTCGAGGCGCTCGGCCTTGATCGTGAGGTGCTGGGGCAGGTCGCCCTCGTCGACGAGGGTCTCCTCGGCGAACCACGTGGCGACCGCCCGGTCGTACTCGGCGGTGTGCGCGAACGCGCGTGCGGCGAGGTCGCGGCGCTGGGCGAGGGAGGTGCCGCCCTGGCGGACCGACTCGATGATGGCAGGGTACGACTCGGGCGAGACGACGATCGCCACGTTCGCGAAGTTCTTCGCCGAGGCGCGCACCATCGCCGGACCGCCGATGTCGATCTGCTCGACCACGGCGTCGCCGGTCGCCCCCGAGCGGACGGTCTCCACGAACGGGTAGAGGTTGACCACGACGAGCTCGAAGGGCTGGATGCCCAGCTCCGCCAGCTGCGACTCGTGGTCCTCCAGGCGCAGGTCGGCGAGCAGGCCGGCGTGCACACCGGGGTGGAGGGTCTTCACGCGACCGCCCAGCGACTCGGGGAATCCGGTCACCGAGGCCACGTCGGTCACCGTGTGCCCGGCGTCGCGGATGGTGGCCGCCGTCGAGCCGGTCGAGACGATCTCGACGCCTGCCTCCGCGAGCGCGCCCGCCAGCGCCAGCAGGCCGGTCTTGTCGCTCACCGACACGAGAGCGCGGCGCACGGGTACCACGTCGCGGTCACGGTAGAGGGCGGGGTCGATGCGGGGTCCGGCCATGCGGTTCTCCTCAGAGGTTCGGGATGCCGTTCGGGCGGCGTCAGGAAGCGGGGGCGGCCGCCGCGGCGGCCAGGTCGAGTTCGCCGTCGGCGATGCGGCGCACCACGTCGATGAGCAGTCTGCGCTCGACGGGCTTGATGCGCTCGTGGAGGGTGTGCTGGTCGTCGCCGGGCAGCACCGGCACGCGCTCCTGCGCGAGGATCGGGCCGGTGTCCACGCCGTTGTCGACCACGATGACGCTCGCCCCGGTCTGGGCGACTCCGGCGATCAGCGCGTCGCGCACGCCGTGGGCGCCGGGGAACTCCGGCAGGTACGCCGGGTGCGTGTTGATGATGCGCGGCGCCCACTCCTCGACGAGCGCGCTCGGCAGCAGGCGCATGAGTCCGCTCAGCACGACGAGGTCGGGCTTCCAGATCGCCAGCTGCGCCGAGACCTCCGCACCCCACGCCTCGCGCGAGTCGAACTGGCCGAACGGCACGAGGAAGGTCGGGATGCCGAAATCCTCGGCGTGCGCGACGCCGTCGGCTTCACGATCGGCGCCGACGACGACGATGCGGGCGGGGAAGGCGGGGTCAGCCGCAGCCTCGAGGAGCGCGCGCATGTTGGAGCCCGCGCCGGAGATGAGGACGGCGACCGTGAGCACCCGGCAAGTCTACCCGCGGCCTCCGGCGCTGTTGTCCGGTTCTCCGGCGGAGGTTCCGGGGCCGCGCAGGAGGTCGAGATCGTCGTCGAGAGGCACGGTGTCGTCATCGCCGGACGGACCGGCCGGCACGGGCACGGGCGCGGGAACGGGGTCCGCGGCCGGCACGGGCACGGGCGCGGCATCCCGGGGGGACGCATCGTCGGCGCGGGCCGCGTCCGCACGCGCGGCGTCGATCCAGGAGGCCGCTCCCGTCTCGGGCCCCGGCTCCGGATCCCCCGTCGCCCGGCCGCGCGGCGACAGCAGCAGGATCGCCGCCCCCAGCCCCACCTCGAGGCCGACCGCGAGGCCCACCGGTCCCGGCTCGGGACCCACCGTCGCGAGGCTCCCGGGGCCGGCCGACCCCGAGGCGACGACGGCCAGCAGCGCGGCCGCGGCCGCGGAGAGCACCGCGATGCCCCCGACGATCGCGAGGCGTGCGCCCATCGGCTCGTGCTCGGGGCGACGGCCCGCGGCATCCACTTCATGGGCGAGCACCCGCGAGCGGGTGATCCAGCCGGCCAGCACGCCCGCCGCCACCGGGGCCAGCGCGAGCAGCAGCAGCCACGGGCTGCTCGTCTCGGGCACGGCTCCGAGGATCGGGATGCCGGGCACCACGCCCACCTGGGTGCCGGCGCCCGACACCGCGGCACCCTCGCCGAGCGCGAAGCCGGGCCCGGCGATGTAGGCCACACCCCAGATCACGAGCGTCGGAAGGTAGGCGAACTGGGCGAGGGTGATCACCGTCGCGCCGAGCGCGTCGACGTGACCGGCCTGGAACAGCGCGATGATCTCCCCCGCGCCGGCGGCGACGGCCACCGTCAGCGCGAGCGCGCCGGCGGCGACGAGGCCCGCCACGGCCGCCGCGGAGCCCCGCGCGATGAGCGCCGGCACGTGCCCCCACCCGAGCGGATGGCGCTCGACCCGGTCGCGCAGACGAGCGACGGCCCCCGCGCCCGCTTCGGCCCACTCGGTGGCGACCGCCGCGGCGACCGCCGGCACGGCGTAGACGATCGTGGGGAACAGCACCGCCTGCCACAGCGCAACAGCTGCGGCGTCTGCGGCCGTCGTCAGGGCGATCCCGGTCGACAGCGCGGCCACGACGATCGTGCCGGTGACGACGCCGGTGACCCACGCCTCCGCGCGCGAGGCGCGCACGCCCGAGCGGGCGGCGAACACCGCCGTGAAGGCGGCGAAGGCGAGCGGGGCGAGCGAGAGGGTGAACGAGGCTGCCTGGGGATCGACCCCCGACACGGCGAGGTAGTCGCCGGTGAGGGTCACCGCCACCGGCGCGAGATGGCCGAACTGCCAGATGACGCCGGTCGCCGGCCACAGCGCCGCCCAGTCGGCGGTGCCGCCGAAGCCGACCACCCACAGCAGCGTCAGGGGGCGAGGATGGCCGCGACACCGACGGCCACCGCGATGGCGGCGTCGATGAGCGACAGGAGTGCGACAGTCAGGCGATGCATGCGCCATCGACCCTACCCGCGAGCGGGCGGCTCGCCCGGGTGGAACGCGCGATGGCTCCCGGTTCGGCGCGGGCGCTACCTTCTTCTGTGGGAGGTCCGCATGACCAGCACACCGTCGACCACGTCGACCGACGCCCCACCCCCTGCGCCGCGCAACGGGTTCGACCGGTTCTTCGAGATCACCGCGCGCGGCTCGAACCCGACCACCGAGGTGCGCGGGGGCATCGTCACGTTCGTGACGATGGCCTACATCGTGATCCTGAACCCGATCATCCTCTCGGGCGGGGTCGACATCGACGGCAACACCCTCCCGTTCACGCAGGTCGCCGCCGCGACCGCGCTGACGGCCGGTGTGATGACGGTGCTGTTCGGCCTGGTCACGCGCCTGCCGTTCGCGTTCGCCGCAGGCCTGGGCATCAACTCGTTCCTCGCCGTCGCCGTGGTCGGCCAGGTCACCTGGCCCGAGGCCATGGGGCTGGTGGTGGTGAACGGCGTGATCATCGTGGTGCTCGCCGCCACCGGCATCCGTCGCATGATCTTCGACGCGGTGCCGATCCAGCTGAAGATCGCGATCACCGTGGGCATCGGCCTGTTCATCGCGTTCATCGGCTTCGTCGATGCCGGCTTCGTCACCGCGACCGGGTTCGCCTCTCCCCCGGTGCAGCTGGGCGTCGACGGCTCGATCGCGACGATCCCCTCGCTCATCTTCGTCGTGACCCTCCTGCTGACGGGCGTGCTCGTGGCCCGGCGGGTCAAGGGCGGCATCCTCATCGGGCTGGTCGGCGGCGCCGTGATCGCCGTGATCGTCGAGGCGCTCCTCGATCTCGGTGCGGCGGCCGACGGCAATCCGGGCGGGTGGGGCCTGTCGGTTCCCGAGATCCCCACCACGCTCGTGAGCCTGCCCGACCTCTCGCTCGTGGGTCAGATCTCGTTCGGATCGTTCGAGCGCATCGGGGTCGTCGCGGCCCTGGGCCTGGTGTTCACCCTGGTGTTCACGAACTTCTTCGACGCCATGGGCACCATGACGGGGCTCTCGGAGGAGGCGGGCCTGGCCGACAGGAAGGGCGATTTCCCCCGCATCCGCTCGGCGCTCATCGTCGAGGGCGTCGGCGCGATCGCCGGCGGACTCACCTCGAGCTCGTCCAACACCGTCTTCGTCGAGTCCGGCTCCGGCATCGGCGAGGGGGCTCGCACCGGCTTTGCGAACGTGGTCACCGGCGCGCTGTTCCTGCTGGCGATGTTCTTCACGCCGCTCGTCTCGATCGTGCCCACCGAGGTCGCCGGGGCGGCGCTGGTGATCGTCGGCGCGCTCATGATGTCGCAGATCAAGAACATCGACCTGTCCGACTTCTCGGTGCTGCTGCCGGTCTTCCTCACCGTCACGGTGATGCCGCTGACCTACTCGATCGCCAACGGCATCGGCGCGGGCTTCATCGCGTGGGTCATCGTGCGGGCCCTGTCGGGCAAGGCGCGCGAGATCAGCCCCCTGCTGTGGATCGTCGCGGGCGGCTTCGTGCTGTTCTTCGCCCGCGGCCCCATCGACGCCGCGCTCGGGATCTGAGCCCCACCCGTCTCGGGGCCGGCCCGCTACTCGGTGGGCTCTTCGAGCACGAACAGCGCGATCTGGCGGTCGGTCTTCTCCTGGTACGCGTTGTAGTCGGGCCACACCGCGGCGGCGCGCTCCCACCACGGGGCGCGCTCGGCACCCGAGAGCTCGCGCGCGATGTAGCCGCGCTTGACCGATCCGTCCTGCAGCTCCACCTCGGGGTGACGGCGCATGTTCTCGGCCCACCGCGGCTCGTCGGGCGCGCCGCCCTTGGAGGCGACGACGACGTAGCTGCCCTCGTGCTCGACGCGCATGAGCGCGGTCTTGCGCAGGGCTCCGGTGTGCGAGCCGACGGTGGTCAGCACGATGATCGGCACCCCGCGCAGGGTGTTGGCCTCGGTCCCTCCCGACGCCTCGAACTTCTCGGCCTGGGTGCGGGCCCACTCGGACGTGGACGGCTTGTACTCTCCGGTCAGCGGCATGCGCTCCAGCCTACGGCCGCCCGGACGCCCCGGCTCCGCCGCCGCACCGTGCCCCCGCGCCGCGCGCGGAACGACAGAGGGGTGGATGCCGCGACCCGCGGCATCCACCCCTCTGTCAGGGCGTCGCGTCAGAGCGACTGAAGCAGCTCGCGCATGAGCGCAGCGGTCTCGGAAGGCGTCTTGCCGACCTTGACGCCGGCGGCCTCGAGGGCCTCCTTCTTGGCTTGGGCGGTGCCCGCCGAGCCCGACACGATGGCGCCGGCGTGGCCCATCGTCTTGCCCTCGGGGGCGGTGAAGCCGGCGACGTAGCCGACGACCGGCTTGGTCACGTTGGCCTTGATGAAGTCGGCCGCGCGCTCCTCGGCGTCGCCGCCGATCTCGCCGATCATCACGATCGCCTTGGTCTCGGGGTCGGCCTCGAACGCGGCGAGCGCGTCGATGTGCGTGGTGCCGATGATCGGGTCGCCGCCGATGCCGATGGCGGTGGAGAAGCCGAAGTCGCGCAGCTCGTACATCATCTGGTAGGTCAGGGTGCCCGACTTCGACACGAGGCCGATCGGGCCCTTGCCGGTGATGTTGGCCGGCGTGATGCCGACGAGCGCCTCACCGGGGCTGATGATGCCGGGGCAGTTCGGGCCGATGATGCGGGTCTTGCCGCCCTTGTCCTTGGCGTGGGCCCAGAACTCGGCCGAGTCCTGCACGGGCACGCCCTCGGTGATGATGACCAGCAGCGGGATCTCGGCGTCGATGGCCTCGATCACGGCGTCCTTGGTGAACGCCGGCGGCACGAACGCGATCGAGACGTCGGCGCCGGTGGCGGCCATCGCCTCGCTCACGGAGGCGAAGACGGGCAGCTCGATGTCGGCGCCCGAGGCGTCCTTGTGCAGCACCGTGGTGCCGGCCTTGCGGGCGTTCACGCCGCCCACGACCTGGGTGCCCGCCGCGAGCATGCGCGCGGTGTGCTTGGTGCCCTCGCCGCCGGTGATGCCCTGGACGATGACCTTGGAGTCCTTGTTGAGGAAGATTGTCATTGTTTTTCTTTCGGTCCCTGAGGCTGTCGCGGGTCAGGCGTTCGCGAGCTCGGCGGCCTTGTCGGCGCCCTGGTCCATGTTCTCGGCGAGGGTGACGAGCGGGTGCGCCGCCTCCTCGAGGATGCGGCGGCCTTCGGCCACGTTGTTGCCGTCCAGGCGCACGACCAGCGGCTTGTCGGCCGACTTGCCGAGCTCGGCGAGCGCGCCGACGATGCCCTTCGCGACCTGGTCGCACGCGGTGATGCCGCCGAAGACGTTCACGAACACCGACTTGACCTGCGGGTCGCCGAGGATGATGCCCAGGCCGTTGGCCATGACCTCGGCCGAGGCGCCTCCGCCGATGTCGAGGAAGTTGGCGGGCTTGACGCCGCCGTGGTTCTCGCCGGCGTAGGCGACGACGTCGAGGGTCGACATGACCAGGCCCGCGCCATTGCCGATGATGCCGACTTCGCCGTCGAGCTTGACGTAGTTGAGGTCGAGCTCCTTGGCCTTCGACTCGAGCGGGTCGGCCGCGGCCTTGTCCTCGAGCAGCGCGTGGCCGGCGTGGCGGAACTCGGCGTTCTCGTCGAGCGAGACCTTGCCGTCGAGGGCGATGACGTCGCCCTCCTCGGTGAGCACGAGCGGGTTCACCTCGACCAGCGTGGCGTCCTCGCGCTTGTAGACGTCGTACAGCTTCACGAAGACGTCGGCGACCTTCTCGACGAGCTCCTCGGGGAAGTTCGCGGCCTTCGCGATCTCGACGGCCTTCGCCTGGTCGATGCCGGCGGCGGGGTCCACCTCGATGCGGGCGAGGGCCTCGGGCTTCTCGACGGCGAGCTGCTCGATCTCCATGCCGCCCTCGACGCTGGTCAGCGACAGGTAGGAGCGGTTGGCGCGGTCCAGCAGCACCGAGAAGTAGAACTCCTGGGCGATGCGGGCGCCCTGGGCGACCATCACGCGCTTGACGACGTGACCCTTGATGTCCAGGCCCAGGATGGCCTGCGCGGCCTCGTAGGCTTCATCGGGGTTCTTGGCGACCTTCACACCGCCGGCCTTGCCGCGACCGCCGGTCTTGACCTGGGCCTTGACGACGACGACTCCGCCGATCTTCTCGGCAGCGGCACGCACCTCCTCCGCGGTGTCGGCGACGATGCCGGCGAGAACCGGCACCTCGTACTTCTCGAAAAGGTCTCGTGCCTGGTACTCGTACAGATCCACAGTGCATTCCTTCGCAGGTGGCGAATGGGGTGGGATGACGCGAAAAGCGTCTCGACGTCGAGATATCGACCGAGTCCCCAGCCTACTACCGCACCGAGGGCGGCTCTGACCGCATTGCACCGGCACGGCACGCCGCGGCATCCCTCGGACTAGGCTCTGTCGTGAGATGAGCGACGCCGCCCCCACCGTTCCCGCCGCCCGCCACGCCGTCGTCGCGGCGGCCCTCGATCTGTTCGCCGCCCAGGGCTTCGACCAGACCTCCGTCGACCAGATCGCGCAGGCCGCCGGTGTCTCGCGCTCGACCTTCTTCCGCCAGTTCGGCGGCAAGGACGACGTGGTCTTCACCGACCACGAGCTGCTGCTCGACGAGCTGCGCGGCTTCCTCGCCCAGCCGCACCCCGACCCGTGGGAGGCGGTGTGCCAGGCCTCGGTGCGGGTGTTCACGCACTTCGCGGCCGACCCGGAGCTGGCCCGGCGCCGCTACGCGGTCGTGCGGGAGGTGCCCGCCCTGCGCGAGCGCGAGATCGTCACCGTGTTCCGGTACGAGCGGCTGTTCGACGAGTACCTGCGCGAGGCGCTGCCGGGGATCGACCCGGTGGATGCGGTGGGCTTCGCCGCCCTCGTGACCGCCGTGCACAACCACGTGCTGCGCCAGCTGCTGCGCGGCCCCAAGCGCGTGCCGGCCACGGTGCTGCGCCGAGCCCTCGACGACGTGCTGCGCCGGTTCGGCGTCGGGCCGGCGGCCGAGCGCGAGCCCGCCGACGACGACGTCGTGGTGGCGGTCTTCCCGCGCTCGATGCCGACAGCCGAGATGGCTCGCCGCGTGCGCGAGCGTCTCGACGGCTGAGCCCGCCCGGCCCGGGCCCCGCTCGGCCCGCGCGGGGCGTGCCCTTGTGGCGACCCGCGCGTGGGGCCACGATGCTGAGCATGACGCCCGTGGACACCTCCGCCCGCCCCTGGTTCACCGAGGATCCCGATGCGGTGGTCGCCGCGCTCGGCGGCGACCGCGAGCGCGGACTCTCCGCGGATGCCGCCGCGCGCCGCCTGGCCGAGCACGGCCCGAACGCGATCGCCGCCGAGCCCGCGCCGTCGGTCTGGCAGGTGACGCTGCGCCAGCTCGCCGATCCGATGAACATCATGCTCGTCGCCGTCGCCATCATCAGCCTGCTCATCGGGCAGGTGAGCGTGGGCATCCTCGTCGGCGCGCTCGTGGTGCTGAACCTCGTGCTCGGCACACGCCAGGAGCTGAAGGCCAAAGCGTCGGTCGACGCGCTCTCGAAGATGCAGATCCCGCAGGCGAAGGTGGTGCGCGACGGCACGCTCCAGCAGGTGGATGCCACCTCGCTGGTGCCCGGCGACCTGCTGGCGCTGGAGGCGGGCGACATCGTGCCCGCCGACGGCCGCATCCTGCGCGCGGCGACGCTCGAGACGCAGGAGGCCGCGCTCACCGGGGAGAGCGCCCCGATCGCCAAGGGCGCCGGCACGCTGGATGATCCCGACACGACCCTCGGCGACCGCGCGAACATGGTGTTCCAGAACACGCAGGTCACGCGCGGCACAGCGTCGGTGGTCGTCACCGACACCGGGATGACGACCCAGATGGGGCGCATCGCCTCGATGCTCTCGGCGGTGAAGCCCGCGAAGTCGCCGCTGCAGCGGGAGCTCGACTCGCTCACCGGCGTGCTCGGGTGGATCGCGTGGGGCGCGGTGGCGATCATCGTCGTCACGGGCCTGCTGCGCGGCCAGGAGGTCGCATCGGTCGTGCTGCTGGGCATCTCCATGGCGATCTCCGCGATCCCCACCGGCATGCCCTCCTTCGTGCAGGCGATGCTCTCCTACGGGGCGCGGCAGCTCGCCGACCACAAGGCTGTCGTGAAGAACCTCACCGACGTCGAGACCCTCGGGGCGACCAGCGCGATCAACTCCGACAAGACCGGCACGCTCACGATGAACGAGATGACGGTCGAGTCGCTGTACCACCTCGGCCGGTGGTACTCCGTGTCGGGCACCGGCTACGAGAAGGTCGGCGACATCCGGGGCGTGGCCGGCCACGCCGCCCCGGACTTCTCGACGCTGTCGATCGGGCTGGCCCTGTGCTCTGACGCCACGGTCTCCGACGACGGCGCCGTGGTCGGAGACCCCACCGAGGCCGCGCTCGTCGTGCTCGCGGCGAAGATGGGGGCCGATGCCGAACTCACCCGCGCGACCTATCCGCGACTGGCAGAGGTGCCCTTCGACTCGGCGTACAAGTTCATGGCGACGTTCCACGAGATTCCCGCCGGGCGCTCCACCGCCACGGTGGGCTTCGTCAAGGGCGGCCCCGATGTCGTGCTCGACCGCTGCGCGAGCGCGGCGACGCCCGGCGGCACCGTGCCGATCGACGGGCAGCGCGAGGCGATCCTCGCCGCCAACCGCAAGCTGTCCGAACAGGGACTGCGCGTGCTCGCCTTCGCCTACCGGCGTTTCGAGGGACCCGATGCGCTTCCCGCCGACCCGATGACGGCGGTCGCCGATCTCGTGTTCGTCGGGCTGGTGGGCATCATCGACCCGCTGCGCCCGTCGTCGGCCGAGGCGGTGCGCATCGCCCGCCAGGCGGGCATCGAGGTGCGCATGATCACGGGCGACCATGCCATCACGGCGGCCGCGATCGGCGCGAAGCTCGGCCTGGGCGCCGGTGCCGCCAGCGGCGCCCAGCTCCAGGCGATGAGCGACGACGAGATCAAGAAGGAGCTGCCGGGCCTCCACGTGTTCGGCCGCGTCACGCCCGAGGACAAGCTGCGCCTGGCCCGCCTCATGCAGGAGGAGGGCGCGGTCGTCGCGATGACCGGAGACGCCGTCAACGACGCCGCCGCCCTCAAGCAGGCCGACATCGGCGTGGCCATGGGGTCGGGCAGCGACGTCACCAAGCAGGCCGGCAAGATGATCCTCGTCGACGACAACTTCGGCACCCTCGTCACGGCGGTGCGCCTCGGCCGCGCGATCTACGACAAGATCGTCAGCTACGTGCGGTTCCAGATGTCGCAGCTGTTCTCGCTCGTGCTGCTGTTCCTTGTCGCGAGCATCTTCGACATCAACAACGGCGTGCCGCTCACGCCGATCATGGTGCTGTTCCTCAACTTCTTCATCGTGATCTTCCCGGTGATCGTGATCCTGCTCGACCCCGTGCCCGACGGCATCATGAACAAGCCGCCACGGGATCCGAAGAAGACCATCGCCAACCGCGGGGCGGTGACGCTCTGGTTCCTCTATGGCGGACTCCTCTTCGTCGCGACCCTCATCCCCCTCCTGCTCTATCCGGACCAGCTCAGCTCCACCGCCCCGAACGCGCCCGTCACGATGACCTTCGTCGTCGCCGCGTTCGGCGCGATCATCAGCGGCCTCGTCATGCGTCGCGACCCCGAGCCGGGCCTGGCCCCGCCGATCATCGCCGCGGTGAAATGGCTCTCGATCCCCGTCGTGCTCACGGTGGCCGCGGTCGAACTCGACTTCCTGCAGCGGCTGGTGGGCACGACCTCGCTCACCGGCACGCAGTGGCTGGTGTGCCTGGCCCTGTCGCTGATCGTCCCGGTCTTCGTGGAGCTCGAGAAGTGGGTGCGGCGTGGACGCATCCACCGGCACGCGGCGAACTGAGCGCCCACTTCCGCGCTGCGCCCGATACTGTCGCCCCCATGGGATTGTTCCGACGCACCCCCGACCGCCCGGCCGCGCCGGGCGCGGCATCCACCGCCGCCGCCTCCGACGAGTCGCAGTCGCCCTGGAGACTCTGGGCGGACGGGTTCGGGCGCCTGGCGACCCGCGCCGTCCAGATCATCGTCGTCGTGGCGGTCGCCGCCGGCGTGATCTGGGTGATCCAGACGCTCACGATCGTGACGATCCCGCTCGCGGTCGCCCTGATCCTCGCGTGCGCGTTCGCGCCGGCCATGGGATGGATGCGACGCCACCGCGTCCCGCCGCTGTTGGCGACGATCCTCGCGCTGCTGGCGGCGGTGCTGGTGCTCACCGGCATCGGCTGGCTGATCACGGTCGCCGTGCGCGACCAGTGGGACGAGCTGGCAGCGCAGGCGGTCAACGGCTTCCAGGACCTGCTGACCTGGGTGAACACGCTCCCCTTCGTCTCCGACGCGCAGCTCCAGGAGTGGGGCGACGCGCTGGTCGACTTCGTCACGAGCGCGCAGTTCGGCTCGGGCGCCCTGGCGGGCGTCGGGGCGGTGGCCAACTTCGTCACCGGCTTCGTCCTGATGGTCGTGATCCTGTTCTTCTTCCTCAAGGACGGCCCGCAGATGTGGGAGTTCCTGCTGCGCCCGTTCCGGGGAAGCCACTACGCCCGCGCCGAGCGCATCGGCGACAAGTCGGTGACCACGCTCGGCTCGTACATCCGCGGCACGGCCACGATCGCGCTGGTCGATGCGGTCGGCATCCTCATCGGCCTGCTCATCCTGCAGGTGCCGCTGGCGCTGCCGCTGGCGGTCATCGTGTTCCTGGGAGCCTTCGTCCCGATCGTCGGCGCGACGCTGGCCGGAACGCTCGCGGCCCTCGTCGCCCTCGTGACCAATGGCTGGCTCAATGCGCTCCTGGTCGTCGGCGTGATCGTGCTCGTGCAGCAGCTGGAGGGCAACTTCCTGCAGCCGGTGGTCATGGCCCGGTCGATGAAGCTGCACGCGTTCGTCGTGCTCATCGCCCTGGCCGCCGGCACCGCGATCGGCGGCATCGTCGGCGCGGTGCTGGCCGTGCCGATCACGGCCGTCGCCTGGGGCATCGTGCAGGTGTGGGACGGACCGCACACCCCCGCCCGCTGGGCCCGGCCCAAGCAGGGCGCGCTCGACCAGGTGACCTGAGCCGCGCCGCCTCTGCGCCGCCGCTGCTCGTCGCCCACTCAACCGTCGTCCACCGCTCCGCTGTCGCAATCCGCTCGCGCAGGCGCCAACTGCGACAGCGGAGCAGCGGAGCAGCGGAGCAGCGGAGGGTGCGAGTGCGGGCCCTCCCCGGGCTCGGGCGAGAGAGTGTGGACACCATACCGCCTGGTCGGTATGGTGTCCGGAGAGCCGCCGATGCGGCCCGTCCACGACGAGGAGGTCGTATGCGCATCACCGGAGCGGTGCTCGAGCGGTCGGGTGCGGCGGCGCCGTTCGCCGATTCCCCGCCGTTCACCGTCGGCGAGGTGGATCTCGATCCGCCCGGCCCGGGCGAACTGCTCGTGCGCATCGAGGCGGCCGGGGTGTGCCACTCCGACCTGAGCGTCGTCGACGGCAGCCGCGTGCGGCCGACGCCGATGCTGCTCGGCCACGAGGCCGCCGGCATCGTGGAGCGCCTCGGCACCGACGTGGGCGATCTGGTCGTGGGAGACCGGGTCGTGATGACCTTCCTCCCGCGGTGCGGGAACTGCGAGGGATGCCGCGCCGACGGCCGACTGCCGTGCGAACCCGGCTCCGCGGCCAACGGCGCGGGCACGCTCGTGGGCGGCGGCATCCGCCTGCACCGCACCCGCGCCGACGGCGAGCGCGAGGCCGTGCACCACCACCTCGGCGTGTCCGCCTTCGCCACCCACGCGGTGGTCAGCCGCACCTCGGTCGTGCGGGTCGATCCCGACGTGCCGCCCGAGATCGCCGCCCTGCTCGGCTGCGCCGTGCTCACCGGCGGCGGCGCGGTGCTCAACGCGGCGCGCCCCGCGCCCGGCGCGCCCGTGGTCGTCGTCGGCCTCGGCGGCGTCGGCATGGCGGCGCTGCTGGTCGCGAGGGCGCTCGGGCACCCCGTGATCGGCGTGGATGCCGTGCCGGCCAAGCTGGCGCTCGCGCGGGACCTCGGCGCGGAGGAGGCATGGGAGCCCGCGGAGGCGATGGCCCGCGGCATCCACTCGCCCTCCGTCATCGAGGCCGCCGGGTCGGCTCGGGCCTTCGAGACCGCCCTGGCTCTCACCGCGCCGGGCGGCACGACCGTGACGGTGGGCCTGCCGGCCCCCGACGCGCGCGCGAGCGTCTCGCCGCTCACCCTCACGGCCGAGGCCCGCACGATCATCGGCAGCTACCTGGGCTCCGCCGTTCCCGAGCGCGACATCCCGCGCTACGTGGAGCTGTGGCGCGCCGGCCGCCTGCCACTGGAGCGCCTGGTGTCCTCGCACATCACGCTGGGCGGGATCGCCGCCGCGATGGACCGACTCGCCGCAGGTGGCGAGCTGCGCCAGCTCATCGTCTTCGACACCCCCACCCCCGACCCCACCCGGAAGGACTGACATGACCCGCACCGCCATCGTCACCGGCGCCGCGCGCGGCATCGGCGCCGCCGTCGCCCAGCGCCTGGCCGCCGACGGCCACGCCGTCGGCGTGATCGACCTCGATGAAGCCGCCTGCGCCGACACGGTCGCCGCCATCGCCGACGCCGGCGGGCGCGCCCTCGCGGTCGGAGCCGACGTCGCCGACAGCGCCGCGGTCGCCGGCGCCGTGAGCCGTGTCGCCGACGAGCTGGGCGCCCCGACCATCCTGGTGAACAACGCGGGCATCATCCGCGACAACCTGCTGTTCAAGATGACCGAGGACGACTGGGATGCCGTGCTCAGCGTGCACCTGCGCGGCGCGTTCCTGATGAGCCGGGAGGTGCAGAAGCATCAGGTCGAGGCCGGGTGGGGGCGCATCGTGAACCTGTCGTCGACCTCCGCCCTCGGCAACCGCGGGCAGGCGAACTACGCCGCCGCCAAGGCCGGCATGCAGGGGTTCACGAAGACCCTGGCGATCGAGCTCGGACGATACGGCGTGACCGCGAACGCCATCGCGCCGGGGTTCATCGTCACCGACATGACGCGTGCCACCGCCGCGCGCATCGGCGTCGAGTTCGAGCAGTTCGTCGAGTTCAACGCCAAGGAGATCCCGGTCGGCCGCCCCGGTCACCCGGGCGACATCGCGGCGGCGGCCGCGTTCTTCTGCTCCGCGGAGGCCGGGTTCGTCTCGGGCCAGGTGCTCTACGTCGCCGGCGGGCCGCGCGCATGACGATCACCGTGACCAGCCCCGCGGCGCTGCCCGACGTGGTGGGGCGCACCGCCGTCGGCGAATGGTTCGAGGTCTCGCAGGAGCGCATCGGCCAGTTCGCCGACGCCACCGAGGACTGGCAGTGGATCCATCTGGATGCCGCGCGCGCGGCATCCGGTCCCTTCGGCGGCACCATCGCGCACGGCTACCTCACGCTGTCACTGCTCCCCCGGCTCGTGCAGGGTCTGCTCGACGTCGACGGCGCCGCCATGGTCGTCAACTACGGCCTGGACAAGGTGCGCTTCCTGCAGCCGGTGCCCAGCGGCGCGCGGGTGCGGGCGGTGACGGAGATCGCCGCCGTCGATCCCGGCCCCCAGGGCTATCGCGTGAGCTCGCGCACGTCGGTGGAGATCGAGGGCTCGGAGCGCCCCGCCCTCGTCGCCGAGACGATCGCGCTGTTCGTGCCCGCCTGAGCGCACGCATCCCCGGTTCCGCCCGTCCTGGAGAAGGTGAGGGCAGAACCGGGGATGGATGCCGCGCGCTCAGACCCGCTCGAGCACCAGCGCCATGCCCTGGCCGCCGCCCACGCACATCGTCTCCAGGCCGTAGCGACCGCCGGTGGCGGTGAGCCCGTTGATGAGCGTCGAGGTGATGCGCGCCCCGGTCATGCCGAAGGGGTGGCCGACCGCGATGGCCCCGCCGTGCACGTTGAGTCGCTCCTCGTCGATGCCGAGTGCGCGCGCCGAGGGGATGACCTGCGCGGCGAACGCCTCGTTGATCTCGACGAGGTCGATGTCGTCGATCGACAGCCCGGCCCGTGCGAGCGCGCGCCGGGAGGCCTCGACGGGGCCCAGCCCCATGATCTCGGGCGACAGGCCGCTCACCCCGGTCGACACGATCCGGGCGAGGGGCTCGAGGCCGAGTTCGTCGACGACGCGGTCCGAGACGACCACGACGGCGGCGGCCCCGTCGTTGAGCGGGCACGCGTTGCCGGCGGTCACGGTGCCGTCGGGGCGGAAGACGGGCTCCAGTCCCGCGAGCGCATCCACCGTGGTGCCCGGCCGCGGGCCGTCGTCGGCGGCGACCCGCGTGCCGTCGTCGAGGACCACCGGGGTGATGTCGGCCGCCCAGAACCCGGAGGCGATGGCCGCCTCGGCGCGCTGCTGCGAGCGCGCCGCGAAGGCGTCCTGCTCGGCACGGGTCACGCCGTGCCGCTGCGCGACGTTCTCGGCCGTCTGGCCCATCGCGATGTATGGGTCGGGCAGGGCTCCGCTCTCGCGCGGATCCGTCCACCCCGGCGCGCCCGCGGCGGAGCGTTCCTGCGATCGGGCGAGCGCCTCTCCGAAGAGCGGGTTCACGGCCGACGGCAGATCCGAGGCTCCCGCGGCGTAGCGGCTCACCGATTCCACGCCCGCCGAGACGAACACGTCGCCCTCGCCGGCGGCGATCGCGTGGAACGCCATGCGCGTGGTCTGCAGCGACGAGGAGCAGTACCGGTTCACGGTGACGCCGGGCACGGCATCCCATCCGAGCTGCACGGCGACGATCCGCGCGAGGTTGAACCCCTGCTCGCCGGCGGGCTGACCGCACCCCAGCATGAGGTCGTCGATGCGCGCCGGATCCAGCCCCGGCACCTTCTCGACGGCGGCGGCGACCATGCGGGCGGCGAGGTCGTCGGGGCGGATGCCGACGAGAGAGCCCTTGCGGGCGCGGCCGATCGGCGAGCGGGCGGTGGCGACGATGTACGCCTCGGGCATGACGTCCTCCTTGACGTGGTCTGCTGCTCCGCTGTCGCGTTCGGCGCGACAGGCGACCGATTGCGACAGCGGAGCAGCGAGGGATGGGTGCGGGGCGGGGGCGGTGGGGGGTGGGGGCGGGTGGGATGGGTGCGGGGCGGGTGGGGTGGGTGGAGTCGCGGGTCAGACGAACGCGGCGATGCCGGTGATCGCGCGGCCGACGATGAGGGAGTTCATCTCGAATGTGCCCTCGAAGGTGTAGACGGCCTCGGCGTCGGCGAAGTAGCGCGCGACGCTGGAGCCGGCGGGGAGGTCGGCGTCGAGCTGGTCCTGACTGCCGAGCTGGATGCCGTTGCCTCCCGTGATCTCGCGGCAGAGTGCGACGGTCTCGCGCATGCGAGCGCTGACGAAGGCCTTCGCCATCGCCGAGTGGTGGTCGCGCTGGATCCCCTCGTCCTGCATCTGCGAGACGCGCACGCACAGGGCGATGGATGCGGTGATGTTCGAGAGGGCGGTCGCGAGCTTCTGCTGCACGAGCTGATACGCCGCGATCGGCTTGCCGAACTGCACGCGCGCTTTCGCGTAGGCCAGCGCCGCGTCGTACGCGCCGACGGCCACCCCGAGCGCCTGCCAGGCGACGTCGGCGCGCGTGAGGCGCAGCACGACGGCGACGTCGCGGAAGCCGTCGATGTGCGGCAGCCGATCGCTCTCGGGCACCACGAGCCCGTCCATCACGATGTCGGCGTTCTCGACGGCCCGCAGCGATTGCTTGCGCTCGATCTTCGTGGCCGAGAACCCGACCGCGGGCGTGCGCACGAGGAAGCCTTTGACCTGGTCATCGGCGACGTCGCGCGCCCAGATCACCACGAGGTCGGCGAACGCCCCGTTCCCGATCCACCGCTTGGCGCCGTTGAGCACCCACTCGTGGGTGCCGTCGGCGCGGGTGCGGCGCTCGGCGGTGGTCTCGAGGCCGCGGGCGGTGTCGGAGCCGTGGCCGGGCTCGGTGAGCCCGAACGCGGCGACCAGCTCGCCGCGGGCGAGGCGCGGCAGCCAGTGCGCCTTCTGCTCGGCCGATCCGCCGACGGCGATCGAGGTCATCGCGAGGCCCGAGTGCACGCCGATGAAGGTGGCCGTCGAGGGGTCGCAGCGCGAGATCTCGAGGGCCACCCAGCCGCGGAACACGTTCGAGTTCTCGAACTGCCGGGTCTCCGGGAACGCGTTGCCGTAGAGACCCAGCTCCGCGATGCGGGGAACGAGGTGCCGCGGGCTCTCGGCGCGCTCCCAGTGGTCGTCGGCGAACGGCCGCACCTCGGTGTCGAGGAAGTGCCGGATCTCGCGCAGCGCGCACTGCTCGCGCTCGGTGAGCAGGCTCTGGAACGCGTAGAAGTCGGCCTCCAGGAGGTCCGCGGGCAGAGTGCTCGGCGCGGGGGCGGTGGGGAGGGTGAACGTCATCGTCTTCTCCGATCATCGGTTCGGTCAGGTCAGTATGCAACACTTTCCCACATGTTGCACAACGTTTCCGGATTCGTTGCATGGTCAGGCACCCCGAAGGGTAGAGTCAGGCCATGAGCACGCTCACCGCCGCTGCCACCATCGCCTCCGTCGGGGTGGAGGCCGCGCCGTCGTGGCTCTCGGCGCGGCTCGCCGACGGCACCCACGCCGACGCGCAGCGCGCGTTCGACGCCGCGCGCGCGCTGTTCATCGACGGCCGCCGCATCGACATGAGCGCCCTCGCCGCCTCCCTCGGCGTCGACCGCACGTCGCTGTTCCGCTGGGTCGGCAATCGCGACGCCCTCCTCAGCGAGGTGCTGTGGTCGCTGGCCATCCCCACCCTCGTGAGCGCCGAGCACGCGTGCGACGGCCGTGCCGGCGGCGAGCGCATCGCCGGGATCCTCACCCACTTCGTCGACGACCTGAACACGGCGGAGTACTTCCGCTCATTCCTGCGCCGGGAGCCCGCCCGCGCGCTGCGCCTGCTCACCACGAAGGAGAGCCCGATCCAGCGTCGCTACGTCGCCACGGCCGACTGGCTCGTGCGCCGCGATCTCGGCGCCGAACCCCTGGGCGGGGCCATCGACCCGGCCGGCCTCGCGTATCTGCTCGTGCGGGTGTCGGAATCGTTCACCTACGCCGACCTCATCTCGGGCGACACGCCGAGCGCGGCACGGGCCCGCACCGCGTTCCGCCTGCTGCTGCGGGTGGACGGCTGATGGCCGCCCATCTCGCGCGCCGCCCCTTCGCGACGCGCTGGAACGACAACGACCAGTACGGGCACGTCAACAACACGGTCTACTACGCCGCGATGGACACCGCGGTGAACGCCTTCATGATCGCCGAGGGCGGGCTCGACCCGCAGGGAGAGGCGATCGCCCTGTGCGCGGCGTCGTCGTGCGAGTTCCACGCGTCCGCGTCGTTCCCCGAGCCGCTCGAGGTCGGCATCGGCGTCGAGCGCGCAGGCCGCACCAGCATCACGTGGGCCCTCGAGATCCTGCGACCCGGCGACGACGCGCCGATCGCGACGGGCCGCTTCGTGCACGTCTTCGTGGATGCCGCAACCCGGCGCCCGACGCCGATTCCGGCATCCATCCGCGCCGCCCTGGGGTCGGCCGCGGCGCCGGCCGAGCAGCCCGCCGCCCGACCCGCCGAGGACTGAACCCCCGCCCCCGGAAAGAGCAGGCGCGGCCTTGCGACAAACCGACCAGGCGGTATGCTTGAGGGGCTGCCACCGGAGGCAGGGAGAAGGCGAGTCGCTGATGACCGATGTTCCAGGCCTGGATGCCGCGGGGCTGACCGCGTGGCTGACGCGCGCACACCCCTCGCTCGCCGACCGGCCGCTCACGGCATCCGTCATCGCCGGTGGCCGCAGCAACCTCACGTACGCCGTCGACGGAGCCACGGTCCCCCTGGTCGTGCGGCGTCCGCCGCTCGGGCACGTTCTCTCCAGCGCCCACGACATGCGCCGCGAGCACCGCGTGATCTCCGCCCTCGCACCCACGCCCGTGCCGGTGCCGGTCGCGATCGACGTCGTCGACGACGAGGCCGCCGCCGAGGTCACCGGGACCGTGTTCTTCGTGATGGAGCGGGCGCCGGGCAGCGTGCTGGCCCACGCCTCCCAGAACGCCGCGTACTCCCCCGCAGCGCTGCGCCGGCTCAGCCTGCAGCTCGTCCGCCACCTGGCCGACCTCCACGCGGTGGATCCGGATGCCGTGGGCCTGGCCGACTTCGGCCGTCCCGACGGCTACCTCACCCGGCAGCTGTCGACGTGGCGGCGGCAGCTCGACGCGTCGCGGTCCCGCGAGACGCCCACCCTCGACGCCCTCGCCGGCACGCTCGACGCCGACATCCCCGTCTCGGCCCGCACCGCGATCGTGCACGGCGACTACCGTCTCGACAACGCGCTGGTCTCCGGCACCCCCGACGACCCGCTGATCTCCGCGATCCTCGACTGGGAGATGGCGACGCTCGGCGACCCGCTCGTGGATCTCGGCATCTTCGCCCTGTACTGGGACATCGCCGCGCTCGGCGAGGCGGGCGGCGCCGTGCCGAGCGCGGTCGACCCGGATGCCGGCTACCCGTCGTTCGACGAGCTCGTCGACGCCTACGCGCAGCGCGCCGGGATCTCGGTGCCCGACCTCCGCTGGTACCGCGCGTTCGCCGCGTTCAAGCTGGCCGTCATCCTCGAGGGCATCCACTACCGCTTCCGCGCCGGAGACACCGTCGGGGCGGGATTCGACCGGATGGGCGCCCTCGTCGAACCGCTCGCCCGACGAGGAATGGAGGTGCGCTGATGGACTTCGCACACGATGAGACCACGCGCGAGCTGAGCGAGCGTCTGCGCGCCTTCGTGCACGAGCACGCGATCCCCGCCGAGCAGGTGCTCGACGCACAGCTGGCCGCCGAGCCCGACCGGTGGGGCGGGTTCCCCGTGGTCGCCGAGCTGCAGCAGCGCGCCCGCGCCGAGGGACTGTGGAACCTGTTCCTTCCCGGCGACCCCGCCGAGACGGGCGCGGCGGGGCTCACCAATCTGCAGTACGCGCCGCTGGCCGAGATCACCGGCTGGAGCCCGCGCCTGGCGCCGCCCGCCGTCAACTGCGCCGCCCCCGACACCGGGAACATGGAGGTGCTGAACGAGTTCGGCACCCCTGCCCAGAAGGAACGCTGGCTCGAGCCGCTGCTGCGGGCCGAGATCCGCTCGTCGTTCTGCATGACCGAGCCCGACGTCGCATCCTCAGATGCCACCAACATCGGCACCCGCATCCGCCGCGAGGGCGACGAGTACGTCATCACCGGACGCAAGTGGTGGTCCACCGGCGCGATGAACCCCGACGCCGCGATCTTCATCGTGATGGGCAAGACCGACCCCGATGCCGAGCGCCACCGCCAGCAGTCGATGATCCTCGTGCCGCGCGACGCTCCGGGCGTCCGCGTGATCCGGCCGCTGACGGTCTTCGGCTACGACGACCGCGACCACGGCGGCCACGCCGAGATCGCCTTCGACGACGTGCGGGTGCCGGCGTCGCACCTGATCGCCGGCGAGGGCGACGGCTTCGCGATCGCGCAGGCGCGCCTCGGCCCCGGCCGCATCCACCACTGCATGCGCGCCCTCGGCATGGGCGAGCGCGCGCTGTCGCTCGTGCGGGAGCGCGCATCGGCGCGCCACGCCTTCGGGCGCACCCTGGCCGAGCAGGGCGTCGTGCGCGAATGGGCGGCCGAGGCCCGCATCCAGCTCGAAGCCCTGCGCCTGCTGGTGCTGAAGACGGCATGGCTCATGGACACCGTCGGCAACCGCCGCGCGATGACCGAGATCCAGGCGATCAAGATCGCCGTCCCGCGCGCGGTGCAGCAGATCATCGACCGCGCGATCCAGGTGCACGGCGGCGCCGGTGTCTCCGGTGATACGCCCCTGGCCGAGCTGTACGCCGGCATCCGGTCGCTGCGCATCGCCGACGGGCCCGACGAGGTCCACCTCTCCAGCCTCGGACGCGCCGAACTGCGCGTCTGACCCGCGCCGCGTCCCGCGGCCTCCCCGCGCCGCATCCCGCGGCATCCCGAGTCGAAGGAGACCATGATGCCCCACCCGCACGACCCCGCCATCGACGGCGGCGGCTTCGCGACGCTGTCGGTCGCGAGCATCCTCGCCGAATCCGCCCGCCGACACGGCGACCGCCCCGCGCTGCACTTCGCCGGCACGACGACCACGTACCGCGAACTGTGGGACCAGGCCCGCGCCTACGCGGGCGCGCTCGCGGCGCGCGGCATCGGGCGCGGCGACCGCGTGGCGATGCTGGTGCCGAACGTCCCCGACTTCGCCCGCGTCTACTACGCGGCCCTCGCTCTCGGCGCCGTCGTCGTGCCCGTGCACCTGCTGCTGAAGTCCGACGAGATCGCCTACGTGCTGCGCGACAGCGGCGCCGACCTCGTCGTCGTGGCCGCTCCCCTGCTGGCCGAGGCCGCCCCCGCCGCCGCGGAGGCCGGCGTGGCGCTCGTGACCGTGCTCGTGCCCGCCGACGCGGGCGCCGGCCTGCCGCGCCTGGAGGCCGAGGCGGCGGACGCGGTGCCGATCGCGCGCCATGCGCCGACCCACCCGATCGATCCGGCGACGATCCTCTACACCAGCGGCACGACCGGCACCCCCAAGGGCGCCGTCGGCACGCACCTGTCGATCGTCGAGCAGGTGCACTGCAACCTCATCGACGGGTTCGACCTGCGCGCCGACGACGTCGTGTTCGGCGGACTGCCGCTGTTCCACACGTTCGGCCAGACCGCCGTCATGAACATCGCGTTCCGGGTCGGCGCCGCCGTGATCCTCCTGCCGCGGTTCGACGCCGATGACGCGCTCGCGCTCATGGTGGCCCACCGGGCGACCGTGTTCACCGCCGTGCCCACCATGTACGTGGGCATGCTCGAGGCCGCGCGCCGCAGCGCCGACCGTCCGCCGCTGCGCTACGCGGTCTCGGGCGGCGCGGCGCTGCCGGTGGCCGTGCTCGAGGCGTTCCGCGACGCGTTCGGCGCCGATGTGCACGAGGGCTACGGTCTCACCGAGACCGCCCCCACCGTCTCATCCAACCCCCTGTTCGAGCCGATCCGGCCCGGCACCGTCGGGCGCCCGCTGTGGGGCGTCGAGGTGGCGATCGCCGACCCCGAGATCGACGACCGGGTCGTGCTGCTCGAGGACGCGCACGCGCTCGGCGAGATCGTCGTGCGCGGCCACAACCTCTTCAAGGGGTACCTCGGGCGTCCCGAGGCATCGGCCGATGCCGTGGTCGACGAGTGGTTCCGCACCGGCGACCTCGGCACCTTCGCCGACGGCATCCTCTCCATCGTCGACCGCAAGAAGGACATGATCGTCCGGGCGGGCTACAACGTGTACCCCACCGAAGTCGAGGCGACGATGGCGCGCCACCCCGGCATCGCCGTCGCGGCCGTGTTCGGCGTCGACGACCCGGTGAAGGGGCAGGAGGTGCACGCCGCCGTCGTCGCGCACGAGGGCGTCTCGCTCGACCCCGACGAGGTGATCGCCTTCACCCGCGACCGCATCGCGGCCTACAAATACCCGCGGGTCGTGCACGTCATGCCCGCTCTGCCCCTGGGCCCGAGCGGCAAGGTGCTCAAGCGCGCCCTGGTCGCGCAGCACACGCCGGTCGGCTGACCGACGGCCGCCGCGGTCCCGGGCATCCGGCATCCCGCGCCAACGACATCGGCCCGGCCCCTTCGGGGGCCGGGCCGATGCGTCGGGGGGACTCAGGACGCGGGGACCGCCTCGTTCTCGAGGGCGACCGGCTCGGCATCCACGGCCACGACCTCGCCGCCCTCCACCGCGTAGGTGGGTCCGACGTAGTCCTGCACGCCGCCGTCGACCGCGGTGATCCCCACCCCGGTGTAGGCGGCGTGACTGTCGGTCGAGAACGACAGGGGCAGGATGCCGCTGCCGGCCAGATCACCGCCGGTGACGGCATCCATCAGCGACTGCCGCGTCGGGTTCTCGCCGGCCGCCTCGAGCGCCTCGGCGAACAGGTACGCGACGCTCATGCCGTAGATGGTGTTGCCGTCGAAGGGCGCGCCGTCGTTGTACTCGTCGTTGATCTGCTGGAACAGGCTCACCCAGTCGCTGTCGCCGCCCAGCGCCGGCAGGTAGTTGGTGCCGACCAGCCCCTGCAGCAGCGCCGGCCCGACCTCCTCGCCGAGGAAGCCCACCAGCGTCGGGTAGTCGGCGCCCGACGACGACGAGAACCACATCGGGAACCAGCCGAGCTGCGCCGCGGTGCCGAGCGCCAGCGCGGTGAATCCGTTGATGGTCGCGAGGAGCGTGATCTCGCACCCGGCCGCCTGCAACGCGCCGATCTGGGCGGTGACGTCCTGGTTGGAGACCGAGTAGCGCTCGACGTGGGTGAGACCACCGGCGCCGAGGGCGAGCTCGGCGCCCTCGATCATCTCGTCGCCGAAGTCGTCGTCCTGCCCGAGGAGGCAGACGGCCTTGCCGGGATGCTCATCGGCCGCGTACTGGGCGAGGGCCGCGCCCTCCACGACATAGTCGGCATTGAACCCGAAGGTGAACGGGTACTTCTCTGGCTCGTTCCAGTTCGTCGACCCCGATGCCACGAACAGGTCGGGGACCTCGTTCTGGTTGAGGTAGTCGAGCACGGCGGTGTGGGTGGGCGTGCCCAGGCCGTTGAGCACGGCGAAGACCTCGTCCTCCTGCACGAGCTCGCGCACGACGGTCTGGGTCGTCGCAGGGTTGTAGCCGTCGTCTTTGACGATGTACTCGATCGTGCGGCCGTGCACGCCGCCCTGGTCGTTCAGGTACGCGAAGTACGCCGTCGCCGCCGCGGAGATCGACGAGTAGCCGGCGGCGGCCGGACCGGTCAGCGGAGTGTGCGTGCCGATCGTCACGGTGTCGTCGGTGACACCGGGCGCGTCGGCGACCTCTCCTGTCGGGGTGCTGCACGCGGCGAGCGAGACGAGCAGGGCGGATGCGCCGAGCATCGCCGCGGCGCGACGTGCGGGGGTGTGCTGTGACATGGTCACCTCTTTCATGGGTGGGTGTGTTGCAGGACCGGTGGGCTCGAGGCAGGGGTTCCGGATCTGCCGCCCGGCGGCTCCGGCTCGGACGCCGGGGGGAGGGATGCCGGGGCGGCAGGCGTGCGCCGTCGCCGGCGGATGCTCGCGAGGCCCCCCGGCCACGCGAGCATCACGGCGATGAGCAGCGCGCCGAACACGAGCACCGGCACGTTGCCGGAGAGGCGCTGCTCGACCTCGGCGGGCAGGCCGAGCGCGTCGATCGCCGTGGTGATCGCCCAGGGCAGCAGCACGATGAGGGCGGATCCGACGGCGGCTCCGCCGATGCTGCCGAGTCCGCCGACGACGACCGCGACCACCAGCAGGAGCGAGAACGCGAGGGTGTAGGCGCCGGGGCTCACCGACTGGGTCACGAAGCACAGCACCGCGCCGCCGGCGCCGGCCGCGGCCGAACTCGCCGTGAACGCGGTGACCTTGACGCGGCCGGCCCGCACACCCGACAGGCGCGCGGCGGTCTCGTCGTCGCGCACCGCCCGCATGCGCAGCCCGAGCGGACCGCGGGCGAGCACGCAGAGCGTCGTGACCGTGACGCCGGCGACCGCCACGGCCACCCACGCCTGCCACTGCTCGAGCGCGATGAGGGTGCGCAGCGCCCCGGGCACGCCGTCGAACGGGATCTGCAGCCCCTGATCGCCGCGGAAGACGCCCGAGAAGACGGCGGTCACGGCGGGGACCGCGATGACGAGGGCCAGCGTCACGCCGGCCAGGTACGGCCCGCGCAGGCGCGCGGCGGCCAGGCCCAGCATCCATCCCATGGCGCCGGCGACGGCGACCGCGACCGCGAGCCCGATGGCGAAGCGCGGCACGCCCTCGACCCCCGCGGCGGTGAGGGCGTTGGCGGCGAGCGCGTAGCCGTAGCCGCCGGTCGCCATGAGTGCCGCGTGCCCGAGCGAGAGCTGCCCGGAGTGGCCGATCAGCAGCGTGAGCCCGGCCGCGGCGCAGAAGGTGGCCGCGATGGTGGCGAGCTGGAAGTTGCGGAACGGATCGAGGAGGAACGTGCCGCCGACGGCGAGCACGGTGAGCACGGCGCCGAGCACGATCGTGCGCGGGGCGCCGGTGAGCGAGGGCAGGATCCGGGTCATGCGCTGCGCGCCTCCCTCATCGAGAAGATGCCGTTCGGGCGCACGAGCAGCACCGCCACCAGCAGCACGAGCACGGCGATCGGCGCCACCGTGGCCCCCAGGTATCCCGTGACGAGCGTCATCGCGACGCCAACGATCAGCCCGCCGAGCATCGCCCCGGCCGGGGAGTCGAGTCCTCCCACGACGGCGACCGTGAACGCGTAGACGAACAGCACGTCGGTCGAGTGGGGATTGAGCCCCAGCTCGGTCGGCACCAGGAGGATCGCCGCCAGCGCCGCGACGGCTGCGGAGAGCATCCACCCGATCGTGACCATGCGGGGCACCCGCACGCCGAGCAGGCGTGACACCTCGGGCGCGAACGCCGCCGCCCGCAGCTGCAGCCCCAGCGAGGTGCGCGTGAACAGCAGGGCCAGCCCGCCCATGACCGCGAGCGCGATGACGAGCACGAAGAGGTCGTACGGGCTCAGCAGCGGCACCCCGCCGCCCACGATCGGACTGTCGTCGAACGGGGTCGACATCGGGCGGAACTGCGCGCCGAACAGGATGCCGAGGAGGGACTGCAGCACCATCACGAGCCCGATCGCCACGATCACCCCGGCCAGCGGTTGGGAATGCGGGGCGAAGCGCATGATGCCGCGCTCGATTCCCGCCCCGATCGCGGCGCCCGCGAGGATGCCGGCCGCGAGGCCCGCCACGTACGACCCCGTGAGGCCCGACACCGCGAAGGCGACGTAGGTGGCGACGAGGGCCATCGCCCCCTGGGCGAAGTTGATGATGCGGGCGGCGCGCCAGATGAGCACGAGCGAGAGCGCGAACAGCGCGAAGATCGCGCCGCGGGCGAGTCCCGTCGCGAGGAGGAAGAGCAGTCGATCCATCAGAACCCCAGGTAGGCGTGGCGGAGGGCGTCGTCGGTGGCCAGCTGCGCGGCCGGTGCGACCGCGACGACCCGGCCGAGGTCGAGCACGACGCCGCGATCGGCGATGGAGAGGGCGCTGGTGACGTTCTGCTCGGCCAGCAGCACCGTCACGCCGCGCGCCGCGGCGACATCGCGGAGCGTTCCCATCAGCTGGCCGACGACGATCGGCGCGAGGCCGAGAGAGGGCTCGTCGAGCGCGAGCACGCGCGGGCGGGCGATGAGCGCGCGGCCGAGGGCGAGCATCTGCCGCTCGCCCCCCGACAGCTGGTGGCCGGCGGCCCCCCGGCGACGGGCGAGGGGCTCGAACATCTCGTAGACCTCGCCGATCGCCCGGTCGCGCGCGGCGCCGCGGTGGCTCCACAGCGCGCCGAGGCGCAGGTTCTCCTCGACCGTCAGCTCGGCGACCACGCTGCGCCCGTCGGGCACGAGCGCGATGCCCTGCCGCGCCCGCGCCTCGGTCGGCACGCCCGCGAGGTCGGCGCCGTCGAGGAGGATCGACCCGGATGCCGCGGGCACGAGCCCCGCGAGGGTGCGCAGCAAGGTGGTCTTGCCGGCCCCGTTCGCCCCGAGCAGGGCGACGATCTCCCCGGGCTCGAGGGCGAAGTCGACCTCGTGGAGCACCGGCGCGCCGCCGTAGCCGACGGTCACCGCGGTGAACGCGAGCGCGGCGCCGGTGGCCGTCGCCGGCCGCGCGCTCATGAGGCGGCCTTCACGCCGAGGTAGGCCTCCTCGACGCGCGGGTCGACGCGCACCTCGTCGGGGGTGCCCCGCGCGATCACGCGGCCGAAGTCGAGCACGACGATGCGGTCGGCAAGACCCATCACGAAATCGACGTGGTGCTCCACGAGCAGCACCGCGCACCCCTCGGCGGCGACGGCGCGGATGAGCCGCCCGAGCGCCGCGATGTCGTCGTGGCCGAGCCCGCCGGCGGGCTCGTCGAGCAGGAGCAGCGTCGGACGGATCACGAGCGCCCGCGCCAGCGCGACGCGCTTGCGGTCGGGGTAGGGCAGCGCCGCCGCCGGCGCGTCGGCGAACGCGGCGAGATCGAGTTCGGCGAGCTGGCGCGCCACTCGGGCGTCGGCATCGCCGTCGCCCGCGACCGGCACCCGCACGTTCTCGCGCACCGTCATGCCGGCGAAGAGCCCGAGCCCCTGCAGCGTGCGGGCGACGCCGCGGGAGGTGAGCCCGGCGGCCCGCCGCGGCGCGGGCATCCCGTCGATCTCGACGGCCCCCCGGCGGCGGACGAGACCGCAGATCGCGTTGAAGACGCTCGTCTTGCCGGCGCCGTTCGGGCCGATCAGCGCGACGACCTCGCCGGGCGCGACGGCGAAGCTGACGTCGTCGACGGCCGTCAGGCCGCCGAAGGTCACAGTCAGCCCGCGGCAGGCGAGCCGCGGCGGCGTGGCTGCTTCGGCCCTCTCGGCCGGATCTGTCGTCTCGTTCATCGGCACCTCTTCGTGTCGGGTGGCCCCACCGTAGCACGAAAACCGACCAGCCGGTATGTCTCTGTTGCAGGAGTCTCAGCGCCGCCCGTCCTCCCCCCGTTCCGCTGCCGTTCCGCTGTCGCAATGCGCACGTCTGGGCGCCGATTGCGACCGCGGAGCAGCGGACCTCCCCGTTCCGGGGCGGACTACCCCGATCCGCAGTGGTCCTCTCCGTTCCGCTGTCGCAATGCGCGCGTCTGGGCGCCGATTGCGACAGCGGAGCGGCGGAGGCAGGGCCGCGCAGCGACAGGGCCGAGGGGCGCCCGCAGGGCCAAGGGGCGCCCGCAGGGCCAAGGGGCGCCCGCAGGGCCGAGGGGCGCGGGCCCCCGGCGCCGCGTCAGCGGTGCGGGATGCCGGCGATCATGCCGCCGTCGACGACGAACTCGGCACCGGTGGTGAAGCGCGAGGCGTCGGAGGCGAGGAAGACGATCGTGCCGGCCACATCCCCGGGCTCGCCCGGCCTGCCGAGCGGGATGTCGAGGTGCGCCGGGTCGATGCGATCGGTCATGGCCGTGCGGATGAATCCCGGGTGCACCGAGTTCACGCGGATCCCGAACGGCCCGAGCTCGACGGCGAGCGACTGCGAGAGCCCCCGCACGCCGAACTTGGATGCGGTGTAGGCGTGCACGCCACGGCTTCCGCGCATCCCCTCGACAGAGGAGATGTTGATGATCGAGCCGCCGGTCCCGGTGGCGGTGAACTGCGCCTTCATGGCGGGCACGACGGCGCGGCAGCCGAAGAACGTGCCGGTGAGGTTGACCGCGATCGCGGCGTTCCACTTCTCGGTGGTCAGGTGCTCGATCGGGGCCGCGTTGGCGATGCCCGCGTTGTTGACGAGCACGTCGACAGACCCGAACGAGTCGAGGGATGCCGCCACCGCGGCATCCCACTGATTCTCGTCCGTCACATCGAGGTGCACGCAGCGCACCCGGTCGCCGAGCTCGGCGGCGAGCGCGGCGCCCTCCGCATCGAGGATGTCGGCGATCACGACCCGCGAGCCGGCGGTGTGCAGCGCGCGCACGTACGCCTCGCCGATCCCCCGCGCCCCGCCGGTGACCAGGGCGACCCGGCCGGCGAGGTCGAGGCCGCCGCGCGCGGGCTCAGGCGCCGACATGCACCACCACGCGCCCGACCGTGCCGCCGTCGGCGAGCGCCGTGAGAGCGGCCGGTGCCTCCTCGAAGGTCACGGCGTGGTCGACGACCGGTGCGATGGTGCCCGTTTCGGCCAGGCGCGCGAGCTCGGCGCGGGCCCGCTCGATGAGGTCGGGCCGAACGCGCGGATAGAGGCCCCAGTGCAGGCCCAGCACGGAGTAGTTCTTGACGAGCACGTGTCCCGCCGGCAGCGTCTGGATGTCGCCCCCGGCGAAGCCGACGACGATGATGCGCCCCTCGAATGCGATGCATTTGGTGGATGCCTCGAACGCGGCCCCGCCGACCGGGTCGAACACCACGTCGGCGCCGTGACCGCCCGTCGCCTCCTTGACGGCGGAGGCGATGTCGGTCTCGCCGCGCACGATCACGACCTCGGCTCCGGCGTCGCGCACGACCTGTGCCTTCGACGCGGAGCCGACGACGCCGATCACGCGGGCGCCCGCAGCCGCCCCGAGCTGCACGGCCGCAAGGCCCACGCCTCCCGCTGCGGCGTGCACCAGCATCCACTCCCCCGCCTCGAGCGCCGCGCGCCGATGCAGGCCGAACCACGCCGTCTGGTAGGCGACCGTGAGGCCCGACGCGGCGGCGTCGTCGAGGGCGGCGGGGGCCTCCCACACGTCGGAGGCGAGGACGGCTGCGTACTCCGACAGCACGCCGATCTTCGATCCCACGACCCGGGTGCCGATCGCCGGGCCCGCGACGCCCTCGCCTAGGGCGACGACATCGCCGACGAACTCGATGCCGGGGACGAAGGGCAGTTCGGGCCGCACCTGGTACTGGCCGCGGCACAGCAGCACGTCGGGGAAGTTCGCCGCGACGGCCCGCACGCGCACGAGCACCTCGCCGGGCGCCGACGACGGCACGGCGATCTCGTCGAGGCGGAGCGCGTCGGCGGGTTCGCCGAGCGCCGTCACGCGCCACGCGCGCATCGTCTCGGGCAGGGAGTCGCTGGTGGTCGTCATGTGGGCTTCCGGAGGCTCGAAAGGAACAGGTCGGTGAGCTGGCGGGCGACGAGCGAGCGGTCTTCGGGCCCCTCGGGTGAGTACCAGTGCGAGAGGTAGTGCACGTCGCTGAAGAAGTGGGCCACGAGCATCGCGAGCGGGATGTCCTCGCGCCAGATGCCGTCGCGCTGCCCCGTCGCGATGAGCTCGGCGAACTCGTCGTGGTACTCGCGGCGTCGCCGGGTGACCTCCTGGCGGCGCGGCGCCGACAGCATGTGCATGCTGCGGAAGAACACCGTGCCCTCGGGCAGGAACTCGATGGAGGTCTCGATCACGTCGATGCACACGGCGCGCAGCACGTCTTCGACGGCACCGCCGGCCGCCGTGATCTCGTCGAGGCGCGCCTTCTGCAGCGACAGCAGCTTGTCGTAGATGCCGAACAGCAGGTCGTCCTTGGACTCGAAGTAGTGGTACATCGCGCCCTTGGTGACGCCGGCGGCCTCGACGATCTGCTGCACGCTCGTGGTGGCGTAGCCCTGAGTGGCGAACAGCTCGACGGCCGCGCGCGTGACGTCGTCGGCGACGTGGGAATCCTTCATGTGCTCAATCCTTCACCCGATCGCCCGTTCCTCCGTGCGGCTGCGCCCATGTCAGAGGAAGGGACGGATGCCGGCCCCGCCGTCGATCGGGAGGGTCTGGCCGGTGATCCAGGCGGCGTCGTCGGAGAGCAGGAACGCGACCGGGCCGGCGACGTCGTCGATCTCGCCGAGGCGCTGCAGCGGGTAGGCGGCCGACGCCTCGGCCTCGTGCCCCTCGTACAGCGCGCGGGCGAAGGCGGTCTTCACGACCGCGGGCGCGACGGCGTTGACGCGGATCGCGGGCGCCAGCTCGTAGGCGAGCTGCATCGTGAGGTTGATGAGGGCGGCCTTGGAGATGCCGTAGAAGCCGATGCCCGGGCTCGCCCCGAGGCCCGCGACCGAGGCGAGGTTGACCACCGACCGCGTGAGGCCGGCGGCGACGGCATCCCGGGTCCATTCGAGGGCGGCGATCACGTTGACGTCGATGATCTTGCGCGCCGCCGCCGTGTCGACCTCGGCGAGCGGGCCGTAGACGGGGTTGATCCCGGTGTTGTTGACCAGGTGGTCGAGCCGGCCGTGCTCGTCGCGCACGTGGGCGAGCACGGCGGCGCGGTGCTCGGGGTCGGCGGCGTTGCCGGCGATCGCGGTGACCTGGGCTCCGAGCTCCGCGACGGCCTCGTCGAGCGCCGGCTGCCGGCGACCGGTGATGACCACCCGGCCTCCCTCGGCGACGATCCGCCGCGCGATCGCGAACCCGATCCCCCGGCTCGCGCCGGTGACGATCGTGACCGTTCCGTCGAATCTGTGCATCGCGCCTCCTTGCGCATACCGTCCAGTCGGTTTCACGCTATCACGGATCGCGCGACCGTGATCGACCCGCCGCGCGCGTATCAGGCGGCATCCGTTGCGCTCTGAGTGTGCAAGGCCGAGCGAAAGGAGCCGAAATGTACGCCACCATCCACGCAGCAGAGATCATGTACCGCCACGAGGCGGACGCCCTCGCTCGCGACCTGGAGCACCTGCAGCACCAGCGCGAGCGCCACGACGTCGGTGGACGACCCACCGGATTCGCCGTGGTGACCGAGGGGTTCTGGTCGCTGCTGCAGCACCTGGCCCGCACCGCCGCGGGCGTCCCCGCCTCCGCGCACTGACGCGCGACCCCTTGCGCCGGTGTCGGCGCGGGACGGCATGATGAACCCATGCCGTATGAGATCCCCGCGCCGATGCTGGCCAAGGCCGTGCCCGAGGTCCCGCCCTTCGACAAGGTCGCGGGCGGCCTCAGCTACGAACCCAAGTGGGACGGCTTCCGCGCCCTCGTGTCGTGGGACGGGGATGCCGTCGAGATCGGCTCCCGCGGCGCCAAGCCCCTCACCCGCTACTTCCCCGAGCTGGTCGACGCGTTCGCGCGCCTGCTGCCGGAGCCCTGCCTCCTCGACGGCGAGATCGTCGTGCCCACCGGCGAGCCCGGCGCCCAGCGACTGGACTGGGAGGCGCTGAGCCAGCGCATCCACCCGGCGGCCTCGCGCGTGACGATGCTGTCCGAGAAGACCCCGGCCATGTTCATCGCGTTCGACCTGCTCGCCCGCGGCGAGCGCGATCTGCAGTCCGAGCCGTTCGAGGTGCGCAGGTCCCAGCTCGTCGACCTGCTGGGCGGGGTGCCGCATCCGGTTCATGTGACCCGAACCACCGACGACGCCGACCTCGCACGGCGTTGGCTCGCCGAGTTCGAAGGAGCCGGCCTCGACGGGGTGGTCGCCAAGCCGCTCGCCCAGCCGTACGCGCCGAACAAGCGCGCGATGTTCAAGATCAAGCACGCGCGCACCGCCGACGTGGTGGCGCTGGGTTACCGCATCCACCGCTCCGGGCAGGGGTGGGTTCGCTTCTGGTCGGGCTCTACGGCGACGACGGCACGCTCTACCCCGTGGGCGGCGTCGCCGCCTGGAGCGACAAGCGCCGCCTCGAGCTCATCGAGGAGCTCGACCCGCTCGTGATCCGCGACGACGACGGCGCGGCGGTCACCGGCGAGGGCGAGAAGTCCCGCTTCTCGTCGGGGCGGGCGGACTCGTCGTTCGTGAAGCTACGCCCCGAGCGCGTGCTCGAGGTGCGGTACGACCAGCTCGAGGGGTGGCGCTTCCGCCACACCGTGCAGTTCGAGCGGTGGCGGCCCGACCGCGATCCGACCTCGTGCACGTACGAGCAGCTCGAGACCGTGGGCGCCTACGACCTGGGCGACGTGCTGGAGTGAACACCGGGTGGGTGCCGCGTCACGATCGCGCACTGACCTCCGGGGGCCCGAACTCCAGGACGGGGATGCGGGGATCGGGCTCCCCGGCCAGTTCCGCCATCGCGGCGCTGAGCTGCTCCCACGCCTGCGGGTGGGCGAGCGCGTAGCGGGCGAGCACCGCGCGTCCCTCCTCCTCGGAGAGGAACCGCACCGACGCCGGCACCCGCCGCGCCCGTCCGGTGCTGAGGAAGGCGACGCCATTGGCCCGCAGGTTGCGGTACCACTGCGATGTCTCGCCGAATCCGCTCGCAACCCGGATCGCGTTGCCCTCCCGTTCGACCACCTCCACCACCACGAACCTCGGCTCCCCCGACACGCGGCCACGGTGCTCGATCATCACCATGCGCGGGCCGAGCAGCCACCCGAGCCCCGCCCGGTAGAGCGGGATCGGCGCGCGCACGATCCACCGGGTGCGCAGCAGATCGGCCGCCCACTGCGCGGCTGTGCGACGCTCAGGCATCGGCGTCCTTCGGCCAGTTCTCCGGATTCTTGCGGCTGGGCTGCACCCGGGGCGGCTCGCCGGGCATCTTGGGGAAGTCGGGCGGGAAGTTCAGCTCCCCGAGCCCGTCGTCGAGGTCGCGCTGCCACCACTCCAGCAGCGTGTCGATGCGCCCGGGCTTCGCGAGCAGGTCGGCCCACGGGTCGCCGGTGTCGGCCAGCCGCTGCGGAACGGTGCGGATCGTGAAGGCGCCGGGATCGGCATCCACCAGCTCGTCCCAGGTCAGCGGGGTCGAGACCGTCGCCCCGGGCAGCGCGCGGGGGCTGTAGGCGCCGGCCATCGTGCGGTCGCGGTTGGCTTGGTTGAAGTCGATGAAGATGCGCTGCCCGCGCTCCTCCTTCCACCAGCTCATCGTGACCTTGTCGGGCATGCGACGCTCGAGCTCGCGGCCGGCCGCGATCACGGCGTGCCGCACGTCGAGGAACTCGTGCGCCGGCTCGATGGGACAGAAGACGTGGATGCCGCGGTTGCCGCTCGTCTTCGCGAAGGCCTCGAGCCCGGCCTCGGCCAGCACCTCGCGCAGCGCGGGCGCGACGGCGGCCGCATCGGCGAAATCGGTGCCCGGCTGCGGGTCGAGGTCGATGCGCAGCTCGACCGGGTTGTCGGTGTTCGAGGTCAGCGACGCCCAGGGGTGGAAGACGACGGTGTTCATCTGCGCGGCCCACACCGCGGCGGCCGGCTCGGTGAGCACCAGCTGCGGATGCCGCCGCCCGCTGTTGTATGTGACCGTGACCGTCTCGATGAACCCGGGAGCGCCCTTCGGCGGGTTCTTGGAGTAGAACCGCTCGCCGTCGACGCCCTCGGGGAAGCGCTCGAGCGACACCGGCCGATCCCCGTTGGCGGCCCGGAACGGCCCGCTCACCGCGATGAGGTACTCCGCGAGCTCGTGCTTGGTGATGCCGAGTTCGGGCCACAGCACCCGGTTCGGGCTCGACAGCCCGACCTCGCGATCTCCGTCGGGCCCGGGCACGGTGAGGGTGATGCGCTCTGACGCCATGCCCTCGACCGTAGTGCCGCCGCCCGACATCCGGCACCCCGCGGCCGCCCGGGTCGGCGAACCGTGCCGAACTCCGGAATGTCCGCGCCTGATCCCCGGGATTCGGCCGGGTGGATGCCGCGATGGGACGATTCTTCCGGATTTTCGCACGAGTGGGAGCGCGGTCGGCAACGTCCGACGCCGGAGGCCGGCCGGGCCTATTCGGCCAGGAACGGCTCCAGCTGAGCGCGGGTGAGGCGCATCCAGGGACCGCGCGGATCGAGCACGACGCCGCTGAGTCCCTCGTCCTTGCGCAGGGCGGCGCGCAGCCTGTCGGCCTGGATGGGCGCGGGCTGGTCGCCGCGGCCACCGGCCACCACCTCGAGCGGGTGGGTGTAGAGCTCCAGGTAGCGCGATCCGTCGTCGGAGCGCCCCTCGGCGATGCCGAGCGGGCCGCCCTCCTCGGCGCGGTTGACGGCCACCCACAGGGGCGCGTCGGCGAGGGCGGTCACCAGGTCGGCCTCGCTCTGCGGCGAGCGGGGGTTCGCCAGCAGCGTCTTCAGCGTGAGCTTCTCGTCGATCGTCTCGAGCATCTTCTCGAGCATCGGCCGCGGCAGCACCGCGCGCGCGGGCGCCGAGGCGTGATCGAGGATGAGCCCCTCGTACGGACCCGACAGCACGTGCCGCAGCACGACGAGAACGGGCTGGCCCATGGCCGAGGTGTGCGTGTCGCTGTCGGCCTGCACGCTCGCCTGCAGCGCGGCACCGCTCGAGTACGCGAGCGCGTACTTCTTCTCGCCCACGGTCGCCATCGCCAGCGGCAGCTCCTTGCCCTCGGCGATGAGCGCACGGGCGTCGCCCTTCACGCGCAGGAACAGATGACCCTGCAGCAGCTGCCGCGCCACGTTGAGCAGCTGCAGCGGCTCGGGGTTCTCCGGCAGCGCCGCCAGTGCGTTGCGCACGAGCACGTTGTCGCGAAGGCCGGGCACCGGTCCGGTCGGCGGCGCGGGGGTGCGGGTGATCGAGGGTCCCCCCTCCGACGCCGGCCGCGGGGTGGGCTTTCCGAAGGTGGTCACCGAGATGCCGACGTGAGGAATTGACTCGGATGCCGCGTCCGCAGCCTCCGGGAGCACGCCGGCGTCGAGCTCGGCCGCCGCATCGGCCTCGGCGGGCTCGGCATCCGCTGCCACGGCCTCCGTCGGGCCATCGCCCGCGGCGTCGTCGCCCGCGGCGTCGTCGCCCGGCGCGGCGGCGGTCAGGTCGGCGGCCGCCGGCTCCTCGGCGGCGGCGCCATCGACCGCGGCGTCGGGCTCGGTGCTCGGCGCTTCCGCAGTCTCATCGTGCGCGCGCTTGCCTCTGGAGAAGATCGACATCACTCGAGCCTAACCCGGCGCGCCCCCGTTCACAGGGTCGACCTCCCGCGTTCGGCTCGCCGCCGGCAGGCGTCAGAGCTTCTCGATCGGCGCGATCTTGATGAGGAGCTTCTTCAGGCCCGCACTGTCGAAGCGAACGTGCGCGACGCGCTTGGCGCCCTCGCCGGTGACATTGTCGACGCGGCCCTCGCCGAAGTCGTCGTGGCGGATGCGGTCGCCCGGCGCGAGTTCCATGTCGCCGTTGTCGCGCACCTTCGCGGGGATGCGGTTGGCGAACTTCTCCATTCCGGCGCCCGGTTCCCGGCGGGCGAGCGGCACGAGGTCGTCGCCGTAGCGCTTGCCCGATCCGCCGAACCCGCCCGATCCGCCGGGCCGTCGCGCGTTGAGCGCGCGGGACTGCATCCCGCCGCGGGAGTTCACATCGCCGGGCGACTGGCGCCAGTGCACGAGCTCGGCCGGGATCTCCTGCAGGAACCGGCTCGGCATCGCCACCGACACCTCGCCGAACTGGGCGCGGGTCATCGCGAGCGACAGGTACAGGCGCTTGCGCGCGCGGGTGAGGCCCACATAGAAGAGGCGTCGCTCCTCCTGCGGGCCGCCCGGCTCGCCGGCGGAGATGCGGTGCGGGATCAGGTCTTCCTCGACGCCCGTGACGAAGACGGCGTCGTACTCGAGCCCCTTCGCGGTGTGCATCGTCATGAGCGACACCGAGCCCGACTCGTCGTCGAGGTCGTCGGCGTCGGAGACGAGCGCGACCTCGGCGAGGAAGTCGCTGACGGTGCCCTCGGGGTTGTTGCGCGCGAACTCGCGGGTCACGGCGACGAGCTCGTCGAGGTTCTCGAGGCGCGCCTCGTCCTGCGGGTCGCGGCTGGCGCGCAGGGCGTCCATGTAGCCGCTCTTGGCCAGCAGCAGCTGAAGACCTTCGGCGACCGCGGTCGAGGGGGGCAGCTCGCCGGATGCGGGGATCATCTTCTCGGTCGCCTCGGCGAGCACCGCATCGAGCTGCACGATGGCGGCCTGGATCTTCGGGCCGACGCCCAGCACCGAGGCGTTGGCGAGCGCATCGCGGAAGCTGATGCCCTCCTCGGCCGCGTACCGAGCGATCGCCGTCTCGGTGACGTCGCCGATGCCCCGGCGGGGCCGGTTCAGGATGCGCCGCACCGCCATCTCGTCGGCCGGGTTCGACACCGCGACGAGGTACGCGAGGGCGTCCTTGATCTCGGCGCGCTCGTAGAATTTGGTGCCGCCCATGATCTTGTACGGCACGGCGGCCCGGATGAAGATCTCCTCCAGCGCGCGGGACTGCGAGTTGGTGCGGTAGAACACGGCCATCTGCGCGTAGTCGACGCCGCCCCGGCGGAGCGTGTCGATCTCGTCGGCGACGAACTGGGCCTCGTCGTGCTGCGAGTAGCCGGTGAACCCGATGATCTTCTCGCCGGCGCCCACGTCTGTCCACAGCTTCTTGTCCTTGCGGTCGAAGTTGTGGCTGATCACGGCGTTCGCCGCGGACAGGATGTTCTGCGTCGACCGGTAGTTCTGCTCCAGCAGCACCACCTTCGCACCCGGGTAGTCGCGCTCGAACTCGGTGATGTTGCGGATGTCGGCGCCGCGGAACGCGTAGATCGACTGGTCCGAGTCGCCGACGACGGTGAGGGATGCCGCATCCTGCGGCTCCGGCGCAGCCGCGAAGATCATCATCCCGCCGCCGGCCTCGAACGGCTCCGCGTCGGCGCCGGGCGGCCGGGTCAGCTCGTGGATGAGCGCGTACTGCGCGTGGTTGGTGTCCTGGTACTCGTCGACGAGGATGTGGCGGAATCGCCGCCGGTACGTATCGGCCACCTTCGGGAACGCCCGGAACAGGTACACCGTCTGCGCGATGAGGTCGTCGAAGTCGAACGCGTTCGCCTTCTGCAGCGCCCGCTGGTAGTCGGCGAACAGCTCGACGAACACGCGCTCGGCGGGATCGGTCATGTTCGCCGATCGCGCGTACGACTCCGCGTCGGCCAGCTCGTTCTTGAGCTTGGAGATCTTGCTCTGCGCGGCGGCGGGGGTGAGCCCGAACGCGTCGGCCTCGTGCTCCTTGACCAGTCGCTTGATGAGCGCGCGCGAGTCGCCGGAGTCGTAGATCGTGAAGTTCTTGGTGAAGCCGAAGTTCTCCGCCTCGCGGCGCAGGATCCGCACGCACGCGGAGTGGAACGTCGAGATCCACATGCCCCGCGCGTGGTCGCCGATGAGCTGCTCGACGCGCTCGCGCATCTCTCCGGCGGCCTTGTTGGTGAATGTGATCGCGAGGATCTGGCTGGGCCAGGCATCCTTCGTGCGCAGCAGCGACGCGATGCGCCGCGTCAGCACGCTCGTCTTGCCCGAACCGGCCCCCGCCACGATCAGCAGCGCCTGCCCCCGGTAGACGACGGCATCGCGCTGGGGCGGGTTCAGACCCTGGAGCAGATCTTCGTCGGGGCGCACGGCGCGGGCGCCCGGGGCGCTCGCACGCGGGCCGACGTCACCGCCGACGATGAGAGGAGTGGATGCCGCGCGAGGCGCGGCCGCGGAGGCGTCGGTCATAGCCCGACAAGTCTAAGCGCGGGCCCCGACAGCGTCGGGGCCCGATCAGCGCAGGGTGCGCGCTGCGGCGCGCACCGCCGCGACGAGGTCGTCGATGCCGGCGAGCCGCTCCTCGGCCTCGCGACGGAGCTCCGCCGCCAGCTCGCGGTAGGCCGACACCTCCTCCCCCGCGCGCCCGGCGAGCGGCGCGGTGCGATCGAGCCGCTCGGCGAGGGCGTCGCGATCGCGGTGGTCGCCGAGGGCGTCGTGGATGCCGTTCCCGGCGTCGGCGAACGTCTGCAGCTGCGCGGGGAAAAGGCTGGGGTCGGCGCCGGAGACGCCCTCGGCGACGTACCGCAGGCGCCTGCCCGCCTTGCGCAGGGTGTGGAGCGACGCGGCCGATCCGTCGCGTCGCGCGGCCGCGCGACGCACGCGGCGCGCTTCGGCGCGCATGATCGCGCGCACGGCGGGCGCGGCATCCCCCTCTCCCTCGACGATCGGAGGGTGCGCGGCGAACGTCTCGAGAAGCGCCGTGCGATGCGCGGCGCGCGCGGCCTGCGCGAGTTCGACGAGGCGGGCGTGGGCGACGGCGCGCTCCGCACGCGGGTCGTCGACGAGCCGACGACGCATATCGAGGTCGACGTTGCCGTGGGCGTCGAGCACCTCGGCAGCGAGGTCGGCGAGCACTTCGATGTCGCGCACGGCACCGAGCTGGCGCCCCCACTCCTGATAGCCGACGCGCAGGCGGGCGACGGCCGCCGCGTCGAGGTGCGCGCTCACACCTCCGAGCAGGCTCCGCAGGCGCCGCACGCGCACGCGGTGCTGATGCACCCCGTCTGGCTCGTCAGCGAGCGCGGCGCGCTCCGTGTCCGCCACCTCGGCGGCGGCCGTGCGCAGCGCGGGGATGAGCAGGTCGGCCAGTGGCGCCGGGTGCGGCATCCACCCACCATAGGGCGCCCAGCCCGCTGTCGGACCTGCCGGCACGATCCGCGTCCGGCTCGCGATCCGGCCGCGCGCCGTCGGGGCCTGTTCAGACCCCGGGAACGTCGAAGGCGGCCGTCCCCCCTGCGGGACGGCCGCCTTCTCGGATCACTCTGCGATCACTCGGCGACGAGGCTGCTGCAGCCTTCGTTGCCTTCGCCGACGCAGAGCACGAGGCCCTCCGCGTCGACGAGGTCTTCGGGAACCTGGAAGCTCCACACGTAGGTGTACGACTTGTCGGCCGTCATCGGCACCTCGATCGAGCGCTGCGACACGGCCGCGGCGGCGAACTCCTCGTCGGCCGACGAGCGCAGCACGGGCGCCACGTCGACGTCGGACAGGCCCTCCTCGGCGACCCACTGGGCCACGTTCACGGTCACCCACTGGCTGCCGGCCTCGGCGTCGCCGAGCACAGCGGCGGCGCTCTCGTCGGGGACGGCGGTGCTCCACACCGCGAGCGCGACGCCGTCGGCGCCTACGCGCTCACCCGCGGCACCCGGCGCGGAGAAGGACGAATCCACGACATCTGCCGCGGGCGAGGTGACGGTGGTCGGCTCCGAGGCGGCGGTGGTGGCGCAGCCGGCGAGCAGAAGCGCGGAGGCGGCGGTGAGGGACAGGACGGCGGCGCGGGGTGTGCGCATGACAAATACCTCTTCGAATCGTTTCGGGGGGATGACTACTACGTTACCCGCTTGTTACACGTGGTCCTGACCACGGGGCGGGCGCGCGGGCAGGCGCACAGGCGCGCGCGGCGCGCGGAGCGAGCGGGGCGGTCGCCCAGGGCTCAGTCGCGGCGCCAGCTGCCCCAGAGCGCGACGCCGAGCGCGGCGATGAGCACGGCGACACCGCCGGCGATCCATGGGGTGAGAGGCGGCACCGTCATCGGGGTCGACGGCCCGAAGCCCACGCCCGCGATGATCGCGGCGCCCACGGCGACGCCGGCGCCGAGCCCCGCCAGCACGATGCCGATCGCCCGGCGCAGTCCGAACTGGGTGATCAGCGCCCACCCGCCGGCGACGAGCACCCACGCGGTGGCAGCGAACGAGATCGCCGTGGCTGCGACGAGCAGAGCGGGGCGGACGCCGACCGCGTTCCACCAAGCCTCAGGGCCGGCGATCGCGATCACCGAGAGCGAGAGCACGCTGTGGATCGCGATCGCCCCGCCCATCGCGGCGATGACGGGCCACGGCGAGTGACGCCCGACGAGCAGTCGCACGACGAGGGCGAACACGAGCCAGCCCGCGAGCACTGCGGCCAGCTCCGCCCACGCGGTGAACGATGACTGCAGGGTGCGCGTTCCGATGATGAGGGCGACGGGAACGGTGATCATGAGCCAGCGGTCGAACGCCAGCACCCCGAGCGCCGACTCGCGCGCCCGCCACGGACGTGTCGAGCCGAGCCATGACGCCCGCGCTCCGGCCGCGCCGGGTCGACGCACGAGGCTCGTGCGCGCGGCGAGGATGCCGATCACCAGCCACGCGAGGGCGAGGGCGAGAACGCCGCGGGCCAGCCACGCGAGCTCCTGCTGCGGGCCGCCCACCGGGCCGCCCAGCTGCAGCCACGGCCGCACGACCAGGGCGAACAGCGCGCCGACGACGAGGAGCCCGAGAGCGATGGATGCCGCGGCGATGCCCCTGCGCCGCTCGATCGTCATTCCCACACGGTAGCGCGTGCCCCATCCCCCCGCGCGCATGCGCGCATCGGCATGCGCCCGCGCGCGGCATCCACTATCGTCCATCGGCCGATCCGGAAACCGGAGGTCGCCACGTTTGCCGGACGTGCGGGGCGCCATGGTCCGGCAAAGGCGGAGTGGTCCGGTTTCCGGAGCGGCGCGGAAGGGCGAGTGGATGCCGCGCGTCAGCTGCTGCGGCGCATCGCGCGCACACCCACCGCGAGGCCGACGGCCGCCAGCACGAGCGCGGCGATCCAGCCCCAGAGCACCTCGACGTCGCCGTAGGCGCCGCCGAACAGCGCGCGCTCGGCCTGCACGACCCAGTTCACGGGGTTGACGACCGCGACCGCGCGCATCCACGCGGGGCCGTCGTCGAGGGGCAGGAGCATGCCCGACAGGATCAGCAGCGGAAAGATCAGCGTCTGCTGCACGCCCCAGAAGAGCCACTCGCGGTCCTTGGTCTTCAGCGCCAGGGTGTACGACAACGACCCGAGGCCCACGCCGAACACCGCCAGCAGAGCGAGGCCGAGGATCATGCCGGGCACGTCGATGCGGAATCCGAACGGCCACGCGATCAACACGATGATGATCGCCTGCACCACGATCGGCGCGATCTCCTTGAGCGCGCGGCCGACCAGCAGCGACGAGCGCGACAACGGCGCCACGAGAGTGCGCTCGTGCGAGCCGGTCATCATCTCGTACTGCAGGTTCGATCCGGTGGCGCCGGTTCCGAACAGCACGATCATCACGAGCACGCCCGGCACGAACCACTGCAGGGTCTCCCCCACCGGCAGGCCCGACGTGCCGACCAGCAGAGGTGCGAACAGCCCGAGGAACACCAGCGGCTGCACGAGCGAGAAGATGAGCGTGAACGGATCGCGAACGACGGGTTTGAGCTCGCGGGTCAGCACGTTCCAGGTGTCGCGGGCGGGGTTGGCACGCACGGCCGTGTCGGCGCGCCCCGGCGCAGGGGTCTGAGAAACAGTCATCGGTTCGCTCCGGTCTTCTCGGCCGACGTGTCGTCGGCTCGGGATGCCGCACCCGCGGCATCCACCTCGGTCTCGGTCTCTTCGTCAGGCGCCTCGCCCTCGCCCGCCTCGCGCAGGGTGCGGCCGGTCAGCGCCAGGAACACGTCGTCGAGGGTGGGCGGGATGCCGGTGGCGGTCGCCACCTGCAGGCCGGCGGCGTCGAGCGCCCGAACGGCGCGCGGCAGCAGGGCGTCGCCGTCGGGGGCCGTCACGGTCACCGCCGCGCCGGCTGCGGTGACCGGCCGGTCGGTGAGGCCCTGCACGACGGTGACGGCGCGCGCGGCATCCACCTCGGTCTCGAAGCCGAGCGTGAGCAGGTCGCCGGCGAGATCGGCCTTGAGTCGCGCGGCGGTGTCGTCGGCGATGACGCGGCCCTTGTCCATCACCATGACGCGCTCGGCGTAGCGGTCGGCCTCCTCGAGGTAGTGCGTGGTGAGGAAGACGGTGGTGCCGTGCTGGGCGCGCAGGTCGAGGATGTGCTGCCACAGGTTCGCGCGGCTCTGCGGGTCGAGGCCGGTCGAGGGCTCGTCGAGGAAGAGGAGCGGCGGGGCGTGCATAAGTCCGAGGGCGATGTCGAGGCGGCGCTTCTGCCCGCCCGAGAGCTGCTGCACCGAGCGCGTCGCGAACGGCGCGAGATCGAGGGACTCGATGAGCGCCTCGGCGCGGGTCTTCGATGCGGCCTTGGACATGCCGTAGAACGCGCCCTGGCTGAGCAGCTCGTCGCGCACGCGCTGGGAGAAGCTGCCGCTGGTGAGCTGTCCGACGTAGCCGATGCGTGCCCGAACGTCGGCGGGAGCGCGCAGGATGTCGTGCCCGACCACGCGCGCGGTGCCCGAGGTGGGCGGGATGAGGGTGGTGAGCATGCGCAGGCTCGTGGACTTGCCCGCGCCATTGGGTCCGAGGAAGGCCACGAGCTCGCCGCGCGCCACCTCGAAGGTGAGGTCGGTGACCGCCTCGACCGTCTTCTTCTTGACGGTGAATCTCTTGGTCAGCCCCTCGGACTGGATGATCGGTTCGTTCGCCATGCCGGCAGGGTACGCGCGCTTGAGGACAGATCCTGTCCTCAAGCGCGGGCAAGATGGCAGACATGTCCGACACGACCACCCGCGCCCTCGCCCTGCTGAACCTGCTGCAGACGCACCGGCACTGGCAGGGCGCCGAGCTGGCCGGAAGGCTCGGGGTCACCGAGCGCACCGTGCGGCGCGACGTCGAGCGGTTGCGCGAACTCGGCTATCGGATCGAGTCGACGCCGGGTGTCGCCGGCGGCTACCGATTGGAGGCGGGAAGCGCGGTGCCGCCGCTGCTGCTCACCGACGAGGAGGCCGTGGCCATGGCGATCGGGCTGCGGGTAGCGGCATCCCAGCGGCTCATCGCCGGCGCGGAGACCGCGGTCACCGCGCTCGCGAAGCTCGAGCAGGTGCTGCCCGCTCCCCTGCGCCGGCGGGTGACGGCGCTGGCCGATGCGGTGCAGCCCGCCGGCATCCGCGCGGGGGCGCCCGTGTCGACGGAGGTGCTCGGCGAACTGGCCCTCGCGTGCCGCGATCACGAACGCGTGCGCTTCTCTTATACGGCGGCCACGGGCGAAGTGTCGCGACGTCGCGTGGAGCCGCACGCCCTCGCGCCCGCCGACCGGCACTGGTACCTGCTGTGCTGGGACCTCGAGCGCGGCGACTGGCGCACGTTCCGCGTGGATCGCCTGAGCGCCGTCGAGCACACCCGCGTGCTGTTCGAGCCCCACGCGCTCACCGCCGAGGAGATCGAGGAGTTCATCCTCGTCGCCCGCTCGTGGGCGCGCCAGCCCGTCGAGGCCGACGCGGTGATGGCGATGCCGCTCGAGAGCATGCGCGCGCACTTCGGCCAGTGGGGCCAGGGCGCGACGGCCGAGGATGCCGGGCACACGCGATGGCCGGTCGGGGGCGGCGACTGGCGCGAGACGATGTACGGCCTCACCTACATCCCCGCCGGCGTCGAGTACACCACCGACCTGTCCGAGCCGGCGCGCTCGGAACTGCGCGAGATGCTCGAGCGGATGCTGCGCGCGATCGCCGCGGATCCGCCGCCGTCTCGCGGGGCGGCGGGCGGAGCATCCACCTCTCTGACGCGGTGATGAATGGTCAGGCCCCTCGCAGACAGCGGGCCTAGGGTGGCGGCAGACCGAGGAGGATGGCATGCACCGGCGATCCGCGTCCGTCGCTGCGACGACGCTCACGCTGCTGCTGCTCACCGGGTGCACCCAGGGAGGTTCCGTGTCCGATCCGAGCTCCACCGACCCGAAGCCGGTGCCCACGAGCCCCGCCTCGCGATTCGCGACCACGACGCCCGGCCCGCTCCAGCCGAACGGCAACCCCTCCGACGTGCCCCCCGCGAAGTGGGACGCTCTCGTGGCCGATCTGGAAGGGCGCGGTGTGACCGGGGAGCCGGTGCTCGTGTCGGCCGAGACCGTCACGTGGCCGAACGGCGCACTGGGCTGCGCGAAGCCCGGCCACTTCTACACGCAGGCGCTGATCGACGGCATGCGGGTCGTCGTCGAGGTCGCCGGGGCGACATACGACTACCGGTTCGGCCAGAACGACGCACCGGTGCTCTGCGAGCGCTGAAACGACAGGGGCGGCACCCACGAGATGTGGATGCCGCCCCGGTGTCGTGAGACGTTACTTCGTCATCTTGACGAGCACCGCCTCGCTCGTGCCCGACTGGTTGTCGACCACGGCGGCCATGACGCCCAGCGGCTTCTGCGCGGCGACGGCGTCACCGTCGACGGCGACCGGAACCGTGAGGGTGCCGTTCTTCGCGACCTCGACGAACTGGCCGTTCTCGATCGCCGGAGCGAACGGGTTGTAGGTGGCCATGCCGTCGAACTCGTCGAAGCCCGCCGAGTCGGTGAGCGAGAAGCTCGCCACCGTGTAGTCGAACGTGCCGTTCGCCGCGGTGAGGCCCAGCGCCGACGTCGTCACCGGCAGCAGGATGGTGCTGCTGTCGGTCGGAGCCTGGGCGAGGAAGCCCTGCGCCGACAGACCGCCGGTGTTGAGGTTGGCGATGAAGACCTCGCTGCGACCATCGACGCTGCCCGCGCGGACCAGACCCGAGTCGACCGCGAAGACCGCGAAGTCGGGCTTGCCGTCACGGTTCGTGTCGATGAGCACATCGAACTCGACCGCTGCCGCGTTCGACCAGCGCTGGTGCGTGTTCACTGCGAACACGAGCAGCTGCGTGCCGCTGAAGGGGAACGACTGCACACCGGCGTTGGCCAGGTCGAAGCCGGTGTCCGTGATCTGCTTCGCCACGTCCTTCTTGTCGGTCAGACCCCACTGGTAGAAGTCCGCGATCGCAGCCGACGCGCCCTTCTTGTTGGTCAGCGTGACCGACTTGGCGGCATCCACCACCTTCTCCTTCTTGCCGAACAGCTCACCGGTCTTGGCTTCGACGTTGGTGTCGGCGCGGGGGACCATGAGGTACGGAACGCGCAGCGACGAGGTCTCCGACGAGAAGACGACGTTGCCCGAGAACTCGTACAGCGCGAATTGGCTGGCCAGCGACGAGCCGACGGACGCGGAAGAGGCGGTGAGGGTCGCCTTCACGGTGGCCTTGCCACCGGCGGGAACCGTGACGCTCGAGCGGTCGAACGAGACCGTGGCCTGCTCCGACTGCGGCGAGGGGGCCGCGCTCACCTGGTACGTCACCGGGGAGGTGCCGTGGTTGGTGAGGGTGATCTCCTTCTCGCCGCTGAAGCCGCTCGTCGACTCCTGGAAGCCGAAGCTCAGGTTCGCCTCGCGGAAGGTGCCCATCTCGGTGCGCACCTTGTCGCCCGAGGCGATGACCTGCGTCGCCACAGCCTGCGCGGTGTCGACGAGACCGGCGCCCGCGCGGGTCAGCTGGTAGCCGGCGACGCCGTCAGGGTCGGCCGACGAGACGATGGCGGCGGAGACGTCAGCGGCGCTCCAGCCCTCGTGGGCCTGCACGGCGAGTGCTGCGACACCCGCGACGTGCGGAGCGGCCATCGAGGTGCCCGAGTTGGTCGACGGACCGTTGCCGGTGCCGACGCCCGTCGAGACGATCGAGACACCCGGTGCCGCTATGTCGACGCCGATGCCCGAGTCACCGCTGCGCGGGCCGTTCGATGAGAACGACGCGAAACCGCGGAAGTTCGGGTTCTCGAGGTCGGCCGGGGCGATGGTCGCCGCCGTGCCGTCCACACCGGTGAACGCCGCGCCGTCAGTCGAGCGCACACCCAGGAACGGGATCGTGACCGTGTACGGGTCGCCGTTGTCGGGGTTCTCGGTGATCGCGCCCTCGAACGGCGGGTAGTCCGGCGAGGAGTTGACCATGAGGGATGCCGCGGCACCGGCCTGCTGGGCGAAGATCGCCTTCGCGACGCGGGCGCAGGTGCCACGGGTCGAGACGGCGAGCTGGTTCGCGCCGGCGGTGACGCCGTTGGCGGTGTACGCGGCGACAGAGCAGCCGAGCGCCTCGTTCTCGGGGGTGCCGTCGATGTCGACCAGGCGCTTCACGGTGAACTCGCCCAGGCCCTCGAGGTCGGCGCCGTTGGCGTTGATCGCCGGGACGGTGACACCGTTCAGGGTGACCTCGGCGCCCGGGAACGACGCGGTGCTGTCGGTCGCGGCGACCGAGATGACACCCTCACCCGTGCCGGGCGAGCCGTTGATGTAGGGGCTCGGGCCGGAGTTGCCGGCCGAGGCGACGACGACGACGCCCGCGGCGACCGCGTTCGACGCAGCCACGGCCTCGGGGTCCTCAGCGGTGCCGTAGCTGGAGCCGAGCGACATGTTGATGACATCCATGTCGTTCTCGACGGCCCAGTCGATGGCGGCGACGGTGATGTTGGTCGAGCCGTCGCAGCCGAACACGCGCAGGGCGTACAGGTCGACCTCGGGGGCGACACCCGGGCCGATGAGCCAGTCCTGCGACGCCGTCGACTCGTCGTACGCGCCCGTGTAGGTCGCGCCCTCGGCGGTCACACCGGTGCCGCCGGTGGTGCCGGCGACGTGGCTGCCGTGGCCCTGGCAGTCAAGCGGGTTCGAGTCGGGCATGGGAACCGCGTTGTCGTCGTTCGCGTCGTACGCGTCGCCGACGAAGTCCCAGCCGCCCTTGACGCGGGGCGCGTTCGGGCCGAACAGCGCCGGGTCGGCCGCCTCGGTCTCCGCCGCGTGGGCCGCGTCGTAGGCCTCGACCGTGCCCGGACCGCCGAAGTTGGCGTGGGTGTAGTCGATGCCGGTGTCGATGATGGCGACCTTGATGTTCTCGCCGGTGTAGCCGGTGTTCTGCCACACCTGCGGAACGCCGAGGAACGGCACCGAGACGGCGTTGTCGATCGTCGAGGTGCGCGCCTCGCGCACGGCGACGACACCGGGCAGAGCGGTCAGATCGGCGACGGTGGATGCCTGCACCGTGGCCTGCACACCGTTGTACGCCGACTGCATCTCGGCCTGCACCGAGCCGCCCGCGGCCTTCACCGCGTCGACGACGGGCTTCTGCGCAGCCTTGAGGCTGTCGCGGATCGCCTTCTTCTCGGTCTTCGACAGGTCGCGGCCCTTCTGGGCCTCGACCACGGCGACGGGGTCGCCCGAGAGCTGAACGACGACCGACAGCTTCGCCGCGGCGTCAGCCGAGCGAGGCAGGAAGGTCGAGCTGATCTGACCGGAGGACTCCGCTGCGGTGAACCGCGACGACGGATCGTCGTCTGGGGCGGCGGCTGCGGCTGCAGCCGTGGTGGGAATCGACAGCGCCAGAACTCCGGCGACCGCCAACGCGCGTAGCGACAAGGGGAACCTTCTTTCTCTGCCCGGGGGATCGGGCAGACACGTACGGGAACGTAAGCGCGGATCCTCAGATAGTCAACAGGAAACTCTCAGCTTGACCAGATCGCTCAGAATGCGTCGTCTTCGCGTGCCGAATCGCGCAGAGTGGCGATTTTCCGAAACGAGCATGTAACAGTCGGCAACGTCTCGACACGCCCCGTCACGACAGTGCGGATGTCGGGGGCCGCAGCTAGCGTGGGGACATCGCGGCGAGCCGGGCGGTCCCGGGCTCCGGTTCATACCCAGGAGCGCATGCGGGTTCGACTCCCGCCGTCGCGTCTACGGCGTAGCCTCCTCCGCACCGGGACTCTGACTCCTTCGACGAGCGGCGCGATCCACCAAGCCCGGCGCCTCTCGCCACGCGCTGACCGTCAAGCGTCCGAGGCGTCGGCAGCCGCCCGGCCTACTTCGTCGCTCATGGCAGGGCTCGGCGGGTCGTCCTGCTCCGTATCTCCAGAGTCATCGCCGCTGGCGTCCCCCGCGGCTGCACCGCTCGAATCCGCCGGGTCGCCGCTCGGGATGACGCCGATCCCGACGGCCTGGTGGCTGTGCTCGGGTTCAGAGTCGGTGTCGCCCTTCGGTTCGTCGCCGGGCTCCTTCTCGATGCTCGGCTCCTCCAGTTCGTCTGTGGTCGGCTGGTCAGCCTCCCGACCTTCGTTCTGCGTGTTATCGGTCATCGCACTGCTCCTCACTCAACGGCGGGTGGATCCTCAGACTCCGTCGATCCGTGAGGCGCGGCAACGGCCTTGACGCCGCGCCAGACGACGGTAAGGTGCGCGTCAGATTGATCGGAAGGCGAAGACAAGCCCCCTCAGTCCCCCGGCGGCCTACGCAGCCGCTTCACGTCCGTGCGCTGGTTCTTCGCCTGCAGGCGCCGCTCCTGCGACCCGCGCGTCGGCTTCGTCGCGCGCCGCGGGGGTGCCGGTGGCCGCAGCGCCTCAACGACGAGTGCCGCGAGGCGGGCGCGGGCGGCGTCCCGATTGCGCAGCTGAGCGCGATGCTCCGACGCGACGACGGTCAGCACCCCGCCGACGAGCCGGCCGCTCAGACGCGCGAGCAGCCGCTCCCGCTGGTGCGGCGAGAGCGCAGCCGAGCCAGCGATGTCCCACATCAGCTCCACGCGCGAATCCGCCGTGTTGACCCCCTGCCCGCCGGGTCCCGACGACCGCGAGAACCGCCACGACAGCTCGGCCTCCGGAATCGTGAGCCGTGCGTCGATACGCAGCCCAGAGCGGTGCGCGGCGGTCATGCATCCATCATCCCTTCCCTCGCCGGCGGCTCGGCTGCCGACCCGACCATCGGGCGGCGGCCCGCCGCAACGGCGTTCGCGATCTCCCGCACACCGTGCTTCGGCAACTCGCACAGACTGCGCTTCAACACGCCCCGCGCGAGAACGTCTTCGCGCGGGCGTCCTCGAGGTTATGAGGCGAGGCGTTCTTCGCCACGGGAGAGCGAAGGAGTTTCGAACAAATGTCCGAGGGTGGTGACATGATGAACCCATGAGCGAAACAGCCACCACACCCGCCGAGGTCGCCGCCGCGCGCCTGGCTCCCGTGGTGGCCGAGGTCGTCGATATCCGTCGCCAGATCGCGTCGTTGCAGGCCCGTGAAGCCCGCGCCCTCGCCCGAGCAGGCGAGATCGCGGAGGAATGGGCGGATGCCGAACCCGCGCGTTCCGACGCCGAGGTAGCCCGACGCTCGGTCGCCGCGGAGATCGCGGCAGCGCTGCGGGTCTCCGACCGCACCGTGCAGCGGCAGGTCGACGAAGCGGAGCGGATGGTCGGGCGGTTCCCCGAGACCGTCGCGTCGCTCGAGGCCGGGCGCATCTCGCTCGTGCACGCACGCATCATCGTGGAGGCCGGCGACCGAATCGAACGCCCCGAGCTGGTCGCCGAGTATGAGTACAGCGTGCTCCCGTACGCCGAAGCCGAGTCCGCATCGCGGCTGCGCCCGGTCGCCCAGCGGCGAGCGCAGTGGTTCCTCGACGAGACGATCCGCGAACGCCACGCGGCTGCGTCGCGCACCAGCTGTGTGCAGGTGCACGACCTCGACGACGGCATGGCCGACCTCCACGTCACCGGACCGGCGGTGATCATCCACGGCATCCACGACCGGCTCACCCGCATGGCGCGCGACGTGGCCGATGCCGACGCCCAGGCGATCCGCGATGCGCGCGCCGCGCTGGCGGCGGCGGAGCGGGACGAGTGTGCGGACGGCGCGGCAGCGAGCGCTACGGGCGCGGCCACGAACAGGGCGGGCGACTTTCTGAGCGCTGCAGGCGACCCGGCGAGCGCCCCGAACGACTCCGCGAGCGCCGCAAGCGACCCGGCGAGCGCCCCGGGCGACTCCGCGACCTCAGCAGACCAGGCCCGCGCCCACCTCCACAACCTTGTCACGGCCCGGCGGTCGCTCGATGCGATCCGCACTGACCTCGTCGCCGACCTCCTGCTCGCGTCCGACCCAGTCGCGCACATCGGCACCGCGGAGACGGGGCTCGGCGCCATCCGGGCGACGGTGCAGGTGACGGTTCCCGTGCTGACGCTCATCGACTCCCCGGTCGATGACCCGTTCGACGCGGTGACGCTCGCCGGCCACGGCCCCATTGACCCCGATACGGCGCGCGAGCTCGCCCGCACTGCTCCGGGGTGGGATCGCATCCTCACGCACCCGATCTCCGGCGCCGTGCTCGCCGTCGATCGGTATCAGCCCAGCAGCGAGATGCGACGCGCACTCGCGGTGCGCGATCAGCACTGCCGCTTTCCGGGGTGTCGACAGTCGACCGCGCGCAGTGACCTCGACCATACGATCGACTGGCAGAACGGCGGCAAGACGGCGGTGTCGAATCTCGGTCACCTCTGTCGACGGCATCACACGCTCAAGCACCACACACCATGGACTGTCACGCAGAAGACAGCCGGCGTGCTCGAGTGGACGAGTCCGGGCGGCCGCCTTTACCCCGACCATCCCGCCTCGGGAGTCCACTTCGCCACCGACGCCGAGTTCGACCCCGCGCCGTTCTGACACCCGGCTCCGTTCATAGGTCGTGCCGACTTGAGAGGGTGCCGCGAGCACTCCCTCTCTGCCAGACTCCACCCCATGTGGATCGCCTGGATCGAGTTCGACCTGCTCCTGGGCGACGTGCACTCGCTCAAGGAGAAGCGCGGCATCCTTCGCCCGATCCTCGCCGACCTGAGCAAGCGCACCGAGGCCGCCGCGGCCGAAGTCGGCGCGCACGATCTGCACCGTCGGGCGCAGGTCGGCCTCTCCGTCGTCGGATCCGAAACCGCCCACGTGCGCGACGTGCTCGACCGCGCCGAGCGCCTGCTCGCCGAGGAGCACCCCGAGGTCACGCTCCTGTCCGCACGCCGCGGCCTGCACTCCAGCGAAGACTGACGGGGAAGGACTGGCGAAGAGGACTCAGCGCACGCGCAGCGCCCCGGCGTCCACTCGCACGGTGAAGGTCTGCACGTCGCCGACTTCCTCGCCGTCGATCTCGAACGGCACCGGCTCGGGGAGCTCCACCCGCATTCGCTCGCCGACCAGGTGGCGTGCGGTGTCGGCATCCAATGTCGCGCTCTCTTTCGCGAAGAACCGGCGGATGCCGTTGTCCCACACGAACGAGCGCACGGTGTCCAGCCACCCGGCCACCGAGTCTGCGCTGACGACGAGCACGTCGAGCTGCCCGTCGTCGACCGCGGCGTCGGGCAGAATCGCGACCCCGCCCTGAATGGTGCCGCAGTTGCCGACGATCAGCGTGTGTCCGCTCACGGTCTCGGGCGCGCCGTCGTCGACCTGCAGGGTGAACTCCACCACCTCGGACTTCTCGACCGCCCGGCCAAGCGCCTCGACGTAGGCGAGCCAGCCGGCCTTGTCCTTGAGGTCGTCGTCGGTCTCCACGAGCATCTGCGCGTCGAGCCCGAAGCCGACCATCACGGCGAAGCCCTTCTCCTGACCGTCGCCGGTGTCGATCCAGCCGATGTCGACGCGCCGCTCGTCAGTCTCCAGCGCGCGCTCGATCGCCGCCTCCACGTCGCCGATCGGCACGTCGAGGTTGCGCGCGAGGAGGTTGCCCGTCCCCTGCGGCACGATCGCCAGTGCCGCATCCGCCCCGGCGAGCACCTCGGCGACCGCACGCACGGTGCCATCGCCGCCGGCCACGATCACCAGCTCCGCCCCGGCGGCGAGTGCATCCCGGGCCGGGCCGTGACCGGGATCGTCCTCCGTGGTCTCGAACCATTCCGCGGCGGCGCAGGCATCCGGGTCGACCTTGTCGAAGGCGTCGCAGAGGTCGTCGCGCGCGATCTTGCTCGGGTTGAAGACGACGGCGAGGCGAGGAGTTGTCATGCCGCCACTCTGGGCGAGCGGGCGCAACGCGTGCAACCTCTTGCCATCGGGAGCCCCGGGCGGTAGCGCGGCGCGGTGAGGCCGCGGTGCGCCGATACCATCCCGCTCGCGGTCAGGCAAGGCCCCGGCATCCATGGCACCGCGGCCGTAGCGTCGTTCTCGACGTCCCGAAAGGATCACGACCATGGCGAGCCAGACGAAGACGAAGACCTCGACCTCCTCGCGGAGCACCGCGCCGCGCAACGCCCGCCGCCCCGCCAAGGGCGGCTCGGGCGCGAAGCTCACCGGGGAGCAGAACGCCGAGAGCGGCTTCCAGGCCTCGAAGGCGCTGAGCGAGAGCCTGCAGCGGGTGCTCGCCGACCTCATCGAACTGTCGCTGCAGGGCAAGCAGGCGCACTGGAACGTCGTCGGGCGCAATTTCCGCGACACGCACCTTCAGCTCGACGAGATCATCGACGCCTCCCGCAGCCTCTCCGACGTCGTCGCCGAGCGCATGCGCGCGCTGCACGCCCTGCCCGACGGCCGCAGCGACACGGTGGCCGAGACCACATCGCTGCCGGAGTTCCCGCACGGCGAGATCGACACCGACGAGGTCGTCGACCTCGTCACCGAACGCCTCGAGGCCGTGATCGCCACCTGCCGCGCCGTGCACGACGACGTCGACGAGGAGGATCCGACCAGCGCCGACATCCTGCACGAGGTGCTGGCGCAGCTCGAGCAGTTCGCCTGGATGGTCAGTGCCGAGAAGCGCTCGCCGACGGTGCGGTGACCGCTGTGATTTCCACTGCGCGAATCCGCCCTGTCCGGGTTATTGTTACGGCAAGTGCAACAACGCGCTTCGTACCCGATCGAGGATCAGTGCCTTACCGCGACCACGCCACCGTTCAGTCCTGGGTGACGGATTTCATCGAGCTGCACGGCAGCGTCGCCCCCGACGTGTCGGTGCTCGAGCAGTACTACACCGAGGGGCCCGACACCGGGCTCGTGGTCATCGGCCTGCGCACCGCGTCGACGGGCACCTTCGTGCAGCCGCTGGAGCGCGACGGCAAGCCGGTGTGGACTGTGCACTTCGAACCGCGCGAAGAGGGCCTCGACCTGGGTGCGGGCGCTGTCGCCCAGCTCGCCGCCGACCTCCAACTGCTCAGCGAGCTCTGCTCCTACCTGCAGGAGCGCACCGACGCGGCCGTCGCCGTCGCCTGAGCTGAGCCGGGCGACGGAAGTCGGGCAGCGGCGACCAGCCGGCGCCGGTCAGTCGCAGTCGGCAGGAGATCCCTGCAGGAACCATGTCATCTGAGTGGATGCCGGCCGCAGCGCCTCCGTCACCCCGAGCGCGCTCACGACGGCGGTGGGAAGAACCGTCCCCATGGCCGCGCACTCGTCCATCAGCGCATCGCCGCCGTTCGTGAAGCCCACCACATAGGTGGTGGTCGTGCCGGGCCCGATGACCTCGTCGCTCAGGGTCGCGACCGCGTCGACGTCTGAGGCGTCGAACTCGATGCCCGTCGGCTGAAGCACCCCCACGGACATGTCGAGCGCACTCAGCTCGCCGAACGCGGCGATGGTCATCGACTCGAGGTCCACGGACATCGCGCTCTCGTTGACGACCTGCACGCGCAGGCGGCACTCGAGCCCCGCCTGGAGCGGCACGACCGGAACGAGGAAGGTCTCTCCGTCATCGGCCGGCCGCAGCCCCACGTCGGCGCCGTCGCACTCCACCGGCTGGGCGTCATAGGTCACCGAAACCGCGCCGAGGGCGCTGCGCGCCGTCGCCTGCCAGCCGATCACACCCGCGACGATCGCGGCGACCGCGAGGACGGCCAGGACATCGGCGAGGCGGCTCCGCCAGCGCCGCGGCGACCGCGGCTCGTCTGTCGCGGGGCCCGGGGCGGGCGCGGACGGGGCGGCAGTCACGGTCACGCGCTCATCCTGTCGATCGGCGACACCCCGCGTCAACGCCGGATCTCCGCGCGCGACGGGCGCGGCATCCACGTGCCGGCGACGGTGGGGTCAGCGCTTCTGGCTCCGGCTGCGCGCGACGCCGAACCAGATCAGCGCGACGCCGGCGATCAGCACGAACGGGCCGATCGTGGCCCACATCGACGAGCCGCTCATCACCGAGCCCTGCAGCACGTTCAGACCCTGCAGGGTCCAGATCGCCCCGACCAGTGCCAGCAGCACGCCGGGAACGATGAAGGGCCATCCTCGTCTCACGCCGCTCACCCTAGTCCCGCCCCCGGAAGAACTCGACCCCCAGGTCGGGGTGGTCGACGAACACGCCGTCGACCCCGGCATCCCGCAGCACGGCCCACTCCGCGGTGAAGTCGCCGAACACGGCCGGTCCGCCCGGCGCCCGCAGCGAGCGCACGAGGAACCGGTTCTCGGGTCGGGCCGTCCAGGTGAACACGCGCAGGCCCCGCTCGTGCGCGTCGGCGACGACCGCCGACGGACCGCTCACGCGCCCGAGCGAGTCGGGCGCGAGGATCATGCGCTTGTCCACGCTGATCCCGTCGACCACCCCGACCAGGGCGTCGAGCCCCGCGGGCGAGGCGGTCGCCCGATAGGTGGGCGCCGCCTTGCCGTGCACGGCGAACAGGTCGAAAGGGCGTCCCTTCGCCTCCAGCAGATAGACGAACGAGCATCGGATGCCGCGCCCGCGCAGCCGCGTGAGCACGGTCGACTCGAAGGACTCGATCACCAGCGGCAGCGCACCGTCGGCCCAGCCGGCATCCCGCAGCTCCCGCTCGACGAGGTCGGCCAGATCCCACCCGAGGCCCTCGAAGTAGGTGGCGTGCTTGATCTCGAGCACCACGCCGATCTCCCGGCCGTGCGCGAGCGAGCCGGCGCGCACGAGGTCGAGCACGTCGCGCAGCCGCAGCACGGGCTGCTGCCCGTCGAACGACGCGCTCGCGGGGCGCACCTCCGGCAGTCGCTCGCGGCAGCGGAGCGTGGCCAGCTCGTCCCACGTGAAGTCCTCGGTGAACCAGCCCGGGAGCTCGGCGCCGTCGATGGACTTCGTCGTGCGGCGATCGGCGAACTCCGGCCGGTCGGCGACATCGGTGGTGCCCGAGATCTCGTTCTCGTGCCGCACGACCAGCACGCCGTCGCGTGAGACGACCACGTCGGGCTCGACCGCGTCCACTCCCTGCGCGAGGGCGAGCGCGTACGACGAGCGCGAATGCTCGGGTCGGTACCCGGGCGCTCCCCGGTGTCCGATGACGAGTGGATGCCGGCGAGCCACCCGCCCAGGCTAGCGGCGGGAGTGCGCGGACCGTCTCTGCGGGCCCGCTTCAAAGCCCACTCTCAGCAGTGGAGGGGCGGATCGGATCTGTGTTCGGATACTGTTGATCAACAGCACAGAGCTGTGACCGACCCGACTTTGGAGTGTGAGAGCAGTGGCCCTCAACAACCCCGCGTTCAACAACCCGGCGTTCCAGGACCCTCGTGCAGTTCAGACCTACCCCGGCGGCTCGCAGGCGGCGAACCTCGGCGGCCAGACCCAGTTCTCCACCGCGCAGCGCGCGGGCACGGATGCCGCGGCGCAGGCTCACCTCGAGGGCGCGTACGCCGCTCCCTCGGCCGGCGCCGTCGACACCGGCCGCATGACCGTCGAAGACACGGTCTGGAAGACGGTCGGCCTGTTCGCGATCCTCGTCGTCGGCGCCGTCGTCGGCTGGATCTGGACGATGGCCCCCGTGGCCACCACCGGCCAGCCCTCGATCCTGCCGTGGATCGTCGGCGGTCTCGCCGGCTTCGTGCTCTCGCTCGTGGTGATCTTCACCTCGCGCAAGAAGGTGCGCCCGGCCCTGATCTTCGCCTACGCCGCCGCGGAGGGCCTCTTCGTCGGTGGCATCTCGGCGTTCTTCGAGATGCTCTACGAGGGCATCGTGCTGCAGGCGACCCTCGCGACCCTCGCGGTCGTCGGCGTGACCCTCGCCCTGTTCGCCAGCGGCAAGGTGCGTGCCTCGGCCCGCGCGACGAAGATCTTCCTCATCGCGATGCTCGGCTACCTCGTCTTCTCGCTGATCAACCTCGGCCTGATGATCTTCACGCCCGTCGGCGACAGCGCGTTCGGCCTCCGCAGCGAGCCGAGCTTCCTGTTCGGCATCCCGTGGGGTGTGCTCATCGGCGTGTTCGTGGTGATCATGGCTGCCTACTCGCTGGTGCTCGACTTCGACAGCATCCAGCGCGGTGTGCGCAACGGCGCTCCGCGTCAGTACGGCTGGCTCGGCGGCTTCGGCATCATGGTCACCGTCGTGTGGCTGTACGTCGAGATCCTCCGCATCCTGGCGATCCTCCGCGGCAACAACTGACCAGACCCGGCGGTCGGGGAGCGAGCGAAGCCCGCGTATCGAGATCCGATCCACGAAGGGGCCGTCCGCAAGGGCGGCCCCTTCGCCGTTTCCGGGCGGTTCCGTTCCGCCTGCGTCACCGCCTCCCCTTATGCTGAGCGACATGTCTCGGCACCGCTCGCTCCCCGCTGCGGCACGAGTGGTGATGGTGGCGGTGCTGGCCGTGGCCGGCATCCTCCCCGCCTCGGCCGCTTCCGCCGACACGGCTGACACCCCCGAACCGGTGGTGCGGGCCGAGTGCCCCGTCGAGATCCCCGCCCGTCACATCGACCGCGTCGAGTGCGGCGTGCTCACCGTGCCCGAGCGGCGCTCCGACGGCGCCGACCCCGCGCGCACGATCGCGCTGCCCTACGCGGTGATCTCGAGCACGTCGGGCACCCCGCAGCCCGACCCCGTGTTCATCGTCTCCGCGCCGATCGACGGCGTCAGCACGTTCGACCTCCTCCCGCACGTGCTCGACGATGCGCAGTGGGCCACCGACACTCGCCCCGTGGTGCTGCTGGAGCGCCGGGGCGCGGGCCTGTCCGACCCGGCGCTGTCCTGCCCCGAGCTCGACGTCGACGCGATGATCAGCGACGGGGTGCTGCTCACCGGGGCGGCCGCTGCGGCGCGCCGCGTCGACGGCGCCGCCGAGTGCTACGACCGCCTCGTCGCCGACGGCATCGACCCCGCGGCCTACACGAGCACCGCAGCCGCCGCCGACGTGGGCGAGCTGCGCACGGCGCTCGGCTACGAGCAGTGGAACCTCTACAGCGTGGGAGACGGCACGCGCGTCGCCCAGGCGGTGATGCGCGACCGGTCCGGGGGCCTTCGCTCGGTGATCCTCGACGCCACCTCCCCCTTGGCCGTGAACGTGCCGGAGGAGAGCCCCGCCGCTTTCGCCGGCGCCGTCGACCACCTGCTCCTCACGTGTCAGAACGAGCCGGGATGCGCCGAAGAATACCCCGACCTCGACGAGAGCCTCACCACCGCACTCGCCGACGCCGCCGCCGAACCGCTCCTGCTGACGGTCGACGGACCCGGCGGCATCCCGGTGCAGGTCGAGCTCGACGATCGCACCCTCGCCGAGGGGCTGCGCACCGCGCTCGCCGACGCGGCCACCGTGCGCACGCTGCCGTTCGTGATCGATCAGCTCGCCGACGGCAACGGCTCGGCGGCGCTCCCCCTGGCCCAGCAGCTGGTAGATGCCGCGGGAGAGCGCGCGCACGGACTCGCACTGTCGGTCGCCTGCGCCGAGGAAGTGCCGTTCAGCGACCCGGCGGTGGCCGCCGAGAACGCCGCCGCCCTGCCCAGGGCGGCCGCCCTCGGCGACGGATCGGACGTGTTCGCGGAGTGCGCCGCCTGGCCGGTGCCGGCGTCCGGCGCGGGGGCGAGCACGGCGGTCGAGTCCGACATCTACGCTCTGGTGACCACCGGCGCCTTCGATCCGCTCAGCCCGGCCTCGTGGGGCCAGGCGGCCGCGGCATCCCTCTCCGAAGGCGATGCCGCCCTGTTCTCCCGCCTCTCGCACGGTGCCGTCTGGCAGAGCGACGTCGACGACTGCGCGGCGGCGTTCGCCCGGCAGTTCCTGCAGGATCCGACCACCGCTCCCGAGGCGTCGTGCCTGCAAACCGCTCCCCCGGTCGAGTTCCTCACGACGGCGCAGATCGATCCCACCCCCAGCGTGTACCTCCTCACGCGCGATCTGGGCACGAACGCGAACCCGATCCAGCTGGGCATCGCGGCCGTCACGCTGCTGATCCTCCTCGGCACACTCGTCTACGGCCTCGTGGTCGCCGTGCAGCCGTCGCTGCGGCGATCGGGCGACATCCCCGGCGGCACCGCCCTGTCGGCCACCGCCGCCGCCGTCTTCAACCTGCTCTTCGCCGCCGCGCTGGTATACCTCGTGACGCGGATCGATCCGATCGTGCTCAGCTTCGGCATCCCTGCCGGGCTCTGGCCGATGCTGCTCCTGCCGTTCGCCGGACTCGCCGCCACGATCCTGCTGGTGGTGCTCCTCGTGCGGGCTTGGATCACCGACGACGGCGCCGTCGTCCACCGCGTGCTCCTGTCGGTCTCGGCGGCGGGGTCGCTCGGCTTCGCGCTGTGGCTGCTGGCGCGCGGGCTGCTCGCGCTCTGACTCACGCCGCGTTGACGCGGCTCAGCCGCGCTGACGCGGCTCAGCCGCGCCGACCACCTGCGCCGCACGCGTCGGCGCACTAGGTTGGCGGCATGAGCCCCTCGCGATCCGAGGCCGTGATGCTCGACGTCGACGGCACCGAGGTGCGCGTGTCGAGCCCCGACAAGGTCGTCTTCCCCGACGTGGGACTCACCAAGCTCGACGTGGTGCGGTACTACGTGGCCGTCGCCGACGGAGCGCTGCGCGGAGCCGGCGGACGCCCGATGGTGCTCAAGCGCTTCCCGAAGGGCATCGACCAGGAGCCGTTCTTCCAGAAGCGCGTTCCCGAGAACCATCCCGACTTCATCGACACCGCCACCCTCCACTACGCCCGGGGCACGTCCGCCGAAGAGGCGGTGGTGCGGGATGCCGCGGGCCTGGCCTGGGTCGCCAACCTGGGCTGCCTCGACCTGAACCCCCACCCCGTGCGCGCCGAGGACCTCGACCACCCCGACGAGCTGCGCATCGACCTCGACCCCATGCCGGGCGTGGCCTGGGAGCAGATCGTCGACGCCGCCTTCGTCGCCCGGGAGGTGCTCGACGACGTCGCGCTGGTCGGCTGGCCCAAGACGAGCGGCTCGCGCGGCATCCACATCCTGGTGCGCGTCGCACCGCACGGGGACTACCGGCAGGTGCGGCTCGCCGCCGAGACGCTCGCCCGCGAGGTCGAGAACCGCGCGCCGGGGCTCGCCACGGCCCGGTGGTGGAAGGAGGAGCGCGGCGAGAGCGTGTTCGTCGACTTCAACCAGAACGCCAAAGACCGCACGGTCGCGTCGGCCTACTCGATCCGCCCGCTGCCGGATGCCCGCGTCTCGACGCCCCTCACGTGGGACGAGCTGCGCTCCCGCCGCCCCGAGGAGTTCACCGTGCCGAGCGTGCTCGAGCGGTTCGCGGCCATCGGCGACCCGCACCAGGGCATCGACGACGCGATCGGCACCCTCGACGGGCTGCTGCGCCTGGCCGATGAACTCGGCCCGGCCGAGAAGCCGCCGCGCGGGTCGTCGGCCGACGGCCGCCGCGCCTCCACGATGCCGCTCATCGAGGTCGCGCGCACCAAGACCAAGCCCGAGGCCGAGGCCGCGCTCGAGCAGTGGCGCGCGCAGCATGCCGACGCGGCGGCGCTGCTGCATCCGGCCGACGTGCTGATCGACGGCATGCGCGGCTCGAGCTCGCTCTGGTACCGCGTGCGCATCAACCTGCAGCACGTTCCCGAGCCCGAGCGCCCGGCGCAGGAGGCCCTGCTGGCCGATTACGACCCGTGGGCGGGCAAGACCTGGCCGGGTGACGGGCCGGCGACGGCCCGGTGACGGCGTGCCGTCTGCAGAACTCCGGAAGGAATAGTGCGTCGCGGCGTCTGCGGGCGGGAATCCCGAGGTTTCCGCGAGCGGTTCCGGAGTTCTGCAGGCGCGCCCCGCCGACCCGGCAGTCGGCGGGCCGGTTCAGGCCCGGCGCGACGGCCGGGCCAGCACATCCCGCGACGCGGCGGCGAGGGCGGCCATCGCGTGGGCGGGATCGACCGCGCGAGCGGCCTCGACGGCCTCGCGCGCGAGCCGGGCGTGCAGCTCCGGCTCGGTGAGCACGCGCACGAGCGCGTCCGCGAGCGCCTCGACGTCTCCGTCGGGCACCAGCAGCCCGCCCCCGTGCGCCAGCAGTTCGCGAGGTCCGTACGGGGCGGCGTAGGCGACCACGGGGCACGCGTCCGCGAGGGCCTCGACGATCGCGAGGCCCTGGCCCTCGTACGCCGACGTCGACAGATACGCGGATGCCTCGCGCAGCGCGCGACCCGGGGCATCGGTCGATCCTCGCAGCGCGACGTGCGCGCACAGCCCGAGCTCCTGGATGAGCGCCTGCAGCCGCTCCCGCTCGGCGCCCTCGCCGTACACGTCGAGCGCGGCATCCGGAACCCGCGCGACGACCGCCGCGAACGCGCGGATCGCGTGGTCCACCCGTTTGCCGGGCGCGAGCCGGTTGAGCATCACGACCCGACCCGCGACCCGCTCGGCTCCGCCGGGCACCGCCGCGGCCGCCTCGACGCCGTGCGGCACGACGACGTGCACGTCCGAGTCGCCGAACCGCGCGGCCACGTCGGCGCGCTGCGCGCTTGTCGGCCACAGCACGGCGTCGAACCGCTCGGCGAGGGTGAACCAGCGCGCCCACAGCGTGTTGAGGTCGGCGTCGGGGGTGTAGGGCGGCTCGAGGTGGATCGTGTGGATGGCGTGCAGCAGCCGCAGGTTCGGGTCGTCCCACCCGGCGAGCAGCTCGCCCAGCTGCCGCGACTCGCACACCACCACGACCGCGCGCGCGGGATCGCCCGCGCGCAGCCCCTCGACCACGTGCGACAGCCACGCCCGGTACAGCGCGCCGAACCCGTCGATGACGCCGGCCACCCCACCGCCCGCATCGTGCACGACCACGGGCGCATCGCTGATGTGCCAGTCGGGGTCGCCGGCGATGACCGGCAGCGATACGGTCGGCCGGCCCGCGGCATCCACGATCTGCCGGTATTCGAGGGCCGGGTCGGGTTCCCCGGGATGGGATGCCGCGCGCAGCCACTCTGCCGCACCGCCGGCGGCTCCCCCGGCCTCATCGAACAGGTTGCGCATCATGGCCGGCGCGGTGATGAGGGCGCGCCCGTCGAACGCAGCGCGATGGCGTGCGTGGTCGTGCGGGGTCCCCGGGTCGACGGTCAGCAGCAGCGGGCCGCGCCCGCCGCCGACGCCCGCCGCGGCCATCTGGCGTGCGCGGGCGAGGGTCGCCAGGGTGTAGCCGCCATCGAGATCGGGGATGAGGCGACTGGAGAGGATCACGTACTCGGCGTCGGGGAAGCTCGCCATCGGGACCTGCGTCATCGGGTGCTTTCGATACGGAAGACGGGGAAGCCCGGCGCGATCTCGCGCAGGCGCTCGTCGGAGGAGTCCTTGTCGACGCCCTCGAAGAAGCGGCCGACCTCCCACGCCCACGCGCGCAGGTACTCGCGCAGGATCGGGGGCTTCTCGGCGTCGGCGATCTCCACGGCGGTGAACGGCTCGCTCGTGCGGCCCTTGCGCAGCTCGCCGCCGCCGGCCACTCGCATGTTCCGCACCCACTGCGTGTGGCCGCGCGGCGCGACGAGGTACCGCGACCCGGCGACCCGCAGAGGGTTCACGGGGGTGGTCCGCCATTCGCCGCTCGACCGCCCGCGCACCGCGAGCACGCGGCTGCCCGCGAGCGGGAGTCCGACCCGGGTGAGGAAGCCGACGACGGCGTTGAACACGGAGTCTGCGCCGGTGGGGGCGAGGTAGCGGTCGCTCACCCGTCCATGATCCCGCAGTGACGCGGGCCCCGCGTGCAGAACTCCGGAAAACCTGCCCCGCGGCCGCCGATGGCGCCGGATTCACCCCGTTCCCGCGAGAAGTTCCGGAGTTCTGCACGCGGCAGGCATCCCCTCAGCTCACTCCCACTCGATGGTCCCCGGGGGCTTCGACGTCACGTCGAGCACGACCCGGTTGACCTCGCGCACCTCGTTGGTGATGCGGTTGGAGATCTTCGAGAGCACGTCGTAGGGAAGGCGCGTCCAGTCGGCGGTCATGGCGTCTTCGCTGGAGACCGGGCGCAGCACGATCGGGTGGCCGTAGGTGCGGCCGTCACCCTGCACGCCCACGCTGCGCACATCGGCCAGGAGCACGACCGGGCACTGCCAGATCTCTCCGTCGAGGCCCGCCTTCGTCAGCTCCTCGCGCGCGATGGCGTCGGCATCACGCAGAATCTCGAGGCGGTCAGCGGTGATCTCACCGACGATCCGGATGCCGAGGCCGGGGCCCGGAAACGGCTGGCGACCGACGATGACCTCCGGCAGGCCCAGCTCGCGGCCGATCGCGCGCACCTCGTCCTTGAAGAGGGTGCGCAGCGGCTCGACCAGCTCGAACTGCAGGTCTTCGGGAAGACCCCCCACGTTGTGGTGCGACTTGATGTTCGCCGTGCCGGTGCCCCCGCCCGACTCGACGACGTCGGGGTAGAGCGTGCCCTGTACGAGGAAGCGGATCGGCTCGCCGTCGGCCTCGGCCTCGGCGACGAGCCGGGCCTCGGCCTGCTCGAACGTGCGGATGAACTCCCGCCCGATGATCTTGCGCTTCTCCTCGGGGTCGCTCACCCCGGCGAGGGCCGCGAGGAACTGCTCGCGCGCGTCGACGGTCACCAGGCGCACACCGGTCGACGCGACGTAGTCCTGCTCGACCTGCTCCCGCTCGTTCTTGCGCAGCAGTCCGTGGTCGACGAAGATGCAGACGAGCTGGTCGCCGACGGCCTCGTGCACGAGCGCCGCCGCGACCGCCGAGTCGACGCCGCCCGACAGCCCGCAGATCACGCGGCCGGAGCCGATCTGCGCGCGGATCTTCTCGACCTGCTCGGCGATGACGTTGCCGCTGTTCCAGTCGGCGGGAAGCCCCGCCGCCTTGTGCAGGAAGTTCTCGATGACCTGCTGACCGTGGTCGGAGTGCTTGACCTCGGGATGCCACTGCACGCCGTAGAAGCACTTCTCGTCGTTTCCGAACGCGGCCACGGGGGTCGCGGCGGTCGAGGCGAGCACGTCGAAGCCCTCGGGCGCGCGGGAGACCTGATCGCCGTGGCTCATCCACACGTTCTGCGCGGCCGGCTGGCCGCCCAGCAGCACGCCGCCCTCGTTCGCGATCGCCGCGTCGGTGGCGCCGTACTCCCGCAGCCCCGTGTTGGCGACCTCGCCGCCGAGGGTCTGGGCCATCACCTGGAAGCCGTAGCAGATGCCGAGCGTCGGCACGCCGAGATCGAACACGCCCGGGTCGAGCCCCGGCGCACCCTCTTCGTACACCGACGACGGTCCGCCCGACAGGATGATGCCCACCGGGTTCTTGGCCGCGATGTCGGCGGCGGATGCCGTGTGGGGCACGATCTCGCTGTAGACGCCGGCCTCGCGCACCCGGCGCGCGATCAGCTGCGCGTACTGGGCGCCGAAGTCGACCACCAGCACCGGGCGCTGGGAGGTCTCGGTCTGTTCTGTCACCGCTTGTTCTCCGTCGGGATCGCGTGGGTCAGGGAAGAGTGCTCGGCACGGGTGTGCAGCTCCGCGTCTTCGCGGCGCTGCAGGTAGGCGCGCACCTCACGGGCGACGCGCGACTCCATGAAGAAGGACAGGAGCGGGATCACGCCGCCGAGCGCGAGCATGATGAAGCGGCCGAACGGCCAGCGCATGAGGCTCCAGATGCGGAAGCACGCGAACAGGTACACGACGTAGAACCAGCCGTGGGCGACGAGGATCGCCAGCGAGATGTTCACTCCGTCGCCGACGGAGGTCATCTCGCACGCGTTCGTCATCGGCGCGAACAGCGACCACCACTGGCAGTCCGGCCCCGCGATCACCGGCGCCAACCACAGGAAGCCCCCCGAGCCGCCGAGGAAGAGCTCCAGGTGCAGCGGGGTGTACTTCAGGATCATCTCGGCGACCAGCAGGAGCAGGCCGACACCGGTGATGATCGAGCAGACGACGTAGAACTTCAGGGCTCCGCGGATCGCAGGGAACGAGGCGAGCTTGGGTTCGCGGGGCATGGCTTCCAGTCTAGCCGCGGGCGGGCTCGGGTCCGTCCGGGGCGGTGACCGGCTCGGGGTCGGCTGCCGACATGGATGCCGCGGCCGCGGCATCCTCCAGTTCTTCGACTTCCTTCTCCCACTGGTCCTTCGCCAGCCGGTACCAGATGTAGAAGGCGAAGCCGGCGAACACGGCCCACTCGGCGGCGTAGAAGATGTTCAGCCAGTTGACGCTCGAACCCTGGCTGGGGGCCGGCGAGTGGATGGCGACGAGAGCGTTGTCGCCCATGCCGCCGGTCGGGTCGTCGGAGACGAGGTAGGGGCGGTACACCGAGAGCCCCTCGACGTCGGTCCACTGGCCGAGGAGGGCGGCGGGCGACATGCGGGTCATCGTCTGGGGATCCTCGCCGCGCGGGGGCATCGCCGGTCCCTCGTCGGAGACCAGGCGCCCCCTCAGCACGGCGGGCTCTCCGATGTCGACGGTGTCGACCACGCCCTCCATCCCGATCGCGGCGGCTTCGGCATCCTCCCGCGTGGGAGCCCACGCGAGGGCCACCGCGATCGAGGTCTGCGGGCCCTGGCCGAGGCCGAGCTCGCCGTCCCACAAGCGGAACTGCCCGGTCACCCAGTACCCCTCGACGCCGTCGTTGAAGCGCGACTCGACGATGAGGAAGTCGGGGCCGATCCACCAGCCCGACACCTCCACCTTCTGGCCGACGAACGGCTCCGGGAGGTAGGCGCCCGGCTCGACGACCTCGGCGATCGGCCGCACCACCTCGGTCGCTCCCTCGGGCACCGGGTCGGTGTCGATCGCGCGACCCAGCTGCCACTGGCCCAGCCACGCGAACACGCCCGCCACGACGAGGCAGAAGATCAGCATCCCGATCCAGCGGGGTCGGAGCAGCACCTCCCGCAGCGTCGGCGGGAAGACCTCGGGTACCGCGTCGCTCATCTGGCGCCGTAGGGCGCGACGACGACCTCGACGCGCTGGAACTCCTTGAGGTCGGAGTAGCCGGTCGTGGCCATCGACTTGCGCAGCGCCCCGATGAGGTTCGCGGTGCCGTCGGCGACCGGAGCGGGGCCGTACAGCACCGACTCGAGGGTCGAGACCTGGTCGACCCTCACGCGGTGGCCGCGCGGCAGCTTCGGGTGGTGGGCCTCCGGGCCCCAGTGGTAGCCCTGGCCGGGCGCGTCGGTCGCCCGCGCGAGCGCGACGCCGAGCATGACGGCGTCCGCCCCCATCGCGAGCGCCTTGACGATGTCGCCCGAGGTGCCCACTCCGCCGTCGGCGATGACGTGCACGTAGCGTCCGCCCGACTCGTCGAGGTAGTCGCGGCGGGCGCCGGCGACGTCGGCGACCGCGGTGGCCATGGGCGCGTGGATGCCGAGCGTGGCACGCGTGGTGGATGCCGCGCCCCCGCCGAACCCGACGAGAACGCCGGCCGCGCCCGTGCGCATGAGGTGCAGGGCCGCGGTGTAGGTGGCGGCGCCGCCCACGATGACGGGCACGTCGAGGTCGTAGATGAACTTCTTGAGGTTCAGCGGCTGGTCCACGCTCGAGACGTGCTCGGCCGAGACGGTCGTGCCGCGGATCACGAACAGGTCGACGCCGGCGGCGACGACGGTCTCGTAGAGGTCCTGCGTGCGCTGCGGCGTGAGGGCGCCGGCGACGGTGACGCCGGCCGCGCGGATCTCGGCCAGCCGGTCGCGCACGAGCTCGGGCTTGATCGGCTCGGAGTACAGCTCCTGCATGCGCCGAGTCGCGTCGGCGTCGCCGAGTGAGGCGATCTCGGCGAAGAGGGGCTCGGGGTCGTCGTAGCGCGTCCACAGGCCCTCGAGGTCGAGCACACCGAGGCCGCCGAGCTTTCCGAGCATGATCGCCGTCTGGGGGCTGACGACGGAGTCCATGGGGGCGCCGAGCACCGGGATGTCGAACTGGAAGGCGTCGATGGTCCACGCCGTCGAGACGTCCTCCGGGTTGCGGGTGCGCCGCGAGGGCACGACCGTGATGTCGTCGAACGTGTACGCGCGGCGAGCGCGCTTGGCGCGGCCGAGCTCGATCTCCATGGTCACCCGCCCAGCCTACCCGCCGGGGTCGCGCACACCCCAGTCCGGGGCGGGTCAGCGCTCGCGGGCGACACGGGCCTCGTCCCACACCGGCGCGTCGGCTTCGACCACCCGGCCGTCGGCGCCGAACACGACGAACCGGTCGAACGACTTCGCGAGCCACCGGTCGTGCGTGACCGCCAGCACCGTCCCTTCGAAGCGGGCGAGCGCGTCCTGCAGGGCCTCCGCCGAGACGAGGTCGAGGTTGTCGGTCGGCTCGTCGAGCAGCAGCAGGGTGGCCCCCGACAGCTCGAGCAACAGGATCTGGAACCGCGCCTGCTGCCCGCCCGACAGGTCGTCGAAGCGCTGCTCGGCCTGGGCGACCAGGCCGTACCGGTCCAGGGCCGAGCTCGCGGCATCCCGCGGCATTCCCGGCCGCGCATCCTCGCCGCGATGCAGGATGTCGAGCAGGGTGCGTCCGTCGAACTCGGGATGCCGGTGGGTCTGGGCGAACCACCCGGGAACCACCCGCGCCCCCAGCACCGCGCGCCCCGTGTGGGCGACCGGGTCGAGCGCCGCACCGGCGGTGGTGAGGTGGCCGAGGCGCCCGTCGGGATCGGTGCCCCCGCGGGCGAGCAGGCGCAGGAAGTGCGACTTGCCCGACCCGTTCGATCCGAGCACCGCGACTCGGTCGCCGAACCACACCTCCAGGTCGAAGGGCTGCATCAGGCCCGTGAGCTCGAGTCGCTCGGCGACGACCGCCCGGCGGCCGGTGCGGGCGCCGCGCAGACGCAGGTCGAGGTCCTGCTCGCGCGGGCGCTCCTGCGGCGGCCCCGCCTCCTCGAACTTGCGCAGCCGCGTCTGGGCGGCGCGGTATCGGCTCGTGAACGTGTCGTTCGCGGTGGCCTTCACCTTGAGCGTCGCCACGAGGGTCTTGAGCTTGGCGTGCTGCTCGTCCCACCGGCGGCGCAGCTCGTCGAGGCGCGCCATCCGCTCGTCCCGGGCGCGGTGGTACGTGCCGAAGCCGCCGCCGTGCACCCACGCGGTGCTGCCGGCGCCGCCGACCTCCAGGGTCACGATGCGATCGGCAGCCCGCGCGAGGAGCTCGCGGTCGTGGGAGATGAGCAGCACGGTCTTCGGCGTCTCGCGCAGCCGCGCCTCGAGCCAGCGCTTGCCGGGCACGTCGAGGTAGTTGTCGGGCTCGTCCAGCAGCAGCACCTGATCGGGGCCGCGCAGGAGCGCCTCCAGCGCGAGGCGCTTCTGCTCGCCGCCCGACAGGGTCGTCAGCTCGCGGAACCTCCCCCGCGCGAAGGGCACGCCCAGCGCCGCCACCGTGCACGTGTCCCACACCGTCTCGTATTCGTAGCCGCCCGCCTCGGCGTAGTCGGCGAGCGCGGCGGCATACCGCATCTGCGTGTCGAGGTCGTCGGCCTCGATGATGGCCGCCTCGGCGTCTTCGAGCTCGCGGGCGGTGCGCCGCACCCGGTCGGGAGCCACCGCGATAAGCAGGTCGTGCACCGTCTGGCCGGGCCCGCCGTGGCCGACGAACTGGTCCATGACGCCGAGCCCGCCGTCGATCGAGACCACCCCCGCGTGCGGCGCGAGGTCGCCGCGCACGATGCGCATGAGCGTCGTCTTGCCGGCGCCGTTCTGGCCGATGAGCGCCGTCGTCGTGCCCTCCCCCACGCGGAAGCTCACCTCGTCGAGAAGCGGACGCCCGTCGGGGAGCGCGTACGAGACGGCGGAGATGTCGATGTAGCCCATGGCGAACCTGTCTGCCCCGCGGCATCCATTCGTATCGTCGTCCGGGGAGCCGACCAGCCTACCTGGTTCCCGGCCGCTGCCTGGTTCGTGGTCGTTGCCTGGTTCCCGGCCGCTGCCTGGTTCCCGGCCGTTGCCTGGTTCCGGGCCGTTGCCTGGTTCGTGGTCGCCCGGCGCGGCCGGGTCGCCCCGCCACCCGCGGCGGATCCGGAAACCGGACCACCCGACGCTTTCCGGACCAGATCGCCCCGTCGCTCCGGGAACGGGCCCGGCCTCCGGTTTCCGGAGGTGCGTCGCGGACGCTCACGCGGCCGCGTACCGCCCGGACTTGATCGCGCGGGCGCGGGCCTTGGCCGCCTCCTCCTCGCGGTTCTTCGGCGGCGTGGTGGCGACGAGGTCGTCGAGCAGGTGCTGGGTGAGGTGCGCGATCTCGTGCACGGCATGGTCGAAGGCCTCCTGATTGGCCTTCGACGGCTTGGTGGTGCCCGCGATCTTGCGCACGTACTGCAGCGCCGCGGCGTGCACCTCGTCGGAGGTGGCCGCCGGCTCGAAGTTGTGGAGGGTGTGGATGTTCCGGCACATGCGAGCGACGATACGCCGCCGGCCCGGCATCCTGAACCCTCTTACCAGCCTTCGTCCACGCGCGGCGCGTAGCGCAGCACCGTCGCCTTCTCGGTCGGGAAGCAGGCGGTGAACATGTCCGCCACCCGCGGGTCGGTGTCGTAGTCGTCGGCCAGTCGCAGGCCGATGATCGTGTTCAGCAGCATCCCGCGGGCGAGGAACTCCTCGGCGCGATCGGAATCGAACCCCAGGTCGCGCAGGAACTGCCATACCCGCGCGTAGCAGTCGCGTGCCCGGGGGCCGATCACGGGATGGGCGCCGAGCAGGAACGCGTGCGAGAGCGTCTGGTGCAGTCCCCGCACCTGCAGGAGATCGATGTAGCCGCGACCGACGCAGCGCTCCAGTTCGCCGTCCTCGCGCTCGGCCTCTGCCGCGGATGCCGTGAAGGCGGCGAGCAGACGGCTGACCGCCTCGTCGAGCACCTCGAGGAAGAGCGTCTCCTTCGAGCCGAACAGCCGCACGACGTAGGGCTGGGAGACGGATGCCGCCCGCGCGACGTCGTCGGTCGTGGCGCCGTAGTAGCCCTTGGCGCCGAAGACGGCCAGGGCCGCGAGGAGGATCTGCGCGCGTCGCTCGTCGGAGCTCAGCCGCTGCTTCGGTGCATCGGCGATCGAGGTCATGGTTGACATGTTATCAGTCGATTACTACAGTGCTCTCAGATTGGTAATCATCCGATTACAACCAGGAACGGACACTCCCATGACCACAGAGCTCGCCGCCCCGCCGGCGGCATCCGACAGCTCCCCCGCCGCATCCCGGCGCCCGCTCGGTCTCGTCATCGCCGCGGCCTCCCTGCCGATGTTCATGGCCACGCTCGACAACCTCGTGATGACCAACGCCCTGCCGGTGCTGCACCGCGAGATGGGGGCGAGCGTCGAGGAGCTGCAGTGGTTCGTGAACGCCTACACGCTCGCGTTCGCCGGCGCGATCCTCATCGCCTCGGCGCTGGGCGACCGCTTCGGCCGCCGCACCGTGTTCGCCATCGGGATCGCGGTGTTCGGCGCCGGGTCGGTGCTCGCCGCGCTCAGCACCGACCCCGGGCAGCTCGTCGCCGCCCGCGCACTGCAGGGCCTCGGCGGCGCCGGGGTGCTCCCCCTCTCGCTCGCGCTGCTCGCGGGGGCCGTGCCCCCGGAGCGGAGACCGCTCGCGATCGGCATCTGGGGCGGGATCTCGGGCCTCGGCGTCGCCGTCGGCCCCCTCGTGGGAGGAGCCGTGATCGAGGGGTGGAACTGGCAGGGGATCTTCTGGATCAACGTGCCCGTCGCCCTGATCGCCATCCCGCTCGCGTGGGTGGTGCTCCCCAACCACTTCGGGGTGCGGGCGCGCATCGACGTGCCGGGGGCCCTGCTCGCGGCATCCGGCGTGCTGGCGCTCGTGCACGCGATCGTGCGCGGCAACGACGACGGCTGGGACTCGTTCGGCGTGATCGCCGAGATCGCCGCGGGGGCCGCGCTGCTGGCCGCGTTCCTCGTATGGCAGATGCGCACGAACGCGCCCCTCATGCCCCTCCGCCTCTTCCGCGATCGCTCGTTCTCGGTGACGAACATCGTCGGGTTCGCGTTCAGCTTCGGCACCTTCGGGGCGGTGTTCATCCTGATCCAGTACCTGCAGGTCGTGCAGGGCTCGTCGCCGCTCGAGGCCGCCTGGCAGACCACCCCGTGGACCCTCGCCCCCATGTTCGTCGCGCCGATCGCCGGCCTGATCGCGCCGCGCGTCGGCACCCGCGTGCTCATGGTGACCGGGCTCGCGCTGCAGGCGGTCGCCCTCACCTGGATCGCCGCGGTGATGTCGACCGACCTCGACTACCCCGTGCTCATCGCCCCGTTCGTGATGGCGGGGGTGGGCATGGCCCTGGTGTTCGCCCCGTCGGCCACTGCCCTGCTCGCGACCCTGGGGGTCGTCGACCACGCCAAGGCGTCGGGGGTGAACTCCACCGTGCGCGAGCTGGGCCTCGCGCTCGGCACGGCGGTGATGACCGCGGTGTTCGTCGGAGCCGGTGGCGAACTGATGCCCGACCTGTACGTCGACGCCGCGCGTCCGGCGGTGCTCGTGGGGGCGGCGGTGCTCGCCGCCGCGACGGTCGCCGCCCTGTGGCTGCCCGCGGGCCGATCGGCGAGGACGCGGGACGCCGCGGACCGCGCCCCCGGCACCACGGCCCACAGGGCCTGACCCGCGTCGGCACTGCGCGCGGTGCGCAGACGACGGAGGGTGGATGCCGCGGGCTGCGGCATCCACCCTCCTGGCGTCAGCGGGTCAGCGCTTGTAGTTGGGGGCCTCGACGACGATCTGCACGTCGTGCGGGTGGGACTCCTTCAGGCCCGCCGCGGTGATGCGGACGAACTTGCCCTTGGCCTTGAGCTCCTCGATCGTGTGCGCGCCGACGTAGAACATCGACTGACGGAGGCCGCCGATGAGCTGGTACGCGACCGCAGCCACCGAGCCGCGGTACGCGACCTGGCCCTCGATGCCCTCCGGGATCAGCTTGTCGTCGCTGGGAACGTCGGCCTGGAAGTAGCGGTCCTTCGAGTAGGACGTGTTCTTGCCGCGGGTCTGCATCGCGCCGAGCGATCCCATGCCGCGGTACAGCTTGAACTGCTTGCCGCCCTGGAAGACGACGTCGCCGGGCGACTCGTCGGTGCCCGCCAGCAGCGACCCGATCATCACGGTGTCGGCGCCGGCGACGAGGGCCTTGGCGATGTCGCCCGAGTACTGGAGACCGCCGTCGGCGATGATGGGGATCCCCGCCTCACGCGCAGCCTGGAACGACTCCCAGATCGCGGTGACCTGCGGGACTCCCACCCCGGCGACGATGCGCGTGGTGCAGATCGACCCCGGACCGACACCGACCTTGACCGCGTCGACACCGGCGTCGATGAGCGCCTGCGCACCCTCGCGGGTCGCCGCCTGGCCCCCGATGACGTCGATGTGATCGAACGTCGGGTCGGCCTTGATACGGCGCACCATGTCGAGCACGCCCGCGGAGTGGCCGTTGGCGGTGTCGACGACGATGATGTCGACACCGGCGTCGCGCAGTGCCTCGGCGCGCTCCCACGCGTCGCCGAAGAAGCCGATCGCGGCGCCCACCCGCAGGCGCCCCTGGTCGTCCTTGGTGGCGAGGGGGTACTTCTCGCTCTTGTCGAAGTCCTTGATGGTGATGAGGCCCTTGAGGATGCCCTCGTCGTCGATGAGCGGCAGCTTCTCGACGCGGTGCTGCGCGAACAGCGCGATGACCTCGTTGGCCCCGATGCCGACCGTGCCGGTGACGAGGTTCTCGCTGGTCATGACGTCCTTGACCAGGGTCGTCTGGCGCTCGAAGCCCGAGACGAACCGCATGTCGCGGTTGGTGACGATGCCCACCAGGCGCCCCGCCTCGTCAATGACCGGCAGACCCGAGATGCGGTAGGTCGCGCAGAGGTTGTCGACTTCCTCGATGGTCGCCTCGGGTGTGGTGGTGATCGGGTCGGTGATCATGCCCGACTCACTGCGCTTGACGCGGTCGACCATCGCGGCCTGCTCCTGGATGGAGAGGTTGCGGTGGATGATGCCGAGGCCCCCCTCGCGGGCGATCGCGATCGCCAGGCGCGCCTCGGTCACGGTGTCCATCGCGGCCGACAGCAGGGGCGTGGCGACCGTGATGCGGCGGGTCACGCGGCTGGAGGTGTCGGCCTCGCTCGGGATGACGTCGGTGTGACCGGGCAGCAGCAGCACGTCGTCATAGGTCAGTCCGACGATGCCGAAGGGGTCGTTGTGCTCCATATGGGGTTCTCCTGCGCGAGCGATGCGGGTCTGGTGGACGAAGTCGACGACGGCCGCCTCGCGGGACGCGCCGACAACGATTCTAAGCGGCCAGCCTGGGCGTTTCATTCCCGCCTACGCGCGCGCGGGGAATCGCGCGCGACCGCGGCGGACGGGGGTGGATGCCGCACCCGACGGGTCGCGATTGCATCACGTATCCACAGGGTGCTCCCCGGAAACACCGGCGACACATTACAGTCGTACCGTCGTTCATCACGGCCGATGCGACCCGGGCTTCGGTGCGCGTTGGTGGACTGGAGGTTTCGTGATTCCCCCGACAGGAACAGCGGTGCACAGGCACCGCTCTCGGACGCTCATCGCGCTCGGTGCGCTGATGCTGATCGTCTTCGGAATGTTCTTCTCTTCGGCGCCCGCTCTCGCCGATGCCGACAACCCCTACCGCATCAGCGGAAACGTGCAGCTCGATGGCGAGCCGCTCGAAGGGGTTCGACTGACGGTCGACGGCCCCGGCGGCGAGCAGGAGGTCGAGACCGACGAGAACGGTCAATGGCGCGTCGGCGTGCCCGAGCGGGGTGAGGAGTACAGCGTCACCCTCGACGAGACCACCCTCCCCGAGGGCATCGCCGTGGTCGACCCCGAAGACGACACGCCCAACGTCAAGGAAGTCACGATGGGCCAGGGCGGCCGCGTCACGGTGAACTTCTTCATCGGCGAAGGCGAACGCAACGTGACGAGCTTCTTCGACCAGTTCGTCCAGCGCATCGTGCAGGGCGTGAGCTTCGGCCTGATGCTCGCCCTCGCCGCCGTCGGCCTCACGCTGGTGTACGGCACGACGGGCATATCGAACTTCGCCCACGGTGAGATGGTCACCTTCGGGGCGATCGCGGGGCTGTTCTTCGTCGGACCGGCGAGCCTGGCGCTCCCCTGGTGGCTCGGCTTCCCGCTGGCGGTGGTCGCCAGCGCGGGGCTGGGCCTCGTGCTCGACATGGCGCTGTGGCGACCGCTGCGCCGCCGACGCGTCGGCGTGGTTCAGCTCATGATCGTGAGCATCGGCCTCTCGCTCGCCCTGCGCTACATCTTCCAGTTCTTCATCGGCGGCGGCACGCTGCAGCTGCCGAACTCGACGGCACCGAAGATCCCGCTGTTCGGCGCCGTGCAGATGAGCGTGATCGACCTGGCGTCGCTGCTGATCTCGATCTCGGTGATCATCGCGTTCGCCCTGTGGCTGACCCGCTCGCGCCTGGGCAAGGCGACCCGCGCGATCAGCGACAACCCGTCGCTGGCGGCCGCGTCGGGCATCGACGTCGACTTCGTCGTCCGCGTCGTCTGGACGATCGCGGGCGGACTCGCGGGCCTCGCCGGCATCCTGTACGCCTACTACCGTCCCGGCATCAAGTGGGACATGGGCGCGCAGCTGCTGCTGCTCATGTTCGCCGCGGTGATCCTGGGTGGCCTCGGAACCGCGATGGGAGCCCTCGTGGGCGCGCTCATCGTCGGCATCCTGGTCGAGGTCTCGAGCCTGTGGATCCCCGCCGACCTCAAGTTCGCGAGCGCGCTCGTCATCCTCATCGTCATCCTGCTGTTCCGGCCACAGGGAATCCTGGGCCGACGAGAGAGAATCGGATAGGGCACGACCATGGATTGGCTTCAGATCCTCTCGAACACCGCCTCGTCGATCATCAGCCCGGCGACCCTCGGGTACGCCCTCGCTGCGCTCGGCCTGGCCGTGCACTTCGGCTACGCGGGCCTCATCAACATGGGCATCGCCGGCTTCATGGCCATCGGCGCCTACGGCTACGCGATCTCCATCCTCACCTTCGGCCTGGAATGGTGGCTCGCGGCGATCCTCGGGCTCGCGGCATCCGCGATCTTCGCCCTCATCCTCGGCATCCCGACCCTGCGACTGCGCGGCGACTACCTCGCCATCGTCACGATCGCGGCCGCCGAGGTGGTGCGACTGCTGTTCCTCACGACCGCGTTCGACGACGTGACCGGCTCGGCCGACGGCCTGAGCGGGTATCACACGAGCTTCCGCGCGGCCAACCCGATCCCGGACGGCACGTACGGGTTCGGCCCCTGGGTCTACAACGAGAACCAGTGGTGGGTGCGCATCATGGGACTCATCACGCTGGCGATCGCGGTGCTCGTGGTGTGGATGCTCACGCGCAGCCCCTGGGGTCGCACGCTCAAGGGCATCCGTGAAGACGAAGACGCCGTGCGCTCGCTCGGCAAGAACGTCTACGCCTACAAGATGCAGTCGCTGGTCCTCGGCGGCGTGCTCGCTGCGGCGGGCGGAATCATCTACGCCCTTCCCTCGGCGGTCAGCCCCGGCGTGTATGTCACATCGCTGACGTTCTTCGTGTGGACGGCGCTCCTGCTCGGCGGCGCGGCGACGGTGTTCGGACCGCTGCTGGGCTCGCTGATCTTCTGGGCACTGCAGACGTTCCTGAGCAACGTGCTGCCGGCGCTCGCGTCGGCGGGCGTCCTTCCCTTCATGTCACAGATCCAGGCCGGCATCCTGCGCTTCATCCTCGTGGGTTTCGCGCTGATGCTCCTGGTGATCTTCATGCCGCAGGGCATCCTCGGCAACAAGAAGGAGCTGACCTTTGTCAAGTAACAGCACCGCCGATAACGGCACTCCGATCCCCGACGCCGCACCGCCCACGGGTCCCGTGGCGCGGCCCAAGACCACGGGCCTCCACGTCGGCGACGCCGGCCCCGGCTGCAAGAAGGTCGACCCGATCATCGTCGCCGACAACGTGCGCCGCTCGTTCGGCGGCGTGCACGCCGTCGACGTCGATCACCTCGAGGTTCCGCGGGGCGCCATCACGGCGCTCATCGGGCCGAACGGCGCCGGCAAGACGACGCTGTTCAACCTGCTGACCGGCTTCGACCGGCCCAACGAGGGCACGTGGAGCTTCGACGGCAAGGACCTCTCGGGCGTCGCGGCCTACAAGGTCGCGCGCATGGGCCTCGTGCGCACGTTCCAGCTCACCAAGGCACTGGGGCTTCTCACCGTCATGGAGAACATGAAGCTCGGTGCGAAGAACCAGCGCGGCGAGAAGTTCTTCGCGAGCCTGATCCCCGCGATCTGGCGCAAGCAGGATGAGGACATCGAAGACCGCGCGATCGAGATCCTGAAGAAGTTCAAGCTCGATGCCAAGGCCGACGACTTCGCCGCCTCGCTGTCGGGCGGTCAGCGCAAGCTGCTCGAGATGGCGCGCTCGCTCATGACCGAGCCGACGCTCGTCATGCTCGACGAGCCGATGGCCGGTGTGAACCCCGCCCTGACGCAGTCGCTGCTCGATCACATCCTCGACCTCAAGGAACTGGGGATGACGGTGCTGTTCGTCGAGCACGACATGCACATGGTGCGCCACATCGCCGACTGGGTCGTCGTGATGGCGGAGGGCCGCATCGTGGCCGAGGGCGACCCCGCCACGGTCATGCGCGACCCCGCGGTGATCGACGCCTACCTCGGCGCGCACCAGGACCTCGACCTCGGCGTCGTGACCGGGCGCATCGAGGTGATCGACGCCGACGCGGCGACGGCCCCCTCCATCACCGCGCAGCAGCTCGTCGAAGACGGTCTTGCCGAAGAAGAATCGAAGGACGGCCACAAGTGAGCACTCCCACTGCCACCGAAACCCCCGTGGTCCTGATCGAGGACGTGCACGCCGGCTACCTGCCGGGAGTGAACATCCTCAACGGCTGCAACATGATCGTCAACCAGGGCGAGCTCATCGGCATCATCGGCCCGAACGGGGCCGGCAAGTCGACGCTGCTGAAGGCGATCTTCGGCCAGGTGAACATCCGCAGCGGCTCGATCACGCTCGAGGGCGATGACATCACGGGTCTCAAGGCGAACAAGCTCGTCGCCCGCGGGGTGGGGTTCATCCCGCAGACGAACAACGTGTTCCCGAGCCTCACCATCGAGGAGAACCTGCAGATGGGGCTGTACCAGCGGCCCGGCGTCTACAAGGAGCGCCTCGAGTTCGTCACCGGCATCTTCTCGGAGCTCGGCAAGCGACTCAAGCAGCGCGCGGGCTCGCTCTCCGGCGGTGAGCGCCAGATGGTGGCGATGAGCCGCGCGCTCATGATGGATCCGAAGGTGCTCCTGCTCGACGAGCCCTCGGCCGGCCTGTCGCCGGTGCGCCAGGACGAGGCGTTCATCCGCGTCTCCGAGATCAACAAGGCCGGCGTGACCTGCATCATGGTGGAGCAGAATGCGCGCCGCTGCCTGCAGATCTGCGACCGCGGCTACGTGCTCGACCAGGGCCGCGACGCCTACACGGGCACCGGCCGCGACCTGCTGAACGACCCGAAGGTGACCGAGCTGTACCTCGGCACGCTCGGCACCTGACACGCGCTGTACGAAAGAGGGGGTGGATGCCGCGGCATCCACCCCCTCTTTCGTTGTGCGCGCCCGGCTCGGGTTGGGGCGTTCTCCCCCCGTCGTACCCGTGCGGCCCGGCGCGCACCCGCCGCCGCTCGTGGGGCACCTCGCGCGGCATCCACACGCCCCAACCCGCACCAAGAGCCCCACCAACACCGGCCACGCACCCGCCGCCGCTCGTGGGGCACCTCGCGGCATCCACACCCCCACAGCCCGCACCAAGCGCCCCACCAACACCGGCCACGTACACCGCCGCCGCTCGTGGGGCGCCTCGCGCGGCATCCACACCCCCCAGCCCGCACGAAGCGTCCCACCAACACCGGCCACGCACACCCCCGCACGCGCCCACACAGCGGAGCGGCCCCGCATCCGAAGATGCGGGGCCGCTCTGTTCAGCGAGTCGGGCTGGCTCAGCCCTCGAAGGCGACGTAGTTGTTGTCGTCACCGAACTCGTAGATGCCGATCGACGCCTCGGTCGGGTCGCCGACCTCGTCGAACGTGATCGGGCCCGAGATGCCGTCGTAGTCGGCCGTGCCGCCACCGACGATGATGTCGGCGCACTCGGCGTACGAGGTGCACTTGTCACCCTCGCCGGAGCCGCCCGAGACCTCGATGAGCTTCTCGGCGATGTCGGCCGGGTCGGTCGAACCGGCGGCCAGCGCCGCGAGCGCGAGCAGCACGGTGGCGTCGTACGACTCCGCCGCGTAGCTGTACTCGGTGAGCGGCTCGGTGCCCTCCGACTCGAGGAAGGCGTCGAGGTCGCCGGTGAAGGCCGAGATCGAGTCGATCGACAGGCCGGGGAGCGTGCCCTTCGAGCCGGTCAGCGAGCCGGCCGGGAAGTCCTCACCGAAGTTCTTCAGGTTGCCGTCGACGAAGTACATCTTGTCGGCGGGGAACTGTCCGAACAGCGACGGGAGGATCGTGTTGACCTCGTCGAACGTGATCAGCGCGATCGCGTCGGGGTCCGCCGCGAGGACCTCCGAGATCTGCGCGTCGAACGTGGTGTCACCGGTGTTGTAGGTCGGCTGTGCGACGACCTCGCCGCCGGCGGCCTCGAAGGCCTCCTGCACGTACTTGGCGAGGCCCGTGCCGTACGAGTCGTTCAGCACGATCATGCCGAGCGTCTGGTTGCCGTCCTCGGCGATCAGGTTGCCCAGCACCTCACCCTGCAGCACGTCCGAAGGCGCGGTGCGGAAGTAGAGGCCGTTGTCGTCGTAGGTGCTGAACGCGTCGGACGTGTTGGCCGGCGAGAACTGGATGACACCGGCACCGACGAGCTGGTCGATGAACTGCAGCGAGGTGCCCGACGACGCGGCGCCGATGACGGCCGAGACGTCCTCACCCAGGAGGCGGGGGATCTCGGTCTCGTACGCCTTGTTGTCGGTGTCGCCCGAGTCGCCGTAGACGACCTCGAGGGTCAGACCGGTCTCCTCGGAGACCTCGTTGATCTGGGCGGTCGCGAATGCCACACCGGCTTCCTCGGGCGGGCCGAGGAAGGCGAGGTTGCCCGTCTGGGGCAGTGCCGTGCCGATGGTGAGGGCCAGTTCCTCGGTCGGCTCCGACGGTGCATCGGTCTCGTCAGCGGTTCCGCCACCGGCGGAACATCCGGCGAGGACCAGCGCGCTGGCGCCGGCGAGCGCGAGGCCACCGAGGAAGGTGGTCTTGCGCGAGCGAGTGAAGACGCTCATGTTGCTCCTTGCTGTGTATGGTCGCGGGCGCGGCTCGGGCGCCGTCCCAGTGGGTCAAACCTAAGGGAGAGTCGGCGTCGCGAATGTTGCCGTTCGTTAACGATGTGTAACGCGACCCAATCGTTACCAAAGTGCTCGGCCCGCCGTGAGGGATGCCGCATTCCTGACCAATCGGCCCCGCATACCCCCGATGGGTATACACTGGTTCCCGGCTTACCCCCCTGGGGTATAGATGACCCTCACGAAGGAGACCCATTCCCATGACCCTCAAGACCGAGTACCGCGTGACCGGAATGACCTGCGGACACTGCGAGAAGTCCGTGCACGGCGAAGTGTCGAAGATCGCGGGCGTCGAGTCCGTCGAGGTCAGCGCCGCCTCCGGCGTGCTCGTCGTCGAGTCCTCCGCCGCCGTCGCCGACGCCGACGTGTTCGCCGCGGTCGACGAGGCCGGCTACGAGGCGGCGCGCGCCTGATGACCCACGCCGCTCCCCCGTCAGCCAGTGGCGCAGCATCCACGCGCATCGAGCTCGAGATCGGCGGGATGACCTGCGCCTCGTGCGCGGCGCGCATCGAGAAGCGCCTCAACCGGCTCGACGGGGTGGCGGCCTCGGTCAACTACGCGACCGAGAAGGCGGTCGCGCTGGTGCCCGCGGGCGTCGACGCGACCGCCCTCATCGACGAGGTCGAGAAGACGGGGTACACCGCGGCGCTGCCCGCTCCCCCACCCGGCCAGAGCGATGATCGGGATGCCGCGCCCGCAGCCCCGCACGACGCCGAACTCACCTCGCTGCGCCAGCGGGTCATCGGCTCGATCGTGCTGTCGGTGCCGGTGATCCTCCTCGCGATGATCCCGGCGCTCCAGTTCGAGTACTGGCAGTGGGCCTCGCTCGCCCTGGCCGCCCCGGTGGTCGTGTGGGGCGCGTGGCCGTTCCACCGCGCCGCCTGGACCAACCTGCGCCACGGCGCCGCCACGATGGACACGCTCGTGTCGATCGGCGTCTCGGCGGCGTTCCTGTGGTCGCTGTACGCCCTCTTCCTCGGTCACGCCGGCATGCCCGGCATGACCCACGAGTTCACGCTCACCATCCAGCCCACCGACGGCGCGAGCAGCATCTACCTCGAGGTCGCCGCGGGCGTGACGACGTTCGTGCTCGCCGGGCGCTACTTCGAGGTGCGCGCCAAGCGTCGCGCGGGGTCGGCCCTGCGCGCCCTGCTCGAACTCGGCGCGAAGGATGCCTCGGTGCTGCGCGGCGACGCCGAGGTGCGCGTGCCGATCGCCCAGCTGAAGGTCGGCGACGAGTTCGTCGTGCGCCCCGGCGAGAAGATCGCGACCGACGGCGTCGTCACCTCCGGAACCTCCGCGGTCGACGCGTCGATGGTCACCGGCGAGTCGGTCCCCGTCGAGGTCGCCCCCGGCGATGCCGTCGTCGGCGCCACCGTCAACGCCGGCGGGCGCCTGCTCGTGCGCGCCACGCGCGTGGGCGACGACACGCAGCTGGCGCAGATGGCGCGGCTGGTCGAGGAGGCGCAGTCGGGCAAGGCCCCCGTGCAGCGGCTGGCCGACCGCATCTCGGGCGTGTTCGTGCCGATCGTGATCGGCATCGCCATCATGACCTTCGCGGTGTGGATGCTGCTGGGCCAGCCGGTCGCGTCGGCCATCACCGCCGCGGTCGCCGTGCTCATCATCGCCTGCCCGTGTGCGCTGGGCCTGGCGACCCCCACCGCACTGCTGGTCGGCACCGGCCGGGGCGCGCAGCTCGGCATCCTCATCAAGGGTCCTGAGATCCTCGAATCCACCCGTCGCGTCGACACGATCGTGCTCGACAAGACCGGCACCGTCACCACGGGACGCATGACCCTCGACCGGGTGGTCGCCGTGACCGGAGGCGACACCGCCGAGGTGCTGCGCCTGGCCGGCGCGCTCGAGCACGCCTCGGAGCACCCGGTCGCCCGCGCGATCGCCTCGGCCGCCGCCGAGGCCGCCGCCGAGGCCGGAGACCTCGCCGCGGTCGAGTCGTTCGCCTCGGTGGCGGGCCTGGGCGTGACCGGCGTCGTCGACGGCCACGCGGTGATCGTCGGGCGCCGCGCGCTGCTGGCGCAGTGGGCGGTCTCCGTGACCGCGGAGCTGGAGCGCGCGATGGCCGACGCCGAGGCGCAGGGCCGCACCCCGGTGCTCGTCGCCTGGGACGGCGCGGCCCGCGGCGTGCTCGTCGTCGCCGACCAGGTCAAGCCCACGAGCGCCGAGGCGATCGCGCAGCTGCGCGCGCTCGGGCTCGAGCCGGTGCTGCTCACCGGCGACAACGCCGCAGCCGCGCAGGCGATCGCCCGGGAGGTCGGCATCGAGCGCGTCACGGCCGAGGTGCTGCCGGCCGACAAGGTCGCGGTCATCAAGGCCCTGCAGGCCGGGAACCGCGTCGTCGCGATGGTCGGCGACGGCGTCAACGACGCGGCCGCCCTCGCGCAGGCCGACCTCGGCATGGCGATGGGCACGGGCACGGATGCCGCGATCGAGGCCTCCGACATCACCCTCGTGCGCGGCGACCTGCGCAGCGCCGCCGACGCGATCCGCCTGTCGCGCTCGACTCTGGGCACGATCAAGGTAAACCTGTTCTGTGCGTTCGCCTACAACGTCGCCGCGATCCCACTGGCCGCCCTCGGCCTGCTCAACCCCATGATCGCCGGCGCCGCCATGGCCCTGTCGAGCGTGTTCGTCGTGGGCAACAGCCTGCGGCTGCGCACGTTCCGCAGCCGGGCGGGCGCGGCATCCACCCCCTCATCGACACCCGTGGAGCTCTCATGACCGACATCACCCTCACCGACGTCGTCGCGGACGACGAGCACGGCGACCACTCCCACCACGGCTACATCACGGACAAGGCGGGGTATCTGCGGCGCCTCAAGCGCATCGAGGGGCAGGCCCGCGGCATCCACAAGATGGTCGAGGACGAGAAGTACTGCATCGACATCCTCACGCAGGTCTCCGCGCTGACCTCGGCGCTCGAAGCCGTCGCGCTGGGGCTGCTCGACGACCACCTGCGCCACTGCGTGGTCGACGCGGCGCGCGCGGGCGGCCCCGAGGCCGAGGACAAGATCCGCGAGGCGTCGCAGGCGATCGCCCGCCTCGTGCGGTAGCGCGCGGCTGGCGCGTCAGTGCGTGGCGCGGCTCGGCGCGGTCGCCCCGCCTCAGCCCGCGGCGCGGACGCGGGCGCGGCGGGCGTGCACCAGCGAGTCGACCGTCAGCACCGTGAGCGACAGCCACACCAGGCTGAAGCCGATCCAGCGTTCGACGGGCATCGGCTCCTGAAGGATCCACGCGCCGATGATGAACTGCATGATCGGCGCCACGAACTGCAGCAGGCCGATGAGCGTGAGCGGCGCACGCCGGGCCCCCGCGGCGAAGAAGAGCAGCGGCGTGGCCGTCATGACGCCGGCCAGCGACAGCAGCACGGCGTGGCCGACGCCGGCGCTGCCCATCGTGAGCCCCGTGGTGACCGCGACGACGACCAGCTGCACGATCGCGATCGGCGTCAGCCAGAGCGACTCCAGCGTGAGGCCGCTGATCGCGTCGACCGACGGGCCGATGCGCTTCTTGACGAGTCCGTAGAGCCCGAACGAGAGGGCGAGCGACACGGCGATCCACGGGAACGAGCCGTAGCCGACGACGATCACCCCGACGGCGATCGCGGCGATGCCGAGGGCCGCCCACTGCGTCGCACGCAGCCGCTCGCGCAGGATCAGCACGCCCAGCAGCACCGTGAACAGCGGATTGATGAAGTAGCCGAGGCTCGTCTCGATCACGTGCCCGGAGAGGGTCGCGATGAGGAACACCTGCCAGTTGACGTAGATGAGCAGGCCGGCCAGCACCGTCCACAGCACCAGGCGCCGATCGCGCAGGATCGCGGCGAGCGCGGGCCACGTGCGGGTGACCGTGAGCAGGATCGCGCAGAACACCAGCGACAGCAGGATGCGCCAGGCCACCACCTCCCACGGACCCGTGGGCGCGAGCAGCACGAAGTACAGCGGCAGGAAGCCCCAGATGAGGTAGGCCGTGAACGCGTACACGCCGCCGAGCGTGTGCTCGCGCGCGGTGTCGGGGGCACGGCCCGGCTCGGGCAGGGCGATCCCCGCGGTGTTGGCGGCGACTTCGCCGAGGTCGGCCTCCCCCGACTGTGCTGCCAACGGGCCGGTGGGGTTCTCGCGCGTCACCGATACAGCCTACGGCGTGGATGCCGCACCCGGCCGGGCCGGTGGGTGAAGCCCCCGCGCCCCGCGCCCCCGCGCCCTGCGCCCCGCGCCCCGCGCCCCGCGCCCGGCGCCCCGCGCCCCCGGCGACGTGAGTCCACATCTCGCTCGTCGAGTCCACACATTCCCGCTCGAACGAGTGTGGACTCGGTGATCCAGATGTGGATTCACCGGCCCAAACAACATCCGGCCCAAACCCCACGTCGAGGAGCGACGCTTCGCAGCCGCCCGGGAACGGCGAAAGGGCCGGATGCCGAAGCATCCGACCCTCCCGCGTGCGCCGAAACGGCGCGAAGATTCAGCGGACGACGACCGCGAGCACGTCGCGAGCCGACAGGACGAGGAACTCGTCACCGCCGAACTTGACCTCGGTGCCACCGTACTTGCTGTAGATGACGCGGTCGCCGACGGCGACGTCGAGCGGGACACGGTTGCCGTTGTCGTCGATGCGGCCGGGGCCCACCGAGACGACCTCGCCCTCCTGGGGCTTCTCCTTGGCGGTGTCGGGGATGACCAGACCGCTGGACGTGGTCTGCTCGGCCTCGACCTGCTTGATGACGATGCGGTCCTCGAGCGGCTTGATGGAAACCGACACGGTCTACCTCTTCTTTCCTTGAGACTGAAGACTCGTTAGCACCCGCACAGTGAGAGTGCTAACGAGCAGTCTAGGCAAGTGCTGGCACTCATGCAACGCGAGTGCCAGCATGTGTCGGGCCGTAGGCTGGCCGAATGGAGATGGCCGAGCTGACCGCGCTGCTCACCCCCGAGGGCCTGCGTCTGCTCGACGACCTCGACCGCGTCGCGTCGTCGGGTGACGTCGCTGCCGCCGTCAGCCGGCTGCGCAAGGCCGGCCACTCCCCCGACCTCGTCTCGGCCGTCGTCGGCCAGGCGCGGCTGCGCGAGCGCGCGGAGGCGAAGTTCGGCACGTTCGCCCAGCGCATGCTGTTCACCCGCGCGGGGCTCGAGCAGTCCACGCGATTGTCGATCGCGGCGCGCCACGCGGCCCGGTTCCGCGACGCCGGCATCGGGCGGGTCGCCGACCTCGGCTGCGGCATCGGCGGCGACGCACTGGGCCTGGCAGGCCTCGGCCTGTCGGTCGACGCCGTCGACGCCGACGAGGTCACCGCCGCGGTGGCGGCCTACAACCTGGCGCCGTTCGGCGATGCGGTCACCGTTCGGCACCTGACAGCGCAGGAATATGTGGATGCCGCGGGCGCGGCATCCACATCTCCCGCCTTCCCACTCGAGGGCGTCTGGCTCGATCCGGCGCGGCGCACCGCGGGGCACGGCGACACCTCGCGCCTGCGCGCCGAGGACTGGTCGCCGCCGCTGGACTGGGCGCTCGCCCTCGCCGCGCGCGTGCCGGCGGGGATCAAGCTCGGGCCGGGGCTGGATCGCGACCTCATCCCCGACGGCGTCGAGGCGCAGTGGGTGAGCGCCGACGGGTCGACGATCGAACTCGTGCTGTGGTCGGGGGTGCTCGCGCGCGAGGGCGTGCGGCGGTCGGCGCTGGTGGTGCGCGGGGAGTCCGCGCACGAGCTGACCGCGCCCGCCGATGCCGACGACGCGCCCGTGCGCGAACTCGGCGCGTTCCTGCACGAGCCCGACGGGGCGGTGATCCGCGCGCGCCTGATCGGCGACGTGGCCCGCTCGCTCGAGGCGGGAATGCTCGACGAGCACATCGCCTACCTCACCTCCGACGCGGCGCTCACCTCGCCGTTCGTGCAGTCGTTCCGCGTGCGCGAGGCGATGCCGCTGAAGCTTCCGACGATCAATGCGGCCCTGCGCGCGGCCGGGATCGGCACGATCGAGATCAAGAAGCGCGGAGTGGACATCGACCCGGCGGCCTTCCGGCGCAAGCTCGTGCTGCGTGGCGACGCGGCTGCCACCCTCATCCTCACGCGGATCGGCTCGACCCGCCTCGCCGTGCTCGCCGACCGCGTCTTCGCCGGCTGACACGCGCGGGCGGGCGCGCGGGCGGGCGGGCGGGCGGGCGCGCGGGCGGGCGGGCGCGCGGGCGCGCGGGCGCGCGGGCGGGCGCGCGGGCGCGCGGGCGGGCGGGCGGGCGCGCGGGCGGGCGCGGCATCCACCCCCCTTCCGGAAACCGGACAGCCGCCGTGTTTCCGGATCTGATCGGCCTCGGACTCCGGAAAGCCTGCGGGGGTCCGGTTTCCGGATCGGCAGTGGTGCGTCGGACGGTCAGGCGGCGGTCAGGCGGGCGTGGCCCGGTGGCGGTGCCGCGGGGGCTCAGCCGAGGCCGAGCGTGGTGGGAACGTCGATGAGGTTCGCCATGTACGCGGCGAAGACCAGCCAGCCGGCGCTGTACAGCACCGACACCGCGCCGATCACGATCGCCCACACCGCGACCGTGCGACTCTCGAGCGGGCGCCGCACCGCCACGATGCCCGTGATCATCCCGGCCAGGCCGATCGGGAACCCCCAGCCCACGAACATCGACACCACGAGCCCGATCGCCGAGAACACCAGCGCCCACACGGCGACTCCCCGCTGCGGACCCCCGTGAGGGATGCCGGCCCCCGCCGGCTCCCACTCGACATCGGCGTCGGGGTCGGCCGGCCCCGAGGTGACCGTGACCGGAACCGGCGCCGTCGGAAGGCGGGAGAAGCCGCCGCGATGCTCGCCCGGAAGGCGGGATGCCTCCCCCACCACCCCGATGTCGGACGACGCCTGCACGACCTGCGGTGGCGGCAGGCTGCCGCTCGACGCCGGGATCGGCATGCCCGGCGCGGCGAACGCCGCCGCCGGGATCGGCCCGGTCGTCGCGGGCGGGGCGGGCGGGGCGGGTGGGGCGGGTGCGGGTGGCGGGCCCGCGGGTGCCGCGGCAGCCGGCGGCGGCACGGGCGGGGCCGGCGCAGCAGCGGCGGGTGCGGCGGGTGCGGCGGGTGCGGCGGGTGCGGCATCCTCCCTGGCTGCCAGGGTCGCGACAGGCTCGGTCGGCGTGGGCTCCACCACGTCGGTGCCCGTCGACCAGGACCCGGTCTCCACGAGTGCGGCCGTGTCGTCGTCGGGCGCCGCGGCACGCGCCGCGCGCGCCGGGGCACGGAAGATCGGGGGCGCGGGCTCGGGCTCGTCGGCGGCGGGCCGCGCCGCCCCGTCGGCGGCAGACCGCCTGGGCTCGTCGGCGGCAGACCGCGCCCCCTCAGCCACCTCGCGCGCGCCGGAAGCGCCGGCACCACCCTGCGCCGCTCCTGAACCGCCGCCTACCCCAGGCGCGCTTCCCGCCTCACCGCCGACCCCGGGCCGCGCCTCGGACTCACCGCCTACCCCAGGCCGCGCCTCGGACTCACCGCCTACCCCAGGCCGCGCCTCGGACTCACCGCCTACCCCAGGCCGCGCCTCGGACTCACCGCCTACCCCAGGCCGCGCCTCGGACTCACCGCCGGCCCCCGCACGCACTCGGGACTCACCACCGACCTCGGGCGCCCCCGCCTCACCGGCAGCCTCAGGCACCAGCCCCGACTCACCCCCGGCCCCGGCCCCCGCCTCCGCCGGCGTCTCGCCCGGGCGGGGGTCGCCCTCGCGGATGTCGGTCACGCGACGCGCTCCGCGGCGGGCGCCACCTGGATCTCGGTCACCGGCAGCGTGGAGTCCGCGCCGAACTCCAGCGTCGAGGGCTCGCGGCCCGACATGATCAGCTCGGCGGCGAGCGCCGCGATCATCGCACCGTTGTCGGTGCACAGCGACAGCGGCGGGATCCGCACGGTCACGCCCGCGTCTGCGGCCCGCGCGAGCGTCACCTCGCGCAGGCGTCGATTCGCGATGACGCCGCCGCCCAGCAGCAGGCGGGGCACGTCATGGTCGGCGCACGCGGCGAGCGCCTTGGTGACGAGCACGTCGACGACCGCCTCGCGGAAGCTCGCGGCGACATTGTCGATCGGCACGGTCTCGCCGGCGGCCTCGCGCTGCTCGATCCAGCGCGCGACGGCGGTCTTCAGCCCCGAGAACGAGAAGTCGTAGCGGTGCTTCGCCATGTCGCTGGCCCGCGAGAGTCCGCGCGGGAACGCGATCGCCTTCGGGTCGCCGGTGGCGGCGGCCTTGTCGATCTGCGGCCCGCCCGGATACGGCAGGCCGAGGATGCGCGCGATCTTGTCGAACGCCTCGCCGGCCGCGTCGTCCATCGTCTCGCCGAGGAGCTCGACGTCGGTGGTGAGGTCGCGCACGAGCAGGAGCGATGTGTGTCCGCCCGAGACGAGCAGGGCGACCGTGGGGTACTCCAGCGGCGGGGCATCCGCGTCGAGGATGTCGGCGGCGATGTGCCCGACGAGGTGGTTCACCGCGTACAGCGGCTTGCCGAGCGACACGGCGAGCGCCTTCGCGGCGCCGACACCCACCATGAGCGCCCCGGCGAGCCCCGGTCCGCTCGTGACCGCGACCGCGTCGAGGTCGGCGAGCGCCAGCGGCCCTTCCCGCCCGAGCGCCGCACCGGCCTCGGCGAGCGCGGCCTCGATCGAGGGCTGGAGGGCCTCCAGGTGGGCGCGCGCGGCGACCTCGGGCACGACGCCGCCGTAGCGGGAGTGCTCGTCCATCGAGGAGGCGATCGTGTTCGACAGCAGGGTGCGCCCGCGCACGATGCCGATGCCGGTCTCGTCGCAGCTGGTCTCGATGCCGAGCACCAGGGGTTCGTCGCGGTTCACGTGCACGCTCCGGCGTCGTCGGGGGCGGGGGCGGTCAGCGCCGTGTCGGAGCGGTGCGCCGCCCACCCGCGCAGGTCGAGCTTCATGACGACGGCGTCGACGTCGTCGGGCTGGTAGTAGCGGGGCCGGCGGCCGATCTCGAGAAACCCCTCCGACACGTACAGCGCCTGGGCGACGGGGTTGTCGGCGCGCACCTCGAGGAACACCTCGTGGATGCCGCGCCCCTCCGCCTCGTGCAGCAGGGCCCGCAGCAGGGCGCGTCCGCGGCCCCGACCGCGGGCGGCGTCGGCGATCGTGATGGTCTGCACGTCGGCATCCCGAGCCCCGGCGACCGCGCGCAGGCCCGCATAGCCGACGAGGGCGCCGGCCTCCTCGTCGACGACGTACCAGCCGTGCGGCGAGGCGATCTCGGCGCTCATCATCGCGTCGGACCACGCGTCGGTCGGGAACGAGGTGCGCTCGAGCCTCATGATCGCGGCGAGGTCGTCGGCGGTCGCGGCGCGCAGGCTCATGCGCCCACCTTCTTCGGCGCCCCCGGCAGTGTGACGTCCGGCGAGCGCAGGTAGAGCGCATCGGCGGGGCCGATCTCGCGGCCGGCGGCGACCGCGCGGGCCGCGACGAGGGCGAGCATCGCCGCCGAGACGTGATCGGCGTCGCGACGGAGGATGCCGCCCGCGGCGAGCACCCCGTCGAGGTCGTCGCGCAGGACAAGCGCGGGCTCGGCGATGCGCACCGGAAGTCCGTCGTCGTCGAGGCCCCGGTACACCGTGTACGCGAACTCTCGGCGGCGGGCATCGGTGGCGATGGCGAACGGCTCGTCGTCGTGCGAGTCCTCGTAGCCGCCGGTGAGCGCATCGTGCAGCAGCAGTTCGATCGCCGCGGCGTCGTGGCTCGTCACCGGCACGAGCGGGATGCCGCGCCCCAGCGCGAACGCGCGCGCGGCGGCGATGCCGACCCGGAGCCCCGTGAACGGTCCCGGCCCCATCCCGGCGGCGACATGCGTCAGGGCGTCGGGGGTGATGGATGCCTCGGCCAGCGCCGTCTCGATGAGGGTGCCGATCACCTCGGCGTGCCCCCGGGGGTCGGCGCTGGCGACCTGCGAGCGCACGACGCCGTCGGGCTCCACCACCGCGACGGCGGTGCCGAGGGACGTGTCGATGCCGAGGATCACGAGTTCCAGGGTAGTAGCAGGGGCGTGGCAGGTGCTCGCCGTCGAAGCCCGCCCGTCCGGGACGGCGCCCGCCGGGAGCTACGGCCGCCGGGAGATGGTCACCAGGCGCGGGGCGTCGGCGTCGAGCTCGGCCTCGTGGGCGGTCGTGCCGCAGGCGTCGTCGACGCCGCGGCCGTGCCATTCGCGCTCGAGCTCGATCTCCCACCAGCTGTCCCGCAGACCGTCGATCATGTCGCGGCCCCACTCCACGATCACCGCCGACGCCTCCACGTCGATGTCGAGGTCGTCGAGCTCCGCGGGTGAGCCGAGTCGGTACGCGTCGACGTGCACGAGGGGCGTGCCGCCCACGAGCGACGGGTGGGTGCGGGCCAGTACGAAGGTCGGGCTCTGGATGGGTCCGCGCACACCGAGGCCCGCCCCGATCCCGCGGGTGAGGGTGGTCTTCCCGGCCCCGAGGGGACCGGTCAGCACGACGAGGTCGCCGGGGCGCAGCATCCGCCCGATCTGCTCGCCGAGCGCCTCCATGCCCTCGGGCGTGGTGATCTCGCGCTGCCCGAGGAGGTCGTCGAGGGTCCCACCGGCCGTCATCACGGCACCTCCCGTCGCGGCACGCGCGCGCCGATGCGCGTCACGATCTCGTAGTTGATGGTGCCCGCGGCATCCCCCCAGTCCGACGCGGACGGCACCCCCAGCGTCGGGTCGCCGAACAGCACGACCTCGTCGCCGACCTGCACGGGGGCGTCGCCGACGTCGACGACGAACTGGTCCATCGCGACGCGGCCGGCCACGCGAAAGCCCGCGCCGGCGATCGAAACGGGGCCGACGTTCGACGCGTGCCGCGGCACGCCGTCGGCGTAGCCGAGCGGCACGAGGGCGAGAGTGGTCTCGCGCGGGGTGCGGAAGGAGTAGCCGTACGACACGCCCTGACCGGCCGGCACCCGCCGCACCGCGGCGACGGCCGCGCGCAGCGTCATCGCGGGGCGCAGCCCCAGGTCGGCCGAGGTGCGGTCGTCGAAGGGCGAGAGGCCGTAGATGCCGATGCCGATCCGCACGCACCCGCGCCGCGACTCGGGCAGGGCGATGGCCGCGTGAGTCGCGGCGATGTGCGTGAGGGGCGGACGAAGGCCCAGGGATGCCGCGATCTCGACGCTCTTGTCGAACACGGCGATCGCGGCCCGGTCGTCGTCGGCGGTCGTGTTGGAGAGGTGGCTGAAGAGGGCGACGACCCGCAGCCGCCCGATGCGCTCGAGCCGCGCGGCCTCGGCGAACACGAGGCGCTGGTCCTCGGGCGCGACCCCGTTGCGCCCGAGCCCGGTCTCGAGCTTCAGGTGCACGTGTGCGGGACGATCGCCGCTGCTCGCGGCGGCGGCGCGCTGCAGCTGCTCGAAGCTGGAGATGCCGAGCTCGATGCGCTGGGCGACGGCCTCGTCGAACGACGACCCGGGCGCGTGCAGCCACGCCACGATCGGCGCGCGGATGCCGGCCCGCCGCAGCGCCAGCGCCTCGCCGATGTCGGCGACGCCGAGCCTGCTCGCACCGCCGGCGAGGGCGGCGCGCGCGGCGCGTTCGGCGCCGTGGCCGTAGCCGTCGGCCTTGACGACGGCGATGACCTCCGACTCGGTGAGGCGGCGCAGGTGCCGCACGTTGTCGGCGATCGCGTCGACGTCGATGGTCGCCTCGCGCATGACCCCCGCCGGAAGCCTGCTCATGCGGGCCCTCCCCCTTCGTGCGACCCGGCGGCCGCGGCCGGCGCCGGTGCGGATTCGGCGACGACGTACGCGGTCGCGAATCCGCCGTCGTGCGACATCGACAGGTGCAGGGTCGTGATCCCCCGCGCCGCGACGACGTCGGCCGTCGACCCGGTGAGGGTGAACCACGGACGCCCCGAGGGCTCGGGCGTGATCTCGATCTCGGTCCAATGCACGCCGTCGGAGCCGCCGAGGGCCTTGATGAGCGCCTCCTTCGCGGCGTACCGCGCCGCGAGCGAGCGCGGCTTGAGGGCGCGCTCCGCCTCGGAGAACAGGCGCTCGGCGAGCCGCGGGGTGCGTTCGAGCGTGCGCTCGAACCGCGCGATGTCGACGAGGTCGACGCCGATCCCGACGATCACTGCTCCTCCTTGGATGCCGCGCGCGCGGCATCCGTCACCTTATCGCCTCCCCCATTCCGCGAGAGTGCATCTCCCGGACGAAGCGGCAGCGAACCGACCGCACCCTCGGCGTGCAGATGCACTCCCGGCGACGGACGGAACCGCGGCGGGGGGCTACTCGACCGTGACGGACTTCGCGAGGTTGCGGGGCTGGTCGACGTCCAGGCCCTTGGCGGTCGCGAGGCCCATCGCGAAGATGTGCAGCGGCACCACGGCCAGGAGCGGCTCGAAGAGGGGCCCGGCCAGGGGGATGTGCAGCACCTCGTCGGCGAAGGGCAGCACCGCGGCATCCCCTTCCTCGGCGACGACGATCACGCGGGCGCCACGGGCGCGGATCTCCTGGATGTTCGACACGACCTTCTTGTGCAGCTCGGCCGACTCGCGCGGCGAGGGGACGATCACGAACACCGGCTGGCCCGGCTCGATCAGGGCGATCGGGCCGTGCTTGAGCTCGCCGGCGGCGAAGCCCTCGGCGTGGATGTAGGAGATCTCCTTGAGCTTGAGCGCGCCCTCGAGCGCGATCGGGTAGCCCACGTGGCGGCCGAGGAACAGCACCGAGCGGGTGTCGGCCATCCAGTGCGCGAACTGCTCGATGCGCGACTGCTCGCGCTCGAGGATCTGCGCGATCTTTCCGGGCACGCTCTCCAGTTCGACGACGCTGTGGGCGACCTCGGCCTCGGTGAGCGCGCCGCGCACCTGGCCGATGTGCAGGGCCAGGAGGTACAGGGCGGTGATCTGCGCGACGAACGCCTTCGTCGAGGCGACGGCGACCTCGGGGCCGGCGTGCGTGTAGACGATCGCGTCGGACTCGCGCGGGATCGTCGCACCCTGCGTGTTGCAGATCGAGACGGTCTTCGCGCCGCGCTCGCGCGCGTACTTGACGGCCATGAGGGTGTCCATGGTCTCGCCGGACTGGCTGATCGACACCACGAGCGTGCCGGGGCCGATCACCGGGTCGCGGTAGCGGAACTCGTGGGCGAGCTCCACATCGACCGGCACGCGCGCCCACTGCTCGAGGGCGTACTTGCCGACCATGCCCGCGTAGGCGGCGGTGCCGCAGGCGATGACGATGATGCGGTCGATGCCCGCGAACAGCTCGTCGAGACCGTCGAGCTCGGGGATGGCGACCGCGCCGTCCTTGATGCGGCCGCGGATCGTGTTCGCGACGGCCTCGGGCTCCTCGGAGACCTCCTTGGCCATGAACGACGACCAGCCGCCCTTGTCGGCGGCCGCGGCATCCCACAGCACCTCGAAGGGCTCGACCTCGACGGAGACGCCGTCGAAGTCGGTGACCTCGACGCCGGCGGGAGTGATGGCGACGATCTGGTCCTGGCCGATCGCGAGGGCCTTGCGGGTGTGCTCGACGAAGGCGGCGACGTCGGAGGCGAGGAAGTTCTCCCCCTCGCCCAGGCCGATCACCAGCGGCGAGTTGCGGCGGGCGCCGACGACGAGACCCGGCTGATCGCGGTGCATCGCGAGCAGCGTGAACGCGCCCTCCAGGCGCGAGACGACCGCGCGGAACGCGGCGGTCAGGTCGCCGCCGTGCGCGTTGTACTCACGACCCAGGAGCACGGCCGCGACCTCGGTGTCGGTCTCCGACTGGAAGGTGAAGCCGCCGGCGAGCAGCTCGTCCTTGATGTCGGCGAAGTTCTCGATGATGCCGTTGTGGATGACGGCGAGCTTGTCGTCGTCGGCCAGGTGCGGGTGCGCGTTCGCGTCGGTCGGGCCGCCGTGGGTCGCCCAGCGCGTGTGGCCGATGCCGGTGGTGCCGTCGTTCATGGGGTGCGACGTGAGGTCGTCGCGGAGGATGCCGAGCTTGCCCGCGCGCTTGCGCATGCCCAGGTCGCCCTCGGCGTCAATGACGGCGATGCCCGCCGAGTCGTAGCCGCGGTACTCGAGGCGCGAAAGACCCGAGATGAGGATGGCCTGGCTCTCACGCGGGCCCACGTATCCGACGATTCCACACATGGGGTCAATCGTAAGCGGCCGGGTATGAGAGGGGTCTGAACGAATTGAAAAAGCCTGGTCAGAGCTTGCGCAGCAGCACGCGCTCGACCGTGTGGTTCGCCGCCTTCTCCAGGATGAGCGAGGCGCGGTGCTTGGTGGGCAGCACGTTCTCCTCGAGGTTCGGCAGGTTGATCTCGTTCCAGAAGCCGAGCGCCCGCTCGACGGCCTCCTCGTCGGAGAGGTGCGCGAACACGTTGAAGTACGAGTTCGGGTTCGCGAACGCGCCCGTCTTCAGCGCCATGAAGCGATCGACGTACCACTGCGTGATGTGGCCGGCATCGGCATCCACATAGATGGAGAAGTCGAACAGGTCGCTCACCGCGACGTCGTTGGGCGTGGGGGGCGGCTGCAGCACGTTGAGGCCCTCGACGATGACGACGTCGGGGCGGCGCACGGTGACGACCGCGTCGGGCACGATGTCGTAGCGCATGTGCGAGTAGAACGGGGCCCGCACCTCGGGGGCGCCCGACTTCACCTCGGTGAGGAACGACACGAGCGCGCGCCGGTCGTACGACTCGGGGAAGCCCTTGCGGGTCATGAGCCCGCGGCGCTCGAGTTCGGCGTTCGGATACAGGAACCCGTCGGTGGTGACCAGTTCGACGCGCGGGGTTCCGGGCCAGCGGCTCATGAGCTCGCGCAGCAGGCGCGCGATCGTCGACTTGCCGACCGCGACCGACCCCGCGACGCCCACGATGAACGGCGTCGTCGTGTCGGGCTCGCCGAGGAAGTCGCTCGTGTCGGCGCCCAGGCGCTTGGTCGACTCCGCGTACAGCGACAGCAGGCGCGACAGGGGCAGGTACACCTGCGCGACCTCGTCGATGTCGAGGCGGTCGCCGAGCCCGCGGATCTGCACGATCTCGGTCTCGGTGAGCGGCTGCGGATTGCCCGAGGCCAGTCGCGCCCATTCGCGCCGCGGGATCTCCCGGTACAGCGAGAGGGCGGGATCAACAGGGGCATCACCGGCGACCGTCGTGCTCGGGGGCGCGGCGGCGCTGCGGGTCGCTTCTTCGGCGGACATCGCGCCCATGCTACGGGATGCCCCGCGCGCGTTCGGCCCCGCTGCGCTGGGCTGTGGACTGGGGATGCCGCACCCGGCCGCCCCCGCGGCATCCCCTCTCAGCGCTAGTGTGTGAGCCGTGCGCCTTGGGGTCCTCGACATCGGCTCGAACACCGTCCACCTGCTCATCGCGAATGTGCGCCCGGGCGGGAGGCCGCTCGCCGCGACCAGCCAGCGCACCGTGCTGCGGCTCATGCGGTATCTCGGGCCGGACGGCGAGATCACCGAGGAGGGCGTGCGCGCTCTCGTCGATGCCGTGACCCAGGCCCGCGCGACCGCGAAGGCCGAAGGCGTCGACGAGCTTCTCGCCACGGCGACGAGCGCCGTGCGCGAGGCCGCGAACGGCGCGGCGGTGATCGCGCGCATCGAAGAGGCGCTCGGTCAGCCGCTGCAGGTGCTGGGCGGTGAGACCGAGGCGCGGTACACGTTCCTCGCGGTGCGGCGCTGGTTCGGGTGGTCGGCGGGGCAGATCCTGCTGTTCGACATCGGCGGCGGGTCGCTGGAAATCGCCGCGGGAGCGGACGAGCTGCCGGATGCCGCGGAGTCGGTGCAGCTGGGCGCCGGCCGCATGACCGTGCAGTTCCTGCCGCACGATCCGCCCGGCGAAGACGAGATCCGGGCCCTCCGCGACCACGCGATGGAGCTGCTGCGGCCGGTCGCCGAGCGCTTCGAGTCGCAGCCTCGTCCCGACCACGTCGTGGGCTCGTCGAAGGCGATCCGCTCGCTCGCGAAGCTCGCGGGGTATCCGGTGCCCGGCTGGTCGGGCATCGAGCGGATGGTGCTGCCGCGTCGCGAGCTGAAGGCCTGGATTCCGCGCCTGGCCCGGATCCCCGCGTCGGCGCGCCAGGAGCTTCCGGGCATCACCGCCGACCGCACGTTCCAGATCGTCGCCGGCGCGGTCGTGCTCGAACGCGCGATGAAGGCGATGGATGTCGAGGAGCTCGAAGTCTCCCCCTGGGCGCTGCGCGAGGGCGTGCTGCTGCGCTACATCGAGTCCCTCCAGTGGAGCGCGCCCGGCGCCTGACCCCGGCCCCCGCCCCCAAAAACGCCGAGAGTGCACCTGGCGGACGAAGGCGCGGTCTGGTGACTGCGCGCTCGTCCGCCAGATGCACTCTCGCGGGAAGGGGTGGGAAGGGGTGGCGCTACAGCGCGAGTTGCGAGGCCACGACGCCGGCGAGGCGGTCGGCGTGCTCCCGCGCGGTCTCGGCCGACGCGGCCTCGACCATCACGCGCACGAGCGCCTCGGTGCCAGACGCGCGCAGCAGCACGCGGCCGGTGTCGCCGAGCGTCGCCTCCGACTCCGCCACCGCGGCGGCCACGACCGGATCGGCCACCCGCGAGCGGTCGACGTCCTTCACGTTCACGAGCACCTGCGGGTACACCGTCATGATGGATGCCAGCTCGGCGAGCGTCTTGCCCGTGCGGGCCATCTCGGCCACCAGGTGCAGTCCCGTGAGCAGGCCGTCGCCGGTGGTCGCGTACTGGCTCATGATGACGTGTCCGGACTGCTCGCCACCGAGCGAGAAGCCGCCCTGGTTCATGCGCTCCAGCACATAGCGGTCGCCGACCGCGGTCTGCTCGACGCGGATGCCGTGCGCGTCCATCGCGCGGTGCAGCCCGAGGTTGCTCATCACGGTGGCGACCAGGGTGTCGTCGGCGAGCTCGCCGCGCTCCTTCATCGCCACGGCGAGGATCGCCATGATCTGGTCGCCGTCGACCACGTTGCCCTGCGCGTCGACCGCGAGGCACCGGTCGGCGTCGCCATCGTGGGCGATGCCCACATCGGCGCCGTGGGCGCGCACCGCGTCGGCGAGCTTGTCGAGGTGGGTCGAGCCGACGCCGTCGTTGATGTTGATGCCGTCGGGGTCGGCGCCGATCACGGTGACGCGGGCGCCGGCGTCCTTGAACGTCTCGGGCGAGACTCCGGATGCCGCGCCGTGCGCGCAGTCGAGCACGACGTGGATGCCCTCGAGCTGGTGCGGGAGGGAGGCGAGCAGGTGCACGACGTAGCGGTCTTCGGCGTCGGCGAAGCGGCGGATGCGTCCCACATCGGCACCGGTCGGCTGCAGCTTCGGACCCGCCATGGCGTGCTCGATGCGCTGCTCGACGATGTCGGGCAGCTTCACGCCGCCGCGGGCGAAGATCTTGATGCCGTTGTCGGGGGCCGGGTTGTGCGAGGCCGACACCATCACGCCGAAGTCGGCGTCGATGTCGGCGATCAGGAACGCGGTCGCGGGCGTGGGCAGCACGCCGGCGTCGAACACGTCGACGCCCGACGAGGCCAGGCCCGCCTCGACGGCGGCCGAGAGGAACTCGCCCGACACGCGCGGGTCGCGCGCGACGACGGCGGTGAGACGCTTGCCGGCGGCGCGGCGCGCCTCGGCAGAACGGCCCTGGCCCAGGACGACAGCGGTCGCCTGGGCCAGGGTGAGCGCGAGATCGGCGGTGAGGGGGCCGTTGGCCAGCCCCCTCACCCCGTCCGTGCCAAAGAGCGGCATACGGAAGGTGAGCCGATCAGCGCTTCGAGTACTGAGGCGCCTTGCGGGCCTTCTTGAGACCAGCCTTCTTGCGCTCCTTCACGCGAGCGTCGCGCGAGAGGAAGCCGGCCTTCTTGAGGGTCGGGCGGTTGTGCTCGGCGTCGATCTCGTTGAGCGCGCGGGCGATGCCCAGGCGCAGCGCGCCGGCCTGACCCGAGGGGCCACCACCGTGGATGCGCGCGATGACGTCGTACGCACCGGTGAGGTTGAGCACCGTGAAGGGGTCGGTCACCAGCTGCTGGTGGAGCTTGTTCGGGAAGTAGTCCTCGAACGTGCGGCCGTTGATGGTGATGGTGCCCGAGCCGGGGACGAGGCGCACGCGAGCGATGGCCTGCTTGCGACGGCCGACAGCGGCGCCGGGAACCGAGAGCACGGGGCGCTCGGTCGCGACGGCGGTCTGGTCGACGGGGGTCTCGGTGGAGTAGTTCTGCGGGGTGTCGGTGTTCGCCACGAGTGTGTCCTTGTTCTCTTCGGCGCTTACTGGGCGACCTGGTCGAGGGTGTACGTCTTGGGCTGCTGAGCGGCGTGCGGGTGCTCGGCGCCACGGTAGACCTTCAGCTTCGAGAGCTGCTGGCGGCCCAGGGTGTTCTTGGGGAGCATGCCGCGCACGGCCTTCTCCACCGCGCGAACGGGGTTCTTCTCGAGGAGCTCCGAGTAGGTGACAGCCTTGAGGCCGCCCGGGTAGCCCGAGTGACGGTAGGCCTTCTTCTGCTCGAGCTTCTGGCCGGTCAGGGCGACCTTCTCGGCGTTGATGATGACGACGAAGTCGCCGGTGTCGACGTGGTTGGCGAACGTCGGCTTGTGCTTGCCGCGGAGGAGGGCGGCGGCGTGCGAGGCGAGGCGTCCGAGGACGACGTCGGTCGCGTCGATGACCAGCCACTCGCGCTGGGTCTCGCCAGCCTTGGGGGTGTAAGTGCGCGTCACAGTAGTGCTGCTTTCTTGATTCGAACGGAGAGGTTCGTGAATCCCACTCCGGGGTGGTTCGCACTCGTGAGACGAGAGGAACACGCCGATGGAGGGCTCACGTTCGTCGGGCCGGTTCAGCAGAGCCGGACACCAAAGATCAAGCTTACGCCAGATGGATGCCAGAGCCAAACCGACCGCCGGCCCGCACTCACGGGGCCGGGCACACGACGTACGCCCCGACGCGGGCCAGTTCTTCGCAGGGCCGGGGCGGCTCGCCGGTCCACAGGCGCGGCCATTCCGCGACGGCGGGTCCGGCATCCACCAATCCCACGTGCTTGCCGGCGAGGAACGCGATGCTCACCCCGACCCCCCATTGCACGGCGAGCCCGTCCGACGCGGCCACCTCCGGCACGGAACTCACGCGCGCCGCGACGCGCTGCTGGTCCCACAGCTTCACGGGGAACGGCGTGCCCACGATCGCGTGCAGCGTCACGCTCGCGGCGAGCGCGAGCACGATCCCGCCGAGCGCCGCCTGCGCGACCGCGGCGACCGATGCGGCCAGCACGCCGCGTCCGCGGGCGCGGGCCAGCGGCCGGGATGCCGCGGCCGAGCGCGCGACGCCCCGCCAGCCGAACCACGCGACGGCGACGACCATGCCCGCGAACGCGAACATGCCGGGCGACGGATGCCGGATCCACACCGGGGTGTGCGACGACGCGATCCACCACAGCGGGTAGGCGGCGAGGCCCGTGAGGCCCAGCACCCCGACCAGCACGACGTCGCGCACCGGCCACTCCCCCGCCTGCGCCGGTCCTTCGTCTCGCTGCGCTCGCTCACGGGCCCGGCGCTCGTCGCCCGACCCCGGCCCCCGGCGCTCACCCGAGACCGGTCCCTGAGCGAGGGAGCGCAGCGACCCAGACGAAGGGCGCCCCGCCGACGCGGGCGGCGCGGTCGCGGCATCCACCTCTGTGCGCACCTCGCCCCTCGCGCGCGCGGCCGCCACCACGAACGCCGCGACGACGCCGGCGAGCACGATCGCCGCCAGCACGATCGCCGCCCACGCGGGCACGAACCAGGCGTCGGCGAGCGCGGCGAGCTTGCCGCCGGGGTTCGGCGGGGCGGGCGCCTGGCCGCCCGAGAGCACGAAGTCGCGGAACGCGCGCGTGCTGTCGATGTAGGCGGGCCCGCCGAGCGTGAGGAGCTTCGCCCCCTCGAAGAGCGCGGTCGGCACGATCGCCAGGGCTGCGGCCGGCAGCACCCGCAGGATCCGCTGCCAGATCGACGCGCCGGCGACGGCGAAGAAGACGTACAGCACGAGCGCGGGGATCGCGAGCAGGGCGATGAACTTCGCCTGCACGGCGAGGCCGAGAAGCAGCCCGCCCAGCCACGGCCGCCGGCGCGCGGCCACCGCCGCCCACACGATGAGCGCCGCCGCGGGGATCTCGCCGAGCACGTCGGCGGGGCCCTGCACCGGGGAGGGCAGCCCGTTCGCGTTGACGGCGAGCGGGGTGGATGCCGCCACCAGCCCGCCCCAGGGGCCTGCCACGCCGCGCCCGATGATCCACAGGCCCGCGACCAGGGCGATCCAGAACAGCACCGCGATCGCGCGGCCGCCGTAGACGGGATCGATGCCGATCGCAAGGAGTCCGGCGATCGGCAGCAGCAGCGCGGGCCCCGTCGAGATGCGCACGTCGAAGGGCGTGATGGTCGAGCCCGAGAGCGTGCCGTCGCTGGAGTATCCGAGCCCGGCGACGAGGTTGCGGGGCACGGTGAGGTTGAAGGCTTCGTCCTCCCACAGGCGCGCCTGCCCGTAGCTGGAGACCAGCACGAACACGGTCGCCGCCGCGACCCCCGCCGCGGCGAGCAGGAACAGCGTTCGCTGTACGGTGCTGCGCGGCATCCAGGTCATCGGTCTCGGCTCGGGATCAGCGGGCTCGGGGTCATCTGGGCGCGGGTCATCGGGCGCGGGTCATCGGGCGCGGGTCATCCGGCCCGGCCGGGCGACAGCGACACGCGCCAGAGTTCGACGGCGGCGTCGCGCACGAAGCGGCGCAGGCGCGCCGGCGGAAGCTTCGGACGTGCGGGCGTGGCGCCCCACATCGTGCCGTTCGCGTCGCCGCCGCGGCGCGGGAGGCTGCGCACCGACACGTAGCGCACTCCGTAGCCGCGGCGCACCTCCAGCAGCGAGAAGTGCACGTGCGGGATGATCGCCTCGGCGGGGATCTGCGCGAGCAGCTCCCGCACGACGGCGGGGCGGTACGCACGCAGGGGCGTGTTGACGTCGGGCACCTGGCGTCCCGCGGCGAGCGCGATCGTCGCGGCGGTGAACGCCGTGATCGCGCGGCGGAACCACGGGTCGCTGCGCTCGCGCCGCACCCCGTGCACGACGTCGGCGCCCAGGCGGTGCAGGGCCGCCGCGACGCGGGCGATGTCGGCGCCGAGGAACTGTCCGTCGCCGTCGACGTGCACGATCACCTCGGGATCGAGGTCGAGCCCCGCGCGGTACGCGGCGAGCGCCGTGGGGCCGTGGCCCCGGTTGACGGGTGCGTGGATCACGTGCAGTTCGCTGTCTGCGTCGGCCCAGTCGTCGAGGACTTCGGCCGTGGCATCGGTCGAGGTGTCGTCGACCACGACGATGCTCAACGTGTCGCAGATCGGATGGAGGTGCTCCGCGATCTCATCCAGGAACCCGGCGATCCCCTCCGCTTCATTGTGCGCAGGCATGACCACCGCGAGATGACTGATCGGCAACGCTCGAAACCCCCGCCCCACGAGGTCGAAGCCGACCCGGGTGGTCGACGCTGTCGTAGTAGCGTAATGCAGACATGACCCGCCGAAATCGCTATCGACGCCTCGCCGGGCTTGGCGCCCGGTTCCTTGTCGTCGGCGGGATCAGCACGCTCATCGAGGTCGCCGTGTTCAACGTGCTGTTCCTCGGTCTCGGCTGGGATCCCGTCGGCGCGAAGATCGTCGCCTCGCTCGTCGCGCTGGTGAACGCGTACTTCGGGAATCGGGAGTGGACGTTCCGCTCCCGCGGCCAGCACGGACGCGTCACGGAGATCGCGCTGTTCGTCATCGTGAATGCGGCGTGCACGGCTCTGGGCGCACTGCTGGTGTGGGTGGGAGTCGAGGCGGCGTCGGCGGTGCTCGACCGCGAGGTCGGCGCGTTCGTGGTGAACGCCGTGAACCTCGCGAGCATCGTGATCGTGGTTCTGGCGCGATTCCTGCTGTACCACTTCGTCGTCTTCCGCGGCGAGCGTCGCCGCGTCACCCCCGCCCCGGGCCCAACTCCCTGAGCGAGCCGCAACCCCCGACCAGGTCGCTGAGCGACCCGCAGCCCCCGACCAGGTCCCTGAGCGAGCGCAGCGAGACGAAGGGCCGCACCCCCGCAACGGCCGCCCGCCGAACGCCAGCGCGCCCCGCCTACGACAGCAGCAATGCCAGTCCGAGCGCGTTCGAGACGACGTGGGCGACGATCGCACCGCCGATGCGGCCGGTCAGGACCGTGAGCAGTGCGCACCCGAGACCGACCGTGACGCTGCCGACGATCAGCCCGAGCGGAATCGGGCCGGTCACCGCCAGCGCGTGCAGCGCGACGAATCCGAGCACCGAGGCGAGCACCGACGCCACCGCCGCGGCCACGGCGCCCACCGGGCGCGCGAGCACCTGCGCGAGGGAGCGCTGCAGCAGGCCGCGGAAGAACAGCTCCTCGACCACCGGCGTCACCACGACCACCCCGAGCGCGATCACGACGATGGTGACCGTGTCGGGCGGACCGAAGGGGCCCGCGAGCGAGCCGGTGGTGGGCGCGACGAGTTCGACGATCGCGCGGGCGAGCAGGCCGACGGCGATCCCCGAGGCCGCGTCGATCCACACCCACGACCCGAATCGATGGATGCCGGCCGCGGCGCCCCCGCGGGCGATGACGGCCGCCACGATGACGGCGGCCACCAGTGGCGTCGACACCAGCACGAGGTCGACGATCGCGGACTCGGTCGCACCGAGCCCGAAGAACAGGCGCGAGAGGGTCGGATAGGCGAGGAGCACGAGTGCGGCGAGCGCGAACCCTCCGGCGGCGATGAGGAGCGCGGCACCGGGCCGTGCGAACACCGCTCCGCGGGCGATGACGCCGGCGGGCGGCATCCCCTCGTCCGTTCCGCGTTCAGCCCGCGAGAGCACCCCCGCCGACGACCCCGCGCGCGCCGCGGAAGCCCCCGCGACACTCCCCGCAAACCCCGCAGAAGCCCCCGTGGAGACCCCCGCAGACGACGAAGACCCCGAACGTGCGTCCGGGGTCTTCGTCACGTTCTGCTCAGCTGTCGCTGTTGGCGGCTGCGCGGCGGCGTGCCATCGCAGCGGTCACGGCGATGCCGCCGATGCCGAGGGCGCCGACGCCCAGCCAGATGGCCGCGGCGGGAACCGTGCCACCGGTGGCGGGCAGCTCGCTGCCGCCGCCGCTGCCGCCCGTGGTGGAACCCGTGGCGGTGACGGTGACCGAGCCGGAGTTGCCGGCGGAGTCGGTGGCGGCGATGGTGAAGGTGCCGGCGGCGGGCGCGGTGAACGAAGCGCTCAGCGAGCCGTCATCGGCAACGGTCTTGGTGATGGTGGTCGATCCGTTCGCGGTGGCGAGCACGATCGACGACAGCGACCCCGCACCCACGCCGGGGCCGCTCGCGGTGATCTCGACGGAGCCGGGGGTGAGCCCCGTGCACTCGACGGTCGACGTGGCGCCGACGGCGATGGTCGCGGGCGAGGCCGAGCACGCGATGGCGGTCGGGTATGCCTGTGCAGCTGCGGAGCCGGCGAGCACGATCGCCCCGGCGATTCCGAGAGCGGTCAGTGTCTTCTTCAGCATGTGATGTATCCCCAGTAGGACGACGGCTGTGTGTGGAGGGTACACAAAAGAGATCTCGAATCGTCCCCATTGATTCCCCAGCGATTGCCAGGCTAGCGCACAGGTACCGACATCGCCATCGCGAGGGCGGTTACGAGCAGGTAAAACCTGCCGGCCCGGCGTGTCAGCCGCCTCGGCGTCGGGTCAGCCGAGCAGCGCGCCCGCGGCGACGAGGGCGACCCAGGTCGCGTTGTAGACGATGTGCACGAGCACGGCGCCCCAGATGCGGCCCGTGAACGCGACGAGCAGCGAGCAGACGAGCCCGAGCAGGGTCAGCGAGATCACGACGTCGGTGGTCGACGAGAGGGTGAGGGTGTGTACGAGCACGAACAGCGCGGTGCTGGCGAGCACCGCGACGATGCCGGCTGCGAATCCGCCGAACCTCCGTCGCAGCATCGTGTACACCGCGATCAGCACCACGGCGCGGAAGAAGAACTCCTCGAGCACGGGCGCCGCCGTCACGGCCGGCAGGGCGACGGTGATCCACCACGACTGCGGCAGGCTTCCGTCGACGAGGGCGGAGGTGGGCAGTGCGCCGGTGCCGCCGGCGGCGAGTTCGATCCAGCCCTGCGCGATGCGCAGCGCGATGCCGAGCACGACCGCGTAGAGCAGGTCGACCGCGCGGATCCGCAACATGCCCGCCGGACGCGATCGCGACAGCGCCCACACGATCGGCACGAGCATCCCGAGCCACAGCAGGGCGGTGGCGGCCAGCGGCGCCCACGGCGACTCCCACACGGATTCGACGAGCGTGCCCAGGAGCACCCCGACTCCGAGCGAGCCGAGCGCGATCGCGATCAGCCATTCGCGCCACCGGCGCACGGTGCGGCCGCCGAGGCGCCAGTCCTTGCGCCGCACGTGCCGGTACTCGCGCCCGGTGTCATGCCAGACGCGGCCGGTCCCGCCGACGAGAGGCGCGGTGGATGCCTCGCCCGCGGCATCCCGGTCGAACAGGGCAGTCGTGTGGCCGCTCGCGGCGTCCCGATCGAACAGCCTCGCACCATCCCGCGGCTGCTCCCCCGCGGCGGGTGGCGCCGGGATCGTCATCGGGTCGACATCGGCCGCGGCCGCTCTGGTCACGGCCGCGGCCGCTCCGGTCTCGGGTTCGGCTGCACGGGTCACAGCCTCGGGCGCACTGGCGGGGGCAGGCGACCCGGCGGCATCCGCGCCCTCGGGCGCACCGGATGCGGCACGGCCGGGCGCGCGGTCGTCTGCGGCGTCACTAGGCTGGTCGAGCACCCGCCCACGTTACATCGACCCTGCGGAGGCACCCATTGTTCGAGCTGCTGACGGTCTGCACCGGCAATATCTGCCGCTCTCCTCTGGCGGCGCAGCTGCTGCAGACGCGGCTCGCGCCCCTGCATCCCACGGTGACCAGCGCCGGCACGCGCGGGCTCGACGCGGTCCCGATGACGGTGGAGGCCGCCCATCTCGCCCAGCACCTGGGCGTTTCGGCGGAGCTTTCGGCCGCGCATCGCTCGCGCTTTCTCACCGAGGCCGACCTGGTCTCGCCGGATCTCATCCTGACGATGACGCGCAAGCATCGTCGCGCGGTGGCCGAGCTCGCCCCGTCGCGCATGCGCCAGACGTTCACGGTGCGTGAATTCGCGCGCATCACGGCGGCGATGGGAGATCGGATGCTGCTGGCCGCGGCCTCCGAGGGCGGTGACGATCCGCGGGCTCGCGTGCGCATGGTGGGTGTGGCCGCGGCGTCGCAGCGGGGGCTCGCGCCCGCGCCGTCGGCCCCCGAAGAGGACGACGTGATCGACCCGTATCGCAAGCCGTGGGAGGTCTATCAGCAGTCCGCGGCGCAGCTGCTGCCCGCCGTGGTCGAGGTGGTGCGCGTGCTGTGGCTCACGGCTTCGCCCGCCGCGCCCGGTCGCTGACGGGCGAAACAAGCCTGTCAAACCGCTGTGGCATGATGGCCCCGGCTGCGCCAGACTTCACGAGAGGCGACATGGAGCTCACCGATTACATCCGGATCCTTCGGAAGAACTGGGTCATCATCCTCGTTGCGACCCTGCTCGGGGTGGGGCTCGCGGCGGCCTGGTCGCTCACGCGCACGCCCGAGTACGAGGCCCAGAGCACGGTGTTCGTGTCGACGCAGGCCAGCTCCACGATCAGCGAGCTGCAGCAGGGGTCCAACTTCACGCAGTCGCGCGTGCAGACGTATACGAATCTCGTCGAGACGCCGATCGTCATGAATCCGGTGATCGCCGAGCTCGAGCTCGGCACCACGGCGGTCGACCTGAGCGCCCAGGTGTCGGCATCCGCCGCTTTGAACACGACCCTGATCACGATCACCGTCACCGACACCGATCCGGTGCAGGCGGCGAACATCGCCAACGCGCTCGCGCTGTCGCTGAAGACCGCGGTCGAGACGCTCGAGACGCCGAACGGCGCCGAGACGAGTCCGGTGCGCCTCGAGCGCGTCAACGATGCGCTGCCGCCTTTGTCGCCGTCGAGCCCGAACGTTCCGTTGAACCTCGCGCTCGGTGCGCTCGTGGGGCTCGCGATCGGCCTCGGTGCGGCGGTGCTGCGGGCCGTGCTCGACACGCGCGTGCGCACGCCGCGCGATGTGGAGCAGGTGACCGATCGTCCGCTGATCGGCGCGATCGCGTTCGACCCGAAGGCGAAGTCGCGGCCCCTGATCCTGCACGCCGATCCGCACAGTCCGCGTGCCGAGTCGTTCCGCGCGCTGCGCACGAATCTGCAGTTCCTCGACATGGGCGGTCGCAAGGATTTCGTGATCACCTCGAGTGTGCCCAGCGAAGGCAAGACGACGACGTCGATCAACCTTGCGATCGCGCTGGCGGATGCCGGCAAGAAGGTCGCGCTCATCGACACCGATCTGCGCAAGCCGAAGGTGGCCGAATACTTGGGCATCGAGGGTGGTGCCGGCCTCACCGATGTGCTCATCGGTCGCGCGCGCGTCGGTGACGTGATGCTGCCGTGGGGTCAGCGGAGCCTCTATGTGCTGCCGGCGGGCAAGATTCCGCCCAACCCGAGTGAGCTGCTGGGGTCGGAGCAGATGTCGTCGCTGCTGAACGCTCTCGAGCGCGAGTTCGATGTGGTGCTGTGCGATGCGCCGCCGCTGCTGCCGGTGACGGATGCCGCGATCCTGGCGAAGTCCACGAGCGGCGCGATCATCGTGGTCGCGACCGGTCGCACGAGTCGGCATCAGCTGGGTGGCGCCGTGGACGCGCTCGAGACGGTGGATGCCAAGATCGCCGGCATCGTCATGTCGATGGTTCCCACGCGCGGCCCCGACTCGTACTACACGTACGGCTACGGATACGGATACACCGGCGAGCCCGCGAAGGGTCGCAAGCGCAACGATGCTCCGAGCCCGTATGGTCCCGAGGGCACCGCCCGCGCGGTCGTGCCAGAGCCGGCTTCGGCGCCAGCGCCCACGCCCACGCCCGGGCCCGCGTCGGCACCGGCGCCCACACCCGCGCCAGCGCCCACGCCCACGCCGACATCGCGTCGCGAGGAGCCGACAGTGATCGACGCCGACGATCCGATGGCCGCGATCGGCCTCGCGCCGGGGATGGATGCCGACGAGCAGCCGCCCACGCCGCCCGTGGGTCGTCGCTCGCCGCGTCGCTGACCAGAGTTTCGGGACTCCGAACAAAATTCGGCTTCCCGAATACTTTCAGAGTCATAGCGCCGTGGGAGCGCTCTGATTACACTCCCCCGTAATCGACGGCATGGCTGCGACGACTGGGAGTCGCGGATCCTGACCATCGCCCGTCGTGGCGTGAGTAGGCCCATGACCACTGCCGGATTCTCTCCGCAACGAGAGGTTCTCGAGGTCGCCCCGACACACGAGGCGGCGGTTCCTGCCGCGCTGGTCGGGCCCCCGGAGATCTCAGGTCCGACGCCGATCATCGCGCCGATGGATGCCGCGGTCGCCCCCGCACCCCCACCCATCGCACAGGCGGCGGCCGCGGCATCCCCCGCTCCCACGTTCGCTCCGGCGAATGCGCGCTGGCGCGAGCAGTACACGGTGCGGCTGTGGCTGAGCGACCTGTTCGTGCTGACGTGGGCGGTGTTCGGCACGCAGCTGCTGTGGTTCGGGTGGGGCAATGCGCATGTGACCATGCGGGCCGATGCGCGCATCACCGAGCTGTCGTACTGGGTGTTCTCGTCGGTGCTGATCGCGACGTGGATGGCCGCTCTCAGCCTCACCGATTCGCGCAATCATCGTGTGATCGGCACGGGCATCGGCGAGTACACGAGCATCGCGCACGCGAGCATCGTGCTGTTCGGGTTGATCGCGATCGGTGCGTTCCTCACGCGCATCGATGTGGCGCGCGGGTATCTGATCATCGCGCTGCCGCTGGGGATCACGGTTCTCGTGTTCGAGCGGTGGCTGTGGCGGCAGTGGCTCGTCGCGCAGCGCTCGATGGGGCGCTTCAGTGCGCGCGTGCTGCTGGTCGGGTCGCTGCAGTCCGTGGCCCAGATCGCGCGAGAGTTGCGTCGCACTCCTCAGGCGGGCTATCACGTGGTGGGCGCGTGCGTGCCGTCGGGTCGGGTGGCCGACAAGATTCCGGGGACCGCGATCCCCATCATGGGCAGTGTGGATGCCGTCGATCGTGCGCTTCTGGCGACCGGCGCCGACACGGTGGCGGTGACCAGCAGTGATGATCTGCCGGCTGACAAGGTGAAGCAGATTTCGTGGAGTCTCGAGGCCGGCCATCAGCATCTGGTGCTGGCGCCGAACATCACCGATATCGCGGGACCGCGCATCCATACGCGTCCGGTCTCGGGGTTGCCGCTCATTCACGTCGAGACGCCGATGTTCAGTCGGGGTCAGCTGCTGGCGAAGCGTGCGACCGACATCGTGCTGTCGGTCGTCGGGGTGATCGCGATCTCGCCGCTTCTTCTGGTGTTGGCGGTGCTCGTGAAGCTGTCCAGTCGTGGGCCGGTGCTGTTCCACCAGTCGCGCGTCGGACATCAGGGGCGCGAGTTCACGATGCTGAAGTTCCGCACGATGGTCGATGGGGCGGAGGCGATGCTTCCGGCACTGTCGGATCGAGCGCAGGATGCCGGCAATGAGGTGCTCTTCAAGTTGCGTCACGATCCGCGTGTGACGCCGGTGGGTCGGGTCATGCGGCGCTTCTCGCTCGATGAGCTTCCGCAGCTGTTCAACGTGATCGCGGGTTCGATGTCGCTGGTGGGTCCGCGTCCGCCGCTGCCGTCGGAGGTGGCCCAGTATGCCGATCATGTGCATCGTCGCTTCTTGGCCAAGCCCGGAATCACGGGGCTGTGGCAGGTGAGCGGCCGGTCGTCGCTGTCGTGGGAGGATTCGGTTCGCCTGGATCTCTCGTACGTGGAGAACTGGTCGCTGGTCGGCGATGTCGGCATTCTGCTGAAGACCGTGAAGGCGGCGCTCGTTCCCGGCGAGACGGCGCACTGAGTCGCACGCCTACCAGCCGCACGACCACCGCACCTGCTCCTCCGGGGAGGCCCGCGCCGAGGGCACTCGCGCTGTACCACCTGTCCGAAGCGCACCGCATTCCCGATCCCGCCGCCAACTCCGCCCAGTCGAGGCCGGGGTTGGACCCAGGCCGGGGTGGGGCAGGGCCCACGCCGAGGTGGGACGCAAGGCCGGGGTGGGGCAGGACCAAGTCGGAGGCCCTCGCCCCGGCAGAACCACACCGCGGGCCTCGCCCCGGCAGAACCACACCGCGGGCCTCGCCCCGGCAGAACCACACCGCAGGCCTCGCCCCGGCAGAACCACACCGCAGGCCTCGCCCCGGCAGAACCACACCGCAGGCCTCGCCCCGGCAGAACCAAGCCGCAGGCCGACCCCCGGGCGAACCACGCTGCAGGCCGACGCCCGGGCGGAGCCAAGGCAGGCCGACGCCCGGGCGAACCAAGGCAGGCCGACGCCCGGGCGAACCACGTCGCAGGCCGACGCCCGGGCGGAGCCAAGGCAGGCCGAGGCTGCGGCCTGGGGGCCGAGCGCGGGGTGGGGCAGGACCAAGGCGCATGCCGACGCCGGCACAGGGCCAAGGCCGGGCCCGGGGCCGGGCCAAGGCCGGGGGCGCCGAGGCGGCGGGGAGGTCAGGCGGCGGGGCGGAAGCGCGGCGGAGGCGGGTCGTACTCGCCGAAGAAGTAGCGCAGGTGTCCGCGCGGGGGCATGGGCACGGGATCTTGTCCGACGCGATGCAGCAGGAACCCTCCGTCGCCGTCGCGCGTGATCCACGATCCGCCGTGATGGAGGTTCATGTGATGGAACCGGCACAGGAGTATGCCGCAATCGACATCTGTACGTCCGCCGGAGCTCCAGGGATCGCAATGGTGGGCTTCGCAGAACGATGAGGGGCGGTCGCACCCGGGCCAGCGGCATCCACCGTCTCGCACGGCCAGGGCGATCTTCTGCACCCGGGTGAACAGGCGGGCCTCGCGGCCGACGTACAGCGGGTTGCCGTGGGTGTCGACGGTGAACTCGGTCGTTCCGGCATCGCACGCGCGCTGCGCGGCGAGCCAGGCGGGAACGGGCGTTCCATCCTCTTCGGCGAGCGCCACCCCGTCGGCGCCGCGGGCGCCGCCCTCGGCGACGCGTTGGTCGGCGAGTGTCTGGGCGGTGACGACGACGCGCACGCCGGCCTGGCGTGCCCCGAACACGTCGTCGGCCGAGGCGAGCGATCCCGCACGGAGGAGGTCGACCAGAAGGTCGTGTGCGAGCTGGTCGTTGGTGCGCGGGTCGGCGGAGAGCTGCGCGCCGCGTGCGGCCTCTTCGGAGTCCACGAACCGTGGGCCACCCAGCCGAGGCCGCAGCGCCGCGTCGATGATCGTGCGCCAAAGCAGTGCCGCGTCGTCGTCGAGCGTGGCTGAAAGGTGGGTCTGGCCGTAATCGTCGATGCGAGTGCGCACGGATCGCCGCTCGAAGCGCTCGGTGAAGCGTCGAAGGGCCCCCTCGGAGTCGAGCATGTCGCGGATCGCCCGCGCCGACCGCGCGAGGTCTTCGACGGTGCGCACCGACGCCTCTTCGACGAGTCGTTCGACGGCGGCAGTCCAGGGTTCCCACCCGCCGTCGATCGGTTCCCCGAGCCCGGTGACGATCGCATCGTGCTTGGCGGTGGAGAGCACGCCCGTCATGAGCGCATCGTCTGCCGGCGCGTGCCACGACCGCGTCGCCCCAGGAACCCCCGCCAATCCCGCAACTCCGGGCGCCCCCGGCTCCCCCGCCGCCCCAGGCGCCCCCGGCATCCCCGCGAGCCCGGCACCCTCATCGCCCGGGCCGCCATCGGCCCCCGGTGCGGCGGGTGCGGCATCCACATCTCCCGCCAGTCCACCCGCGAGGGCCGTCTCGAGCACCGCCTTGCCCGAGCGCACCTGCTTGGCGGCTTCGCCCCGGCTCACCCCGGTGATCTCCTGCACCAGGGTGACGGGCGTGCGGTGGCCGTGCACCTGGGCGGTGCCGGAATGTCCGTGGTCGCGCGTAGATTGCACGGCGATGACTCCGGCCGCGACCGTGCGGACGGAGTCGAGGCTGCGGATGCCCGCGGTGAGGTCGCTCATCACCCGAATGAGCTCACCCGGGTCGAGTCGCGTGAGCGCTTCGGCGATCTCGCTGGGTCGTACGGCGTCACCGAGCGTCGACCGCAGGCGGTCGATGACCGCGGTCGCCTCGGTGAAAATATCCATGACTCATCGTGGCATGAGCCTCCGACATTAGAACACAGATTCGAGCCGTGTGGAGAAGTCAAGCGATTCCACCCTCTGGGGAGGACAGGAATCGCACCGGAATCGCACCAGCATCGCGCGAGCAACGCCGCAGCGCCGGCATCCACAATCACCGTTCACACAGATTGCACTGATAGTTTCGCGAAGTCGAATACGGGGCATCGACGCAATCTGCTACATCTACTGGGGAAACACATAAGAATGATGCGCGTAGCTACGCCCGCCCGCCCTGCCCGATTCACGGCGACCGCCCTCGCAGCGGCCCTCGTCGCCGCGCTGACCGTCGCCGCCGCCCCCGCCGCGCAGGCGCAGAACGCCGCCGCCAACGCCACCACCTCCGCGGCAACCCGCACGATCTCCGGCACGGTCACGATCCCCGACGAGGCCCCCGCCGAGTGGGGCGAGAACATCTGGGTCAACGCGTCGAGTGACACCGGGGGCACCGGGGCGCAGGTCGACCCGGCGACCGGCGTCTACTCGATCGAGGGCCTCGAGCCCGGGGAGTACCGCGTCAGCTTTCGCGCAAACGGACACTTCGACGGCACGGAATGGGTCGAGACCAACCTGGTGAGCGAGTACTGGGACAACGCGGTCAGCCACTCCGAGGCGACGCCCGTCGATGTGACCGACTCCGACGCGACGAACATCGACGCAGCGCTCGAGATGGGCCGCACGATCTCCGGCACCGTGACCGTCGGGTCGGACGCAGATCCGGCTGAGCTCCAGGGTGCCGAAGCCTTCGTCTACACCGAGTCGGGCACCTTCGTGCCGATCCATGCATTTGTGGATGCCGGCACCGGCGCCTACGAAGTCGTCGGTCTCAGTCCGGGGCGGTACTACGTCGAGTTCTCCGTGCCTGGCACGTGGGATGTCGACGGAACACACCACCAGTCCCGGCTGATCGGCGAGTACTACGACGACGCCCTCACCCGCGACGCCGCCACGCTCGTCGACCTCACCGCAGCGGACGCGACCGGCATCGACGCCACTCTCGAGCGCGGACGCTCCATCGAAGGCACGGTCACGCTCCCCGACGGAGTCGACTCCAGCGCCTACAGCGACATCTATGTGAACGCGTGGACCGACTCCGGCTCCGGAAGCTCGAGCACCGTCGATCCCGCCACGGGTGCATACGAGATCCCCGGACTGGCCCCCGGCGACTACCGTGTCTCGTTCCAGTCGAACCATCCGAACCTCGTGAGCGAGTACTACGACGACACGACCGACTGGAGTTCCGCAACCCTCGTCTCGGTCACCGACACCGATGTCACCGGCATCGACGCGGCGCTCGAAGCCGGCCGTTCGATCGAAGGCACGGTCTCCCTCGGCGCGGGCGCAGACCCCGAGTGGATGCAGGGACTCAGCGTCTCGGCCTGGAATGACACCTCCAGCGCATACGCCCGCGTCGACCCCGACACCGGCACGTACGTGCTCGGAGGCCTCGCCCCGGGCGAGTACCGGGTGCAGTTCTCCCCCACCGGGTACGACGACGGCAGCAACGACTACGTCACACCGAACCTCATCGCCGAGTACTTCGACGACACCCTCGACTACAGCGCCGCCACCCTGGTCGACGTCACCGCAGCGGCCGCCACCGGCATCGACGCGACCCTCGACGTCGGCCACACCATCCGCGGCACGATCACCCTGCCCGACGGCGTCGACGCGAGCGCGTTCTCCGACATCTACGTCAACGCATCCGCCGAGGTCGGCCCCACAGGCGGATCAGCAACGGTGGATGCCACAACCGGCGCCTACGAAATCTCCGGCCTCGCACCGGACAACTACCGCGTCTCGTTCCAGTCGAACGATCCGCGCGTCGCCGGTGAGTACTACGACAACGCCCGCGACTGGAACGCCGCGACACTCGTGGCCGTCACCGACAGCGACATCTCCGGCATCGACGCCGCGCTCGACCGCGCGTACACGATCTCCGGCACGATCACACTCCCCGCCGATGCGCCGGCAGAGTGGCGGCAATCCTTGTCTGCCTCGGCCGTGACACAGGACGGCAACTGGGTCAACGGCACCTCGTCGACCATCGACCCCGATTCCGGCGCCTACACGATCAGCGGCGTGCCTGCCGGCAACGCCTACGTTCAGTTCTCCGGCGGCGGCTACTGGCAGGACGACCAGTACGTTCAGACCGGTCTTGCGCACGAGTACTACGACGACACGCAGACGCTGGCTGATGCCACTCCGATCAACTTGACCGCCAACGTCTCGGGTATCGACGCCGCACTCGGCTACGCCGCGTCGGTGACAGGGACCGTGGATGCTTCTTCTCTGCTCTCCCGCACCGGCGAAGGCTTCGGCATGTACCTCACCGACATCGACGGCAAGGTCATGAATTTCTATGGCGACCAGATGTGGCCCGATGGTCAGACACCGGTGGTATTCAGCGGGCTGCACCCGGGCACCTACCGCATCGCCTTCCTGACGCACACGTGGGATGCCGACTGGAATCGCATCCCCGCCTCCGCCCAGTACCTCCGCTTCGCCGACGGCTCCACGAGCTTCACGGTCGGCGCGGGCGACACCTTCGACGCGTCGAGCACCGCCCGCACCCCCGATGCAAGCCTCGCCGGGTCGATCACCGCCGAAGGATTCGTGAATGCCGCACCCGGCGGCATCCTGGGCAGCGCACTGGTCTACGAGCAGCTCGATGGGGAGTGGGTGCGCCTTCCCGAGGCGCGCTTCGACGCGGCCGGCACCGGCGCGACGCCCTACGAACTCGACCTCGCGGCCGGCACGTACACGGTCGGCTTCGAAGACGACTTCGTCGACGAGCAGACCGTCGGAGACGTGGCAGAGCAGTGGTGGGCGGGCAAGTCCACCCTGGCCGCCGCCGACTCGGTGACCCTCGCCGCCGGCACCGCCCGCACCGGCGTGAACGGCACCGTCTCCCCCGCCGGCGCCACCCCGACCCCCACACCGACCCCAACCCCGACCCCAACCCCGACACCCACCCCAACCCCCACCCCCACGCCAACCCCCACCCCGACAACAACGCCAACCCCAACCCCCACACCCACCCCAACCCCCACCCAGGTCACCCGCGCCTCCGGCGCCGATCGGTTCGCGACCTCGGCGGCGGTGTCGCAGAAGGCGTTCGCTCCGGGAGTGAAGGTGGCCTACCTGGCGTACGGGCTGGACTTTCCCGACGCGCTCTCCGGCGCCGCGGCCGCGGCCAGCGCCGGCGCGCCGATCCTGCTCACCGAGCGCGACCGCATCCCGGCCGCGGTGGCGACAGAGCTCGACCGCCTCGACCCCGGCCGCATCGTGATCCTCGGTGGCACGGGCGTGGTCAGCAACACCGTGCTCGCGCAGGCGCGGCAGTACACCGCAGGCAGCGTCACCCGCACCTACGGCGCGAATCGCTTCGAGACCTCGGCCGCGATCTCGGCGGAGACCTTCGCGAAGGGCGTCGACGTGGCCTATGTCGCCAACGGCATGAACTTCCCCGACGCTCTCGCCGGGGCGGCGGCCGCGGGTCACCTCGACGGCCCGGTGCTGCTCACGCAGGCAGGTTCACTGCCCAAGGTGGTCGCCGATGAACTCCGCCGCCTGGCGCCCAAGCGCATCGTCGTGCTCGGCGGGCCGACCATCGTCAGCAGCGCCGTCATGCACGAGGTCGACCGCTACACGCAGGGGGCGGTGACCCGGGATGCCGGCCCCAGCCGCTTCGAGACCGCCACGGTCATCTCGAAGAACGCCTTCACACCCGGCGCACCGGTGGTCTACATCGCCAACGGCATGACGTTCCCCGACGCGCTGGCGGGCGCGGCGGCTGCGGGATCGCTCGGCGGACCGGTGCTGCTCACCCAGAAGGGCTCGCTGCCCGCCGCGGCCATCACCGAACTCCAGCGCCTCAAGCCGGCGAAGGTCGTCGTTCTGGGCGGCACCGGCGTCGTCTCCACCGCGGTCGCCAACCAGGTGCGCGCCGCGCTGCCGTAGGTCCGAAGAGTGGATGCCGCACCGCAGCGCCTCAGAGCGACAGGCCCTTCGGCACTCCGAAACCTCAAGATTCACCAAAGACGAAAAGCGCTCTCCCGTCTGCAGCGAAAGATGAGAACCCTCTCATATAGACTCGCGAAGCATTCGCACGCATGGGCATTCCCCTCATCCCCCGAGCCCACTCCCCCGGATTACATGACGACAGACGCAACGCTCCCGCAACACTCTGCTGATAGTGTGCAGCCCAATCCGGAGCCCACGACAAGGACCCCAGAAGTGACGTCGAACGCACTGCTCGACGCGCCGACGACGCCGCTGACCGACACTCCCCCGCATGCCCCGCGCTCCGCCGCGGCTCATCAGAATGCCGCGAAGACGGCGCACGCGGCATCCACTGCTCCTACGCTGCGCATCGCCCCGAGGGCCACGATCGACTGGCGCCGCGCCTTCTCCACGCGCCTCGTGATCACCGACGCGCTCGTCGTGATCTGGACCGTCTTCGGCACGCAGATGCTGTGGTTCGGCTGGGGCAACGCGCAGATCACGATGCGCAACAACCCGGTGTTCACCCCCACGTCGTACTGGCTCTTCTCCACGCTGCTCGTCGTCGCGTGGCTCACCGCGCTCGCGCTGATCGATTCGCGCAGCCACCGGGTGATCGGCCAGGGCATGGCGGAGTACATCCGCGTGACGCATTCCAGCGTGGTCATGTTCGGCGTGGTGGCGATCATCGCGTTCCTCGCCAAGATCGACATCGCGCGCAGCTACCTGCTCATCGCCCTCCCGCTCGGCATCACGATGCTCCTGCTCAGCCGCTGGATCTGGCGCAACTGGCTCGTCGCGAAGCGCTCGGTGGGCGAGTACAGCGCGCGAGTGCTGCTCGTGGGCAGCGAGGCCTCCGTCACCCACATCGCGACCGAGCTGCTGCGCTCCCCGAGCGCCGGTTATCACGTGGTGGGCGCGTGCATCCCCACCGGAATGGTGGCCGACACGATCGCCGGCACCGGCATCCCGATCATGGGGAATGTGGATGCCGTCGACCGCGCGATCGCCGTCACCGGCGCCGACACCGTGGCCGTGACGAGCACCGACGAGCTGCCGGCCGACAAGGTGAAGCAGATCTCGTGGGGGCTCGAGGCGGGTCGTCAGCACCTGGTGCTGGCGCCGAGCATCACCGATATCGCGGGTCCGCGCATCCACACGCGTCCGGTGTCAGGGCTCCCCCTCATCCACGTCGAGACGCCCACGTTCAGCCGCGGTCAGCGCTTCGCCAAGCGCACCACCGACCTCGTCGTGTCGACGCTTGGGCTCATCGTGATCAGCCCTGTGCTGATCGTGCTGGCGCTGCTGGTGAAGTTCTCGAGCCCGGGTCCGGTGATCTTCCGCCAGACCCGCGTGGGTCGTCGGGGCGAGGAGTTCACGATGCTCAAGTTCCGCTCGATGGTGGTGGATGCCGAAGCCCGCCTCTCCTCGCTCGAGACGCAGGTTCGGGATGCCGGCAACGAGGTGCTCTTCAAGATGAAGCGCGACCCCCGCATCACCCCCATCGGCCGCGTGCTGCGCAAGTACTCGCTCGACGAGCTGCCGCAGCTGTTCAACGTGATGGGCGGCTCGATGTCGCTCGTCGGTCCGCGCCCGTCGCTGCCCAGCGAGGTGGCGAAGTACGCGGATCACGTGCACCGGCGCTTCCTCGTGAAGCCCGGCATCACGGGCCTCTGGCAGGTGAGCGGTCGCTCCGCCCTCTCGTGGGAAGAGTCGGTGCGCCTTGATCTGTCGTACGTAGAGAACTGGTCACTGATCGGGGATGTGGGGATCCTCGCGAAGACTGCTAAGGCGGCGTTGGCGCCCGGCGAGACAGCCCACTGACTGATCCATCCGCGAGCACTACTCCAATCGAAAGGAATCCATTTTGCCTTCTGTCGCGATCATCGGCACGCGTGGATACCCGAGCTATTACGGCGGTTTCGAGACCGCTGTGCGCAAGCTGGCACCGTACCTGGCCGACGAAGGCTGGGACGTGACCGTCTACGGTCGCCCTGGCGCAACGCGCCCTGGAGACCCGAACCGTGACGAGCGCGTGCGCACCGTGGAGACGTGGGGCCTCGAGACGAAGTCGCTGAGCACGTTGAGCTTCGGGCTGAGCGCCGCGCTGCATGCCGCACGCGAGAAGCCCGATGTTGCGCTCGTGATGAACTGCGCGAACGGCTACTGGCTGCCGATCCTCAAGCGCGCCGGCATTCCGACGCTGGTGAACGTCGACGGCATCGAGTGGGACCGCGCCAAGTGGGGCCGCGTCGCCAAGTGGGTATTCAAGACCGGTGCCAAGTGGACCGCGAAGTACGGCGACCGCCTCGTGTTCGACGCGCACGAGATCGCCCGTCGCTGGAACGACGAGTTCGACCGCGATGGCGACTACATCCCGTACGGCGGCGAGTTCGTGGATGAGGAGCTGCCCATAGAGCCCGGGCTTGAGCACCGCGGCTACGCCCTCATGGTCGCCCGTTTCGTGCCAGAGAACACCGTGCCCGAGTTCTTCGGCGCGGCACCCGCTATTGCCGAGCACACCGACGTTGTGATCGTCGGCTCGTCGGGTTATGGCGGCGAACTGGACGACCGTGCGCGCGAACTCGCCGCGACGAATCCACGTATCCACTGGTTCGGCCACGTCAGCGACGATCGACGGCTGTTCAGTCTTTGGCAACACGCGGGCGCCTACTTCCACGGACACAGCGTCGGGGGCACGAACCCAGCGCTCGTGCAGGCGATGGCCCTCGGCGCGCCAACTATCGCGCGCGACACGCGATACAACCGGGAGGTGCTACCTGAGGGAAGCTGGCTCTGTGAACCAACCGCCGATGCAATCAGCGAAGCCGTGGTCGCAATGCTCAACGACCGCGACAATCAGGATGCGTCCGCGGAGGCCAACCAAGCGCGCGCAGCCGACCTGTTCACCTGGCAACAGATCTGTAACCGGTACTCTTCCAGCCTGAGGGCTCGACTCTCGTGGCCGAGTGGCTTGCCATCCTTGGCGCGCGAGGGCGGATGAGTTGAGACGGAACGCGCGAATTTCACTCCACACCGAAGCACGACGCCCCCGAGAGGCCAAGTGAAAGTCCTATTCGACGCCTACTGGTGGGCCGACGGCCCACCCTCCGGGCGAAATGTCGTCCGCTCCATCGTCAAGTCCTGGAGTCACGAGTTTCGAGCCGATGATCTGACGATCGCGGTACCGGCCAAGTATGCCGAACAGACACGCGAGGAACTCGCTCTCGAAGACGTCTCTAATGTCGATGTTCTCGGCACGAGAGTCCCTCTGCACGCGGGCCTTTCGTTGGTTCCACGCCCTGGGTTTGATGCGCTCGTTGCCCAGAACTTCGCCTCGCAACTCCCTGGTCGCAAGACGCTCAATGCCGTCTTCGTGCATGACTTCATCTTTCTCGACCACCCCGAGTGGTTCACGAGACGAGAGCGAGCATACCTCGCGCCGATGCGCGCCATGGCAACGAGGGCAGACCTAGTCTTTACGTCGTCGCTAGCCGAGAAGGCGCGCATCGAACGCTACGTCGGGGCCACCCGAACTGTAGCTGTCGGCCTAGCGTCGCCCCTGCTCGTAGACCCTCCAAGTCCCGAGTCCCCTCAGGAGTCTTTCGACGATCCGTTCATTCTCGCGGTCGGACGACTTAACGTACGCAAGAATCTGGATCGTCTGATCGGGGCACTCGATTCATTCGGCGTTCTCAATTCCCACCGCCTGGTAGTCGTCGGCGAACGCGATGGCGCCGCCTCCACCACGGAGTGGAGGAGCAAGAACGTATCCTGGCTAGGGTATGTAAGTGATGGCGAGCTGGTGCGCCTATACAAGAATGCCTCCCTATTCGTCTTCCCCTCGCTCGACGAAGGGTTTGGTCTTCCCTTGGTTGAGGCGATGAATGCAGGCTGCGTCATCGCTGCGAGCGACATACCCGCTTTTCGCGAACTCACAGACGAGGCAACTTTTTTTGACCCGAATGACGAAGAGAGCATTGCGCGCGGGGTGCAAGCGGCACTTGCTTCCAGCCGCCACGCAAGCCCACAGCGCTGGGGTTGGAAGGACACGGTCGCTGTGATGCGGAAAGAAATCGAGAGCGCATGATCCGTCGACTTCGCAGTGAACTGGACCGACGATATCGAACAAATCGTGGGCTCGCGGATGGTTTCGATCCCGCCTTGAGCGATTCCGAAGTGTTGGCTTTCGTGATGGGGAAGGTTTCGCAGAGGGCAACAGCTATTCTGCTCGGCTACCGCGGATCCTTCATCGCTCGCGGCCTCCGGGTGTCCGGTCGGCGACATCTCACGGTCGGGCAGTCTTGCAGCATCGCGCGGAATGTGACCATCCAAGCGACGTCCCGCTGGGGCGTGCAGTTGGGCGATTCGGTCACGATCGATGAGAACGCCGTTCTGCGTGCGACGGGAGTCGTCCGAGCTCTTGGCGAGGGGATCTCTGTGGGGCCGAGAACAGCCATCGGCGCCCGCAATCTGATCCTCGGGCAGGGAGGCGTGCGCATTGGCATGGATTGCCTTTTGGGGCCGAACGTCACGGTCCTCTCGGAGAACCACGTTTTTGAGGACCCGGCGCGCCCCATCAGAGAGCAGGGCGAAGCACGCCTAGCCACCACGATCGAAGACGACGTTTGGATCGGAGCCAACGCAGTAATCCTCGGAGGCGCCACGATAGGACGGGGAGCCATCGTCGCGGCCGGCGCCGTCGTACGCGGCGAGGTGGCGCCCTCGACAATTGTCGGCGGCGTCCCAGCGAAGCAGATCGGTGTGAGAGGACTGCCCCGGTGAAGCTAGTCGTGCTTACCGACTCTCCCGAGGTCTGGGGAGCGGAGAAGTCCCTCCTGACGCTTCTCCCCTACCTCAGCGGGTCATTCGACACCAAGGTAGTTGTCTCTACTGGTTCACCTCTCCGTCTCCATGTCGAGTCGCTCGGAATACAGTGTGACGAGCATGTATTCAACGTGACTGCGCCTCGAGACGGGCAACGACGCCGCTGGACCGGGGTGCGCGCCCTTGCAGGCTCGTCGCGGCTACGCGCGCAGATCCAAGACGCGGACGTGGTCTTGATCTTCAGCGCGTGGTTACTTCCCGAAGCACTTCTCGCTACGAAGGCCGCCCGCGTACCGGTCGTCCTCGACTTGCATGAAACTTTCTCGGCGGGATTCCGCCGGCGAGTGCTCGGGTCGTTCTTCTGGCTTTGTGACAAGGTCATATCACCATCTCACAGCACATTCGAGATGAACGGCCTTCGCGTGCCAAGAGGCGCAGCGATCATTCCCCGCCCGGTTCAAGTTCCGCCGGGAACCGGGCGCGACGTGCACCGGTCGAACACCATTGGGGTTTTTGGCCAAATCGTCCCACACAAGAATGTGCTCGAGTTGGTGCAGTCGGTTGCATGGCAGCAATCACCGCACCAACTTGCAATTGTTGGTGGAGAACCCGACGCCTCCCGTCGATCCGCCTACGAAAATGCGGTGCGCGATGCTGCCGCCGCAGGAGGGTCCTCCGTTAGGGTGATAGATCGCGTAGCGGATGTGTTCCCTCTCATGGCCGAATGCACGGCGCTGATCAACTGTTCACGACACGAGGCGTTCGGGCGAACGATCGCCGAGGCCGCGATGATGGGAACTGTTCCGATCGCGGTTGGCCGCACAGGGGCTGCGGAGGTGACCAGGACGATCGCATTCGGGCGAAGTGTTGCCGAGTTCGATGAGCTTCAGGATCTCATCACGACCGGCGAACTCATGACAATCACAGCCGAAGAGCGATCGGCCGGGCAGCAACGCGCTGTCGCCACATTCGACGCGGCGACGGTGGCAGTCTCGTACCGGGACGCCCTGCAGCAGGTCACGAAGAAGCGACGACCCAAAGCCTCTAAGAAGCCGACCGCATGAGAAACCTCGCCCAATACGCGGCATATTCGCTCGTGGTCATGATGGTCGTTGCGGGGGCGATCATGGCCTTGGAGAACCCGGCGATGATCGCCCTAGTACTTGGCCTGATTGCGGTTGTTTTCAGTACGATCTCGCCCAAGTTTGCTTGGGCTGGCTACCTGCTCACTCTCGGCCTTAATGGTCAGCTGATCGCGATCGGTTCCGCTCAGGCACGACCCGAACTCGTATCGATTCTGTTCCTCCTTCTCGCGATCGTTGGCTACCGAGCACGCTCGCGGGGACATCATCGTGTATCCAGCAAAAGCACCCTCGTCTGGGCACTCGCCTACCTCGGTGCGACTGGCTTGGGAACGATCTTGGTCGCGCCATCCCTCACGCAGAGCGGATGGATCCTGTTGCAGATTGCCCAAGGGGTACTGGCGTTCTTGCTCATCCTCTACTTGATGCCGTGGCGAGGAGAGCTCATCCGAGTTGGAACGATCGTGGTGGGCTGCATCGCTACCGTCAGCGTCCTCGGTTGGCTCGCCGCGACCGCCGGCTTTATCAGTCCAGGGATGCTAGGCGTCGGAGTCGACATGCGACTCATCGGCTTCTCAATCGAGACGAATATATTCGCGTCGCAACTCGCGTGTTGGCTCGCGGTGGCCTGGGCATCGGGCCGGCGAATGACTCGGTCCGAACGGTTCTTCATCGGCGCGATTGTTGTCGCGGTGGTCCTCTCAGCGACCAGGGCAGCGTGGCTTGCGGCGATGTTCCTACTTGCGTGGATCCTCTACTCGCGATATCGGAAGTCCGTCATGGCGCTGCCTGCCGCGCTGGTGCTCGTGATCGCCGCAGTGCTCGTCCCGCCGGCAATTCAGGCGTATGGTGCGACTCAACCGCGGGACTCGCTGGGGTGGCGGCTCGCGAACTTGCTGAACACCGACGAAGGCACGGGCGCGTATCGCGTCGACATCTACGACAACGCGCTCGCCGAGCTCGCCGAATGGCCACGCTGGTTGATCGGCTCGGGAGCAAACTCCTACTCGCAGTATCATCCAATTGATACGACTAACCGGTACGCAGAGTATCTGGGGAACGTCTTCCTCGCGACTGCCTACGATGGCGGCGTCCTTGCGTTCGCCGCCCTTATCGCGACTCTACTCACAACGGTGGCGGCATCTGCGAACCGTGGCCGCAGCCTGCTTGTGGTCGCATGTGTGCTGATTTGCGCCACGGCTACGAACATCATGTGGCTGCAGTTTCCCTGGGTGTACATCGCGCTGGGAGCGATCGTCCCCCACATCGACCCAAGTGAAACCAGGAAGCAGTCAATGACCGCACGCAGGGCAAACGTGGCATGAGTAGCACCTACACCGGCGACCCCGATTCAAGCGCCTCACTCTGCCTGATCGCGTTCGCTTGTCATCCTCACATGAGCAGCGAGGCTGGAATCGGTTGGATTTTCCTCAAGCGAGCTGCAGAGGTCGCCCGTGCCCGCGGGATTCGAGTCAATGCGCTGATGAACGGTCGCTCAGCCGAAGCAACTGTTCCGGAGCTCGAGCGTCTCGGGCTGACCCCCTGGGTCACGGTAACCGCAATCGACATTCCCCCGTACGCATCGGTGTTGTTCAACCCAAAGCTCACACGCATCGAGTACGTCTGGTGGGTGCGCTGCGCAGCCAAACAGATCCGTCGGTCGGCGCTTGATCGCTCCACAGTCCTGGGTCTTCATGTGACGTTTGCCACTGAGGTCCTTCCAACCCCTCTCGGCGCTCTAGGAGATCGCGCACTGAAGGTTTGGGGGCCGGTCGGCTCTTCGGGGTCCTGGCGCGCCTTTGTTGCTTCTCCTCGCGAACCCGGTTGGGCCCGAGACGCCCTCGCCCAGGTGCTTCGAAACTTCGCGTCCGCCTCGTTGGCGGGGATCCATGCAAGGAATGTCGACCTGGTTCTTGCGCAGACGGACCGCGTAGCGGCCCAGTGCGAGCGGGTCGGGTTGCAGACCAGAGTGTTTCCGAACGTTGTCATCCCGGACGCACTCTATCCATCTCCCGCAACCCCGCACGTTCGCCGGGACGAGGGACTCGTCCTCCTCTCGGCGGGTCATTTGACTGGCCGAAAGCGTCTCGCCCTCACGATGAGTGCGCTCACAGACCCCAGCCTCTCGTCCGCTAGCTTGTGGATCGCTGGGGCGCCGCTACCACGCACCCGCGATCACCTGCGCTCAATCGCTATCCGACTTGGCGTCGAAGATCGTGTGCACTTTCTCGGCAAGTTGAATCGTGACGAGCTACTTCGCCGTATGGCCGAAGCCGACGTCTATGTACACCTGTCGGCACGCGAAGGCGCCAGCGGTGCGGTGGGGGAAGCGACCGCGGTCGGTCTTCCAGTCGTTTGCCTGGCTGCCGTCGGTTCGAGTGCCGTAGCGCGGACGGCTGAAGCCGCTCACGTGGCGCTTCCGGATACCGCCCTCGATCCGAAGAGCATCGCAGGCGGGATCGTTCTTGCCGGGAAGCTTCAACGGACTCCGTACCCGAACTGGACTGAAGCGAGAATTGCCAACCTAGTCGCGGAGTTGCTCGATGAGTCGGGCGCGAGAAAGGGGGGTGATTGATCATCCGGGCGCTTGGCGGCCCCTCGCTCCGACTGGCGGACCAAGTCCTCTGGTCATTGGCATTCTTTGTTGCCAATACAGCAGCGCTCAGTGAACTCACCGTGGCTGCATTCGCGGGACTCAGCGTTTCGACCGCTGTAGCATTCATCGTGATAGCGGTCGTGCGCGCGTATTCAATCAACGCGGGCGTGATCGTCGCTGTCGGCGTTGGCGTCGAGTCGACGGACTCAGTTTCACTCCGCAGAGGATTCGGAGCATCAGTCGTCGGCGCGATCGTTACGGCGTGCACGGTTGGTGTTTGGCTCACGTTCTCGGGGGATGCGAACGCGTGGGTTCTTGGCGCGCTCGCCTTGCTGGTCGTCGCGGCCGATCTCCCGCGCCAACTGCTCATCATCGCCGGGGACTATCGGCGGTCGCTTGCAGTCTCGATGGTTTATCTTGGCCTTGTATCAGGGCTCCTGGCTGGGGGACACCACCATCTGGGCCTCCCAATCTTGTTCGGATGGTGCGCCAGCCTCGTCGTAGTGATGACACTTGGCACGTCCCTCGCGGTGAAAAGTCTGGCTTCCCGACAGTTCCAATACCCCAAGACAAACGAGGCTCGGAGACTGGCCTGGGCCTTGAGCCTTGAAGCCATCTACTTCGGGATGGCCGGACAAGCGGGATTGCTCCTTCTGTTCGCATTCGAACCGGACGAGGCCACGGCAGGCTTTAGGATCAGCTACGCCTTGGTGTATGCGCCCGCATTCTCGATCCTCCAGGGCCTGATGCCGTTGCTAGTTCGATGGATGTCGCGACAAGCTGTCAGAGGGAACTTCGGAGCTGTAAGGCGTGCAGTGACGCAGTGGGCGCTGGCGACCACTGCCGTCATTGCGAGTTGCGGTCTCGTCTCATTCGTCTGGTTGCCATGGTTTACTTCAGATGTTCCTTTATCCGCGGTACTTCCGTTCCTTGTACCCGTTGGCTTCTCAATCGCGGCTGCACAGGTGCTCGAAGTGGTCGTTGTCGCACGCAGACTCGCTGGCGGCACTCAGGGGCTTCATCGGCAACGCACGCTGCTCGCCCTGCTCGACATTGCGCTGCAATCGGTGGGCGTACTCACGCTCGGCGTGGACGGCCTCGTCTACGCGCTCATCGCCACAAGCGTTATCCGCGCCGTTCTAGTCGCCTGGTACGTCGGCACCCTCCCACGAGGTTTCGAGAACCATCCCGATCGCGGCCAAGGCTGAGCCAGTCTTACTAACGCTCGGTGCCCGCGGGCCGATCCTCGCGATAACCAACACGCCGCGCTGGCGCTCCCGCCCATATCTCCCAGTCGCCGGTCGATTTGGTGAGAACCGAGTTTGCGCCAATGACGGTTCCTTTGCCGACGCGTACGTCGTGATGGCGAAAAAGGATGACGGAGCCTGGGCACACCACTGACCAATCGTCGAGGACCACTCTCGCTAGAGCCGATCGCGGATCGGGAACCCACGAGTTCGCACGGGCGACCGTTACACCGTGATAGACGGTTACACCGCGCCCAACGCTCGTCTGTGGATGAAGGACTGTGCCTGCCCCTCGATGAACAAATCTCGATCCTGGGCCGAGGCGGACAGAGCGTGGCACCTCGGGTCCAACAAAGCTCACAATCAACTGAATCAGCCGCCCTACGATGGGAAGTGATTGCAGCCGCACTAGCGAGGTGATCAAGGAACTCCGCTCTCCGCTCCGCCGCGCCTTGCCGACACTTGTAGCCAGCAAACCAGCACGCCCACGATAGCGCGTGCGGGGATGGGTACCTCGTCGAGCCGGAACTGGCTCTGTATGCGATACCGCATCACTAGACGTACCGCAGGCCAAGTCTGGTCGCCTCCGTTGTCGAGGCGGCCGTCCTCCGAGCAGAGTGACCGATGTCAGTCGGCGTGCGGTTCTCTCGCGGATGGTGATGATCCGCAGGGTCGTGACGGGCGGCCGGCATCGAGCAAATCGTTTGTTTCGGAGTCTCGGACGTCAAAGCAAGACCTTCAGTCGAGTGAGGGTCGAACCGAGCACGGAGTGCCCTCCCTGCCGCTTCCACGGTGAACCAACTGGCGACGGCCGCAGCGATCGTGAGCGGGATGCTGACGACAACGGCGCACGCGGGGCGAGACGTCGCCGCGTTCCACCACGCGATGATCGGCACGTTCCAGAAGGAGGCGGCGTAAGAGATGACGCCGAGGCTCGCGAGCAGCCGGAGCGCAGCGTGCGGAAGACGCGAAGTCGGTAGTGCGCGCCGCTCGACATTGAAGATGATCGCGAAGGTGCAGGCCGCGATGAGCGTCGGAATCAGCAGGTAGGTGAATCGGCCTGACTTTCGTTCCTATCGCATTGCTTGTCCGGCAGGTGCCGGTTGGGCTGATTCCAGGTCATCGTAGTACGCGTCCTCGACCTCGATCGGGGTGCGCATGTCGAGCTCGCCGTGGAGGCGCTGGTTGTTCCACCACCACACCCATTCGAGGGTCGCGAGCTCGACCTGCTCGACGGTGCGCCACGGCCCGCGCTGGCGGATCAGCTCGGTCTTGTAGAGGTTGTTGACCGCCTCAGCCATCGCGTTGTCGTAGCTGTCGCCGACGGTCCCGGTGGAGGGGACGGCGCCGAGTTCGACTATCCGGTCGGTGTAGACCATCGCGGTGTAGTTCGACCCGTGGTCCGCGTGATGGATAAGCCCGTCGAGCCTGCCGCCTGCGCCCCACGCGGCCATGTCCAGCGCCTGCATCGGCAGGATCTCGGACCGCAGCGTGGCGGCGACGTTCCAGCCAACGATGCGGCGTGAGTAGACGTCGGTGACGAACGCGACGTAGGCGAACCCGGACCACGTCGCGACGTAGGTGACGTCGCAGACCCAGAGCCTTCGCGGCGCGGGCGCGGTGAAGCGACGGTTCACGAGATCACTCGGCAGGACCGTCGTCTTGTCAGCGCGGGTGGTGAACACCCGCTTCGACTTCAGGACGCCTCGGACGCCGGCCAGGCGCATGAGGCGTTCGGTCTGGTCGCGGCCGATGTCCCACCCTTGCCGGCGCATCAGCGCATGCATCTTCCGCCGCCCGTAGACGCCGTAGTTCTCTGCATGCAACCTGGCGACCTCCGGGACGAGAAGCTCGTCCTTCAGCTGCCGTGCCGACGGCGCACGGCCGACCGCGGCGCGGTAGCCGCGGGAGGTGAGGAACCCTTGAACTGCCGGCCGGAGGACGCGGCAGATGAGCTCGACCCCGAAACGATCCCGGTGCTCGTCGATGAACCGGATCATCTCGGTCAGGGGCGGTCGAGCTCCTTCGCGAAAAACACGCTCGCAGCCTTGAGAATCTCGTTCGCCTTCCGCAGCTCGGCGTTCTCCTTCTGCAGCTGCTTGATCTCCGCCGCGGCGTCGCTCGTAACCCCGGGCTTGGTGCCGGCGTCGACCTCGTACCGCCGCTGCCAGAGTCGCAGCGTCTCCGGGCTCATCCCGAGCAGCCCAGCCACATGCCGCACCGCGCTCATCAAGTTCGGGTGCTCCGGCCGCGCCTCCGCGAGCATCCTGAGCGCACGCTCACGCATCTCCGGCGAGTACTTCCTGTTCATCGAGTTCCATCCTTGCTTGAAGAACGGAACGAAAGTCAGGCCGATTCAAGGTGACCGTGCTGTCCTTCGCGTTCGGATAGAAGTCCGGACCTCATACCGCGTCATCAGCAAGAGATCGTGGACCAGGTCACTGCGATGTTCCGAAAGGTCTTCCCAGGTGGAGGCGTGTCACTTGATGACGCCGAAATCGATGCCCTGCTCGTTCCCCTCGGCAGGCTTTCGCTCAGCCCACGCCGCTAACTCCGCAGGAGCACTGCCGAGACATCCACCCGTCACGCTCTCAACCGAAGATCTCGCCGGAGGCCACGCGATTCCAAAGGTCGACACCGGCTTGAGCCAGATTGAGCACGAGATTAAGCCGAGGGATGCGAGGCGACGATGCCGAGCGTCCACCAGAACGCCCGCGCAGCCACGTGCGAGGGCCTTCCCCCCGCTGCGCGCGAGACGTCGATGTTGATGAGCGGATTGTCCACCGTCATTTCGGGCTTGCCGTCGGTCAGAACGATCACGTTGGCGCGGGCGCCCTTGCGGATGAGATCGGGCTTCACCTCGAGCGCGGAATCAACCAGCTCGACGGCGATCGGGGAGTCGTCGTCTGCCTGAGAAAGAGGAATCGCCGACCTTCCGAGTTCGAAGCGCAAGGGTCGTGCACCGTCGAACTGCGCCGACGCGATGTCAGCCCGACTGCGCGAGTGCAGCTCGAGCCGGAGAAGGTACGGATCGGCGAGTTGATGATCGCGGAAGGAGATGCGCACGGCATCCTTCAGCGAGTCGCTCGCGCGCGTGAGCACAGGCGTGATCTCGAGGGCGTGGTCGACCCGCTGTCGCGGGAACTGCCGCCGATATATGACCACCGCGACCACGATGGCGGCGAGCGTACCCAACACGCCGAGCACGGACCACGTCGACGACCAGTAGACGGGCATGAGATGTTCTCCCTTCGCCGGGTTCCCCGCTCAATCTTGAGGCGAATTCGGTTGGGGCGGCTTCGCGCCGTCTGGAGAAAGAGCACTCGGGCGGCGATGGCGATACGTCCGTCACTGCGAACCTCGCGGCCATGGGTCTGCGCGTATCAGTCCGATCGCGGCTCCGCTCCCGCATGTCAAGGGAGGAACACCACCCAATAAAGAGTGAGCCACGGCACGACGACCCTCGCGCCCTCCGCTGAACCCCGAGCGTCTGGCGAGCGCGCTCGTCGGCATCCCTGGTTCGCCGGTGCCGACAGTAGGCGTGACTATGTCGCGGGGTATCAGTGGCGCCGCAGCCCGCCGGTCGGCCCATCGTCCACAGGCCCTTGAGCGAGGAGCCGGACTGGCCGAACGGGCCTGTTACGTACATTCGCGTACGACGCTGGGCGGGCGCTGCCCGCCGCGTGACGGTCGGGTAGCGCCCGCGTGACCGGGGCACCACTGCACGACCGATAGGGTCACGAACGTGAAGACCTCGCACAAAGTCGCGCTTGTGGCAGTTCCCACCCTGGTCGTCGCGACACTCGTCGCCCTCACGCTGCCGCTCTTCATGCCACTGCTGCCGGCGCAGATCCAGGTGATCGCCGGGGGCACCATCCGCACCGTGCCCGGCACGGTTGAGGACCTGTTCGAGCGCACCGGCACCGACGGGTTCGGGATGCAGAACCCCACTCCGGTGTCGCACGACGAGGTCGACGGTGAGTACGTGATGGCGGCATCCATCTGGCCCTGGATGCTGCCGCCGGGCTGGGGATTCCCGAGGGAGCGCGGTGTCGCGGACACTCCCGGACACCACTGGAACGGGATGGGCGTGAAGGCCGCGTTCGCCGTGTGGGCGAAGACCGCCCTCGACACCGTGGCGCGTGACGACGTGCCGCCCGCACTCGCGGAGAAGCTTCTGAGCGACGTGGAATACGCGTATCACGTGCTGTTCGACGCGGGACTGCTTTCGGACCGCACGTTCATCGAGAAGTCGGTCGAGCCGTTGAAGGATCGGGCGCGGGTGTAGGTCTCGATACGCGGGCTTCGCTCGCTAACGTTGCCGGTGAGCACCCCGGCGACGTGCTCAGCCCCCCGGGCATCCCACGCGGCTGCGAATCAGCGTCGATCCAGCCTGAGCCCCACGCGGGTCGACACGATCCAATCTATGGCGCTCAGGAGAATCGCGAGGCCGAAAGCACAGCCGCCGACGGACAAAGCGAAGGGAGCGACTGCGATCATCCACGGTTCGGCGATCTCGGGTGAGGTCGTGGCGATCAACACGAAGAAGCAGCCGGCGACGATACCCACGGACGCGATGATCCACAACACTGTCGTCCACGGATTGATTCGCTCGGGGTCTGGCTCCCCTATCCGCGGAAGTCTTCTCGTGCTGCGCGCGGTATCACTCATTGGCGCTCCCGTTAGGTGTTCGCAGTGTCGGCGGCCATGTCGACGTGCGACTCGAATCTAGCGGTGTACCGCCGCGGTACGACGCCACCCGCGCCCTCTCCGGCGGCGCGTGTCGCGCCGCGCTGACCGAAGTTGGTGGCGTCCGCGCGGCCCTACGCCGGTTGAATGGGAGCAGTTGCGCCTTCGCGCCATCATGTCCGCCCAAACTCGCAGCGACCGATCTGGATTGAATCGGAGAGGTTAACTCCCTGTATCGGGTTGGCGCTCGAGAAGGAGTCGGTTCGCGGCTCTGACAGGATGGATTGAATGAAGGGCATCATCCTGGCTGGGGGGTCGGGGACCAGGCTCCACCCGATCACCCACGGCGTCTCGAAGCAGCTCATCCCTGTCTACGACAAGCCGATGGTCTACTACCCGCTGTCGACGCTCATGCTCGCCGGCATCCGGGACATCCTCGTCATCACGACGCCCCACGATGCCCCGTTCTTCGAGCGGCTGCTGGGCGATGGATCGCGGTTCGGCGTCTCGCTGACGTTCGCGGTGCAGCCCTCCCCCGACGGGCTCGCGCAGGCATTCACGATCGGCGCCGACTTTATCGGCGACGACAAGGTCGCCCTCGTGCTGGGCGACAACCTGCTCTACGGGCCCGGACTCGGCACGCAGCTCGCGCGCTTCGCCGACATCGACGGCGGTGCAGTGTTCGCGTATTGGGTGGCCGAGCCCCAGGCGTACGGCGTGATCGAGTTCGACGACGCGGGCAAGGCGGTGTCGCTCGAAGAGAAGCCCGCACAGCCGAAGAGCAACTACGCGGTGCCGGGGCTGTACTTCTACGACAATGACGTGGTCGAGATCGCTTCGTCGCTGTCGCCGAGTGCCCGCGGCGAGTACGAGATCACCGATGTCAACCGCGCGTACCTCGAACGCGGCAAGCTGAATGTGCAGATCCTCCCCCGCGGCACGGCCTGGCTCGACACCGGAACGTTCGACCAGATGACGGATGCCGCAGACTACGTGCGCACCATCCAGCGGCGCACCGGACTGTCGATCGGAGTGCCCGAAGAGGTCGCGTGGCTGCAGGGATGGCTGACCGACGCCGAGCTCGAAGCGCTAGCGGCCCCCCTGGTGAAGTCGGGATACGGACGCTACCTGCTCGATGTGCTGTCGAGGGGAGAACGCTGATGCGGCTGCTCGTGACCGGCGGAGCCGGATTCATCGGATCGAACTTCGTGCACTACGTGCTGCGCGAGACCCCGCACTCGGTGGTCGTGCTCGACGCGCTCACCTACGCGGGCAACCTGGCGTCGCTCGACGGCCTGCCCGAAGACCGGTTCGCGTTCGTGAAGGGCGACATCACCGACGCACCGCTGGTCGCGTCGCTGGTCGAAGCGGTGGATGCCGTCGTGCACTACGCCGCGGAATCGCACAACGACAACTCGCTGGCGAACCCCCGGCCGTTCCTCGACACGAACATCGTCGGCACGTACACGCTGCTCGAAGCCGTGCGGGCGGCGGGCGTGCGGTTCCACCACATCTCCACCGACGAGGTGTACGGCGACCTGGAACTCGACGACCCGGCGCGCTTCACCGAGTCGACGCCGTACAACCCGTCGTCGCCGTACTCGTCGACCAAGGCCGGATCCGACCTCCTCGTGCGCGCTTGGGTGCGCTCGTTCGGCGTGCAGGCGACCATCTCGAACTGCTCGAACAACTACGGGCCGTACCAGCACGTCGAGAAGTTCATCCCCCGTCAGATCACGAACGTGCTGCGCGGCATCCGCCCCAAGCTCTACGGCGCGGGGCTCAACGTGCGCGACTGGATCCACGCCGACGACCACTCCTCGGCCGTCATGACGATCCTCGAGCGGGGCGTCATCGGCGAGACGTACCTGATCGGCGCCGACGGCGAGAAGTCGAACCGCGAGGTCGTCGAACTGATCCTCACCCAGATGGGTCGGGATGCCACCGACTACGACCTCGTCACCGACCGCGCCGGCCACGACCTGCGGTACGCCATCGACTCGTCGAAACTGCGCGCCGAGCTCGGGTGGACTCCTTCGTACGGGGACTTCGCCGCCGGACTCGCGGCGACCATCGACTGGTACCGCGAGCACGAGTCGTGGTGGGCGCCCGCGAAGGACGGCGTCGAGGCGTTCTACGCGGCGCGGGGGCAGTGAGGCTGTGACGGAGTTCGGCAAGACGCTCGGACGCGCCGAGACCGGCATCCCGGGTCTCGAACTGTGGGAGCTGCCCGTGCACGGCGACGCGCGCGGATGGTTCAAGGAGAACTGGCAGCGCTCCAAGATGGTGGATGCCGGACTCCCCGACTTCGGCCCCGTGCAGAACAACGTGTCGTTCAACGACGCGGTCGGCACGACCCGCGGCATCCATGCCGAGCCCTGGGACAAATGGGTGTCGGTCGCGACCGGCCGCATCTTCGGGGCCTGGGTCGACCTGCGCGAAGGGCCGACGTTCGGGCGCGTGTTCACGGCCGAGCTGGATCCGTCGCGGGCGATCTTCGTGCCGCGCGGCGTCGGCAATTCGTACCAGACGCTCGAGCCCGACACCGCGTACACGTACCTCGTGAACGACCACTGGTCGGCATCGGCGTCGTACACGTTCCTCAACCTCGCCGACGAGACCGTGGCGGTGCCGTGGCCGATCGCGCTGGGTGAGGCATCCATCTCGGAGAAGGATCTGGGGCACCCCCGGCTCGCCGACGTCGTGCCGATGGCGCCGCGCCGCACCCTCATCATCGGGGCCGGCGGGCAGCTCGGAACCGCCCTGCGCGCACTGCTCGGCAGCTCGGACCGGTACGACTTCGCGGCGCGGGACGAGCTCGACGTCACGTCGGATTCGCTGCGCGAGGCCCGTCGCTGGCGCGACTACGACACGATCATCAACGCGGGTGCCTACACCGCGGTCGATGCCGCCGAGACGCCGGAAGGACGAGTGGATGCCTGGGCCGTGAACGTCACCGGCGTCGCAGGCCTCGCCGCGATCGCGCGGGAGTTCGGGCTGACGCTCGTGCACATCTCGAGCGACTACGTCTTCGACGGCACGTCGACCGAGGCGTACACCGAGACGGCGCACCTGTCTCCGTTGGGGGTCTACGGACAGACCAAGGCGGCCGGGGATGCCGTGGTGACGACGGTTCCGCGGCATTACATCGTGCGCACGTCGTGGGTGATCGGGTCGGGCCGCAACTTCGTGCGGACCATGGCCGGGCTGGCCGCGCGGGGCGTCGACCCGTCGGTCGTGGACGACCAGGTGGGGAGGCTGACGTTCACCGATGAGTTGGCGCGCGGCATCCATCATCTTCTTTCGTCGCACGCGCCGTACGGCGTGTACAACCTGACCGGCGGTGGCGAGCCGGCGTCGTGGGCGGAGGTGGCGCGGGAGGTGTTCGCACTGACCGGGCACGACCCCGCGCGGGTGTCGGGGGTGTCGACGGAGGCGTACTTCGCGTCGGCGTCGGGGGCGGTGGCGCCGCGACCCGCGTGGTCGGTGCTGGCGCTGTCGCGCGTGGAGGCCACGGGGTTCGAGCCCCGGGATTGGCGGGAGTCGCTGCGGGAGTACGTCAGCGGGCTCGACGCGCCGGCGTAGCCCCGGGGGTCGAGTACACGGTGGTCGAGTAGCGCCCGAAGGACGCGTACCGAGACCCCCACGCGCCGAGCACGGTGGTCGAGTAGCGCCCGAAGGACGCGTACCGAGACCCCCACTGCACGCCCGGGTGGTCTAAACCCACGGTGGTCGAGTAGCGACCGAAGGACGCGTACCGAGACCCCCACGCGATCCGCCGCCCGGTCGTGGGGCGCTTCCGGCCGTTCCCTACGCTCGAACCCCTCGCACCTGACCCCCGACCACCCCGGCCACGCCCGGCGCGGCATCCATGGGTCACCTTCTGCGCAACCACGCCACCGCAGACCGCACCAACTGACCCACGAACACCCCGGGCGCGCCGGGCGTGGCATCCATGGGTCACCTTCTGCGCAATCACGGCACCGCAGACCGCACCAACTGACCCACGAACACCCCGGGCGCGCCGGGCGTGGCATCCATGGGTCACCTTCTGCGCAAACACGCCACCGCAGACCGCACCAACTGACCCACGAACACCCCAGGCGCCGGGCGCGGCATCCATGGGTCACCTTCTGCGCAAACACGGCACCGCAGACCGCACCAACTGACCCACGAACACCCCGGGCGCGCCGGGCGTGGCATCCATGGGTCACCTTCTGCGCAACCACCGCAACTCACCCCGCATCAAGCGCCTCACGAACCGCTCGCAGCGCCCGAAGCTCGCGCCGCGACCGCCCTACCCGACGTAGGCGGCCTGCGCGTAGGTCGCGAAGAAGTACACGACGAACGCGGTCGCCGCGACGGCCGACACGATGATCGCGGCGACGCCCACGCTCTTGCGCGTCGAGCGGCGGAACAGCGACACGATCGCGAGCACGAACGCGAGGGGTGGGAGGAGCAGCCCCACGGGCACCGCGATCGCGGGCACGAGCGTGAGCAGGGCGATCCCGACGACGGCGCCCACGAGCGCGACGGCGATCGCCACCTTGGCGAGGACGCTGGCCTTCGGCGCCTCGTCGGCGCGAGCGGCGGGGGTCGGGGCGGGCGAGCCATCCGTGGTCATGCGATGAGTGTGGCAGATCGGGCCCCTCGCCCGCACGACCAGGTCCCTGAGCGAGCGAAGCGAGACGAAGGGCCGCGGTAACTCGAACATAAGTATCAATGTCGGAGGCCCATGCGACCATGAATCATGGATGTTTTCGCCGAGGTCACCGCGGTCGTCGACCGACTGCGCGCGCACCTCGGCGAGAGCCTGCAGTCTCATGACGCGCCGGCCGTGATCGCCGCGCTCGGCGAAGACGCGCTCATCACCGTGATGCGCGATCTCGCCGGCGCGACGCGCATCTTCGAATCGCTGCGCACCACTGCGGCAGGTGTCGTCGCCTCCCAGTCCACGCGCGAGCACGGACACTCCGGCTTCGCGCAGAAGCGCGGCCACCGCACCCCTGTCACACTCGTGCAGGAGATCACCGGATCGACGCGGGGCGAGGCATCCAAGCAGGTGCGCGCCGGAACCGCCCTGCTCGAGGCGACGATCGGCACGACGCCGAGTGGGGTGGCGCCGGGTGGGGTGGCGCCGGGTGGGGTGGCGCCGGGCGGGGTGGATGCCGCGCCGGGTGGGGTGGATGCCGCGCCCGGCGCGCCGGCGGCAACCCCCGTCGCTGCGCCGCGGCCGTGGCACTGGCCTGCCGATGAGGCGCTGCTCGGCGGCCGCGTGTCGACCGCGGTGCACGACGCGATCGTGCAGGGGCTCGGCGCGCCCGTCGAAGGTGGCGACGAGGCGTGGATGCTGGCCGCCCAGCGACTGGTCGACGAGGCGTCCGCGCGCACCGTCGAGGAGCTGGCGAAGTCCGCACGGACCATCCGCGACATGCTCGACCCCGAGGGCGCCGGCCGGCGGTTCGACGAGCGCTTCGAACGCCGGGCGCTGCGCACCTGGCGTGACGAGTACGGCCAGCTGCGGGCATCCATCACCTTCGACGACGACGGCGGAGCGTGGGTGACCGCGATCCTGGATGCCGCGCTGCGGCCGCGCCGCAACGGGCCGCGGTTCGTCGACTCCGAGGAGGCGGCACGGGCGGCGGAGCTCGCCGCCGACCCGCGCTCGAACGACCAGCTCGCGTACGACCTGCTGATCGACACGCTGCGCGCCGGAGCGCTGGCCGACACCGCGCAGGTGTTCGGCACCCGGCAGGCCGGTGTGCGCGTCGTGGTCACCGCCGAGGCGCTCGCCGGTACGGGCGTCGACCCGTCGGGCGAACTCGGCTCGGCCGGGATCGGGCTCGTCGAAGACGGTGGAACGGCGATCCCCGCGTGGCTCGCGGCGCAGCGTGCGTGCGATGTCGGAACCGACGAGTTCACCGTGGATGCCGCGGGCAATCCCCTCTTCGTCGGCCGCTCCGCTCGCCTGTTCACCCCGAAGCAGAAGGCGGCGCTCGCCATCCGCGATGGAGGATGCCGCTGGCCCTCCTGCGACAGACCCGCGTCGTACTGCGAAGCGCACCATTGCGTGCACTGGGCACGCGACGGACTGACCAACGTCGACGTCGGGATTCTGCTGTGCCGCTTTCACCACATGCAGCTGCACCACGGCGGATGGTTCATCACCCGCGCGGGCGACGACTTCCTGCTCGGCAACGCCGACGGGCGGGATCCCGTGCCGATGCCACCACGCGGGCACCTGCAGTACTTCTTCGGCGGCATCGATCCACCCCGCGAAGATTTCGCCCCGCCGCCGCGGCCTGACCCGCGGCATCCGGTGGTCGAGTAGCACGCGGAGTCCGCGCAAACCGGTGGTCGAGTAGCGCGCGGAGCCCGCGTATCGAGACCCCACCCCCCCACGCTGGTCGAGTAGCGAGCGAAGCACGCGTACCGAGACCCCATCCCCCACGGTGGTCGAGTAGCGAGCGAAGCCCGCGTACCGAGACCCCTTCACCACGGTGGTCGAGTAGCGAGCGAAGCCCGCGTACCGAGACCCCCGCACACGCACGGTGGTCGAGTAGCGAGCGAAGCCCGCGTACCGAGACCCGCCCGACTCGCGCGAGCCTCCCCCGCCGGACTCGGCGTGGTCTCGCGATAGCCCGGCCACCGTTCGTGGGGCGCTCCCTGCGCACCAGCGAGGGTGGAACCCGCAAGACGCGCCCCAGGAACACGCCCACCGTGCCGGGCCCGGCGCTTATGGGGCGGTTACTGCGCCATCACCCGCGTGGATGCCGCCCGAAACGCCCCACGAACCCGCGGGCGGGGCGCGCGGGCATCAACTCCACAGAGCCACGTGGAACTTGTTGCCCCGGCGCGACAGGCCCCGCGAACCACCCGGGGCGATCATCGCCGTCGTCGCCTCGGCCGTCGTCACGAACCGCTGCAGCAGACGCGCCGCCGCCGACGCGCGACCATCGGCGAGCGTCGTCGCCCACCACAGGCCCGAGATCGGCGTCTCGGCGACCGGCAGCGCGATGAGGTCGCCGGGCGCGGCATCCATCCGCACTCGCGCCGCGGTCACGTGCGCCAGCGCCAGCATGACGCCCTCTCCCCCGGCGACCGCGGCCAGGGCGTCGGTCTCGCTGGTGAGCTCCACCACCTCGGGCAGCGACGTCAGCCGCCCGAACCACCGCCCCTCCTCGGTGAGCGGCTCGAACCCGCCCGGACCGGCGAACCACGGCACCGACATCAACCGCCGCATCGGCACCGCCCCCTCGAGCGAAGAGAGTGGATGCCGCGCCGCGGCCACCATCACCCGCTGATACTTGAAGAACGGGACGGCCTCGAACCCCGCACTCTCCGCCAGCGGTGGACGGGCGCCCAGCGCGATGTCATACGCACGCTCGCGGAGGAGGGTCGCGATGTCGTCGGCCTTCTCCACGATGACGTCGATCGTGTCGGCCGCTCCCCGGCCGAACACGTCGAGCACACGCCCGGCGGCGTGCTCGGCGAACGCCGCGGTGGCCACGACCCGCAGTTCGTGCTCGGCGGATCCGGCGTGGGCGACATCCCGGCGGATCGCCTCGGCGAGCCCCGTGATCTCCTCGGCGCGCACCGCCAGCGCCCGACCTCCGGGAGTGAGACGGATGCCGGACCCGGCGCGCGTGAAGAGGCGATCGCCCAACTCCACGCGCAGGGCGCCGACCACTGCGGAGACGGCCGGCTCGGAGACACCCAGCGAATGCGCGGCCTCGGTCACCGACCCCAGCTTCGCTACGCGCGCGAACGTGCGCAGCTGAGCCAGCGTCATCGCCATCGGGTCATAACCTTCCGCTTATGGCGATCGTGGCACCGCGCGGGCGACCTCGGCAAGGGTGAGGGTCTCGATACGCGTGCTTCGCTCGCTACTCGACCACCGTGGGGTGAGGGTCTCAGGTCGCTCGGCGTCGCGCTGCTCCGCTGTCGCAAACAGCAACGCGAACCGCCGAACGTGACAGCCGAGCGACGGACTCCAGCGACCGAGACGAAAGGGCGCCCCAAGCCGACATAAGCGATCGGTTATGAGTCTGTTGACACCGGACGTGCGCGAGAGCAACGTACAGCCATCAGGTGCGTTCAAAGGAGAGCCGCCATGCAGATCCCGGCGCCATTCGACTATGCCAAAGCGACGAGCGTCGACGACGCCATCGCCCTGCTCGATCGGTACGGAGAGGAGGCCCGCGTCATCGCCGGCGGGCACAGCATCCTGCCGATGATGAAGCTCCGGCTCGCGAGGCCCGAGTGGCTCATCGACATCAACGACCTCACCGACCTGGACTACATCCGGCGCGAGGGCGACATGCTCCACATCGGCGCACTCACCCGACATCACACGCTGCTCGAGTCGGCCGAGGTGCACGAGCTGTTCCCGATCATCACCGACGCCGAGAAGGTGGTCGCCGACCCGATCGTGCGCAACCGCGGCACGATCGGCGGATCCCTGTGCCAGGCCGATCCCGCCGAAGACCTCTCCACGGTCTGCACGGTCATCGGAGCCCAGGCCGTCATCAAGGGCCAAGGCGGCGAGCGCGTGCTCAGCATGGACGAGTTCCACGTCGGCCCGTACGAGACGGCGGTGGCCCACAACGAGGTGCTCATCGGAGTGCGACTGCCCATCCGGCCCCGCACCTCCTCCGCCTACGAGAAGGTCGAGCGCCGCGTCGGCGACTGGGCCGTCGCGGCGGCCGGAGCCGCCGTCACCCTCGGCGAGGACGGCAGCACGCTCGAAGACGTGGCGCTCGGGGTCACCGCGATCGGCCGCACCGATCGCATCCACGAAGCCGAGGAGATCCTGCGCGGCAAGACGCCCACCGACGAGCTCGTCGCCGAGGCGGGGCGCGCGATGGCGGCATCCGTCGACCCGGTCGCCGACCAGCGGGGCTCGATCGCCTACAAGAGGCATCTCGCCGACGAACTCATGCAGCGCGTGCTGCTGCGGGCACTGCACCGCGCGCACAACGCGACCACCGGAAACGAGGGATGACATGCACGTGACGATGACCGTCAACGGCGAGGAGGTCTCGCGCGACATCGAGCCGCGCGTGCTGCTCGTGCACTTCCTGCGCGACGACCTCGGCATGACCGGCACCCACTGGGGCTGCGACACCTCCAACTGCGGAACCTGCGTCATGCAGATCGATGGCGTGCCGGTGAAGTCCTGCACGGTGCTGGCGGTGATGGCCGACGGCCACTCCGTGCGCACGGTCGAGGGCCTGGCGACAGGCGGCAGCCTCGACCCGGTGCAGCAGGGCTTCATGAACGAGCACGGCCTGCAGTGCGGATTCTGCACCCCCGGCATGATGCTCACCGCCCGCGCGCTGCTCGACCGCAACGCCGAGCCCACCGAGACCGAGATCCGCGAGGCCATCTCGGGCCAGATCTGCCGCTGCACCGGCTACGCCACGATCGTGCGGGCCGTGCAGTGGGCGGCCGAGCATCCCGACGGCGCGACCGAAGTGGATGCCGCACCCGCCGAACCCGACACCGATGAGGCCGTCCCCGCCGAAGACCTCGCCACCGAGGGAGTCACGTCATGACCACCGTCGACGATCGCCCGCTCATCGGACACGAGCAAGGGCGCATCCACGACCACAACCCCGCCGCGGACCACCCCGAGCGCCCGGTCGGCTTCGGCCGCCTGCAGCGCAAGGAGGACCCGCGCTTCATCCGCGGCCAGGGCAACTACCTCGACGACATCGTGCTGCCCGGGATGCTGCACGGCGCGATCCTGCGCGCTCCCGTCGCCCACGCGCGCATCGTGTCGATCGACACCAGCGAGGCGCTCGCGCGCCCCGGCGTGCGCGCGGTGATCACCGGGAAGGACCTCGAGCCGCTCAACCTGGCGTGGATCCCGACCCTGTCGTACGACGTGCAGTCGGTGCTGGTCACCGACAAGGTGCGCTTCCAGGGCCAGGAGGTCGCGTTCGTCATCGCCGACGACCGCTACGCCGCGCGCGACGCGCTGGAATCCATCTACGTCGAGTACGACATCCTTCCTCCGGTGATCGATGCACGGAAGGCGCTCGATGCCGACGCCCCGCTCGTGCGCGACGACCTGGAGGGCCGCACCGACAACCACATCGTCGACTGGGAGTGCGGCGACGCCGGGGCCACCGACGCCGCGTTCGCGAAGGCCGACGTCGTGGTGAAGCAGGAGATCGTCTACCCGCGCGTGCACCCGGCACCGATGGAGACGTGCGGCGCGATCGCCGACTTCAACGCCGTCACCGGCGACCTCACCCTGTACGAGACCTCGCAGGCGCCGCACGCGCACCGCACGGTCATCGCGATGGTCGCGGGGCTGCCCGAGCACAAGATCCACGTGATCTCGCCCGACATCGGCGGCGGGTTCGGCAACAAGGTCGGCATCTACCCGGGCTACGTGCTGGCGATCGTCGGCTCGATCGTGAGCGGCAAGCCGGTGAAGTGGATGGAGGACCGCTCCGAGAACCTCATGTCGACCTCGTTCGCCCGCGACTACATCATGCAGGGCGAGATCGCGGCGACCAAGGACGGGAGGCTCCTGGGCCTGCGCGCCGATGTGCTCGCCGACCACGGCGCCTTCAACGGCACCGCGCAGCCCACGAAGTATCCCGCCGGGTTCTTCAACCTCTTCCCCGGCAGCTACACGTGGGAGGGCGTCTACGGCAAGGTCACGAGCGTCTACACGAACAAGGCGCCGGGCGGCGTCGCGTACGCGTGCTCGTTCCGCGTGACGGAGGCGGCGTACTTCGTGGAGCGCATGATCGACCGGCTCGCGATCGAGCTCGACATGGATCCGGCCGAGCTCCGGCTGAAGAACTTCATCGCTCCGGAGCAGTTCCCGTACGACAACAAGGCCGGCTTCGAGTACGACTCCGGGCAGTACGAGAAGACGATGCGGCACGCGATGGGCCTCATCGGCTACGACGAGCTGCGGCAGGAGCAGGCGGACAAGCGCGCCCGCGGCGAGCTCATGGGCATCGGGATCTCGTTCTTCACCGAGGGCGTCGGGGCCGGGCCCCGCAAGCACATGGACATTCTCGGGCTGGGGATGAACGACGGCGCCGAGTTGCGCATCCATCCGACCGGCAAGGCGGTGGTGCGCATCTCGGTGCAGTCGCAGGGGCAGGCCCATGAGACGACGTTCGCCCAGATCGTCGCCGAGGAGATCGGCATCCCGCCCGAGGACATCGAGGTCGTGCACGGCATCACCGACCAGACCCCGTTCGGCCTGGGCACCTACGGCAGCAGGTCCACACCCGTCAGCGGCGGCGCGGTGGCCCTCGTCACCCGCAAGGTGCGTGACAAGGCGCGGCTGATCGCCGCGGCGATGCTCGAGACGAGGCCCGAGGACCTCGAGTGGGAGAAGGGCCGCTGGTTCGTCAAGGGCGACCCGACGGCCGGCAAGACGATCCAGGAGATCGCCCTCGCCGCCCACGGCACGATGGAGCTGCCCGAGGGCGTCGACGGGAACCTGGATGCCGAGGTCACCTACGATCCGCCGAACCTCACCTACCCGTACGGGGCGTACTTCTGCGTCACCGACATCGACAAGGGCACCGGCAAGGTGACCGTGCGCCGATTCCTCGCCGTGGACGACTGCGGCACCCGCATCAACCCGATGGTCATCGAGGGGCAGGTGCACGGCGGCCTCGCCGACGGCGTGGGCATGGCACTCATGGAGATCATCGAATTCGACGAAGACGGCAACTGCCTGGGCGGGTCGTTCATGGACTACCTGATCCCCACCTCGATGGAAGTGCCCGACTGGGAGACCGGGTTCACGGTCACCGAGTCGCCGCACCACCCGATCGGCGCGAAGGGCATCGGGGAGTCCGCGACCGTCGGGTCGCCGGCGGCGATCGTGAACTCGGTGATCGACGCGCTGCGCCCCCTCGGGGTGACGGCGATCGACATGCCGTGCACGCCGGCGCGCGTCTGGGAGGCGATGCAGGGCAACGCCCGGCCGCCGATCTAGACCGTCGGCACCCTGCGCCCGGGTCTCGCCGACCCGGAGCCTGGGCGCCCGGGCCGTGTGATCATTGAGGGAGGAAGTAGGACCGATGACGGTCAGCGCGAAGGTGGCGAGCAGGCAGCGCGAGCTCGAGGAGCAGCGCCAGGCCTTCGTGCGCGCCACGGTCGTGCGCACCCAGCGCCCCACCAGCGCCACCCCCGGTGATGTCGCGGTGGTCGACGCGCTGGGCGTGATGACGGGGTTCGTCGGCGGCACGTGCGTCGAGGCCTCGGTGCGCGAGTACAGTCTCGCCGCCCTCGAATCCGGCGAGCCGCTGCTGCTGCAGGTGCGCCCGGGCGAGGTCGGCAAGGTGGAGCACGACGGCGCCGTCGAGGTGCACAACCCGTGCCTGTCGGGAGGCTCGATCGACGTGTTCCTGGAACCCGTGACACCCGCCGCGCACGTGGTCGTCGTCGGCGAGGCCCCGATCGCCCAGGCCCTGTCGCGCCTGGGGGCCGAACTCGGCTTCGACATGGAACTCGTCGACGGCGAAGCCTGGCACCCCGCCGACGCGACGGCGGCGCTCATCGTCGCCGGCCACGGCCGGGGCGAGGAGCCCGCGCTCGAGAAGGCGCTGGCCGCCGGCATCCCGTACATCGGCCTCGTCGCCAGCCGCAAGCGCGGCACCGCCGTGGTCGCCTCGCTCAACGTCTCCGACGCGCTGCGCGACCGCGTGCGCACGCCCGCAGGGCTCGATCTCGGCGGCACGACCCCGGCCGAGATCGCGCTGGCCGTGCTCGCCGAGCTCGTGCAGACGCGGGCCGAACGATCTGGGGGTACGGCTGTGGGAGTGGATGCCGCTCCCGCAGCCGTTCCCGGGCGAGAACACGCCGACGCGCACGACCGCGATGCCCACGCGCACGATGCCGGCGCGCAGGATGCCGGCGCGCACGATGCCCCGCGGATCACGCCGTCGGAGCCGTCCGCGCCCGCGACCGCGATCGATCCCGTCTGCGGGATGACGGTGGTCGCGGCCGAGCCCACTCTGCACACCGAGCACGAGGGGAAGACCGTGTGGTTCTGCGCGCCCGGGTGCCGCGCGCGGTTCATCAAGGAGCCGGAGCGCTATGCGGTCGCCTGAACCGCGGTTCGCCGCCCTGGTGCTGGCGGCGGGCGCGTCGAGCCGGCTCGGGCGATCGAAGCACCTGCTCCCCTACCGCGACGGCGTGCTGCTGGATGCCGTGCTCGACGTCGTGCGGGTCTGTCCGTTCCCGCAGCGCATCGTCACCCTCGGCGGCTCGGCCGACGAGGTGCGGGCCGCCGTCGATCTCACCGGGTTTCAAGCGGTCGTCAACGACGAGTACACCTCGGGGTGCTCGTCGTCGATCGCGCGGGCGGTGAGAGAGGTGCGCACCGACCTCGACGGGTTCGTGCTCTTCCTCGGCGATCAGCCCGAGGTGCAGCCGGCGACCGTGGCGGCGCTGCTGGCCGAGCGCGGCAACGCGCCCATCGCGGTGACCCGCTACGACGACGGCATCGGGCACCCGTTCGCCCTGTCGCGCGCGACCTTTCCGGCGCTGGCGGCCCTCCACGGCGACCGCGGCGTGTGGAAGCTCATCGACCGCCTCGGCTCCGCCGTCGCGCGGGTGCGCGTGGACGGCCCCATCCCCCGCGACATCGACACCGAAGCCGACTACCGGGCGCTGCTGACCGGAGCGGCGGGATCAGGGTGACCGCAGCGCCGGCATCCACCGTCGAGGACCTCGCACCCGATCTCGACGCCGTCGCGGCCGGACTCGACGGGCGCGACTACCTGAGCGACACGGGGCTGGCGACCGCGCTCTTCCTCGCGGTGCGCCTGCGCCGCCCGCTGCTGCTGGAGGGAGAGGCGGGCGTCGGCAAGACCGAGGCGGCGAAGGCCCTCGCGGCCTGGCTGGACGTGCCCCTGTTCCGCCTGCAGTGCTACGAGGGCATCGACGCCGGCGAAGCCCTGTACGAATGGAACTACCAGCGACAGCTGCTCGCGATCCGCCTGGCGGAGGCCCGCGGCGCCGCGCTCGACGACGACGACCTCTTCACGCGCGACTACCTGCTCCCCCGGCCGCTGCTCCAGGCCATCGAGCACGACGGACCGCGCCCGGCCGTGCTGCTGCTCGACGAGATCGACCGCGCCGATGCCGAGTTCGAGGCCTTCACGTTCGAGACCCTCGCCGAGGGGTCGGTGACGATCCCCGAGTTCGGTACGGTGCACGGAGCGCAGCGGCCGATCGTCATCCTGACCTCGAACCGCACGCGCGACCTGCACGACGCCCTCACCCGACGGTGCCTGTACCACTGGATCGAATTCCCCGCCCCCGACCGCGTGCTCGAGATCGTGCGCCGCCGCGTGCCGACCGCCGCCGAGCCGCTCGTGCTGCGCACCGTCGACGCCGTCGCACGCCTGCGCTCGCTCGACCTCGCCAAGCCCCCCGGGGTGGCCGAGCTGATCGACTGGGTCGCGGCGCTGTCGACCCTCGGGATCTCCCGATTGGATGCCGCGGCCGCCGCGCTCACGTGGGGCGCGGTCGTCAAGAACCGCGACGACCTCGACGCCGTCGAGTCCCGCGGAGCGGACTGGCTGGTGGCCGCCGATGCCTGACGCGGCCCGGCCCGCCCCGGGCGACGGCGGTGGCGGTGGTGCCGGTGGCGGCGGTGGTGCCGGTGGCGGCGGTGGCGGTTCGCGGGCGTTCACCCTCGACCCGGCCATGCTCGCGGTCGCCTTCGCCGCGGCGCTGCGCAAGGCCGGAATACCCGTGACGCCCGAGCGCGACGCGTGGCTGGCCGAAGCCCTGCATCTCGTGCCGCCGCTCACCCGCACGGAGCTGTACTGGACGTGCCGCACGGTGCTGCTGTCGTCGCAGCGGCAGCTCGAGCAGTTCGACGCCGTCTTCGAGACCGTCTTCGGCGGCGCGTTCGACCTCGCCGACAGCCGCGGCGACACGACGCTGCCGCCGAACACGGTGCCGCGGCGCCGCACCTCGCCCGACCTGGCGCGCTCCGCGCAGCCGCTGGAGGTCGCATCGACCACCCCGCAGCCGGCCCTGCCCGGCGCCGAGAACGGCGCGGGCGACGACGGCGACGCGCTCGATGCGCTGCTGCTGGCCGCGAGCCCCGAGGAGCGCCTGCACGAGACCGCGTTCGACGCGCTCTCCCCCGACGAGCTCGACCGCATCCGCCGCCTGGTGCGCACCCTCGCGTTCACGACGCCGCTGCGCCCCGGACGCCGGGAGCGGAGATCGTTCCACACCGGCGACCGCCTCGATCTTCGTCGCACGGTGCGCGCGGCCGCGCGCACGGGCGGAGACGCCGTGCGGCTGGTGCGGGCGGCGAAGCATCCTCGCCCCCGGCGCCTGGTGATGCTGTGCGACATCTCCGCGTCGATGGAGCCGTACACGCGGGTGTTCCTGACGCTCATGCAGGCGGCCGTGTCGAGCAGCCGGGCGGAGGCGTTCGTGTTCGCCACGCGGCTCACCCGCCTCACGCGGCACCTCGCCGGCCGCGACGCCGACCATGCGCTCGAACGGGCCGCGGGCGCCGCGCAGGACTGGTCGGGCGGCACGCGGCTGGCCACCGGCATCCACTCGTTCCTCGCCGAGCACGGACGCCGCGGCATCGCCCGCGGGGCCGTGGTGATCGTGCTCTCCGACGGCTGGTCGCACGACGATCCCGCCGACATCGCCCGCGAGATGGGGCGGCTCGCCCGCCTCGCGCACCGGATCGTCTGGGTCAATCCGCGGCGTGCGGCCCGCGGGTACGAGCCGCTCACTGGCGGCATGGCCGCCGCGCTGCCGCACTGCGACGCGTTCGTGAGCGGGCACAGCTACGCCGCACTGCAGGAACTCGTGCGGGTCGTCGCCGACGGCCCGGTCGATCGTGTGAGGGAAAGGAGACCCTGATGGATCTGGAGAGCAGCTTCACCGTCGAAGCACCCGTCGAGGAGGTCTGGCAGGCGGTGATGGACATCGAGCGGGTCGCGACCTGCGTTCCCGGCGCCGAGATCACCGAGAAGCTGTCGGAGACCTCGTACCAGGGCGTGGTGAAGGTCAAGGTCGGACCGCTCACGATGCAATACCGCGGCGTGGTCGAACTCATCTCGCGCGACGACGAGAACCACGTGGCGGTGCTGCAGGGCAAGGCGCAGGAGAAGGCCGGGCAGGGCACCGCCCAGGGCACGGCCACGCTCACCCTCGTCGAGGCCGACGGCGTGACGACGGGAACGGTGGTGGGGTCGATCGCCCTGTCGGGCAAGGTCGCCGCGATGGGCAGAGGCATCATCGACAAGGTGGCGCAGCAGATCATGGGGATCTTCGCCGGAAACCTGCAGGCAATGATCTCCGGGGAGGATGGCGAGGGCTCCTCGGGCGGAGGCAGCGTGAACGGGCTGTCGGTCATGGCCGGGGCGATCGGATCGATGTTCCATCGGGACAAGTCCGCGAAGGCGGATTCGGGTGAGGGCGACCCTGAGAAGGAGTAGCGCATGCGGGACGTGCTCGACGCGCTGATGGCGGCCTGGCGCGCCGGCGACACGGTGGGCCTCGGCACCGTCGTGCGCACCTTCAAGTCGGCACCGCAAGACCCGGGCGCCGCGATGCTCGTGACCGCCTCCGGCACGGTGACCGGATCGGTCTCGGGCGGCTGCGTCGAGGGCGCGGTGTACGAGCTCGCCACCAACGCGATCGGCGGAGCACCGGCGGGACTGCAGCGGTACGGGATCAGCGACGACGACGCCTTCGCCGTGGGACTCACCTGCGGCGGCATCCTGGATGTGTTCGTCGAACCCGTCTCGCGCGAGTCGTTCCCTGAACTGGAGGAGGTCGCCGCCGACGTCGCGGCCGGACGACCGGTCGCGGTGGCCACGGTGATCGAGCACGTCGACCCGGCGCGGGTCGGGCGGCACCTGGTGGTGCGACCGTCGGAGGTGCTGGGGAGTCTCGGCAGCGCCGACGCCGACGAGCGCGTCGCGTTCGATGCCCGCGGGCTGCTGGCGGGCGGGGCGACCGAGACGCTCGTGCGGGGACCCGACGGCGAGCGCATGGGCGACGGCATGCGGGTGTTCGTGCACAGCTTCGCCCCCGCACCGCGACTCATCGTGTTCGGGGCGATCGACTTCGCGTCGGCCCTGGCGCGGCTGGGCGGATTCCTCGGCTATCGGGTGACCGTGTGCGACGCGCGGGCCGTGTTCGCCACCCCGGCGCGGTTCCCCGAGGTCGACGACCTCGTCGTGAGCTGGCCCGACCGGTACCTCGGCGACGAGATCTCCGCGGGCCGGATCGACGAGCGCACCGTCATCTGCATCCTCACCCACGACCCGAAGTTCGACGTGCCCGTGCTCGCCGCCGCCCTGCGCGGACCTCGGGTGGCCTACATCGGGGCGATGGGGTCGCGCCGCACCCACGACGATCGGATGCGGCGCCTGCGCGAGGCCGGGCTGTCGCACGACGAGATCGCGCGGGTGCACAGTCCGATCGGCCTCGACCTCGGCGCCCGCACCCCCGAGGAGACGGCCGTCTCGATCGCCGCCCACATCATCTCCCTGCGCTGGGGCGGGTCGGGAGGGGAGCTGTCGGGCCGTTCGGGTCCCATCCACGGTTCCGTGCAGCCCCCTCCCGACCCGATACCACTCGTCGGCGGGTGAGCAGAGCTGGCGCCGAGGTCCCCGAGCGAGCGCAGCGAGACGAAGGGCCGGTCACCCGATGAGCGTGCCGTACAGCGCCTCCAGCGCCGCCGCACCCTCGGCGACGTCGAACGTGGCGATCACTCTCGCCCGCCCGCGCGCTCCGAGTTCCGCCGCTCGTTCCGGGTCATCGAGCAGCGCCGCGAGTGCCGCCGTCAGGGCGGCCGCATCGCCCTCGGGCACGAGCACCCCGGTCTCCCCGTCGACGACCGCCTCGGGCACTCCTCCGCTGGCGTAGGCGATCGCGGGCAGGCCGGCCAGTGCCGCCTCGAGGAAGACGAGCCCGAACGCCTCGCGGCCGCCGCGCGCGTTCGCCCGCGACGGCGCGACGAAGATGCGCGCGGTGCGCAGGGTCTCGGCCACCGCATGCGGCGGCAGCGCGCCCGTGAAGTGCACGTCGAGCCCGTGCACGCGGGCGATGCGCTCGAGATCGGCGCGCAGGGGCCCGTCGCCGACGACGACGGTGCGCACCGACCGTCCGTGCGCGGCGATCTCCGCGAGCGCGTCGAACAGATCGAGCACGCCCTTCTGCTCGATGAGCCGTCCGACGAACGCCACGTCGTAGACGAGATCCGCGGCGGGCGCGCTGGTTGCGATCGGGATGCCCACGGGCAGCACGCTCACCCGGTCGGGGTCGGCCCCGCGGGAAACCGCCTCGGTGCGGGCGTACTGCGACACGGCGACCACGGCGGCGGCATCCCGGAGCACGCGCGCGAGCCGCGCACGGTAGACGAGCCCGGCAAGGCCCGGCTCACGCGGCCAGGTCGTGACGTCGATGCCGTGCACGGTCACCACGAACGGGATGCCGGCGCGACGGGCATGGCGGCGGATCATCGCGGCATCCCGGGCGAAGTGGGCGTGGATGACGTCGGGACGCAGGCGCGCGATCTCGCGCGTGAGACGACGAGAGATGCCGGTGCGGTGGAACAGCGCGGCGCGTACGCGCTCGATCGGCGAGGTGCCGTGGAGCACGTCGTCGCCCGGGTCGGCGATCGGCGAGGCGACGCGCACGCTGCCGAGCAGATGCGCGTCCCACGTCGGGTAGGCCTGCGCCTGGTGGCGCACGAACGTCTCGGTCGACGGCAGCAGGGCGCTGCGCCACACCAGCACGCGGCGCTGCGGGCGCATCGGCTGCTCGGTCGGCATGGAACTCAACCTACTTGCGAGGGTTCACCTGCGGCCGCCGCGGCGCTACGCTCAGTGCACGGCGTGGCGGGCACCGCGCCGCTGGGGAATCAACGCCGATTGCGCGAGGAAGGCGGTCGTCATCGGTACTGCCGTGGCTGCGCGCGGCTCTGGGGAGAGGGCGCAACGTCGCACAGGGCATCGGCCCGGGCGTGCGGCAGCGATCGTCATCGCCCTCGCCGCCTTCACCGGGAGCTGGACCGGCTTCCGCATCGCGGGGCTGAACATCAGCGACTACCTCCTGGTGCTGGCCGCGCTCCTGGTCGTCTGGAGCACCGTCACGCGGCGGTGGCGTCTGATCGTGCAGTGGTGGTCGGTCATCCCGGTCGTCGTGCTGGCCGTCTACGCCGCGATCGGGTTCGTGGTGTTCGACCACCCGCTGATCGGCTCGAAGAACGCGAGCCGGTTCGTAGCAGGCACCGCCGTCGGAGATGAACTGTCCGGTGCGCTCCTCCTCGTCGCGCGGATGGCCCTCTCGCTGACGGTTGTCGCGCTCCTCGTCGCCAACTACTTCGGCGCGGAACAGCGAACGACCGATCTGCGTCGGTTGGGCGCGTGGTGGGCCTGGGGCGCAGCCGTCAGCGCGGCGTTCGCAATCGCCCAGCACTATCTGGGCGTCGCCGATCTGCCCTTCCAGTTCCACATCATCTCGCCGCGCGCCAACGGCTTTGCCAACCATCCGAACTCGCTGGGTCAATCCGTTGCGCTCGCGCTCCCGATCCTGGTGCTGCTGACCCTCTCGCGACGGCGACTCGTCCGCTTGCTCGCGATCGCATCTACCGTGCTGGGTATCCTCGCCGTCTACCTCAGCGGATCGCGTGCCGCGCTCCTCATCGGCACGGCATCTGTGATCGTAAGCGTGGCGTACGTCATGGTGAAGTCGCGTTGGCGCGCCTGGCTGCTCCCGGCGGGCGCGGTGATGGTCGCGGTAGCACTGCTGGTGGCCGGTCCGATCCTCGCCACCACCCGGTTCGGCGACCCCGCCGGCGCGGAGAGCACCGGCTTCCGGCTGGTGGCGCTCGACACGGCATGGAGGTGGTTCGGACAGAGTCCGCTCTTCGGCGTCGGCGTTGCCTCCTGGATCGGCGAGATGGTGCCCCTTATCGTTCTCACCAGCGGCGGCATCGTCTATTTCCTCGTGTTCTACGGGTCCCTCGCGGTGCCCCTCGTGAGGCGCCCCCTTTGTCCTGTCGACCCGTGGCTCGTGATCCTCGTGATCACTGGTCTCGGTGTGCTCGCGTTCGGGGTCCTCAACAACGCGATCGTCGAGCGCTATCTTTACTGGCCCTTGGCGCTGCTCTTCGCAATGAAAGGGTTCATCGAAGAACCCCCCGACGAGCTGAAACGACGGTCCCTCTCGTAGTCGAAGGCGTGGGTTCACCGCCGGGTCATCGATGCGGTCGGCACCAGGGCGTCGGCGAAGACCCCGGCGAACGCGGCGGGGGTGTGGGCGAGGATCTCGGGATGCTCGATCGGGCTCGCCGCGTCGGCGAGCGCGCGCTCCAGGCCCTGCCGCAGGAGCTCATCCCGTGAGGGGTCGACCACGGTGACTCCCCGCATGCCGCGCACCGAGCGGGCGACCCCCGCGCGGTCGCTGACGACGACGTGGAGCCCGGCCGCGAGTGCTTCGTTGACCACGAGTCCCCACACCTCCTCGATCGACGGCAGCACCAGCACCCGGGCGGTCGCGAGGAGGGCGGCGAGGTCACGGTTGGGAACGAACGGGATCATGTGGACCCGTTCGGCGACACCGAGCGCTTCGGCGAGGGCGGCGAGCGCCCCCTGGCTCTCACCGGCCCCGACGATGCGCAGCGTGGGCGTCCCGGGGAGGGCTGCGAAGGCCCGGAGCAGCCCGTCGACGTTCTTGCGCGGGATGAGCTGGCCGACGTAGACGAGATCGGCGGAGCGTGGGGCGCGCTTCGTCTCGCTCCGCTCGCTCAGCGACCGATCCGCCCGCGCGGCGGTGGCCGCGGCGTGGAACGCCTCCACGTCGACCGCATTGAAGCCGATGCGGATGCGCGCAGCATCCATGCCCGCGGCGACAGCCGCCTCGCGCGCCGCCTCTCCGGGCACGACGATCGCATCGAGGCGGCGGAAGAACCATCGCTTCGCCGCGGCGATGGGTCCCGAGCGGTGCCGGTTCGTGAGCAGCGTCGACTCGTAGAACCCGACCACCCGCACCCGACGCAGCTTCGCCCACACGAGGAGCTGCCAGTACCCGGGCTGGTCCCATCCGCCCACGAGCACCGCCGCGGGGTGGGGCGCGCGCACGCCGCGCCACCCGAGCACGGCGAACCGTGCGTTCTCGCCCCCCGACACGCGCCACGTCGTCAGGTGCTCGACCCGGTACGCCGACGCGCCGGGATCCAGCCAGTCGGCGCCGCGTCGTCCGTCGGCGCGGGTGTGCGCGGCGGTCTCGAGAAGCGCCACCGTCAGATCGAACCGCTCCGACAGCGCCTCCCACACGGGGCGCCGATACGGCGAGGCGACGTTGGTCACCCAGAGCACCCGCGGCCGAGCCGTCATGCGTGACGGCCGATCTCATCGCGCACGGTGCGCACCGCCGCCGCCCAGGTCGGCAGATCCGCGGCGGGTTCGGGACGCGCGGCGAGAGCCGCATCGATCGCGCGCGCAACCGCGTCGGCATCCGGCTCGGCCAGGCCCACCCGGTTGCCGAACACGTCGGCCAGACCTCCGTCGGTGGTCCCGACGACCGGGATGCCGAGCGCCAGCGCCTCCCCGGCGGGCAGCCCGAACCCCTCGTCGCTCGACAGCAGCAGCACCGCCGCCGCGCGCGCGTAGAGGGCGTGCACCTGGTCATCGGAGACGAAGCCCGGAAAGCGGCACCGGTCGGCGACACCCTCTTCGCGGGCGAGCGCTTCGAGCCGCGTGCGCTGCTCCCCCGCCGCGCCGACGACGACGAGGTCGAGATCGGCCGTGACGGTCGGCAGCGCCCCGATCGCCAGGTCGGGGCGCTTGTTGTTGCGGTGCCCGAACGCGAGCAGCACGTCGCGCACGCGATCGGGCGCGAGGTCGCGCGTCTGCGGCCAGCGGGTCGCATGGTCGCACCCGTTCTCGGCGAGCGCGAGATGCGCGCCGGGCACCAGCGCGCGCGTCTCATCGAGCGTCTTGCGGGAGATGCAGAAGGCGACATCGGCCGCCTTCACCGACGACAGCCACCGGCGACGGTAGAGCCGCTGCGCCCGTGAGAACTCCGAGGGTTTCTGAAGGTGCCGCCAGTCGTGCGCGAAGCAGTACCGGCGCTTGACCGTCTTGGCGTAGCCGATCATGGGGAGGGTCGTCAGCGTCGCATCGGCGCGCGACGTCAGCGCCGCCCAGGGCACGCGCACCTGGTGGCCCAGCAGCCGGGTGAGCGTCGATGCGCCCCGATGGCGCACGAAGCGCCAGCGGCCGGCATCCGGTCGCATCTCATCGACCCACTCGGGCCCGACCAGGATGATCTCATCGTCGGGGAACTCCGCCGCCCACGCCGACATGAACTCGCGGGCATGCGTGTACGGCCCCCCGGTGCCCGCCTGTGCGGCGACCATGTCGACGACGATCCTCACGAGCGGGTCGGAGCCTCCCGTGCGAAGCGCTCTCCCACGACGATCGGGGGCGCGGCTTTGACGATCGTGTTGGGCGCGATCTCGCCGTCGACGACCGTGCCGGGCCCGATGAGCGCGCTGGCTCCCACCCGCGCCCCGCCGAGCACGATGCACCGCGAGGTGATCCAGGCGCCATCCTCGATCACGATGGGGCGCGTGATCAGCGCCATATCGCGCCGGTGCGCGTGGCTGCCGGTGGTGAGGAACGTCTCCTGCGAGAGCACGACGTCACGGCCGATGCGGATCTCGTCCTGATTGTGGAACCACACCCCCTCGCCGATCCAGGAGCGGTCGCCGATGTGCAGCTTCCAGGGGTGCTTGACGCGCGTGCGCGGGCGGAAGATCACGCCGCGCCCGATGTCGGCGCCGAACGCGCGGAGCACGCGTACGCGCAGACCGGAACTGATCTGCAGCGGGTTGGTCACCAGGAGCAGTTCGCACAGCGCCCAGAGATAGACCACCCAGGGTGCGCGGCCCCACGCCTGGCGCTCTCCCGGCGCCTGGGAGAGGTCGATCACGGGCACGTCTGTCACATCGTCGCCTTCCGCGGGTTCGGGTGAGGCCCTGCCGCAATTTGTAACAGATTCCTCATTCAATTACAGCCACCAATGTGCCACGATGGCGCAATGACACCAGCGAAGACGCGGGTGCTCGCACTGGGGATCAACTATGTACCGGAGCAGACTGGGATTGCTCCGTACACGGCATCGTTGATGCGAGGACTCGTCGCCCATGGGTGCGATGTGAGAGTACTGACGGCACATCCGCACTACCCGGCATGGGATATCGCCCCAGGTTATGGAAGCTGGACGCACGACGAGTCCCTCGACGGCGTGAAGGTGCGCCGATTGCGGCACTACGTTCCCCGCCGGCCGCGCGGCGTCTGGCGCATGATGTCCGAACTCTCGTTCGGGCTACGCCAGGCCCTCACCCGTTGGGGTGATCCCGACGCCATCATCTCGGTCTCACCCGCCCTGTTCGCCACGATGGTCTGCCGTCTGCGCGCACGCATCACCCACCCGCACACACCGTTCGTCGTGTGGGTGCAGGACCTCTACGGCATGGGGCTGGCCGAGTCTCAGCTCACCTCGCGGCGTCTGACCGACGTGGTCCTCGGCGTCGAGCGCTGGGTGCTGCGGAGCGCGGACCGGGTGGTGGTCATCCACGACCGCTTCGCCGAACGGCTGGAGGCCGATTTCGGCATCCATCCCGCCCGCATCGATGTCGTGCGCAATTGGACTCACATCGACCCGCCGCGGAACGTGGATGTCGCCGCCACGCGATCCGCGCTGAAATGGCCGCCGGACGAGACCATCGTGCTCCACGCCGGGAGCATGGGGGCCAAGCAGGGCCTCGAACACGTCGTCGAAGCCGCACGGCTCGCTGCCCAGCGCGGTGATCCCGTGCGGTTCGTGCTCCTGGGCGACGGAGCGGTGAGGCAGGACCTCGAGGAGCGCGCCGCAGGTCTGCCGACGGTCACCTTCATGGACCTGCTCGATGACGACGCCTTCGCCGCCGCGCTCGCCAGCGCCGACATCCTGCTCGTGAACCACAAGGCCGGGGTCTCGGAGATGTCGGTGCCGAGCAAGCTCACCTCGTACTTCACCGCCAGTCGCCCGGTCATCGCCGCCGCCGACGCCGACAGCGTCACCGCGTGCGAAGTGCGGGCAGCCGGCGATGGCGTAGTGGTCCCCGCCGAAGACCCGTGGGCTCTGCTGCACGCTGCGCTCGAGATCGCGGCATCTCCGAAGCGCGCACGGCGCATGGGCAAGGCGGGCCTCGCCTACGTGCACGCGGTGCTCGACGAGGACCACGCGATCGAGTCCTTCCTGGGGGTTCTCCGCCGTCTGCAGAAGGCACCCGCGAAAAGCCCCCGCACCAGCGCCGCCCCCGCACGGATGGAGATCAAGGTCACCCCATGACCAAGCGCGCGCTGATCACCGGGATCACCGGTCAAGACGGCTCCTACCTCGCCGAGTTCCTCCTTGCGAAGGGATACGAGGTGCACGGGATCATCCGGCGAGCCTCGACCTTCAACACCCATCGCATCGACCACCTCTACGTCGACCCGCACGATCCCGACGCGAGGCTCTTCCTCCACTACGGCGACCTGGGCGACGGCACGCGCCTGGTCACGCTCATGGCCCAGATCCACCCCCACGAGGTCTACAACCTCGCCGCGCAGTCGCACGTGCGCGTGTCGTTCGATGAGCCCGAGCACACCGCGGACATCACCGGATCAGGAGTGATCCGCATGCTCGAGGCGGTGCGGCTCGCCGGCATCGAGACGCGCTTCTATCAGGCATCCTCGTCTGAGCTCTACGGCGGCTCGCCCCCGCCGCAGAACGAGGAGACGCCCTTCCATCCGCATTCCCCCTACGCCGCCGCGAAGCTGTACAGCTACTGGATCACCCGCAACTTCCGCGAGGCGTACGGCACGTTCGCCGTGAACGGCATCCTCTTCAACCATGAGTCGCCGCGCCGCGGCGAGACCTTCGTCACGCGCAAGATCACGCGCGCGGTCGCACGCATCGCCGCCGGGCTCGAGGACCACCTGTACCTGGGCAACCTCGACGCCGTGCGGGACTGGGGCTACGCGCCCGAGTACGTCGAGGGAATGTGGCGGATGCTGCAGGCCGACGAGCCCGACGACTACGTGCTCGCCACCGGCGTGGGGTACACGATCCGAGACTTCCTCGCCGCCTCGTTCGGACATGTCGGGCTGGACTGGCAGGACTACGTGCGCTTCGACGAGCGCTACGTGCGACCCCTCGAGGTCGACGCGCTCATCGGCGACGCCTCGAAGGCGCTCGATCGGCTCGGATGGGAGGCGACCGTCGACGGGCTCGAACTGGCGCGGCTGATGGTGGATGCCGACATCGCCGCGCTCGACGGCGGTCCGTCCTGGGTGCACCGGGTCGAACTCGCCTCCTGGGCGGCCTCGTGAGCTCTGCCGGGTTCGCCCCGGGTGCGCTGGACCGGGACGCGACCGTCTACGTGGCCGGACACCGCGGGCTCGTGGGGTCGGCCGTGTGGCGGCGCCTGGAGGCGGCCGGATTCTCCCGGCTCATCGGGCGGACCTCCGCGGAACTCGACCTCCGCGACCGCGAGGCGGTGTTCGCGTTCCTCACAGCGGCCCGCCCGCGATACCTCGTGCTGGCCGCCGCGAAGGTGGGCGGCATCCTGGCGAACTCGACCTATCCCGTCGACTTCCTGAGCGAGAATCTGCGGATCCAGACGAACGTGATGGATGCCGCGCTCGCCGCCGACGTGGAGCGCGTCGTGTTCCTCGGCTCGTCGTGCATCTACCCGAAGTTCGCCGAGCAGCCGATCCGCGAGGACGCGCTGCTCACCGGCCACCTCGAGCCGACGAACGACGCCTACGCGATCGCGAAGATCGCCGGGATCATGCAGGTGCAGGCGGTGCGCCGTCAGTACGGGCTGCCGTGGATCTCGGCGATGCCGACGAACCTCTACGGGCCGAACGACAACTTCTCCCCGAACGGCTCGCACGTGCTGCCGGCTCTCATCCGACGGTACGACGAGGCCGCGCGCTCGGGGGCGGCGTCGGTGACGAACTGGGGCACCGGGTCGCCGCGCCGCGAGTTCCTGCACGTCGACGACATGGCCGATGCCGTGCTGCACCTCATGGAGCACTACGACGGCCCGGAGCAGGTGAATGTCGGCACCGGTTCGGACCTGACGATCCGGGAGATCGCGGCGCTCGTGGCCGATGCCGTCGGCTTCGAGGGCGAGACCGCGTGGGACACGTCGAAGCCCGACGGCACCCCGCAGAAACTGCTCGACGTGTCGAAGCTCCAGTCGTCGGGGTGGCGGGCCTCGATCCCCCTCCCCGAGGGCATCGCGCGCACCATCGCCTGGTACCGCGATCATGCCGGCGCGGTGCGGGGCTGAGGGCTCAGTTCCTCACGGCGAAACGGTCGCGCGTGGCCACACGATAGGCGACGACGTCGCCGATGCTGGCCGCCAGGAGCCCGAGTGCGATCGCAGACAGCACACCCGTGACACCGAAGGCGGAACCCGCGGGCACGAGGAGACCGAGGCCGATCAAGGCGCCCAGCGCCGACATCCACGGAATCGGCGCGAGGATGCCGAGATTGCCGAGCATCGCGCGCGTTGCGAACTGCTCGAACTGCGTGAAGGCGATCACCGCGGCCGTCGCGAGGATCGCGGAGAACGGCACCTCGATCTGCCCGGCGCCCAGCAGACGCACCAGCAGGGGACCCGCGACGACGAACGCCACGCTGATCAGGGCGGTGACGCCGAAGTAGCGGAACCCCACTGCGCGCAGCCGAGCGGGGAAGTCCGAGAGATCGCCTCTCGCGAGCGCATACTGCGCGATCTGGACGATCGGCGAGATTGCCGTGGCCGCCTGGCGCTGGATCTTGTCCAGAAGCGCGAAGCTCGCCACAAGGGACGGCAGGAGGACGTTCACGAGCGCGAGCGGCAGCACCATCAATGCCGAGAAGACCAGCCCCGAGGCGATGAGCGGAGACTGGCGACGCAGTCTCGCCGCGAACGGCCGTGGTCCGAACCCCGCGCGCCATCGGACAGCCCTGGACTCTCCCGTCCGCGCGATGAGCAACGTCGACAGCGCCGTTCCGACGAGGAGCGCGACGATCGTGGCACCGATCGCCGCCGTGACCGACCCCGTCGTGAAAGCGATCGCCATCGCGACGAGACTCCCGGCCGCGCGCGGCACGGTGTCCATCAGCAGCCATTGCCGGGGCTGACCGCGCCCGATGAAGTACCAGCCCGGCCCGATTCCGGTCAGAGCGATCTGGAGGGCGGCGAGGACGGCATCCACTCCCCCATTCATGGTCGCAAGCAGCGTCGCGAACACGACGACCGGCGAGACGAGGGCGAAGAGCACCACGCGCGCGTACAGGGAGAAGAGGTACTCCTCGGCCGCGTCGGTGGGCGAGACGTTGGCGATCAGCCCTGCGCCCACCGTGGTCCATCCCATCCCCACGAGGATTCCGAAGACCGCTCCGACCGCCTGCCCGATCGCGATCTGCGCCCAGTGGTCGGGCGACGCCGCGAGCACGAGGGCGGGGATGAGAAGCAGCGCTGCGAGGCCGAGCACGGCGGTGTTCGCGAAGTAGTAGCCGGTCATCGCGAGGCGGTCCCCGGTCGCCCTCCGCGTGGCCGCAGCGCGTCCTGCGGTGCGCTCCCGCGACGGCGCTGCACGCTCCCGCGCCTCCCGCAGCGAAGCCGTAAGGCGACGAGCAACGGCATCCCACGTGTGCTCGGTGCGTGCGCGCTGAGATGCCCGTTCCCCCATCTCCCGACGCATCTGGGTGTTCTCCGCGAGGAGGGTGATGGCCTCGCTGAACTCCTCCACCGCGTCGACATGGCAGACAAGCCCGGTCGAGCCGTCATCAACGATGTCGGGAAGAGACCCGACATCAGAGACGACGGCCGGCAGACCGAACCCCATCCCCTCGAGCACGACGAGGCCATATGGCTCATGTCGGGCGGGATGGGCGAGCACGTCGTGCACGGCATACAGGCGTGCGAGCTCCGCGCGATCCCAGATCGGCCCGGCCCAGGTGATCCCCTCCCCCGCGGGTCCGTCGTGCCCCACCATCGTGACCTCGACGGCGACACCAGCGGCGCGGCAGCGCCGGACCGCCTCGATCACGACGTCGCCGCCCTTGCGCTCGAGGTCGAGTCCCACGAACAGCACTCGCAGGGGCGCGTCCGCCGAGGCGTCTCGGTGCGGCTCTTCCGAAGGGAGGAGGTTCGCGCCGCCGCCCACGGCGAACGTGCGTGTGGGATCGACTCCGTAGTCAGCGATCACACTCTCCCGGGCGGCGCGCCCCGCCGTGAAGACCTCGTCGGCGCCGCGCAGATACCGCTCCTCCGCCTCGCGCGCCCGGGCTGACACCCGCCAGGGGCGCCACGCTCCCGCCATCTCGAACGTGCTGTCGATGAACGCGGCATACGGCACCGCGGCCGGCTCATACACATTCCGCACATGGACGATCGTGTCCACGGAATCGGGATTCCGCGTCAGAACCGCATCGCGCGCCCGGGACCGCCATCGCCGAGCGAGGCTGTTCTGGCGCGAAGCGGACTTCCATCGCGCGACGGGGAGGCGGATCGTGAGGGCGCGCAGCAGGATCTTCTGCAGCCGTGTGGGGGCTGTGCTCTCGGCGAAGACCACATCGACGTCGGGCTGAGCGCGCAGCCCGCCGAGGATCCCGGCGGCGACACCCGAGTTCGTGCGCGGATCGGAGAAGTCCCCGTCGGCGAACAGACCGATGCGCAGGGGCGCGCTCGATCGGCGGGCTCCCTCATCGTCGGTCATCGACGCCCTTCCCCAGTCGTTGGGAGAAGGCTATGGGCGCCGGCGCGGGAAGGCAACGTCGGACTGAACGACGCGCCGCGCCGCGCGGTGCGGCTCAGCCGAACGGCGCCCCCGAGCCGAGCGGCGTGCGCGAGGTGCTCGCGCGGGTGGGCGACAAATGGACCCTGCTCGTCGTGGCCACCCTCCGCGGCGGCAGGCTCCGCTTCTCGGAGCTGCAGCGGCACATCCCGGGCATCTCCCAGCGCATGCTGACCCTGACCGTCCGCCAACTCGAGCGCGACGGCCTCGTCTCGCGCACCGTGCACGCCGAGGTTCCCCCGCGTCGAGTACGAACTCACCGACCTCGGCACCACCCTGTTGGGGCACGCCATCGCCCTGGGTGACTGGGCGCTCGCGAACCAGCCGCGCATCGAGGCGGCCCGCGCGACCTACGACGCGGCCCGCTGACACCCGCGTGCACCCTCCGCTACGCTGGGCGCCATCGAGCCGGGGGGTCGTGCGATGGGCAACGAGATCCACTTCATCGGAGGAGACGGCGGGGGCCGCTCGTACTCGCTGAGCGGCGTTCCGATCTTCCAGCACCCGTCGGGCATCGTGCCCGCGGAGTCGATGCTCGCGGCATCCGACGACACCGACCCGTTCCCGACCCTCGGCGGCGGGTACGGCTCGAGCATCGTCCGGCTGCGCGGGCTCATCTCCCACGCCCTCGACGCCCAAACCGCCGGCATCCGTCGCCTGTCGGTGAACGTCGCCCCCGGCGACGCCGAGTCCGCTCTGAGTGCGACCGCGGAGCTGCTCGGCGAACGCGACGGCGCCGACTACATCGTGATCCTGCGGGAGGTGGATGCCGATGGGTGACGCGCCGGCGAGCGGCGACGGCATCCAGGCCGCGTCCGATCGCATCCGCGAGACCGCGAAATGGCTGACGGTCTCGTTCGGCGCGATTGGGGCGCTCCTGCTCGCGGGAACGCAGCTGAGCAGCATCGGGCAACTCTCGGCGGGTAGCGAGCGCCTCACCGTCGCGGTAACCGGCGGCGTGCTGGCAGGCCTCGGCACGATCGCCGTGCTGGTCGCGAGCGTGCTCGTCGCCACGACCCCGGTCATGAGCCTGTCCCGGCTGGCGCACGCGAAGCCGCCGGTGGGCACTGAGGCCGCCCGCACCGACAGATTCCTGCTCATGGGCTACGAGAGCGTCGGCACGCTGCAGTCCGCGTATCAGACGGCGATCACCGAGCGGCGCACCGCGATCGAGCAGTACACGGGCACGCAGACCGACGCCGACAGAGCGGCCCAGGCCCGCGCGCAGACGATCGACGGCATCGTGACCCGACTCGTGCAAGTGGCCGCCCACACGAACCTCAGCCGGCGGTGGCGCAACGCGGTGTGGCCGATCTGCATCGGCGCCGTGGTCGCAGCCGTCGGGGTCATCCTGTTCGTCTGGGCCGCCAATCCTCCGGAGGACGCGGCCGGGAGCACCCTCACGCCCGGCGTGCTCGACGACGCGAAGGCGGGCGTGCTGACGCTCACCTCGCTCGGCCAGGAGGCGCTCGCCGAGGCGCTCGACTGCGAGGTGGACGAGCCCCTCGAGGTGCTCGTACTCGAGCGCGACGACGCCGGCGCGGAGGTCATCGTGATCGCCCGTGGATGCGAAGCCGTGCGGGCGCTCGTGACGCCCGCGTGGGGTGCGGTGACGCTCGATTAGTCGGCGCAGCCGCGCCGGCGCGTTACCGCGGCGCAACGTGGGAGCCCTACCATCGCGACATGGGGAGACGGTCGCGGCGACGCAGGGTTCATCAGCGCTGGTGGGAGAAGGACGTCGGAGGGATGCCGGTGGGGGTGGCCCTGATCCTGGTGGCGACGATCATCGCGATCGTGGGCGGCGCCGCCCTGTTGCGGTGACCACCCGACCGTCCGCAGATCTCGGCAGGGCTCCGCAGATCTCGGCAGGGCTTAACCGAAGCGAAATGCTGCGGTAACCACCGGCGGGCGCTGCGGCAATAGCGTGGCCTCAGGTGGGCGATGAAGCTCGGTGTCATTCGATCGGCGCCGAGCGTTTTTCTTGCCCCGCCCGCGGTGGGGATCGTGCAGCAGTGCGGACGATGGGAATGGGGAACACATGAAGGCGGTAGGCAGACGCTCCATCACGACCGGTATCGCCGCGACGATCCTGGGCGGATCACTCGCCGTGACGAGCGCGCTCCCGGCCGCGGCCGACATCGTCGGTGACGTATCGGTCACCTTGGAGTTCACCACCTCGGGAGTGGACATCGACGTCTTCACCCAGAACCTCTCCGACGTGCCCGCGTGGGGATCGGCATCCGTCACGGCTCCCGACGGCACGGTCTACTCGTTCGGTCCGAGCCGATACGAGGCCGGCGAGGTGCGCACGTACTCGGTGACGCTCGGCCCGCACACCTGCGCCAACCTCGCCGAGGCCTCCGCGATCGCGTGGGGCTTCGCGACGGCGTCCGACACCACGCCCGTGTGGACCACCGGCACGGTCAGCTATCCCGACCCTCGCGTCACCTTCATCGGCTGCGACACGGAGCCCGGCCCGACGCCTCCCATCACGCCGACACCGACGCCCACCGTGACGCCCACGCCCACCCTGACGCCCACGCCGACCGTGACGCCGACGCCCACGCCCACGCCGACGCCGACGCCGACGCCGACGCCGACGCCGACGCCGACGCCGACGCCGACGCCCACGCCCACGCCCACGCCGACGCCGCAGGGTGGCGTGCCCACACCGACTCCGACACCCACGGTCACGCCCACCCCCACGGTCACGCCCACCCCGCAGGGCGGCGTGGTCACACCGACGCCGAGCCCGACCGCCAGCGGCGGCACCCCCGTTGCAGGTTCCAGCGATGGCGGCGGGGGTGCGCTGGCGGCGACCGGCATGACGATCACCGGAGCCATCGGCGCGGGCCTCGCCGCCCTCATCGCGATCGCCGTCGGCACCGCCTTCCAGCGACGTCGCAGGGCCTGACCGGGTCGCACCGCGAACGGAACCCGGCGCTCATGGCAGCTCCTCCGGTCTCCCGCATCGAATGGATGGACGTCCTTCGAGGAACGTCGATCGTGCTCGTCGTGTTCAACCACGCGGTGCTGTTCACGGGAACGAGCGCGCTGGGAGCGCCCGAGGCCGCGTGGATCGCCAACACGGTCTTCGCACCGGCGCGCATGCCGCTCATGGTCTTCCTCTCCGGACTCCTGGTCGCCCCGTCGCTGGCGCGCGGGTGGCAGAGGTTCGCCGCCGGCAAGGTGCGCCGCGTGCTCTGGCCGTACCTGGTGTGGTCGGCGATCGCGATCGGACTGCTCTACGCGTTCGGACTCCGCGAGGGCGTGATCGGCGGCGTCACCGAGCACACGGTCAGCGCCGCCGACCTCCTGCTGCCGCTGTACGACCCGGTCGAGCACCTGTGGTTCCTCTACGACCTGTTCTTCTTCTACCTGATCGCCCTGGTCACGGCCCGCGTCCCGCCACTGTGGATCGCGGGGGCGGCGCTGCTGGCGGCGGCGATCGTGCCGGACTTCGGCGTTCGCCGCTTCACGCTGTTGCTCGCGTTCTTCATGGTGGGCGTGTGGTTCTCACGGCATCCCGGATCGCTCGAGCGGGTTCTCACGGCCAAGTCCGTGCTGTGGGCGGGCGTTGCGGTCGCGGCACGCTGGGTGCTGTGGGGCGGCGTCATCCTCACCCTCGGCACCGTCGCGGCCGCCGCGCTCGGCGTCGGCCTGCGCTACAGCGCGCTCTCGGCCCCGTTCGCCGCCGGCTCCATCGTGATCGCCATCGTGCTCGCCCGGCGCTGGGGCGGTCTGCGGGCCTTCCGCCCCCTGCGCGCCGTCGGCCGCGACAGCCTCGTCTTCTACATCGTCCACTGGTGGCCCACATCGGCCGGAGTCGCCCTCGGCGGCCTGACCGGCAATGCCTGGATCGCGCTGGTGTGCGGGATGGCGGGCGGCCTCGGCGCGGGCGTCGCGACGGTGTGGATGCTTCGCCTCGCGCCCCCGCTGAACATCCTCTTCGCGTGGCCGGCGCGCCCGCCGCGGCCGCTGACCGCAACGTCGGTCACAACGCCGGCCACGACGCCGGTCACGACGCCGGTCACGACGCCGGCCGCCGAGCACCGCGCGGACGCCGATGCCCGTCCCACAGATCCCGATCCAGCAGCCACCCATGATGAAAGGGGCGTGACATGACCAGCACCCGAGAACCGAATCCGCTGAGCCGGCGGGCTTTCGTGCGCCTGGCCCTGGCCACCGCACCCGCGGCTGCCTTGGCTGCGTGCGCTGCAGAGCCGACCGCGCAGTCGGCGCCGTCTCCGACGGCATCCACTCCCACACCGACGTCGACCTCCACTCCCACGATCGGGTCGCCCGCGGCGCTCTCGGCGCGGCCGGCGGTGATCCGCTCCTTCGGCCCCAACGGCACGCACTGGCCCTCCCACACGCCGTGGGTGGGTGAGACGATCCCCAAAGTGGTCGAGGTGGCGTGCTCGTGGTCGGCCATCGCCACGGCGATCAAGGCCGTCACCTCCAGCCAGGCCGCCGCAGGCGTGCACATCACGGTGCGACCGGGAACCCTTCCCGGCGTGGGCGCCTCCTCGGGCTCGACCGCGGTGCTGCAGAACGTCGGCAACGCCGCGTGGACGAAGAACGTGCTCGTCTCGCCGCGCGACGGCTGGGGCACGGTGAAGATCGGGGACGCCGCGCGGCTGCGCGACGTGCGCGGCGTGACCTTCGCGCGCATCGACGGCACCGACGTGCTCCTCACCAACTGCACGCGCACCGCGTGGGCGCAGTCGAAGATGAGCAAGGGGCTGCGCATGGCCTCCTCGTACGGGGCCACGACGACCGGCTGCGGCGCGTACGAGATCGTGATGTCAGGCGCCAAGGCGGACATCGCCGATCCGCTGGGATACGCGGCCGGCAAGGGCTGCGTGATCAAGGACTGCGTGTGGGAGGGATGCTACTGCGCGCCCGTGTTCCGCCCGACGGGCGCCGACGACCACGTCGACAGCCTGCAGATGTACGGGTCGGGCTGGTACCGCGGTCTGACCGTGCGCGACACGACGTTCTTCGGCTCCCTCAACTGCGCGCTCCAGATCGGCGGGATGCGCACCGACGACCCGAACAAGGGAACGCCCTTCCTCACGGTCGACCACTGCATCCTCACCTCGCAGGCCACCGCGATGCGGGTGCGCTACCCGAAGCCGTCGAACGCCGACACGCCGAAGCTCACCCAGGCGATCAACGGCATCGGCGAGCCCGGACAGCTCCACGCGAAGGACTCCTACATCTTCGGGTCGATGTACCGCAGCCAGTGGGGCACGGTGTCGAACACGCGCGTCTCGTACGCGGACGCGGCCTCGCGGAACCCGGTCGCCTCGGGCAGATGGACGGTCGACACCGGCATGGACTCGTGGACGGCCGCCGACTTCGACCGCCTCACCCCGACCCCGACCGATGCGTACCTGAAGAAGATCTGGTCATGACGTGACGACCCGAGAGGGATGAGATGAGCGCTCCGGGCAACCTCGCGCACCGCGCGTCGCGCGGCATCGCCGTGACGATGGGCGGCATGTGGGGAAAGACGCTCATCCAGATGGCGGCGATCATGCTGCTCGGGCGCCTCCTCTCGCCCGAGGACTTCGGCCTGGTCGCCATGGTGACCGCGATCTCGGGGATCATCGACCTCGTCCGCGACTTCGGGCTCACCGGCGCGATCATCCAGGCGCGGGAGATCTCGGAGCGCGCGTGGCGGAGCCTGTTCTGGCTGGCCCTCGGGCTCGGCACGCTCATGGGAGCGATCCTCGCGGCGTGCGCCCCGCTCATCGCGGTGCTGTACGACGAGCCGCAGCTGGTGCTCATCACCCTCGTCATCGCGCCGAGTCTCATCGTGAACGGACTGTCGATGCCGTTGCAGGCCCGCGCGACGCGGGAGCTGCGCTTCGCGATGCTGGCCCGCATCGACGTCGTGTCGATGGTGGGCGGGGTGATCGTGGCGATCACCGCGGGCCTCCTCGGCTGGGGGTACTGGGCGCTCATCCTGCTGGTCGGCACGGGGATCATCGTGCGATTGGTCATGCTGTGGGCGGCCGTCCGTCCGTCGCCCGGCTGGCCCCGCATCCATCGGGATGTCGTGCCTCTGGTCACCCGCGGCGGGAGCATCTTCGGCGCCGAGCTGCTGAACTACATCGAGCGCAATGCCGACACCGTCATCATCGGCCAGCAGCTCGGCCCTGCCGTGCTCGGCCAGTACTCGCGCGCCTACGCCCTCTTCCTCATGCCTTTGCAGCAGCTGAACGGGCCGATCGGCCGCGTCGCCCTGCCGGTGCTCAGCAAGCTGCAGGACGACGCCGACCGCTACCGCCGGTACATCCGCGGTGCGCTGCTGGTGATCGGCTACCTCACCCTCCCGACGTACGCGATCCTCGCCACCATCTCGGGGCCGCTGTTCGCGATCCTCCTCGGCCCGGGGTGGGACGAGGCCGCCATGCTCTTCAGCATCCTCGCGATCGCCGGCATCGCGCAGGGCATCGGCAAGGTGCGCGGCTGGCTGTTCATCACGATGGGCCGCTCGCACCAGCAGCTCCTCTACGACCTGGTCGCGCGGCCGCTCGTGGTCGCCGGCTTCGTCTTCGGCATCTGGTGGGGCGGCATCGTCGGACTGACGGTCACCTACGGCGTGCTGTCGGCGCTGCTGCTGATCCCCGGGTTCGCGTTCGCGATCCGCGGCACGTTCGTGAAGGCCGGCGACATCATCTACCCGGTGCTGCGCCCGCTGGTGTTCGCGCTGCTCGCCTTCGGCGCCGCCTTCGCCGCGACCCGCGCGGTCGACCTCATCGCGATCTTCGAGATCCTCGTGGGCGGCGCCGCGGGCGTGCTCGTGCTCGGCCCGCTGCTGCTGATCCCCGCCTACCGCCGCGACTTCGCGCAGATCATGGGCTTCGTGAAGCAGATGCGCAAGCCCAAGGGCGGGAAGGATGCCGCGGCCGACGCGCCTTCGCCCGCGGAGTCCGCGCTCGTCGAGGAGGGGCTCCGAATGGATGCCGCGACCCCGGCCGAGCTGCGCGATGCCGAGGTCGCCGCCGAGCGCATCGAGCACCCGGGACGCTGACCTGCGGCACCTGGTGGGGCGAGACCGCGGGCCTCAGAGGCCGACGGTGCGGAAGCCGGCGTTGCCCATCGACGAGTCGGGGGTGTTCTGCGAGCGCGCGGAGTTGCGGTAGCGATTGCAGTACGAGTCGTGGCACAGGTGACTGCCGCCCCGCAGCACACGGGCCTGGCCCTGCGGCGGTCCGGTCGGATTGCGGCGCGGCGAGATCGCGTAGTAGCCCGGATCGAACCAGTCGGCGCACCACTCCCACACGTTGCCGACGGGCTGCCACAGTCCGTACCCGTTGGGCGCGTACGTGCGCACCGGCGCGGTGGTCAGGTAGCCGTCGTCGAGGGTGTTGGTCCGCGGGAACACGCCCTGCCAGATGTTGGCGCGCCACGTGCCGCCCGCGTCGGGCCGCTCGTCGCCCCACGGATACGTGCGCGCCTCCAGTCCGCCCCGCGCGGCGTACTCCCACTCCGCCTCGGTGGGAAGCCGCCGCCCCGCCCAGGCACAGTACGCCAGCGCGTCGGTGTGGCTCACGTGCACGACCGGGTGGTCGCCGAGACCGTCGAGGTCGGAGTCGCGACCGCCCGGATGACGCCAGTCCGCACCGCGGACGCCGGCCCACCAGGGCGTGCCCGCGGCCGGGCCCATGATGTCGCCGGGAGGAGCCGCGAGCGCGAGGTGGAACACCGCGGAGAAGCCGAACGTCTCCGCCTCGGTGCGGTACCCGGTGTCGGCGACGAAGCGCGCGAAGTCGTCGTTGGTCACCGAGGTCGCGTCGATCGAGAAGCCGTCGAGCTCGACCTCGTGCTGCGGCACCTCGCCGTCGCCGGGGTTGCGGTCGCCCGACGAGTCGCCCATGGTGAACGTCCCGGCCGGCACAAGGGCCTGCTCGATGCGGTGACGGCCGCCCGTCGCGGGCGCGGTGGGCGCGGCATCCACTCGGGAAGTGAGCGCGACGAACTGCTCCCGCGACGGAGCGCCGCAGCCGCACGCGTCACCGCAGCCGGCCTCCGGGATCGCGTCGTCGTTGCCCATCGCTCGATCCTACGCGGGCCCGCGCGCCGCTGATTTCGGGGGTCACATGCTGCGACATCACACGAGTGGATGCCGCGCGCAGCGCCCCACGAACCACACCGCCCCGATCCGCCCGACCTTCGGGGGTCACCTGCTGCGACATCACACGAGTGGATGCCGCGCAGCGCGCCCCACAAACCACCCCACCCCGATCCGCCCGACCTTCGGGGGTCACATGCTGCGACATCACACGAGTGGATGCCGCGCGCAGCGCCCCACAAACCACCCCACCCCGATCCGCCGTGCCTTCGGGGGTCACCTGCCGCGACATCACACGAGTGGATGCCACACGACGCGCCCCACAAACCACCCCGCCCCGATCCGCCAGACCTTCGGGGGTCACCTGCTGCGACATCACACGAGTGGATGCCGCACGACGCGCCCCACAAACCACCCCGCCCCGATCCGCCAGACCTTCGGGGGTCACCTGCTGCGACATCACACGAGTGGATGCCGCGCGCAGCGCCCCACGAACCACCCCGCCCGATCCGCCGTGCCTTCGGGGGTCACCTGCCGCGACATCACACGAGTGGATGCCACGCAGCGCGCCCCACGAACCACCCCGCCCGACCCGCCGCGCCCTCGGGGGTCACGTACTGCGGCGCCAGCCGAGTGGATGCCGCACGACGCGCCCCACAAACCACCCCACCCCGATCCGCCGCGCGCTCGGGGGTCACGTACTGCGGCGCCAGCCGAGTGGATGCCGCACGACGCGCCCCACAAACCACCCCACCCCGATCCGCCGCGCCCTCGGGGGTCACGTACTGCGACATCACCCGAGTGGATGCCGCACGACGCGCCCCACAAACCACCCCACCCCGATCCGCCGCGCCCTCGGGGGTCACGTACTGCGACATCACACGAGTGGATGCCGCACGCAGCGACCCCCGAAGATCCTGGGGAGATCAGTTGCGGAGGGTGAGGGTGATCGTCGGGCTGAGTCCGGTGTTGCCGGCGGCGTCGGTGGCCCGCGCGTGCACCGGGTACGTCGCGTTCGGATAGTTTGCCGACGGCAGCGTCGCCCGCCAGGTGCCGTCGGCCTGCCGCGCGAGGGTGCCGAGGCGCGTCGAGCCCGACCACAGCGTCACGCCGGTCACGCCGACGTCGTCGCTCGCGGACACGACCACGGTCACGTTGCCCGACACGGTCGATCCGCTGGTGGGGGACGTGATCACGGCCGTCGGCGCCTGCGTGTCCGGCGCCGGCGTCGGCGTCGGGGTGGGCGTCGGACTCGGAGAGGGCGTCGGACTCGGACTCGGCGTCGGCGTCGGCGTCGGACTCGGCGTCGGACTCGGCGTCGGACTCGGCGTCGGCGTCGGACTCGGCGTCGGACTAGGCGTCGGCGTGATCGGAGGCGCCGACCCCGACGGCACGGTCGAGGCGAGCCAGCCGTAGTACCGGCCCGAGACCGGGCTCAGCGGATCGCCACCGAACCGCTGACCGCGCGTGGTCGCCGCCGTCTGCGCCTGGCTCTCGAGCACGTCGAACACCTGGTCCGGGGTGCGGCCGGCGCACGAGCCCTCGTCGAAGCACGCCAGGACGACCCCCGACATCACGGCAGCCGCCATCGAGGTGCCCGAGGCGATGTAGCCGTACCGATTGCCCTTCTTGGTCGTGTAGGGACAGGTGCCGGGCGCCGCGATCGTGTGTCCACGATCAGCGGCGGACACCGCCCAGTTGCTCTTCGGGTTGATGTTGTCATCGGCGGGCGCGGTCGACTCCGTGCACGCGCGCGGGGCGAGCGAGCCGGGCCGGCCGTCGTAGTCGGCCATGTTGGTGACCGTGATCACTTCGTCGTAGTTGCCCGGCGAGTACTCCGCGAGGTCGCGCGTCGAGTTCCCCGCCGCGGCGACGATCACCACGCCGTCATCGACGAGTGCGCAGATCGCCTGGTGGATCGGATCGCCGTTCGTGAAGCCGCAGTCGCCGTCATCGGGCTGTTTGAACTGCATGCTCATGTTCATCACGGCGATGTCGTAGCGCTCGTGGTTCTCCATGACCCACTCGAGCCCGCACATGAGGGTGGCGAGAGTCCCCTGCAGCTTGCTGTCGAGCACCCGCACCGACGTGATCGGCGCGCCCGCGGCGACGCCGACCAGTCCCACCGTGTTGTTGATCGCCGCCGCGGCGCCCGCGACCCCGGTGCCGTGTCCATTGGCATCCGTTCCATCGCCCGTGTCGAAGCAGTTGATCTGCCGTGCGACGTTCAGGTCGGTGTGCTCGCTCACGCCGGAATCGATGATCACGAGGCCCGGGCCGCCCCAGGCGCCGGCCGTGGGCGCGCTCGTCGGAGGAAGATCGGCCTCCACCGTGCCGATCGCCGGCGTGATCGTCTGCGCCGCGCCCGTGACCACCGTGTTGGCCGCGATCCCCCGCACCCCCGACGACGCGCGCAGCGCCGCCAGTTCGGCCGACGTCAGCGACCCGGAGAACCCCTTGACGACGCTCGTGTACACGGCGTCGGGCGGCGTCGACAGGCCTGCGATCGCCGCGTCGAGGGCGCCCGGCGAGCGGAAGCTCACCGTGTAGTCGCCCGCGGGCTCCGCCGCCGATGCGGCCGCGGAACCACCCCCCAGCAGCGCGACGGCCATCGCCGCGCTGACCAGAAGCCCGGCGGTGCGATGCCGGGCCCCCCCATCGTGTCCCCACTTCATGCCCTTTCGTCTCCCCCTGACGGGCGCTCGCCGATCACGCGTGCCGGAACCCCTCCGGCGATCGCGAACGCAGGAACGTCCTTGGTCACGACGGCGCCGGCGGCGACGACCGCTCCCTCGCCGATCGTCACCCCCGCCAGCACCACGACATTCGCGCCGAGCCACGCTCCGGCGCCGATCACCACGTCGTCTTCGACCTTGGGCTGATCCATGATGGGCACGGGTCCGCGTTCGATCCCGTAGTTGGATGCCGTCACCATGACATGCGGCGCGAAGAGCACCTTCTCGCCGATGTCGATACGGCCCCTCGAGTTGCCCGCCCACAGGAGGCTGAACTCGCCGATGTGCGTGCCGGCGCCGATCGTGATCCGCTCCGCGTTGCGGAACGACACGTTCGGGGCCATCGACACGCCTTCTCCCCGCTGGAGCAGGCGCACCTGCCGCACGAAGGAGTAGCTGCTGAAGTGCGCGAGCCGCAGGGCCTGCGCGTACGTGCGCCAGTCCAGGATCGACCGCAGCGCGTCGCGCCCCCGGCTCACGCGGCGGCCCGCTTCGCGGCGGGCGCCGGCACGAAGGTGAGCGCCTCGCGCAGCGATGCCATGAGCGCGGGCAGGTCGACGGTGTCGCGCACGGTCACGCTGATCACGAGGTCGCGGCGGTAGGCGCATGCGAGCACCGCGACCTCGTCGCGCGGGTCGCCCGCCGGCCACCCCGTGACCGTCTGCACCGCCGCGGCACCGGCGAAGAAGCGCTCGGCCATCCCCCACGTCATCGACGTGGCGTAGCCCAGCTGATCGGCCGGACCCTCGACGACCGAGCCGCCGGCATCCACGGCGAACTGCACCTGCGCACGCACGCTCGGCACGATCTCCTCGAGGGTCGCCGACCCCGGCACGCTCACCTTCACGACGCTGATGGCGTTGCGCACCCGGTCGTCGCCGGCACCGCGTCGCGAGATCGGCACCAGCAGCGACACGGTCTCGCGCCCGGGCCGCTGCGCGGCCATCGCGTGCAGGGTGGCCGCCGCGACGAGGTCGTTGACGGTGCCGCCGAGCTTGTACGCCCGCTTGGTGGCGCCGGTGAGGTCGACGACACCGTACGCCGACACGCGCCCGGCGCCGGCGCCGCCCACGGTGCCGGACCGCCGCAGAAGCGCGTTCTTGAGCGGCCGCAGCAGGCGTCCGCCCCACCGCCGAAGGCGCATGCGGAACGGCTTGCGCGAATACGCCCGCCACATCGCGCCGACGCCGTCGTGCCGCGCCCGCCACTGCGCGAACGCGAGACTCAGCACCTCGAGTCCGCCGCGCGGCGGGATGCCGAGCGCGGCGCGTTCGGCATCCCCGGGCTCCGGCGGGTCGGCCAGCGGCGCGGTCCCCGCCAGCACCTCGCCGATGCGCAGGCCGTAGAGCGCGTCGCCGACGACGTGGTGGTACCGCATGATCACGGCGACGCGGCCGGAGTCGAGCTCGACGAACTCGAGGTCCCACAGCGGTCGCTTGAGGTCCATCGTGGGGCTCAGCCGCCCCGTGAACAGCTCCACGCGGGTGGGGTCGTCGGGCTCGATGCCGTCGCGGAAGCGCACGTGGTGATCCAGGTCGATCGCCGCGACCGGCACCCACGCGGGGGTCGTGAGGCGCAGCGGCGTGTACACGAGGCGCTGGCGCATCGCCGGGGCGAACCAGCTGAGCTTCTCGATGCGACGGCGGATCGCTGCGCGATCGAGCGTCCCGTCCGGGCCGCGCAGGGCGGCGGCATCCACGATCACCGTCGCCGCGGCCTGCATCGCCGCGAACGTCACCTCGTTGGCCACGTACTTCTCGTCGAGCGAGCTGATCAGCTCGGCCGTGCGGGCAGGGGCGCCGTTCATGATTCATCACCGCCGGAGGAGGTCGACACGTTCAGGGTGATCGGCTCCGGCGGGTGCTCGTCGACGAACACCCGTCCGGTCAGCGGGAAGCGCATGGCGGTCAGGGCGCCCCGGCCGAACCCGCGCAGCATCGCGAGGTCGGCCGAGCGGCGCCGCGCGTTGGAGCGGAACCGCCACACCCGCGAGATCGTGCGCTTGACGACGATCGCGATCATCGTCGCGCCCACGCGCGGGTGCATGCGCACCCACTTGGCTGCCAGCGCGCCGAGCCCGAGGCCGTACCCCCGGTGCAGCTCGGTGTACGCGCCGCCTTCGCGGGTGTGCACGTGGTGCACCACGCACGCCGGGTCGAACACGATCGCGGCGCCGTCGTCGAGGATGCGGCAGAAGATGTCGAGGTCTTCCGCCCCGGCGAGCGCGCGTCCCGCCCCGAGCACCGGGTCGAAGCCCCCGAGGGCGACCACCCGCTCGCGGCGGAAGCCCATGATCGCGCCGTGTCCGGCATCCAGTCCCTCGATCGTGCGGGAGAAGCGACGCGAGGGCCGCGAGGTGCCCGCGCCGATGAGGGTGTGGTCGAGCATGCGGCCGGTGACGCACCCGACACCCGTGTCGTCGAACTGCGCGAGGAAGGGGTCGAGCCAGCCCTCGACGGCCGCGCAGTCGTCGTCCGTGTAGACGATGATCGGGCGGGAGCTCGCCTCCAGCGCGACGTTGCGCGCGATCGAGAGGCCCTTGACGTCGGTGCGCACGTAGTCGACGCCGGCGTCGCGGGCGACCTCGCGCGTGCGCCAGGTGGTCGATGCCGAGTCGACGACGAGGATCTGCACCCCGGGCGGGGTCACCGAGGTGAACGAGGCGAGCGCGGTGGAGAGCATCTCGGGTCGCTCGCGCGTGCAGATCGCGAGCGTGACATCCTCAGGCCGGGGCATGGTCGCGCACGCTCCCCCGGGCAGGATCGCGCAGAGCGGCCGCGACCTCGTAGGCCTCGATCAGGCGCTCGGCCGCCGCGGCCCAGCTGAGCTGGTCGGCCGCAGCCTGTGCAGCCGCGCTCATCGTCTCCCGCACCTCGGGCTGGGCGACGAGCAGATCGAGGTGACGGGTGAGGGTGGCCACGTCGCCCACCTCGTGCGTGAGGCCGGTGACGCCCTCTTCGAGCAGGGCGCCGGCGGCGGTGGAGACCAGCGGCACGCACCCGGCGACCTGCGCCTCGTACGTGACCAGCGCACTCCCCTCCTCGATCGAGGGCAGCAGCATCACATCGGCGGTGGCGAGCGCCGCCAGCGGATCGGTCGTGACCCCGCGCACCTCGACGCCGGGGTGATCCAGCAGCGGGGCGAGATGGGCGGCGTAGTCGGGGTCGAGAGCGCCGTAGACGAGGAACCGGCCGGTCTGCGCCGCGGCCGAGTCGCGCCACGCCCGGAGCGCGGTGTGGAGCCCCTTGCGCGGATCTCCGCGCCCGAGGAACACCGCCGTGAAGGGACGGGATGCCGCGCCGGGCGCATCCCGCGCCGGAAGCTCGGCGATCGTGCACCCGTACTGCGTGCGCAGCAGCCGCCGCGGGTCGAACCCGCGGTCGAGGAACGTGCGGGCGACCGCGTCGCTGGGAACGAGCAGCGCGGTCGCGGCCTCCCACTCGCGCTCTTCGGTGGCCAGGCGCTTCGCGTCGGCGGTGTGGCTGGCTCCGGCGCGCGGGGTCAGTCCCAGCGCGGCGTACTCCGCCGCCACCACCTCGTACGCGTGCGCGGTGTGGGTGTTCGGCACCTCCCGCAGACCCGGGATGCCGCGCCGGCGCGCCGCGAGGAACGTGCGCTCCGACGCGAGCGGCCAGGCGTGCACGACGTCGACGTCCTTCTTGCGCACCAGCAGAGAGGCGACGTAGTCGTGGTAGCGCAGCGCGCGGTCGCGGCCGAGCGCGCGGTGCGGGATGCGACGCCCGCCGACGGCGAGGGTCGAGCGCGTCGAGGCCGCTCCCTCCACCGGCCGGACGATGGATGCCGCCACCACGTGCACCCGCACTCCGGCGCGCACGAGCTCGTTGGCCTGGTTCCATGCCGTCCAGCCGATCCCCGGAGCACCGAGGGCGTGCGGAAAGCTGTACAGGACTGCCAGAACGCCACCTCCCCCAGTTCCGCTGCGCTCACGGGCCCCGCGGGAGCATTCCGTCCCCGTGCGATCCCGCGGTTCTGGCTCCCACTCTGAGCGGGCGCGCGGGAGGGGCACAACCCGCTCGGGGGAATGTCGCCCACTCTTTACACCCGCGCAACATTGGCACGTGGCGGAGTTAACAATCGGGGGCGACGATGGTGACACGTCTCGACGTCGGCCGTCGTTCCTTGGGGTCTGTGGAACAGCCGGTGCAAGACCGCCCGATGAGGTGCTGGGGGATCCACGGGCGCGCGCGCCCGGACCACACAGGGAAAGAGGTGTCTGATGGACACTCCGAAGTATCTGCAGGTGTTGTGGGGCTACAAGTGGCTCCTTCTTTTCGGAGCCGTCGTGGCGGGGGTGGCGGCGTTCTTCGCCGGCTTCACCGTCGTGAACGGGGAGGTGACTCCCCGGGCGGAGAAGACATGGAGCGCGGCCACGACCATGCTCCTGACCAGTCCGACCTCGACGCTGTTCCAGGCCGAGGTGCCCGGTGTTCCGATCGAGCAGGGCACCTCCGACCCGCAGGTCACCGACCTCGCCGAGAACGCGCTCGTCTACGCGTACATCATCTCCAGCGACGCGCTGCAGGACTCCGTCGAGGCGAGCATCGGCACGCTCGACGACGAGACCGAGGCCATCTCGGCCCTGCGCCGCACCACCCAGCCCACCGGCGACGAGCGCTTCCCCGGCCGCTACGATCTCCCCGTGCTCGAGGCGGTCGGCACGGCCGCGACGGCCGAACGGGCCGAGGAGATCTCGCAGACCGCCGCCGACGAATTCGTCGCCTACCTGGTCGCCCAGCAGGACACGCAGGAGATCGCGCCCGAGCAGCGGGTGCAGGTCGAGATGCTGGGCCTGAACCCCGCCGTCGAGGGCGACTCGTCGAACCCGGCGATCCCCGTCGTCGTGACCTTCTTCGGCGTCTTCCTCGCCTTCGTGGTGCTGGCCTTCTCGATCGCGGGCATCCGCGGGAAGTCGGCGCGACGCAAGGCGGCCAAGGCCGAGGCCGCCGCAGCGGCCGCCGCCGCGAGCCCCGCCGAGGCCACCCCCGACGCCGCCGACGAGCTCCCGCTCGACGACCTCATCGCCGAGGAGGATCGCGAGCTGGTCTCGACGGGCGCGTCCTCGCGCAGGGCCAACCGGCCACCCCGCGACGACGACGGCGAGGGCGCGTAGCGCCACGCCGGCACCGGACACGACGGCTCCCACGGATCCACCGTGACGATCGACACCCCTCCCGCCACGCCCGCACCCGACGGCGCGAACGCCGCCGCGCGCGGCGCCGGCCGAGTGGATGCCGCACCCGCGGCATCCACTCCCCCGTCCCTCACCGCCCGCCGCGTGCTGCTCGTCGCCGGAATCGCGCTGCTGTTCGCGGCGATCGTCATCGCCTCGGTGATCCTCCTGCCGCCGATCGCGACCGGCGCAGCGCTCCTGGGCCTGTCGCTGGTGATCCTGCTGCGCCGCATCCTGTTCACCTGGCCGGCTCTGCTGTTCCTGCTCGCGGCGACGATCATGTTCATCCCGGCGCGCCGCTACGCCCTGCCGATCCCGCTGCCGTTCGCCCTCGAGGCCTACCGGCTCATGATCTTCGTCGCGATCATCGCGGTGGGCCTGGCCTTCCTGTTCGACCGGCAGCGCCGCTGGCGCCCGATCGCGTTCGGATGGCCGCTCGGGATCTTCCTGGCGACGCTGCTCGTCTCGTTCATCGCCAACGGCACGCGCCTGGTCGAGGAGGGGCTCGCGACGACGTCGCTCTCCGGCTTCTTCCAGCTCGGCGTGCTCCTGTCGGTCTTCGTCAGCGTGCGGCAGATGCTCACCAGCGAGCGCATGGTGACCGGCTTCCTCATGCTGCTGGCGTGGTCGGCGACCATCGTCGCGTTCTTCGCCATCATCGAGCGCGTCGCCCGCACGAACGTCTTCCTCATGCTCGCCAACTTCCTGCCGCTGGTGGTGCTGCGCGAAGACGGCGGCGACGCCACGCGCGCCGGCGTCAACCGAGCGTACGGCTCGGCGCAGCATCCCATCGCCCTCGCCGTCATGCTGTGCATGATCATCCCGCTGCTGATCTACCTGGCCAAGTACGCCATCTGGCCGCGCAACATCTGGAACCGTCGCATCGCCTATGGCCTGGCGACCGTGATCGTGTTCGGCGGGATCGTCGCGGCGATCTCGCGCACCGCGGTCGTGGTGATGGGCGTCATGTTCCTCATCGCGCTGCTGCTGCGCCCGAAGATCGCGGGGATCATCGTCGCGTTCGCGGTGCCGATGCTGCTGCTGGCGATGTTCGTCGTGCCGGCGCAGGTGGACTCGATGCTGCTGTCGTTCTTCGATGTCGACACGCTGATCGCCTCGCAGTACACCTCTGCCGGGATGCGGGGTGCCGGCCGCCTCGCCGACCTCGAACCGGCGATGGCCGAGGTGCAGCAGGCGCCCTTCTTCGGACAGGGCTTCGGCTCGCGGATCGTCGTCGGCGACGACGCGAACTCGTTCATCCTCGACAACCAGGTGCTGAGCGTGCTCATGGAGGCGGGCGCCCTCGGCGTCGCCGGCTACGCGGTCTTCATGCTCGCGCCGGTCGTGATGCTGCTGGTGTTCGCCTTCCGCGACGCGGCCGAGGTGCGCCACGCCTCGCTCGCCCTCACGATCGCGACGTCGCTCGCCGGCTACAGCGCGGCGCTGTTCTTCTTCGACGCGTTCGGGTTCTTCCAGTCCTTCCTCGTGCACATGATGCTGCTCGCGGTGGGCGCGTGGGTGCTCACCGAGACCCCGCGGCGCCCGCGCGGCGCGGGTCTCGCTGCCGAGGTGGATGCCGCGCCTGCCGGCCCGGAAGGCGCCCGCCTCGACGCGCCCGTCGCCGGGTCCGCGACCGCGGAGGGCACGCCATGACCGCCCGCTCCGGCGCCGCGCTGAGCGTCGTGATCCCCGCGCACGACGAAGCCGGGGTGATCGACCGCGTGCTGACCGCGCTCACCGAACACTCCCGGAGAGACGAGCTCGAGATCGTGGTGGCCGCCAACGGCTGCACCGACGCCACCGCCGCGCGGGCGCGGTCGTACCAGGGTGTGCGCGTTGTCGAGGTCGAGACGGCGTCGAAGATCGCGGCGCTCAACGCGGGCGACGAGGAGGCGCTGACCTTTCCCCGGGTGTACCTCGACGCCGACGTGCGCATCGCCCCCGAGGCGCTGTTCGCCCTGGCCGAGGCGCTCGAGCGCGACGGCATCGAGATCGCCTCGCCGCGCCTGGTCGTCGACACCTCCGCCGCCTCCTGGGCCGTGCGACAGCACTACCGGATCTGGGAGCTCAGCGACTACCGCCGAAGCGGCCACATCGGGTCGGGCGTCTACGCGCTCTCGGCCGACGGCCGCGCGCGCTTCGGGCGCTGGCCCGAGGTCATCGCCGACGACCGGTTCGTGCAGCAGCTCTTCCTCCCGGCCGAGCGCACGACCCTCGCGGACCACTCGTTCACCGTGCGCAGCGCCGCCGACATGCGCACGCACCTGCGCCGCTCGGTGCGCATCGCGCGGGGCAACGCCGAGCTGCCCGCGACCCTGCAGCAGGCCGACGGGCCGAGCGCGGCATCCCGCAGCCATCTCGTACGGCGCGTGGTGCGGCATCCCTCGCTCTGGGTGCCCTTCGGCGTGTACTGCGTGAGCTGGACCCTGCCCAACCTGCTGGCCCGGCGGGAGATCGCCCGCGCGAGCACCGCCACGTGGAATCGAGACGAGATGAGCAGGGTGAGCCCGACATGACGCGAACCGCACGCACCTCCCGGCGGGCGCTGACCGCCCTGACCGCCTTCGCCGTGAGCGCGGCACTGCTCATCGGCTGTGCGGCGGCCGCGCCCGAGCCGGGCCCGGTCGACCTCAGCGAGATCCCCGCCGCGCCGGGACTCAGCGACGTCACCGTGGTGGGCGCGCTCGGTGATTCGATCTCGCTCGGCGTCAACGCCTGCGCCGAGCCCGGTCACTGCTCCGCCGCGAGCTGGGCCACCGGCGACGATCCCGCCGTCGGCTCGGTCGCCATGCGCATCGGCGAGGTGGCCGGCGCCTTCCCCGAGGTCGTCAATAAGGCCAAGGACGGCGGCACCGTCGCCGACGCGCTCGCCCGCGTCGACGAGGTCATCGCCGCCGACCCCGGTCTCGTGCTGATCCTGCTCGGCGGAAACGACGTGTGCGACGCCGATGTGAGCGGTATGACGACGGTGGACAACTTCCGCATCGCGTACGGCAATCTGCTCGCGAAGATCCACGAGGCGCTGCCCGACACGCAGATCCTCGCCATGTCGATCCCCGACCTGTACCGGCTCTGGGAGATCGGACATGTGGATGCCACGGCGGTGGGCCGCTGGGATCAGAGCCCCTCCTGCCGCAACCTGCTCGGCGACGCCCAGGCCATCGACGAGGAGAGCGTGGCCCGGCGCGACGCGGTGGCACTGCGCACGCAGGAGCTCAACGCCGTCATCGCCGAGGTGTGCACCGCCGAGGTGTCGTGCGTCAGCGACGGCGGGGCCGTCTACGCCTACGAGTTCGCGCCCGACCAGATCTCGAGCATCGACTACTTCCACCCGTCGGTGGCCGGCGAACAGGCGATCGCCGAGCTCGCCTGGAACGCCCTGCAGGAGGCTGCGACATGACGACGCTGCTGGTCGCGATCTCCGGCGGGCACCTCACGCAATTGACCATGCTCGCCCCGCGGGTCGCGGATGAGGACGTGGTGTGGATGACCAACGACACCCCGCAGAGCCGGTCGCTGCTCGAGGGCCAGACGGTCTACCACGTGCCCACCCGGCCGCCGCGCGACTACGCCGGTGTCATGGCGGACACCCGCATCGCCCAGCGGGCGCTGCGCGATCACCGGATCGATCGCGTCATCAGCACCGGAGCGCAGATCGCGCTGTCGGCGCTGGTGCCGGCATCCACCCGGCGCCTCCCCTTCACCTACATCGAGAGCGCGACGCGCGTCACCGGCATCTCGGCCACCGGCAAGGTGATGGAGCGAGTGCCGTGGGTCGAGCGCTACGTGCAGTACCCGCACGCGGTCAACGACAAGTGGCGGTACGCCCTGTCGGTGTTCGACGGCTTTCGCGTGGAGCCGGTCGAGGATCCGGCGCCTATCTCGCGG